>DAOKYY010000067.1:2592-5288 GCA_035325905.1 Aggregatilineaceae bacterium | reverse complement strand
CATCTTGGGCGGACCGGGCTGAAAGTCAGCCGCCTGTGCCTGGGGACGATGAACTTCGGCCCCTACACGACCGAGTCCGATTCCTACGCCATCATGGACAAGGCCCTGGAGCTGGGCGTCAACTTCTTCGACACGGCCAACGTCTACGGTCGCCAGCAGGGCGAAGGCGTCACCGAGCAGATTATCGGGCGCTGGTGGGCGCAGGGCGATGGCCGCCGCGAGAAAGTCGTTCTCGCCACGAAGGTCTACGGCAAGATGGGCGACTGGCCGAACGAGTCGCGGCTTTCGGCGCTGAGCATCAAGCGCGCCTGCGAAGGCAGCCTCAAGCGCCTGCAAACCGACTACATCGACCTCTACCAGATGCACCATATTGACCGCGAAACGCCCTGGGAAGAGGTCTGGCAGGCGATGGAGCAGCTTGTCCGCGAGGGCAAGGTGCTGTACGTCGGCAGCAGCAACTTCGCCGGATGGCATATCGCCCAGGCCAACGAGCTGGCCCGGCAGCGGCACTTCATGGGCCTGGTGTCAGAGCAGAGCCTCTACAACCTGGCCGCGCGCACGGTCGAGCTGGAAGTTCTTCCGGCGTGTGAAGCGTATGGGCTGGGCGTGATCCCCTGGAGTCCACTGGCGGGCGGCGTGATCGCCGGGGCGCTGAAGAAGGCCGAGGAAGGCCGCCGCACCGAAGGCTGGGTCGCGGAGCGGATCGAGAAGCTGCGTCCGCAGCTGGAGCAGTGGGAAGCGTGGTGCGCCGGGCGCGGCGAGCACCCCGCCGACGTGGCGCTGGCGTGGCTGCTGCGCCAGCCGGCCGTCACCGCGCCGATCATCGGCCCGCGCACGATGGACCAGCTTACCGGCAGCCTGCGCGCGCTGGAAATCAAGCTCAGCGAGGACGACCTGAAGGCGATCGACGCGATCTGGCCCGGCCCCGGCGGCGCCGCGCCCGAAGCCTACGCGTGGTGACGCGAGCTAAACGCAGCTAAAGACAACCAGGAACAGCAACGCGCAGCTAACAAAAGCAGCGGCGAGGCGATACTTTCCTCACCGCTGCTTTTTGCTGTTTTATAGCTGCTTTTGGCTGCTTTTTCGCCGCTCCAGAGCCGCTTTTCGCTGCGCCTACGCGACCGGCGTGTTCTCCTCGGAGCCGGAGCGAACCTGCTCGGTGCGAGACGCGCCCCGGCGCCCGCGCCATTCCTCGCGCAACATGGCGAACGCCAGCAGCGCGACCCCGACCGAGATACAGCTATCGGCCACATTGAACACCGGAAAGCCCGGCACGTGGAAAAAGTCGATCACCGCGAAATCGAGCCGCAGGCGGTCGATCACGTTGCCCAGCGCCCCGCCGAGTTGCAGGCCGAGCGCGGTCCGCACCAGCCACACACCGCTCGGAAGCTGCCGGTAGAAGTACAGGATCGCCAGCGAGATCACGGCGGCGATGATCAAGAAGACCTGCCCGCCGCCAGGGAAGATTCCGAAGGCCGCGCCGCTGTTGCGCACGTGGGTGATGCGAAAGTACGGCTCGATGGCGTCCACCGGCATCCACGACTCGCCCCGCGCCAGGTGCGCGACGACATACGCCTTGGTGGCCTGATCGACGACGATCGCCAGCCCGGCGACCGCGATCAGAAACAGCCAGTGCGCCGCCGTCGTGCCGGGCAGCGACCCGCTGGGAGCCGCGTCGCTCACTGCGCCATCCCGGCGTGATACTCGCGCTGTTCGGCGCAGCGCAGACAGACCCGCGTATACGGAATCGCTTCCAGGCGCGCGATATCGATCTCCTGCCCGCAGTTCTCGCAGATGCCGTATGTCCCGGCCTCGTAGCGCGCCAGCGCGTCTTCGACCTCGCGCAGGCGATCCTGCGCCGCCTGGTAGGTCGAGTGATTGATCTGCTGATCGTGGACGGCGGTGCCGTCGTCTGCCGGGTGGTTGGTGTACCCCGTCCCCCCCTCGGTCAGATCGTCCGAAGCATCCATATCCGCCAGATGGCTGCTGATCTCCGTCCGCAGCGCGAGTAACTCGCTGAACAGCTCGTCTTTAGTCGTTACCATGCGTCCCTCAACTTCTTCCCTCGTCCAGCCCAATGTTTAGACGCGGTGCCCGCTGCATCCGCCGCTTCGATTGTAGCCGACTCGCGAGAGCGGGTCGAATCGGTGGACTGCGCTCAGGCGCGGCGCACGCCGATCGTCACGCGCTCGCCGTCGAACTCGAAGGTGTCGCTATATGCGCCGTCCTCGGATAAGCCCTCGCGCAGGGCGTCGGCCAGCGTCTCGGCGCGGATCGCGCCGGCGTGAGCCTGCACCGCGTCGCGCAGTCGATCGCTGGCCTGATAGCGGATCGTGATGCGGTCGCTGATCTCGAACCCGGCGTCCTTGCGCAAGGTCTGGACGCGGCGCACGAACTCGCGCGCCAGCCCCTCGCGGATCAGATCGTCGGTCAGCGTCGTCGCCAGCGCGGCCAGGTAGCCGTAGTCCTCGGCGACGGCGTAGCCCTCGGCGGCTTCCCGCTGCACCTCGACCTGATCGGGCGTGACGGTGTACATCTGCCCGTCCACTTCGACCGTGATCGGCTCCCCGGCGAGCAGCGTTTTGGCCCAGCGATCCACATCGGCGGGTGCGCCTTCGCGCAGGGCGCGCTGCACCTTCGGAAAGTCGCCCTTCAGCGCGCGTCCGAGCGCCTGCGGCAGCGGGTTGAGCCTGTAG
>DAOKYY010000067.1:0-2492 GCA_035325905.1 Aggregatilineaceae bacterium | reverse complement strand
AGCGGCTGGCGCACTTTCAGGTTGGCGCTGTTGCGCGCGGCGTGCCCCAGGCTGACCAGCTTCTGCGCCAGACGCATGTCGTCCATCAGCTTGGCGTCGATCAGCGCCGCGTCCCATTCCGGCCAGAAGGCGAGATGCACGCTCTCCGGCGCGCTGGCGTCGGCGCCCGCCGCCAGGTTGCGGTACATCGCCTCGGACAGGAACGGCATCGTCGGCGCGAGCAGCTTGGCGACCGTCACCAGACACTCATACAGCGTCTGATAGGCGGCCTGCTTGTCGGCGTCGCTCTCGCTTTTCCAGAAGCGACGGCGCGAGCGGCGCAGGTACCAGTTGCTCAGCCGGTCTACAAATTGCTCGATGGGCCGCGTCGCGCCGGGCACGTCGTAGGTCTCGTAGGCGTCCGTCACCTCGCGCACGAGGTTGTGCAGCTCGCTCAGAATCCAGCGATCGAGCGGGTCGCGCTGCGCGACCGGGACACGCGGCGCCGCCGGGTCGAAGCCGTCCAGATTGGCGTAGGTCACAAAGAAGCTGTAAACGTTCCACAGCGTCAGGGTGAAGCTGCGCACCACGTCGCCCACCAGCTCGACCGAGAAGCGGCGCGGCTCGCCGGGCGGCCCGGCGGTGTACATGTACCAGCGAAAGGCGTCCGCCCCGTACTTGTCCAGCACGCTCCACGGCTCGACGATGTTGCCCAGGCTCTTGGACATCTTGCGCCCCTGGTCGTCGAGGATATGCCCCAGGCAGATCACGTTTTTGAAATCGGTCTGGCCGAACAGCATCGTGCTGATCGCGTGCTGGCTGTAGAACCAGCCGCGCGTCTGGTCAACTGCCTCGCAGATGTAATCCGCCGGGAACTGGTCTTTGAACATCTCCTGGTTCTGGAACGGGTAGCCCCACTGGGCGACCGGCATCGCGCCGCTGTCGAACCACACGTCGATCAGCTCCGGCACACGGCGCATCGTCCCGCCGCACTCCGGGCACGGGAAGGTTACTTCGTCCACATACGGGCGGTGCAGGTCCAGGCTCGACTGGTCCGCGCCGGACAGCTCGCTCAGCTCCGCCACGCTGCCGACGCAGTGCATATGGCCGCAGTCCGGGTTGTCGCAGCGCCAGACCGGCAGAGGCGTGCCCCAGTACCGCTCGCGGCCCAGCGCCCAGTCGCGCAGCTCTTCGAGCCAGTTGCCGAAGCGCCCGTCCTTGATGTGCGCCGGGACCCAGTTGATCGTCTGGTTCTGCGCGATCATCTCGTCACGATAGCGCGTGGTCGCCAGGTACCACGTCGAGCGCGCGTAATAGAGCAGCGGCGTGTGGCAGCGCCAGCAGAACGGATAATTGTGGACGTAACGCTCGACCTTGTACAACAGCCCGCGCGACTTCAGCTCGTTGGTGATCAGCGGGTCGGCGTCTTTCACCCACATCCCCGCCCAGGGCGTGACTTCGGGGATGAACGCGCCGGACGGATCGACCGTTTGCAGCAGCGGCAAGCCGTGCTCGCGGCCCACGTCCATGTCGTCCGCGCCAAAGGCTGGCGCGATATGCACGATGCCGGAGCCGTCCTCCATGCTGACGAAGTCGCCATGCACCACGTAGGCGTAGTCCTGCTCGACCGGCAGGAAGCGGTACAGCGGCTCGTAATGCCAGCCAAGCAGGTCCTCGCCGCGCAGCGTCTCGACGACGGTGTACTGCGCCGGGTCGATCAGCGCCTTGTCCATCAGGGCGCGCGCCAGAATCAGGCGCTCGGCGCCTTCGCCGCTGGCCGCCGGACCCTCGACCACGACGTAGCTTTCGCGGCGGTTGACGGCCAGCGCGACGTTGCCGGGCAGCGTCCAGGGGGTCGTGGTCCACACCAGGAAGAAGGTGCCGGGCCGGTCACGCACCGCGAAGCGCACGAAGACGCTCGGATCGGCCACTTCCTCGTAGCCCTGCGCGACTTCATGGCTGCTCAGCGGGGTGCCGCAGCGCGCGCAGTAGGGCACGACCTTGAACCCCTCGTAGAGCAGATCATCGTCCCAGAACCGGCGCAGGATCCACCACACGCTCTGGATATACTCGTTCTTGTAGGTGACGTAAGCGTTTTCGAGGTCCACCCAGAACGCGATGCGCTCGGTGAGCTGCTCCCACTCCTGGATATAGCGGAAGACGCTCTCGCGGCATTTTTCGTTATAACGCGCGATGCCGTATTCCTCGATGTCGCGCTTGGTCGTGAAGCCCAGCTCCTTCTCGACCTCGATCTCGACCGGCAGGCCGTGCGTGTCCCAGCCGCCTTTGCGCAGAACATACTTGCCGCGCATGGTGTGATAGCGCGGGAACATGTCTTTGAAAGCGCGCGCCAGGACGTGATGCGTGCCGGGGCGCCCGTTGGCGGTCGGCGGCCCCTCGTAGAACACCCAGCGTGGCGCGTCCTTCCGCTCGTCCATCGAGCGGAGGAAGATGTCGCGCGCGCGCCAGAAGTCAAGCTGCTGCTTCTCCAGCGCGGTGATGTCCAGCCGTGG
>DAOKYY010000066.1:0-21470 GCA_035325905.1 Aggregatilineaceae bacterium | reverse complement strand
TCCACGTCCGAGGCCGGGAGCGACACGCCGTTGCCCGCGGCCAGCTCCAGCAGCGTCTCGGGACGGACCGTGCCTTCGAGATGCACGTGCAGCTCGGCTTTCGGCATCGCCCGGATGTACTCGGCGAGCGACACGGTCAGCCCTCCTGCTCCGCGGGCAACTTGGCTGGAGCGTCGCTCTCGCGGGCGCGCTCGTGCGCGATCGCGGCCTCGACAAACGCGCTAAACAGCGGGTGCGGCCGGTTGGGGCGGCTCAAGAACTCTGGATGAAACTGGCTGCCGACCATGAAGGGGTGATCGGCCACTTCCATGATTTCGACCAGTCGCCCATCCGGGCTGAGGCCGCTGAAGCGCGCGCCCGTGGCGGTGAACTGGTCGCGAAACTGGTTGTTGAACTCGAATCGATGGCGGTGCCGCTCGTCGACCACCGGCGCGCCATATGCGGCGGCGGCAAGCGAGCCGGGCTGCAACACGCACGGGTAGACACCCAGGCGCATCGTCCCGCCCAGGTTCGCGACGTCGTGCTGGTCGGGCATCAGGTCGATCACAGGGTGCTCGGTCGCGCTGTCGAACTCGGTGCTATTGGCGTCGTCCAGACCCAGCACGTTGCGAGCGAACTCGACGCACATGACCTGCATGCCGAGGCACAGGCCGAGATATGGCGTCCGGTGGGTGCGAGCGAATTGCGCGGCGTCGATCTTGCCCTCGATACCGCGATACCCGAAGCCGCCAGGCACGACGATGCCGTCGACCATATCCAGCAGCCCCGCACCCTTGCCTTTCTCAAGATCGCCGGAATGAATCCACTCGACTTTGAGATCCCGGTGATGCGCGACCGTGGCGTGATACAGCGCCTCTTTCACGCTCATATAGGCGTCGCGCAGCTCGACATATTTGCCGACGACCGCGATCCGCAGCGGGCGATCGACCTGCCGCATCCGGCTGACCAGCTCGCGCCAGCTGGCGAGATCAGGCTCGTCTGCGGCCAGGCCAAGACGCTCGACGATGTAGTTGCCCAGACCGGCGTCTTCGAGCATCAGCGGCACGCTGTAGATATTGTCCACCGTTTCCAGCGGGATGACAGCGCGCTCCTCCACGTCGCAGAACAGCGCGATCTTGCGCACCAGGTCATCGGCGACCGGGTAGTCGGTTCGCGCCAGGATTACCTGTGGCTGGATGCCGAGACTGCGCAATTCGCGGACACTGTGCTGGGTCGGCTTGGTTTTCAGCTCGTGCGTCGCGCCGATATAAGGCAGGTACGTAACGTGAATGTAGAGCGTGTGATCGCGCCCGACGTCAGTGCGAAGCTGGCGAATAGCCTCGATGAAGGGCTGCCCTTCAATGTCGCCTACCGTGCCGCCGACTTCTACGATGACCACGTCTGGCTCGCTTCTCTGGCCGACGAGCGCGATCCGCCGCTTGATCTCGTTGGTGATGTGCGGGATGACCTGAATCGTCCCGCCCAGGTAATCGCCGCGCCGCTCGCGGCTGATCACCTCGGCGTAAATCTGGCCGGAGGTCACATTGCAGGTGCGGTCGAGGTTCTCGTCGATAAAGCGCTCGTAGTGGCCGAGGTCGAGGTCGGTCTCGGCGCCGTCGGCGGTGACGAAAACCTCGCCATGCTGGTACGGACTCATGGTGCCGGGGTCAACGTTGAGGTACGGGTCGAGCTTCTGAATGACGACTTTCAGGCCGCGTGCCTTCAGTATCCGGCCAATGGCCGCGGCAGTCACGCCTTTGCCGACCGAGCTGACCACGCCGCCTGTGCAGAAGATGTACTTGGGCATACGATCTCACCTGTCTGTCCAGTCTCGCCGGTGCAGTGCCGCCCGGCGCCCCGCGTTAAAAAGAGCGACGGGGAGATGCGGCTGCTGCACCGTCTCCCCGCCGTGAGTGTCTCGTATTGGGCTTGGCCGCCCCTGTGGGTGGCCGGGGTTAGACCAGTTTTTCAAGGTCACTCGCCGCGCGCTTCATGTCGAGAAAGACCAGCCCCAGCTTGGCGCCGTCGCGTACCAGCGCGGTCAGGACGGCCTCTTCACCAACGGACATCAGGATCACAAAGCCATCGTCGCCGCGAATGTAGACCTGCTCCAGCGTGCCGCGCCCCAACTCGGTCGCGATCCGGTCGCCAAGCGACAGCATGGCGGCGGACATGGCCGACACCCGGTCTTCCTCAACGTCGGCGGGCAGCGCCGAGGCCATGATCAGCCCGTCCACGCTGACGACGGCGGAGGCGGCGATATCGGGCGCCCCGGCCTGCAACTCTCGCAGGCGATCGACCATCAAGTCGGTCCGCGATTTTGCCATGCCGGAAGCTCCTTGTCCGTGTGCGCCTGGTACCAGAGTGCAGGCGCAGCCGTCTCTCTCATTCCAAGCCGCCTGCATGATAGCATATGGCCCCAGGCTCGTCAACACGCGCCGCTCGCTTGTGCTGGCGATACGTTTGGGGTTAGGATTAAGCCTGCTACGCGGCGCGCGCCGCCGGAATTGGCCGTTCTGCGCAGCCCGGTGGCATATCGCCTTGATGCTTTCTTAATGCAAAATGCGGAATGGGATGGGTTATGATGGAACGGATGTCAGCGGCTCCGGCTCCACGGCTGGTGGTGGTGGATCCCCAGCACGACATCGCGCGGATCGTGCGCGGGGCGCTGGCGCTTCTGGCGCGCCAGTACGTGCTGGTCGAAGTTCCTGGCGCGGCGGATGCGCTGTACGAAGTCGAGCGAGCGCCAGTGGATCTGCTGGTCAGCGCGTTCAGTCTGGGCGATGGGGTAGACGGGGTTGAGCTGGCCGTCGAGATTGCGCGTATGTCGCTGGCGACGCCGGTGATCGTGCTGGCGCAGCAGGGCGATCCGCCGCCCGATCGCGCGCGGCTGGCGCAGGCGCCCTTTCGCTATTTCGTGCGCCCGGTCGCGGAGCCGTTCCTGCGGGCGCTGCGCGTCGCGCTGGACGGTCTGCCGCCTGATTCCAAGGCGGAGCCGGACCTTGCCGAAGTCACGTTACCGGCGGGCGTGCCGCCGGTTGATCTGAAGACGCTGCGCGCGATCATGCTGTCGCTGATGCGCGATGTCGGGGCGATGGGCGTGATTCTGGCGGACCGGCTGGGGCGCGTCCTGATCGACGAAGGCGCGACCGGCTACCTCGATCGCGAGCGGCTGGCGGCGCTGCTGGCTCCATCCTTTAGCCGGACAGGCGAGATGAGCGCGCTGGTCGGGGGCCGCGCCTGGGCGATGCAGTATTACGACGGCGAGCGAATCGACCTGTACGCGCTGTCGCTGGGTCTGCATTACTTCTTATGCCTGCTCTTTGAAGGATCGAACCGGGCTGCGATGGGCGCGGTCGCGGTTTACGGGCGGCGTGCGGCGGAACAGATGATCGACCGCATCGGCGCGCCGGCATACACCTTGCCGGAGGCGGGGCAGGGCGCTCTGCCTGCGGAGTCACCGCATACGCGAGAAGGCGAGTCCTTCGTTCTGCGCCAGCCCTCGAATGGAGCGGGGGACGCAGCCATGCTTGAGGCTCTGCCGGAGACGGCCTTCGACCCTGACGCGCTGTTCACCCAGCCGGTGGACGAGCAGCTCGCCGACAGCCTGTTCGACCCGGAGGCGCTTGGCAGAATGGCCGCCGCTTTCGGGCCGGACGAGGCCAGCCGGGTGGACATCGACGCCGCACGCGACCTGGGCCTGTTGGGCGACTGAGCGCCGCCTCGCGCCCGGGCCGGTCGTGATATTTGACCCGGCAAAAAGGTGTGTTGCGTACTGGCGCGCAGATGGCCTGCACGGCTACAGTAAAGAGGTCCGCTGCGCTTGCGCCGCCCGGCGACAGGCGTGTGCCAGTAGCCACCTAAGGACTTCTTTTCGGAGAGAAACAGCCTATGGCGAATGTTACGAAAGTTCCAAGCGACCTGGAAATCGCGCAGGCGGCGACGGTCCGCCCGATCGTTGAGATCGCGGCCAAGCTGGGCCTCAGTGTTGATGACCTTGACCTGTACGGTCGCAACAAGGCCAAGGTTCACCTGTCGGTTCTGGAAAAATATAAGGACCGTCCGTTGGGCAAGTACGTCGACGTGACTGCGATCACGCCGACGCCGCTGGGCGAGGGCAAAACCACCACGACCGTCGGACTGACCCAGGCGCTTGGGCTGCTGGGGTATAACGCGGTGACGTGCATCCGCCAGCCGAGTATGGGACCGACTTTCGGGATCAAGGGCGGGGCCGCCGGCGGCGGCTACAGCCAGGTGATCCCGATGGAGGACTTCAACCTCCACCTGACCGGCGACATTCACGCCATCACGGTCGCACACAACCTCGTGGCCGCGGCGATTGACACGCGCATGTACCACGAGAGCCGGCAGAGCGACACCGCCCTGGCGCGGCGCGGCGTCAAGCGCCTCGACATCGATCCCGACGCCATCACGTGGAACCGCGTAGTGGACGTGTGCGATCGCTCGCTGCGCAAGATCAAGATCGGTTTCAACGACGACACGCTCAAAGAAGGCGAGCCTAGCCCCATTTTCCCGCGTAGCACCGGGTACGATATCACGGTTGCCAGCGAGCTGATGGCGATTCTGGCGCTGACGAGCGGCTTGCAGGACCTGCGCCAGCGCGTCTCTCGCGTCGTGATCGGCACGAGCCGCAGCGGCGACCCGATCACGCTGGAAGACCTGGGCGTCGCCGGGGCGGTGACGGTTCTGCTCAAAGAAGCGATCATGCCGAACCTGATGCAGACGCTGGAGGGCCAGCCGGCGTTTGTGCATGCCGGGCCGTTCGCCAATATCGCGCACGGCAACAGCAGCATCCTGGCGGACCAGGTCGCGTTGCGTCTGGGCGAGTATGTGATCACCGAGAGCGGCTTCGGCGCCGACATCGGCATGGAGAAGTTCTTTAATATCAAGTGCCGCGCCTCCGGGCTGATCCCGAACGCGGTTGTGCTGGTGGCGACCATCCGCGCGTTGAAGATGCACGGCGGCGGCCCGAAGGTCAGCCCCGGCGAGCGGCTCGACGAAGCGTACACCAGCGAGAATCTCGGACTGCTCGAAGCGGGCGGCGGGAACCTCGCCAAACATATCGAGATCGCGCGCAAGTTCGGCGTGCCGGTCGTCGTGGCCGTCAACAGGTTCCCGACCGATACCGATGCCGAGGTTGAGCTGGTCAAGCGCATCGCGGACCAGGCGGGCGCCGAAGCGGTCGCCATGTCCGACCACTGGGCGCGGGGCGGCGCGGGCGCGGTCGAGCTGGCTGAGGCGGTCGTCGCGGCCTGCGAGAAGCCGGGCAACTTCCGCTTCTTGTACCCGCTGGAGCTGCCGATCAAGCAGAAGATCGAGATCATCGCCCGCGAGATTTACGGGGCAGACGGGGTCGAATACTATCCGCTGGCCGAGAAGCAGATCGAGCGTTATGAGCGCGTGGGCTTCGGCCACCTGCCGATCTGCATGGCGAAAACGCACCTCAGCCTGAGCCACGATCCGGCGCTTAAGGGCGTGCCGACCGGATTTACCGTTCCGGTGCGCGAGGTGCGCGCTAGCGTCGGCGCGGGGTTCGTGTACCCGTTGCTGGGCGAAATGAGCACCATGCCTGGCCTGCCGACCACCCCCGCCTTCATGAATATTGACGTGGACGAGGATGGTCACATCGTCGGGCTGTTCTAGCCTGCGGCGCGGTTAGCCGCGCGCAACAGGATATGCTAAGATGCGTGCATCGGGCGCTACCCGGTGCACGTTTTCGTCTGATACCCGGCCGCAGGGCGGGAGGATCGAGGATGCCTACCGTCGAAGAACTGGTCGCGCAAGCGAAGCTGGCTTACCGCTCCGGTCGCACGGGCGAGGCCCGCGACCTGCTACGCAGCGCCATCCAGCGTGATCCGCAGCACGAAGACGCCTGGCTGTGGCTGAGCGGGATGGTCGAGACCCTGGAGGAGCAGCGCTATTGCTTGAGAAAGGTGCTGGCCCTCAACCCGGCGCACGGTCGCGCACGCCAGGGCCTCGCCACGGTCGAGCGCAGGCTGGCAGGCGCGGCGGGCCAAGCGGCCGGTGTGCGCCGCGACCCGGATGCGCCCGCGACCAGCGTCGAGTGGAGCCGCGCCGACCGGCCCGCCGTTTACGGCAGCGGCAAGCAGGTTACGCTGCCATCGGGCCGCGAGTACGATGCGTGGGTGAATGCGCTTCATCTCAGCGGGGATACGTGGTCAGCCCAGGAACAGTCCGCGCCATTCGTAGCCGACGAGCCGGGGCCGTTTGGCGACACGGCGCTGATGGTGGACACTGGCCCATTCGTGGAAGAGGCGTTGCCCGGCTGGCCGGATGCCCATTCCGGCGGCCTCGACAACGCATGGAACAACCTGGGACGTGGGACGCGCTACGCCGCGCCGGACCCGGCTTCGACTGGGCGCGGCGGGCGCTTCGCGGAAGACGATCTGGCGGACGAGTGGCTCGACCTTACCGCGCTGCCACGCCGCCCGGCAGAGCAGCCGCCGTCCGCGCCGCGCCACGAGTTTTCGTTTGATGAAGCAGATGAGAGCGTTTCCGATGGCGGTGAGCCAAGCCCGGCGCTCAGCGTCCCTGTGCCGCCCGCGCCCACCCAGACCCGGCGCTCCGAGCCGTCGCCGCCCGGCCCGGAAGCGTTTTTCGCCTATATCCCGGCGGAGATTGAGGCGGCGCGCGGCTTCTCGCGGCGCTCCCTGGCGCTGGTGCTGCTGATCGCGCTCTTGGTTATCGCCAATGTCGCTGCGGTCGTCGCGCTGGCGGGCGCGCTTTAGCGCGGGGATCGAATTACGGGGGAGGCAGACCGCGCCGCATGGCGTTCGCCCAGGACTCCGGAATACGCGCGACGTGCCCCTCGTGCGTAATGCAGATGTGGTGCGACCGCCCGGTGACGTGGATCACGCCGCTGGATTGGTCGACAATCTCGTAGCCAAAAACGATCGCGCGGCTCTTGAGGTCTTCGATCCAGCTACGTGCGGTGAGCTGCTGGCCGTAGCGCGCCGGGACGGCGTAGCGCGCCTGCACTTCAGCGACGGTCAGCCAATAGCCGCTGCGCTCGAAATCGGCATAGTTGGCGCCCAGCGCGCGCGAATAGTGGCTGCGCGCTTCTTCAAAGTAAACGATGTAGACCGAGTGGTGGACGATGCCCATCGCATCGGTTTCGGCGTACCGCACATAAAAGCTCGTCTCGGCGACGAAACGATCGGACGGGGGCATGAGAAGGCGTCTCCTTCCAGGCAGGCAAACGCGCTGCATTCTAGCCGAGTGGGGTAGGGCGCGCAAGCCAACCCGCATCAGGAAACGGAGTGAGCATGTCCGAGAAAAAGACGGTCGTCGAGTTCGTGGCGACGGAGATCGGCGAGCGGCTGGATAAGGCGCTGGCGGCGCGGCTCGACAATTTTTCCCGTAGTCAAATTCAAGCACTGATTCGCGAGGGGGAGGTGCTGGTCAATGGGCGGGCGATGAAGGCGTCCTACCGTCTGGAAGATGGCGACCGGGTCGCTATCACTCTGCCGGAAGACACCGCCGACGCGCAGCCAGCTCCTGAAGCGATCCCGCTTGACATTGTGTACGAGGATGATCAGGTTGTCGTGGTCAACAAACCGGCGGGCATGGTAGTTCATCCCGCCTTCGGGCACAGCTCTGGCACGCTGGTCAACGCGGTGCTGGCGCGCTGGCCGGAGATCGCGTCGTTCAGCGAGCCGTCGCGCGCCGGGATCGTGCACCGGCTCGACAAAGACACGTCCGGCGTGCTGGTCGTCGCCAAGACCCGCGCCGCGCTGGAGTCGCTGCGCGCCCAGTTCAAGGGCCGCGACGTGCGCAAGCGCTATATCGCGCTGGTCGAAGGTGCGCCCGAAACGCCGGAAGGGGTGATCGACGCGCCGATCGGGCGCGACCCGGCGCAGCGCAAGCGGATGGCGGTGCGTCACGATGGTCGCGAAGCCGTCACCGAGTTCCGGGTGATTGAGCACTTCGCCGGCTACAGCTTGCTTGAGGTCTACCCGAAAACGGGCCGCACGCATCAGATTCGTGTGCACCTGGCTTTCATCGGGCATCCGGTCGCGGGGGACACGGTGTACGGGCGGCGCAGGCAGGCGATCAAGCTGAAGCGCCACTTTCTGCACGCGACGGCGATCACCTTCACCCGCCCAGGAAGCGACGAAGCGATCACCGCTGAGGCGCCGCTACCGGCCGGGCTGGAAAATATCCTCGCCAAGCTGCCGCGTTGATCCCGCTCATACCGGTCGCTCACGCGTTCTACGACGCCGCGCCGGATGTGGCATTTTCTCCCGGTCGGCGCTACATTTGAGGGCCGATTACGCGGAGCGCAAGCAGGCTGCGGAGCGTCATTGTCGTGCGCGCCCGCATTCCGACCCTGAGGAGAATCCATGCGTGAGATCACCGTAGCAACCGTGCAGATGAAGCCGGCCCTGGGCGAGGTCGAGGATAATCTGGTCAAGATGACCGACTTCATCTCGACCATCGCCTCGCAACAGAAAGTCGACCTCATCGTCTTCCCGGAGCTGATCACCAGCGGTAATGAGTTGGGCGTCCGGTTCACCGAGATGGCGCAGCGTATTCCCGGCCCGTCAGCCAACCTGATCGCCCAGCGCGCCGCCGACTATGGCGTCTACATCGCGTTCGGGATGGTTATGAAGGAGCGCGTCGAGAGCGTTCTGTATAACACGGCGGTGCTCGTCGGGCCGGACGGCGAGCTAGTTGGCTCGTACAACAAGGTGCACCTGCATGGCGAAGAGCGGATGGCGTTTCGCGAGGGATTTCGCCTGCCAGTGTTTGACACAGATATCGGGCAGATCGGCCTGATGATCGGCTGGGACCTCGCCTTTCCTGAGGTGGCGCGCGCCTTGACGCTGGACGGCGCGGAAGTGCTGTGCGTGCTGGCAAACTGGGAAACGTCCGAGATGGACGAATGGCGGACCTACGTCAAGGCGCGCGCCTACGAGAACGCGTTGTACGTCGTTGGCGCGAACCGCGTTGGCGAAGATGTGACGCTCAGCTTCGGCGGCGAGAGTATGATCGTCGGGCCGCGCGGCAAAGTCTATGCGTCGCTCGCCGGAGGCGATGGCGCGAAGCCGGAAGAGGCTGGCGCGGAAGACGAAAAGACCGGGGATAAGCTGGAGGAGAAGGGCGACAAGAAGGACAAGAAGCATCCTGAGCCGGCTCCCGTGCGCGAGGGATACGCCGTCGCGCGGATCGATCTGGACGAGATTCGCAGGCACCGCGAAGCGCATCAGACCCTGCAAACACGCCAGCCAACGGTCTATCGCGCGCTGGTTAAGAAGTATTAGTCGCCCCGCCGGATAACGCAATGTCAGCTCAGCCCGATCCCGCGCGCGACGAGCCGGGCACCACCCCGGAGACGATTGGCGCGCCCTCGCATTATGCGGACGCCGCCGAGGCGCCGCAGTGGGCGCAGACTGTGGCGAAAGCGCTGGCCTGCCTGCCGGCAGCGCTCAGCATGATGTCTCTCGCGCTGCTCGCGCTGGTGGGGCTGGCGCTGTGCCTGGTGATCGTCGCCGTGCTGATCCTCTGAGCCGGTGTGAGCGTTGAGTGACCGCCCGGCGAGCGCTCGCCGGGCCATTTTTTCTGTGAGCGGGGCAGGGGACAGGAGAGCGGGTTGTGAAATGGATTGATTTGCGGAGCGATACGGTCACGTGGCCGACCGACGACATGCGCCGCGCGATGGCTGAGGCGGAAGTCGGCGACGACGTGTTCGGAGACGATCCAACGGTCAACCGTCTCGAAGCGACCGCCGCTGAGCGGCTTGGCAAGGAGGCGGGACTGTTCGTCGCCAGCGGCACGATGGGGAACCTGGTCGCGGTGCTGGCGCATTGCGGGCGCGGCGACGAAGTGATCCTGGGCGACCTATCGCATACTTTCCTGAACGAGGCGGGCGGGATCAGCGCGCTGGGGGGCGTTCATCCGCGCACCGTGCCGGTTCAGGCGGATGGGACGCTGTCGCTGGATGCGATTCGCGCCGCGATCCGCCCGCTGGGCAACGCGCACTATCCGCCGACGCGCCTGATCGCGCTTGAGAACACGCAGGGAGCGATCGGCGGCATCCCGATCTCGAAGGAATACACCGACGCGGTCGGCGCGCTGGCGCGCGAGCACGACCTCGCGCTGCATATCGACGGGGCGCGCATCTTCAACGCCGCCGTCGCGCTCGGAACGGATGTCGCCGGGTTAGTGTCTGCCGCCGACAGCGTGACTTTCTGCCTCTCGAAGGGGCTGTGCGCCCCGGTCGGCTCCGTGCTGGTTGGCTCCCGCCAGTTCATCGACCGCGCGCGGCGGATGCGCAAGCTGGCCGGAGGCGGAATGCGCCAGGCGGGCGTGCTGGCGGCGGCGGGGCTGATCGCGCTGGAGCGCATGACCGAGCGGCTGGACGAGGATCATGAGACGGCGCGCCTGTTGGCGGAGGGCCTGGCTGAGATGCCGCAGTTCGTCCTGGACCTGACGGCGGTCCAGACCAACATGGTATTTTTCCGGCTGGCGGATGATGTGGCGCTCAGCGCGCCAGAGCTAAGCGAGCGCATGACGGCGCATAACGTCCTGCTGCTGCCGACGGACGGGCGCGGGTTCCGAGCCGTGACCCATTACTGGGTGCGGCCAGAGGATGTGATCTACGTGCTGGCGTCGCTTCAGCAGGAGCTGGCGTGAAACCGCCGTCGGCTGGCCCGGACCAGCCATCCGACGCCGCGCCGCCTCCGCAGCCGATGACGCCGCTGGACCGGCGGCGGCTGCGCGTCGGGCATCCGCCTCAGGCCGTGCCGATCCAGCGCCCGGACGAGGGCGGTTGGCCGCCCGATCAGCTGGAGGCAGCTCCCCGCAGCCGCCGTCAGGATGTCGACCCGATTTTCGGCTACCTGATGGCGATGGCGCTCAGCATCGGCCTGACCCCCGTTCCGGCCAATACGCGCTATGTCGTGCTGTGGGCGGCGCTGGCGCTCATGGGCGGAATGGCGTTCGTATTGGGCAGCGGCATCCGGCTGAAAGTGACCGATCCTGGCGACCTTATCTGGGGGCTGGGGCTGGGCGTGATCACCGGCGGCGGTTTGATGCTGGTGGGCTGGGACACGCTGGCGGTCACGGCTGAGCGCCTGTTTGCGATGGGTCAGGACGACAGCGCGCTGCTCGAGACCTGGATCTTTCAGGCGACGGCGTTTGTCATGCCGCTGTCGGAAGCGCTGTTCTTTCGCGGCGCGATGCAGCGCGTGCACAGCATCCCGACCGTTGCGCTGCTCGCGACCGCGTGGTCGGCGCTGATGTTCTTCCCGAACCTCGGCCTGAGCGAAACACCTGTTGTGGGCTTCGTCATCGGCACGGCGCTGCTGGTGCTCAATTTCCTGTACGGCTATGTCAACTACCGGCACGGGCTGACGGCGAGCGTGATCTGCCAGATTGTCGCCGGGACGCTCCTACTGCTGGTGCCGCGTCTGATCGCTGGCTAGCGCGGCGCGCACGGCGCGCAGCCGGGGGAGCAGGTGGACGCCCAGCCGGTGGCGCCAGCGATAATAGCGCAGGCCCGACGGGCGCGCGTACCAGTGCTGCGGGTGAATGTTGGCGTAGAGCGCGGCGTCGGGCCGCACGCCTGCCGCGTATAGCTCGGCGAGCGAACTGGGCGCGGCGTTGGACCCAGGCGGCGTACCATTGCAGCGCCGCCAGCGCCACCCCGCGTCCGAGAAGTAGGTCAGACGCGTGAAGTCAACGCTGGCGACCGCGTCGCCGCGCAGCCGTGCCCGGCCCAGCAGATCGGGCCTGGCGCGGAGCAGATCGAGATTGCTCGCGTATCCGGCGGCGACCGGCGGTGCGCCATGCGCCGCGACCGTCTCGACGCTGGCGTCGCCCGCTCGCAGCGCGTGGATGTCGGCGAGAAACAGGCTCTCTGCCGCGTCAAAATCCCCCCTGCAGCGATCGAGCGCCTCGTAGTGATAGCCGACTTCGTGTCCCAGCGCGCCGATCGCATGGATCGCGCTCCACTCAAAACCAGAAGCGTGGCAGCGAAAATAGAATGACGCCCGGATGCCGTGCGCCGCCAGAATCTGCCCCAGGCGCAGGGCGAATGGCTCGCGGAAATCCACGTCGAAGCGCAGGATCAGAAACGGCGGGCAGGGCGCGACCCGCAGGTAGTCGCGAACGGTCAGCACGCGCAGCGGCGCGAGTTGGCGGCAAAAGGTCGCGAAGGCGGCGAGCGTGAAATCCGTCGTCATGCGCTCAGCCCGCCGCTTGCCAGACGCGCAGGTGTTCGAGGCGGCAGGTCGCGGGGACGCTGCGCGCCGAGCAGAAGAACGCGATCGCGCCTTCGCCAAATGTGCGATCGCGAAAGGTAAGCAGGTGCACGCCGTTCACGGCCAGATCGTGGCGCCCGTCCGCGTGCAATTCGACGCTGAGCGTGTTCGTCGCGGCGCCAGTGTGAATCGCCGCGTGCTGCCGCCAATCTTGAATGACGCGCTGAACACGGTTGTTCTCGACCACAATCACCCGATATTCGCCTCGATTGGACAAACCCACCGACAGGAAGTTGTTATCGTCCTGGTAGCGCAGCCAGACGCCGTAACTCACCTCGCTGGTGTCGCCTTCAGTCAGACGGACTTCGGCTTCGATTCTGCCCCGCGCGAGACGCGGGCCACTGAGCGATCCCCAGGAGATCGCGGTGGAGCCACGGCTGGCGCCGAGCAGCCGAATCTGGTAGCCACCCCCGACGACTTCGTTGACGAAGGTCGGCGCGCGCCCTTGAAACCAGCGGGTCGCGCTGGCCGGATCGTCGAACGTCTCGTCGAGCAGCAGCGCGAATTCGCCCTCTGCGCGGGCGTCCGCAGGCGCGGGCGTGGCCTCACCCGCTGGCGGCAGGTAATCCACATCGAACACAACGCTGATGCCGCCGCCCGGCGCCGCGATCGCGCCAAGCTCTGTCTCCCAGCCCCCGGCAGCGTCCAGACGCGCCAACGCCTGACCCCGGACTTCAACTCCCGCGAACCAGGCGTAAAGCGCCCCCTCCGATGCGCCGACCGCCCCCGCGAGCGGGTCGTCGGTTGGATCGCCATTGTTCAGCCACCTGCGAAAGCTCAGCGCGAGCGAGGTCGCCAGCGCGTCCAGGCTCTGCGCGGGGATCGCGCTTTCATCTCCCGGCTGATAGGCGACTATCCACAGCGTGACGTAAGACGTCCCGGCGCCGATTCCCACTTCGAGCGGGTGCTCTACCAAGCTGATTCGCCCGGCGTTCTCGATAGGCGGGCTGGCGGGATGGAGCAGGTAGCTGTAGGTGCCGTGCGGATCGACCAGCGCGACAAACACCTTGACCGGCACGGTTGGGAGGGGGTGCCCCAGGGTGATCGCGGGCACGATGACGCGCAGTCGCTCCCCGGAAGCTGAGGTCCCGGTGACGGCCAGGGGATCGAGCGCCGGGGCCGGAGTGTTCGCGGCGGTTTCAGAAGGCGACGGCGCGGTTTGGGGATCGGCGCCACACGCCGCGAGAAACAGCAGCGCAATCCCGCCGCGCGCCACCCATCGAGCCAGCCTGATCCCGGTCATGAGCGCTGGTGCTTGCGGCCGAAATAGCCACTCATCCACCGCAAAGCTTCGAGCGCAGTATGTGGCTGGCGCTGGCCTGCATCCAGCTGGCGGCTGATGCCTGAGCTGCCCAGTGCGCGGTCTCCCGTCTCATCGAACATCAGGCTGATGACATGCGCGAGCTGCTGGCAAGCGCACGCGAAGTCGTCGCGCAATCGCCGCTGATCGTAGAGCGACAGGGTGTTCCAGAGGCTGTCCAGCTCTGCCTGAAGCGCGCCCGGCGTGACCGGGTCGGTTGGCTGGCGAAACGCCGCTTGCAGATGGTCTAGCAGGCGAATGGTGGTCGCTATCTCGCGCAGGAGCATGGCCGCCGAGCGGCTGCCGAACAGGTGGGCCATTTCTTCACGCTGCAACACGATCGGCAGCGCCGTGCGACGGGCCAGATGCCCGCCGATAAAACGCAGCAGATCAACCCCGCTCTGCGGCATAATCGCGCCTTCGACCAGGGCCTGTTCAGCCGGCTGCCGGCCGGCTCGGCGCGACCGTTTCTGGCCCATGTCGTAGACCTGCTGGGCCAGGCGGAGCGTGCTGTCCGACATGCGCTGGCGCTCGGCCTCCGAGAGGTTGCCGGTCATCTGGTCGAAGTCGCGGCGTAACCGGTGCAGCGGGGGATGGACCTTGCCGGCGTGGTAGGTGGCGGCCAGGTCGGACAGCAGCGCCGCCGCGATCTCGACAGCCTCTATGAAGTCGGGCAGGGGCTGATCGCCGGATGCGTTACGCATCAGGTGCGTGGCGTGAAGCTCGCGGGCCGGCTCCAGCCCGATCTCGCGCTCCAGGTAGCGCAGCACGCGCGGGACGTCTGCGCGCGGGATGCCGCGCACGTAGCGGCGCAGCAGCTCTAACGCCGCTTGCGTCATGCTGGCGTTCCAGGTAATCGCCTGCCACATCTCCGCGATCTGGGCGACGCCGACGGCGCCTTGCCCAATCGTGGCCTGGGTTAGCGCAGCGGCGGCGCGCAGCGCGCTCAGACCGTTCTCGGCGCGGGCATGATAGCTAAGCAGCTTGATCGCCTGGTCCGGCCCGATCACGCGGATGAGCACCGGCTGGTTGAAGACCATCGTGGTCAGGCGCTGCGCGGCGTAGTCAAGCCCTTCACCCCATTGATGGCTTCGTAGCGCCCCGTGCAGCATCGCGGCGCGCGGCTCAGAGCGCAGGCGGCTCCCTTCCAGCCGCTCCAGCGCCGCAACCAGATCGCCCGCGGACAGAGACACCGACTGCACGACATCCCCGGCCAGCCGGGTGAACTCGCCCAGTCGCTCGGCGCCGTACAGCTCGTTCTGGCTGCGCTCCAACAGAGCAAGCGCACGATCGAACTGGCGTGACTGGAGCAGAAGCTCGATCAGCGTCCGGTGTCCTGGCGGCTCCAGGTTGAGGAATGGGACCAGGTCCGTGAAGTCACGCGTGATATGCTCGATCACGGCCGGATTCGCCCCGCGCGGGGAGCGAGCCAGCGCCATCAGCGCGTTGAGACAGGGGGGATCGATCAGGTCGGTGCGGTGCACATAGGCGGCCCACTCGGCGAGCCGGGCAACCATCACCAGCCGATCCTCGCCCCCAAAGGCCCGTCCAGCCCGCTCCAGCGTGCCGGGCAGGGCGTGCGTGCGCGCCTCTCCGCTTAGTGCGTCGAGCGCCACGTGGAAGTCCGCCGGAAAATGCGCTGTCAGCTCGCGGTCGCGCAGCAACTGCTGGAACGGGGCGGCGGGCAGCAGGTCCGCGCCGAGCGCGACCAGCGTGTACGCGAGGCGGCTGTGCCGGCGGGCGACCGGCTGCGCGATGCGGATCAGCCGGGGCAGGGCGCGGTCCAGTTGAAGCGCCGGATGCGCGTGTCTGATGCCTGCCAGGAATTCGCAGGCTGGCGCGAGATTGTTCTGCCCCAGCAGCGCGCCGAGGTGCTTCTCCGCTGCGTCGTGCAGAATCGCGGTCCACTTCAGCGCGGCGGCTTCGGGAACGTTGAGCAGCCAGCGGGTCAGCATTGCGACGACCAGCGCGGCATGCCCCTGGTCAATTGCGGCGCGCAACTGGCTGGCGACTGCTGCCGCGATGACCGGATGGGTGCTCGTGACAACCGGGATCACGTCGGCGGACTCCGGCTCGCGCAATGCCAGGGCGAACGCCAGCACGTGGCGCACGTAGACAAGTCGCATCTCGCCGGAAAGCGTGGGGTCTTCGCGCAGGATCGACGCGACTAGCGCGCGATCTGCTGGCTGGCCGTCGAGCACAATGCGATCAACGGCGGCACGCCGCGCGACCCACGCCAGCACTGGCCCCAAGCGCTCGCGCTGCGCGGCGCGCCAGAGCGTTGTCCGCCCCAGCGCCTCGGTTTGATCCACGACTAGCGAGGGGTCGAGCCGCAGTTGCGCGACGATATAGCGGCTGTAGGCATCCTCTGGTGGGTGGGTCAGCAGCGCGCCGCGCTCCCAGTCGTAGACCAGGTGCCGGGACGGGGTCGCAGACTGGCTGGTGAACTTGATCTGCGCCAGCGTCGCGCCCAGGTCGGTAACGTGCGTGGCGAAGGTGATCCCCGTGCGCGCCGGGACGGGCAGCAGGCTCAGCAAGCCCTGCACGAACTGGAGCCGGTCGGTCAAGGAGCGCGGGCTGTTGGCAATCGCCAGCGGCCACCCCTGGACCAGCCCCGCCAGAATGCCTTCCACTGTTTGGAGCGAATCCTGGCAGAACCCCAGCAGATCGAGCAACGCGCCAAGCTGCTCCTCGCGGGTAGGAGGCTGCGGCGCGCGTAGCTCGAACGGCGGCAGCGCCGCCTGCGCGCTCGAAAAAGCGGGCATCGGCGCGAGACCGAGCGTTCGAAAGGTGAGCACGTTGCCGCCGAGCTGGCGCGCGACCTCAACCGGCACAAGCACATACATCACCTGCGGAAAGCCTGCGTCGCTGTACTGCGCCTTGGCGAGGACAAAATGCGTGGTGCGGCTCTGGAGCAGCGCCAGCGCGCCGGGCATGCCGGGCGTGGCTTCGTGCAACGGCGGGGGCTGGAGCTTGCCCACGCGGAGGCACTCGGCGATCTGCGCCGGAGTGACGCCTGGCGTGCGCGCAATCACCTCCGGTTGTTGTGAGACCGGCCGGTCGCTATCCACCAAAACGCCATAGTATAGCCGCTCGAGGGGGTACGTCTTTGTCTCTGACACGCTGCGCTGCCTGTTATGCTGCCGGCGTGCGTCTCCGTCTACCGGCGCGCGCCGTTGCCCGACCTCGAAGGTCAGCGCTTATTGTACTGGAATCTGTCTGGGCGGGCTAAACTAAGCATCGCGCAGGTGCGCCCGCAGCGCCGCTACTGCCAGCGCCCGCATTGAAATCCGCATCTTCTCCTCGCGCTGCATCTCGCCATAGGTGCGCGAATACCCTTCCGGCTCGAAGATGCTGTCCCAGCCGAATCCGTGCGCGCCGCGCGGGAATGGGGCGATAACGCCTTGCGTGCTGCCGGTGAACACGTGCGCGCCGCTGGCATCGTAGAGGCAGAGCGCGACGGTTGCCCGCGCGGTACGGTCCGGCCAGGGGTCAAGCTGGCGGCACAGCCCTTCTTCACCCACCGCGCCGAGCACCCACTTAATCAGCGCGCCGGGGTAGCCGTTCCACGCGGCCAGCGCCAGACCGGTGTCTTCGACCAGAACCGGCTCGCCGTTCAGCAGCTCATAAGCGCGGCGGGCCTTATACGCCGCGACCTCCGCCGGGTCGAGCGACTGAATCTCGGGCAGATCGAGCGCGACGCGCTCCACCTCGACGCCGTCGTTCAGCAGCGCGGCGCGGATCTCGCGGTGTTTCTCGACATTGGACGACACAAAGATCAGCCTGCGGAGGGGTGTCATTCTGTCTCGCTTTGCGATGCGCCGATAGCCACGTGTATTGTAGCATCCGTCCGCGCGCAGAGCCGAGCCGCGCAAACCTGATCATCCTCCCATTTTCGCCGGACGTTTGTTACCGTCCGCCTGACAGCCGCCCTGTCCTCCGGTATGATCAAGGTAAACAGGTTTCCACAAGACTTAGGAGCAGTCTATGCTTGACATGACCCTCGACGCCTTGAAGGCCGCACGCACGGTCCTCGCTGAGATGCGCTACGAGCCGCCGCTGGTCGAGCGCGGCTACGCCAACCAGACGCTGTACATTAACCTGTCCGACAACACCATCGCGGCCAAGCCGGTCACGGACCAGATGAAGGAGTTGTTCACCGGTGGGCGCGGGTTCGGGCTGTGGCTGCTGTGGAACGCGGTCAGCCCTGGCACCCGGTGGGATGACCCGGAGAACGAGCTGGTCATCGCGGGGGGGCCGATTGGCGGGATCACGTCCTATCCCGGCTCCGGCAAGTCCACCGTCGTGACCCTCTCGCCGCTCACCCAGTCGGTAATCGACAGCAACGCGGGCGGCTACTTCGGCCCGTATCTCAAATTCGCGGGATGGGACGCGCTCGAAATCCAGGGCATCGCCGAGCGGGACGTGGTGATCGTCATCGACGGGGATGAGGGTCGGGTGACGGTCGAGGATGCCCCGCTTGAGGCGCTAAACTCCCATCTGGTCGCGCGCCAGTTGACCGAGATGTACGCCGGAGACGAGCGCGATCGCAAGAGCGTCTCGGTGGTTTCTGCGGGGCAGGCGGCGGAGCATTCGCGTTACGCCAGCCTCAACCTGAGCTGGTACGATGTGCGGCGCAAGCAGGTGCGGTTCAAGCAGGCCGGGCGCGGCGGGTCGGGCCGCGTGCTGCGCCACAAGCGGATCAAGGCTATCGTCGTGCGTTACAGCCAGATGACCGGCGAGAGCAATAATCCAGTAAACATGGACCTGATCCGCCAGGCCGGGCGCCGGATCAACAAGGAAATCTCCGAGCTGGACGGCAAGCAGAATAACATGCGGAAGATCGGCACCGGGCACCTGCCGCCGATCATGGACCATTTCGACCTGTTTCCTGTCCAGAATTTCCGCTATGGCACGCACCCTCAGGCGCTGGTTTATGACGCGAGCGTGTGGGAGTCGCTGTTTACACAGGGTGTGCCGGATGGCTGCTGGTACGGCTGTACCTTGTCGTGCGCGCACGGCGTGGACCATTTTCACCTGAAGACGGGTCCCTTTCGCGGCGATGCGGTGCTAGTGGACGGGCCAGAATACGAGACGATTGCAGGTGTCGGCTCGAACCTCGGCATCTTCGATCCGCTGCCAGTGATCGAGATGAACTTCTACTGCGACACCTACGGAATCGACACGATCTCGTTTGCCAACTCGGTCGCCTTCGCGATGGAGTGTTACGAGGCGGGGATTATCGATCGCGCGGCGACCGGGGGCCTGGAGCTGACCTGGGGCAACGCCGACGCGGTGCTGAGCCTGCTGCACCAGCTCGCGAACGGCGAGGGTTTCGGCCACCTGATCGGACAGGGCGTCCGGTTCCTCAAGCAGCATTTCGTCGAGGAATACGGCGCCGGCCCGCGCTTCGTGCACGACATCGGCATGGAAGTCAAGGGGATGGAAGTCTCCGAGTATGTCACGAAGGAGTCGCTCGCGCAGCAGGGCGGCTACGGCATGGCGCTTAAGGGCGCGCAGCACGACGAAGCCTGGCTGATCTTCATGGACATGGTCCACAAGCAACTGCCGACCTTCGAGGCTAAGGCCGAGGCGCTGCACTACTTCCCGTTGTGGCGGACGTGGTTCAGCCTGCATGGGCTGTGCAAGCTGCCCTGGAACGACATCGTCCCGGCGGACAACAAGCAGACGGCCGAGCCGAACAAGGTTCCCGCGCACGTCCAGAACTACACGGAACTCTACGAGGGGCTGAGCGGCAAGCCCACCACACCCGCCGACCTGCTGGCGCAGTCGGAGCGCGTCTACACCTTCCAGCGGCTGTTCACGCTGAAAATGGGATTTGGCACGCGCGAGCACGATTACCCGCCGTACCGGGCGATGGGGCCGGTCACGCCGCTGGAATACACTTCGCGTGCCGAGCGTTACGACCGCCAGCTGCGCGACGAGGCCGGGATCGACCCGGAAGGACTGGCGATTGAGGAGAAGGTCGCGCGGCTGCGCGAGCATCGCGAAACGCAGTACGAGCGGCTGGTGGATGCGGTCTACCAGCGGCGCGGCTGGGATAAGAACGGCATTCCGACGCTGGAAAAAGTGCGCGAGCTGGGGATCGACCTGCCGGAGATTGTCGAGCTGATCAAGCAGCAAACCGGGCAATAGACCCGGCGCAGCGCAGGGGCAGACGCGGCGGCCTGAGTGGTCGCCGCTTTGTTTTGGCCCGCGCTAGATCGAGTATGCTCCCGCGTTGCCGGGATCGCCTGTCTCACTCGCGCCGAAGATCGCGCGGATGTGGTCGGCATCTGTTTTGTCGGCCAGTATCAAGATATGGTCGCCCGCGAGCAGTGTGGTGGAGCCGCTTGGGATCATAAAGTCGTTGTCGCGTCCGAGCAGCACGAGCAGGCTCGCCTCAGGGAAACCGACTTCCAGCACTCGCTTTCCGGCGACAGGCGCATCGGTGGGCACGATCACTTCCAGTAACTCGCTTTTCAGCCCATCAGATGGAATGAATTGTAGCGGGTACTGGCGCTTGACGGGCAGAGGCGCGTCCACGTGTAGCCAGCGCGCGACGATGGGCAGCGAGGTGCCCTGGATCAAGACCGAGGTCAACACGATAAAGAAGACGATGTTGAACATCAGGTCGGCTTCTTCCAGCCCGGCCAGCAGGGGGAAGGTCGCCAGGATGATAGGCGCTGCGCCGCGCAGTCCAACCCACGAGATAAACGTTTTCTCGCGCAGGGTGTATTTGGTCCAGAAGATGCTGCTGAAGACGGCCACCGGGCGAGCCACCAGGGCCAGGACAATCGCCAACAGCAGCGCGCGCCCTGTGACCGGCATCACTTCGGACGGAAACACCAGCAGGCCGAGCGTCAGGAACATCACAATCTGACTCAGCCAGGCGATCCCGTCGTGAAACTGTTTGAGGCTCCGCTTGTGGATGAAGTTCAGCTTGCTGCTCATCAGCCCGGCGAGGTATACCGCCAGAAACCCGTTTCCGCCTAGCGCCGAGGTCAGCCCGTAGGTCAGCAGGGCGAACGCGATTGTCACCACCGGGTACAGGCCGTCGTATTGCAGGCGCAGGTGATTGATCGTCCAGGCGATGGCATAGCCAATCGCCACGCCGAAGATCGCGCCCAGCGCCATCTGCTGAATGAACATCGGGACAAGCTGGACGATCGAGCTTTGCGGGTTCTGGATGAGGTGGATCAGGCTGACGGTCAGAAAGATCGCCATCGGGTCGTTGCTGCCGGATTCGAGTTCCAGCAGCGGCTTGAGGTTGCCCCGCAGACCGACGCTCTTGCTGCGCAGGACGGCGAAGACGGTTGCCGCGTCGGTCGAGGACACAATCGCGCCGAGCAACAGGGCTTCAAGCGGCTCCAGATCGAGCAGCAGATACGCCGCGCCGCCGAGAATCAGGCACGTTACCAGCACGCCGAACGTCGCCAGAATGATCCCCTCGCGCCAGACCGGGCGTATGTCCGATATTTCGGTATCGAACCCCCCTGCATACAGAATGAGCGCAAAGGCCATGACGGCGAGCAGTTGCGCGAGGAACGGATCGTCGAATTCGATCCCGCCGATACCTTCCGATCCGGCCAGCATTCCGACCACCAGAAAAAGCAGCAGCGCTGGCACACCGATCCGGCCGGAAATGCGCGAGGCAATGATGCTAACGAGCAGCAGCGACGCGGCTGCAATGAGAATCGTCTCAATGGAGATACCGGACATCAGACTCCCTTCACTCATGCGCGGCTGGGGAAGCGCAGAACCGGGGACATTTCGGTTTCGGTGCTAGAAGTATAAACAAAACAGCCTCTAGCGCACCAGAGGCCGTTTGCAGTGCCGAGGCCCAGACTTGAACTGGGGACTCCTTGATTTTCAGTCAAGTGCTC
>DAOKYY010000065.1:0-21579 GCA_035325905.1 Aggregatilineaceae bacterium | reverse complement strand
CGCCGCCCCAGTCCCCACCGAACCGCTGCGGGTGGATCGCCTCGGCCCACCACGTCGCGCCCGCCTCCGCGAACGGCGCAACGAGCGCGGCAGCTTGCGCGGGATCGTCGCCGGGCGTCGTGCCCCGGTGCAAGATGTCGAACGGCGCGGGGTTGTCGCCGCGCTGCTCGCGCACGAAGGCGACCGCCTCGCGGAACAGCGGCAGCCAATCCGCCTCGCCCGCACCGGGAAACAGCGGGTACAGCCCATCCCAGCGCGCGGCGCGCCGGAAAGGCGCTTTGTTCGGCCAGTAGCCCGCCACCCAGACCGGGATGCGCGGCTGTTGGAGCGGCCCCGGCAGGAACTCCGCGCCCTCGACGGTGTAGTGCGCGCCGTGAAAGGTGAACGGCTGCGCCGACCACAACCCATCCAGCACCGCCAGCGCCTCGTCGAGCATCGCGCCGCGCCGCTTGAAGTCGGTTTCCTCGCCGAGACTCGCCCACTCGGTGGGCCGCCCGCTGCCCAGACCGACCCCGACGATCAGCCGCCCGCCGGAGAGCCGGTCGAGCGAGACCGTCTCGCGGGCGACCTTCCACGGGCGGCGGCGCGGCAGCGGCGTGACCATCGTCCCCAGGCGGATGCGCTCCGTGCTGGCCGCGATGGCCGCCAGCGCGATCCAGGGATCGACCAGCGGCAGGTTTGGCTCGCGCCCGCCGAGGTGGTCCCATAAAAAGAGGCCATCCCACCCGGCCTGCTCGGCGTCGCGCGCCAGCTCGACCAGCAGGCGCGGGTCAGCGAACGGCCCCATGTTCGGCAGATCGAGCGCGTAGCGCATGGCTCGCTCCTGTTCCGGCGCCGACAAGACGCTAGGCGCCGGTCATTTCCCACTCGCACAGCAAGGCCGCCAGCAGCGCCGCCCGGCGGGGCAGCGAGCGGATCATCGCCTGCTCGTCGGCGGCGTGCAGGCCCGATCCTGCCGCGCCCAGCCCGTCGAGCGTGGGGACGCCTAGCGCGGCGGTGAAGTTGCCGTCGCTCGCGCCACCGCTGCCGCCCGCGTGTAGCTCCAGCCCGATCGTCGCGGCGATCGCGCGCGCCTGGGCGTAAGTGCGGGCCATCAGCTCGTTATGCTCCATCGGCCCGCGATCGATGGCACCGGTCACGGCGACCTGCGCGCCGGGCAGCACCGGCCCCAGGGCGCGGATCGCGGCGTCCACGCGCTGCGCCTCGGACGCCTTAAGGAAACGCACGTCCACGAACAGCGTCGCCTCCGGCGGGATGACGTTCCCGGCGATGCCGCCGGAGATGCGCGTCACCGAGACGGAAGTCCCATTCGGCAGGTCGTTGAGACGGTGCAGCGCGAGCGCCTGGTGCGCCGCCTCGATAATGGCGTTGATCCCGGCTTCGGGCGCGTTCCCGGCGTGCGAGGCGCGCCCGGTGAGCGTCACGGTGTAGCGCGCGATGCCCTTGCGCCACGTCTTGAGCGCCTCTTCCTCGGTCGCCGGCTCCATCACCAGCACCAGCCCGGCCTGCTTCGCCAGGTCTTCGATCAGGTCGCGCGAGTGCGTGCTGCCGGTTTCCTCGTCGCTGTTAAGGAACAGCCAGATCGGGCGCGATGGCATCTCGCCCCGCTCGCGCAGGCCACGAATCGTCTCCAGCGCGACGACGACGCCCGCCTTCATATCGACCGCGCCCGGCCCGAAGAAGCGCCCGCCCTCCTGCCGGATCGGCATCGTTTCCAGCGTGCCGACCGGCCAGACGGTGTCGAGGTGGGCCAGCAACAGGATCGGATGGCCCGGCGCGTCGCCGTTCCAGACCGCCACGCGCAGATCGCCCACCTCCGCGCGCGGGTAGAGCGTCACCTGCGCGCCCAGCGCCACGCAGCGATCCGCGATATGCTCGCTCAGCCGATCGACGTGCGGCTTGCTGGAGGTCGGAGACTCCAGCCGCACCAGCTCGTCCAGCAGCGCGACCATACGCTCTGTGCGGTTCGCGAAAAAGTCGAGCAGCTCGCTCATGGCCCGCTCACTCCACAATCGAATGATCGCGCACGAAAGGCGACGCGACCGGCGTATCCCCCAGCGCCGCCTGCCAGCCGAGCTGGCCGCGCCCTTCGAGAAAGGCCAGGATGTAGTCGCGCGCCGGGTGGTCGCTACGCCGCGCGGCAGTAATCGCGGCGTCCAGGTCGTATTCGACCCGGCAAAAATCGACCGTATAGCCCGCGCTGTCCGCCTCCAGGCGCGCGTAGCTGGCGCGTGTGTCGCCAGCGGGCGGGTTGCTGACGCTGCCGGGGTTGATCACGCGCACGCCGTCTAGAGTGTGCACCTGCGGCCAGTGCGTGTGCCCCACCACGATCAGATCGGCGTCCGCGCCCGCGATCCGCGCCGCGAGGCCGGCGGTGCTCGTCGCCGGGTCGACGCCGGGGCCGTCGTCGCGCCCTGGTGAGGCGTGCACCGCCAGCAGCCGTGTGCCATCCGGCAGCGTCAGGCGGTGCTCCAGCGGCAGGTCGCGCATCCACTCGATCCACCCGCGCGCGCTGAGATAGCCCTGCGTCCACGCGAAGCTGCGCGCCATACGGAGCACCTGCCCCACCCGCGCGGGATCGCCCGCCACTGCCGCGAGGTCGTTCTCGTCAAAGTCGAAGTTCACCACGGCGCGATCGGTGTTGCCACGCAGGCAGACGGCATTCGGCAGCGCCGTGATCCGCTCCAGCGGGCTAACCGGGTCCGGCCCGATGGCGCTGAAATCGCCCATCAGCAGATAGCCGTCCACGCCGCCCCACGCGTCGATGTCGGCCAGCACCGCGTCGAGCGCCAGCGGATTGCCGTGAATGTCTCCCAGAATCGCCAGCCGCATCCGAGCCTCCTCTCACTCCGGCGCCAGCCCGCCCAGCGTGTACCGCGCGAGCAGGCGCACCCGGTCATGTGACATGTACCAGTCGTTCACGACAAACTCGATCTGCTCGATCCGGCTCGCGCCGTAGTCCCGATCGCGCCGCGCCGCGACATAGGCGCCAAGCGCCTCCAGACGCCTCGGCAGCGCCCGAAAACGCAAAAGCGTCGCGTGGGCGGCAGTGGTGCGATAGCGCAGCTCCAGGTCCGTATCCAGCCCCGCCCGGCGTAACGCCTCGCGCAGCCGGTCGCGCAGCGCGTTGAGCGCCCTATCCGGCGAATAGCCGCACAGCAGGACGGCGCCGGGCGTCGCGGTCAGGCCGCGCCAATACAGCGTGAGCGGCGCGGTGGACGCGAACGTCTCAGAGAACAGCGCGTGGTAAGCGTCAAGCGGCGCGCGATCCGGGTCAAAACCGGGCGCCGCGCTGATTACCGACAGAATCGTGATGTGTAGCTCGTCCGGCCGATAAACATGCTGTTCCGGCGCAAGCGCGCGCAGATCGGCCAGCAGCGCGTCCAACTCAGGGCGCAGCGCGCCGTCGAAGCGCGCCGCCAGCGTCAGCCCGCGCCGCGTATCGGCCTCGCGATTGTCGAGGTGCGGATCGACCTCGACCGCGCCCGCCTGAAAGCTGGCGCGCGCCTCGGCCCATAGCCGGTCGTAGAGCGCGCGCTCGTCGTGTGGCATGGCCCCGCTGCCCCGGCGCTTACTCGGCGTCTTCGCGCAGAGCCAGCACGTAATCGGTCCCGGACCAGTCCCAGGTATCGACCACGCGGGCCGGGGCGGCCAGCGCGCCCGCGCGCGGCGGGTTGATCTGCGCGGTCAGCTCCAGCACGCCGTCGCCGTCCACATCCGCGATGCCGATCCGCCCGTTAATCGCCACAATCTGCCCGTTGTTCAGTTCTTTGAAGGCGCCGGTCTGCGCATTCCAGGTCAGGATTTTGCCATCCTTGTAGCAGCTTGAGCGCCCGCACGTCTCAGTAAAGAAGACCAGCTCGCTGCGCACGTCGGCGTTCATGTCGCCCACGCGCAGCAACTCCGGCAGGGCGACCAGCGGGTTAAACGGCGTCTCGTACAGCACGCGATAGCCGCCGCCGTCGCAGCCAAGCACCAGCAGTTGCCCGGCGTTGAGCAGCGCCTCGTCGTTGTAGGTCTGCGGGTTGAACATCGTCACCACGATCTCGCGCACGCCGTCGCCGGTCAGGTCAGTGTCCGCCTGGACCACGCCGCCCCGCTCGGTGATCGCGCCCCAGTTGCGCAGCGTGGCTTCGAGCACGGTCGGCGAGCCGCCGGCGGAGAGGTACGCGGCGATGCGGTCCTTATAGTCGTTGAAGCTCGCCGGACGCGGCGGCGCGACCGGCACACCCGGCAGCGGGCAGTCGTCCGGCTGGTAGTACGGCGCAGGCGGGGGCACCGCTGCGATCGCGGTCGCCGCCTCAATCGTGGCGAAGGCGGCGGTCGCAGTCGCCGCCGGGCCGACCGGGCGCGCGCCGGGCACACCGGGGTTCGGCGTCACAAAGCCGGGCTGTTCCGCGCGGCCCGCTGGCGGCGTGACGACCCACACCGACAGCAGCCCGCCCGGCGTCGCGGTGCGCAGCGCGCCCGGCGTCGGCGCGAAGCCTTCGACGGAAGGGGCGGGCGTGTTGCGCTGCCCGATCACGTCGCTCACCGGGCCGCAGGCCGCGACCGTCAGCAGCGCCGCGCCAAGCAGCGCGGCCAGCGGCGCGCGCGTCCAGAGGCGAGAGGAAAAAGGCTGGGTCATGGCCCGAAGTATAGCGCAGGGGAAAGGGGCGGACAATCGAGCCGGTCGCGCCATGATCGCGGCCCGTTCTTACGCATTTCTGAAAGATCGTCTTCAACAGCGGGGCCGGGTGTGGTATAATGATGCCTGCAAGGGGGTGACAGGCTTCGACAGGGGAGGCTGCGCCCAGACTGCAAGCCGAGGCGCTCTACCCTCGTTAATCCAGAGCACACCCATAAGTGCCAACAACAGCACTTCTCGTCTCGCTCTGGCTGCGTAAGTAGCCGGACGGACACCGGTCACCTGAGGGTGGCCCGTCTGCCCCGACCGTCCCTGCTCGGGCGGCAAGCAGGCGTCACAAAGTGCAGGGTGCCCCGCTGCGATGCCGATAAGCAGCGGCCAAGAGACATCGGCTGGCCCACGGCACGCCCAGGTTAGCTCAGGTTCCCGTGGAGCGAGATCAAAGAGCTAACTATGCTTGTAGACGTCTGTTCGCGAATCCTTTGGACCCGGGTTCAATTCCCGGCACCTCCACAAGGCAGCTAAAGACAGATCAGCGAAAAGCAGCACAAGACAGCTAAAACCTGTCCCATGCTGCTTTTTTGCTACCTTGAGCGATTCTTCGCTGCTTCTCGCCGCCCTCAGCCGCCTCGCACCCGGTCGGCGGTGGTGGACGGGTTCGCCATGCCAGAGACGCCCGGCGTGGCCTGCTCCGGCTGCGCGTCGCTCTCCAGCGCGCCGACCGCCGCGTGCACGCGGTCGCCGCGCTCTTCCGCCGCCATCTGCTCGACCAGCGCCGCCTCGCGCCTCAACGCGCGGTAGCGCAGGTAAATCCAGGCGATCATCCCGCCGAGGATCAACGCCATCGCCGAATAGCCCAGGATCATATACTCCGCAAATTTGCCCATTGCCTCGTCCCTCGTCTCCTACAGGTCGGCCAGCACTTCCATTTTCCGCCGCGCGACCCGCTCGGAGAGGTTCTCCAGGCGGATGCGGTGCCAGATCAGAACCACCGTGATCACGGCGAAGGTGAACAGGTTGAAGAACAGCGTATCGCGGATGCGCCCGCTGACCTCAAATGACCCTTCGGGGTCGGCCTGGGTCGGCCCGGCGACGACCGGGTGAATCGTGTCCGGCCGGACGCGAATAATGATAATGGTATACAGCACGCTGGCGAAGGCCACGATGCCGTAGACCGCCGCGAAGCGCCGCCGCCGCTCCGGGTCTTCGATCCCGGTGCGCAGCATCATGTACGCCGCATACGCCAGCCACATGATCGCGACGCTGGTCAGGCGCGGGTCCCAGGTCCACCACGTGTTCCAGATCGGGCGCGCCCAGGCCATGCCAGTGACGATCGTGATCGCGGAGAAGCCGAGGCCGATCTCGACCGACGCCAGGCCGAGCGTGTCCCACTTCGGCTGGCGCGAGCGCAGGTACGCGATCCCGGCGACGACCGCCAGTCCGAACGAGACAAACGATCCGAGGAACGAGCCGAGGTGCACGTAGAAGATCCGCTGCGCCTCGCCCTGCTGCGCTTCGGGACCCACGTAGAAAAAGTCCATCAGCAGCGCCAGCGCAAACAGCGCGAGCGCCGCGTAAGTCAGCCACGTAAGGATCTGCGTGCGTGTCTGCGAATATTCCATCTCCCTAATGCTCCTGACATGTCCCAGGCGGACGCCCCGCGCGCCCGCCGGTTCGGCCTGCGATGATAAGAGCCAAGACGTTCTGCGCGTCTCGTGCAGCGCGCCGCGCCTATTCTTCCACCACGAAATCGAACAGCGCGTAGCTGGCGGCGATGTAGATCACGTCCGCCATGATCAGCAGTTGAATCCAGGGCAGCCAGTCTTCGGACGGCAGCCCGTTCAGGACGGCGGTGCTGCCGCGCACCGCGCTAATCACGATCGGCAGCACGACCGGCATGAGCAGGATCGGCAGCAGCGTCTCGCGGCTGCGCGCGTGCACGCTCATGCTCGACAGCAGCGTCCCGATTGTGGTGAAGCCCACGCTGCCGAGCACGACCAGCAGGATCAGCAGCGGGTGCAGCAGCGTGACGTTGAACATCACCGTCAGCAGCACCATCAGCACCAGGGCGATGACCAGCACGAACAGCAGATTGCCGAGCATCTTGCCGAAAAACAGGGCGCTGCGCGCGATCGGGGCCAGCAGCAGCGCGTCGAGGCTGCCCTTGTCCTTCTCGCTCGCCAGGCTGCGGCTGAGGCCGAGCAGCCCCGCGAAGACAATCGTCACCCACAGCACGCCCGCGACGGTCGTCTGGCGCGCGTTGGCGTCCAGCTCCAGCGCCAGGCTGAAGACCATCACCGTCATCAGCGTAAAGAGCAGCATCGAGTTGATCAGCTCGCGGCTGCGGATCTCGGCGCGCAGGTCTTTCCAGGCAATCGCGCCGACCGCGCGCCAGTACGGCGTTACCGGGCGGCGGACTCTGGCCGCTCGCTGGGGCGCGGCCTGGGCTTCGGCGGGTTTCGTGGTCATCTCTTCGCGCGCGCTCATCGGACGCTCGCCGCGCCGGTCACGTCGGCGTAAAGACCCGGCAGCGCGGCGGAATCAATCGCGCGGCTCGGCTGGTCGAAAGCGATCTTGCCCCGGCTGAGGATCACGACACGGTCCGCCAGCGCGTGCCCGCGCCGCAGATCGTGCGTGGTCATCAGCACGGTCCGCCCGCTGACCGCGACTTCGCGCAGCAGGTCGTCGAGCAGCGCGGCGGCGTCCTGGTCCAGCCCGGTGTACGGCTCGTCGAGCAGCAGCACCGCCGGGTCGTGCAAGATGGCGCGCGCGATCGCCAGCCGCTGGAGCATCCCCCGGCTGTAGGTGCGGACGATATCCCGCGCGCGCCGCCACAGCCCGACCCGCGTCAGCACGGCGCGGACGCGCTCGGCGCGCTGCTCGGCGGGCAAATCGTAGAGCCGCGCGAAGAAATACAGGTTCTCCTCGGCGGTCAGCGTGTCATAGAGCAGCGGCAGGTGGCTGACGATCCCCAGTTGGCGGCGCACAAAGTCCGCCTCGCGGGGCAGCTCCCAACCGCCGATGCGAACTGTGCCGCTCGTCGGGCGGGACAGCGCGCCGAGGATGCGTAGCAGCGTGCTCTTGCCGGACCCGTTCGGGCCGAGCAGCGTCACAAACTCCCCGCGCCCGACGCTCAGATCCAGGCCGCGCAGAACCGGGTTGATCCCGAAGACTTTGGTCAGATCGCGGACCGTGATCATGCCGTCCGCCGCGTCGCGCTCCGCGAATCGCTCAGAGGCTCGCTCAGAAAGTCGCTCAGGCATCGGCGTCCTCGTTCAGAAGCGGGACCAGCCGGTCCATCAGCAGCGCGCGCCGCGTGTGGTAGGTCTCGGCGTCAAGCTCGCCCGCCTCGTAGCGATCTTCCAGCGCCGCCAGCAGCCGCAGCAGCTCGTCCTTGCTCGCCTTCGCGGAGGGGGGACGCCAGCCATCCAGGGCCACCGCGCGCGCCGCCTGGGCCGGGATCACCGGCGCGGCAGCGCGGCGCTGCCGCCACCACAGCACGCCCGCCATCCCGATCACTGCCGCGCCCAGCCCGGCCAAGAAGTACGGCAGCATCTCCAGCACGCCGTCGTCCTCCTCGGCGGTCGCAGCGGTTGAGCCGCTGCTGGTCTGGGCGACGGTGCGCGTCGGGCGGCCTTCGAGCGTGAACGTCATGCGCTGATCGCGGCGCAGAGGCGTCGCCAACTGGTACGTGCGCAGCAGCGTCGCGTCGCCGGAGTCGATTTCCGCGCCCGGCTCAAGCTCCGAGACGCGCAGCCCGCCGCTCAGCGCGCGGTAGCGGAACGGCCCCTCGTCATCAAACTGGTCGCTGCTGAACGTCACCGTGTCGTTGGGAACGAGCACCGCGGCGTCCATCACCGGAAAATCGAAGAAGTGCTCGATCACCGCGCCATCTTCGTAGGGCAGATAGTAAAGCACAGTGATCTTGTGCGCCTGGTTGGGGCGCAGCGGCCAGGTATCCTGCACGGTCGGCACGTTGTCGACCAGCTCGACGCGATAGCGCGGGTTCTCCTGCATCTGCATCGGCTGGATGCCGAATGCGCCGACCGGCAGCTCGATCTCGACCGAGACCGGCAGCGGGCCTTCGCCATCGTTCTCGTTGGCGACAATGCGATCGCCGGTGTTCAGCAGCTCCACATCGAGCCGGACTTCCAGACCAAATTCGTTCATCGGGGCGTAATTGAGCAGCACCTGCGCCCACGTCACGCCGACGGTATCGTGCGAGTCCGTCCGCTCGTAGAGCGTCACATCGGCTGAGATTTCCTCTTCGTCACCCTGGATCGGGTGAATCTGTGCGCCCTGCGGGATGCCGTCGTAGTTGATCCACACGATGTAGATGTAGCTGGACGAGCGCGGCACATCCTCGAAGCGGAAGGTGTGATCGGCGCTGGCGGTCGAATCAAGGTTGAGAATTTCGGTTCCGGTGCCGTCCAGCACGAACAGCGACACGGGTTGATCTTCCGGGATGGGGTTTCCAGAGGCAGTGCCCTGCACCAGCCGTCCGGTCACGGCAAGCACTTCGCCGGCTGCGGCTACTGCGGTGGGCGTGCCTGGTTGCCCCGCGCTGGCCGCGTCGCCCTGCGCGTCAGCCGCCATGCCGGGCGGCGTGAACTCGAAGATGAAACGCACCAGCCCATTAATCTGCTCGGCGCTCAGCCGCTCGCCGTAGTCTTTGGGCATGATGTCCTCGTACCCGGCGACAATATACGCGCCGGGATCGACGATCGACTGGTGGACGTATTCCTCGGCCGGCAGCCCCTCCACGCGCGACGCGGCTTCTTCCTTGATCACCGTCAGCGAGGGGCCGGCGCCGCTCGCCGCGCCGTGACACGCCGCGCACTCCGCCAGGTAGGTCTGCATCCCCAGGTCGTAATCCGCCGAGGCGAACTCGTCGCTCAGCACGACCGGCTCGGCGGGCGCGCTGTCGTCAGGCGGCGCGGTTTCGGCAGCGCCGGGCGTCACGTCAAGCTGTAACATCGGCGTAGGCAGCGTGAGCGCGCGGGTCGGCGCGGGGCCGATCTCGCGCTCCTGCACGATTTTCGGCTCGCCGGAGGTATTGATCCCGCAGGCGCTGAGGATCAGCAGGAGAACGGCAGACAACACAACAAACGGCACGATGGGCAGGCGGTTGACGCGATTAGCCACAGGTTTCACCATAGGAAGCTTGAGAAGACACTTGAGAGAGACCGCAGAGACTGATCATGGAACCGTGTCAGGAATGATCATCAGATAGCTGGCCCGCTAGCGGTGCTGCGGGGCGTGGCGCAGCGCCGCGACCGCCGCCTCGACTCGCGCTTCCTGCTCGGCGATCTCGCCCTCTAGCGCGTCGAGCCGCTGCGTGATGGCAACCGCCAGCCGGATCAGGTACACGCGCTGTTCTTCGTAAGCGCGCTCGCCGAGCTTGCCCAGATCGTAATCAAAATCGAGATCGCGGATCTCGCGCAGGACGCGCTGCTTTTCGCCCCACAGCAGCTCCAGCGCCTGGGCCTGACGCGGCGTCCCGCGCCGGACGGCGTAGGCTCCCGCGTCGCGCTGAAGGAGCGGGCGCAGCACAAAAACCAGCGTCCCACCGCCAATGATAAAAGCCAAAATGATCGCGCCTGCCGACATGCCTGCCCCTTCGTATCAAAGCGAATAGCGATTTGCGTGTGAGCGGTGAGCAAGAGCTTTTCCGGGCCTTGCCTGGCCTGTCGCTCTGAGCCGGCCCACCGCTCCCCGTGTCTCCTGAAGCCGTCTCGTTGCTCAGCTATTGAGCGCGCGCTCGATCTCCTCGCGCAGCTCGCGCTCGCGCGGGGTCGAGAGGAAGTGCCGCACAATCTCGCCCTCGGTGTTGATCACGAACGTTTCTGGAATGCCCGTGATCCGGTAGTCATCCTCGATCTTGCCCTTCACGTCGGGCGCGTTGTAATACGTGATGTCGAACTCGTCCAGGTAAGCCAGCGCGTTGCTCTCGATGTCGTCGGTGTTGATGCCGACGAAAACCACACCCTGGTCGCGATATTCCCGCCACAGCCGCTCCAGCATCGGCGCTTCGTCACGGCACGGGGCGCAGTAGCTCGCCCAGAAGTTGACGACGACCGCCTGCCCGCGCCAGTCCGCCAGCGCGATCGGCTCGCCGTCAAACGTCGCGCCGCTGAAGGCGGGCGCCGGGCCTTCGGTTGGGGTGGTCAGGTTCGCTTTATACAGCGCGTAGCCGACCACGACCATCAGCGCGACGACCGCCAGCACCCCTAGCACGCCAAACGTCGAAAACCGCTGCTTGACCGGCGCGTCCGGGCGCGACTGGCTTTGCGTCAGGTGATCCAGCCAGTCGGGAAGCGGCTCCTCGGCGGGTGGTATAACGTTCTGGTGCTCGCTCATGATTCAAGCCCCTCCAGCTCTCGCTCCAAACGGGCGATGTCCCCGGCGTCCACATCCGCCGGAACGGGCCGGGTTTGCAGCCGCACGCCAGAGCGCCGCGCGACCTGCCCGGCCTGCTGCCCGCGCTGGCGCAGCCGCCGCACCTGGAAGATACCGACCACGCTGAACAGGACGATCACCACGGCCGGAGCCGCGAACGCGATCAGGCGGTCGGTGGTGTCGCGCGGGATAGCGGCAACTTCCGCCCCGTAACGGTCCACAAAGTAGTCGATCACCTCGTCGTCGGTGCGCCCTTCGCCCAACTGGCGGGCGATCTCCTCGCGCCACTGCACGCAGGCGATACTCTCGCACTCGTCCAGCGGGATGCCCTCGCACACGTCGCAGAACATCTGGCGCGCCACGCGGTTGACGTCGTCCCAGGTCACGCCCGGCGGCAGCGCGTCGCCGCTCTGCGCCGCGACCGGGGCCGCGCCGCCCACCAGCGCCAGCCCGATCGCCGCCAGCAGCGCCAACCCAAGCACGATCGATTTCCCCATCGGCTGTGTCATCGTCTAGCGATCTCCTGAGGCAGGCGCGCCCGCCGGGGCTGGCGCGTAATGAAGCTGGGTCAGCGGCTGGCGCGACGGCCAGAGCGCCACGACCGTTCCGAGGATCAGGATAATGCCGCCGAGCCACACGAAGTTGATCAGCGGGTTGAGATAGATGCGGAAGGTGACGGTGTTGCCTTCCCAGAAAGTGATGATCGCGTAGAAGTCGGCGGCCAGCGTGCTGTGCGCGCCGGGGATGCTCATATTCGTGGTCGGCGTGAACGACTGCGTGTTCGAGTCGAAGGTCAGGAAGGTGTCACGGCGCGGGCGGATGGTGTCCACCACCTCGCCATCGCGATAGACGGTCGCGCGGGCGATTGTCATGTGGCGCCCGTCCTCGGCCCTGGCGTCGGTCAGCCCGTTGTACTCCATCGTGTAGCCACCCAGCGTGACGGTATCGCCGGGGTTCATCGTCCGCTGCGTGATCTCCTGAAACGACGTGCTGCCGATCACGCCCAGCCCCATCACGACGATCCCCAGGTGGATGAAGTAGCCGCCGTAGCGGTGACGGTCGCGCCCGATCAGGTTCGAGAAGGCCGCCCAGTAGCCCTCGCCCCGGCGATGGCGCGCGGCGACGCCTTTCGCGATCTCGGCGATAGTCGCGAAGCCGGCGAACGCGACCAGCCCGAATCCAAACAACGCCAGGATGTTATCGACGCCTGTCGCCACCAGGCTCGCGACCACGACCAGCGATAACACGAACGGGATCAGGCTGGCGCGGCCCAGGCGTTGCGCGGTGGAGCGGCGCCAGGCGGCCAGCGGCGCGAAGCCCATCAGGATGAAGATGCCGACCAGGAAGGGCCGCACGACCGGCGGGAAGTAATTCGGGCCGAGGTTGATGATCGTGTCGCGCAGGCCGAGGTCCACCAGGATCGTGGTGATCGCCTCCGCCCAGGTGCCCCACAGCACGACGACCGTCAGCCCCAGAAACAGCCAGTTATTCAGCAGGAACAGGCTTTCGCGGCTGAAGACCGAGTCGAGATGGTCCGCGCCGCGCAGGTCGCCGCGCTCCTGACGCCACGCCAGCAGCAGCACACTGATCAGCGCCGAGCCGCTGAGGAAGGTGAACATCGGCATACCGATCTCGGACTCGGCGAAGGCGTGCACGCTGCTGACTACGCCGCTGCGCGTGGCGAACGTGCCCAGAATGACCAGCAGGAAGGTCAGGATAATCAGCAGCATGTTCCAGAACTTGAGCATGCCGCGTTTTTCTTGCACGACGGCGCTGTGCAAAAACGCGGTGCCGGTCAGCCAGGGGAGCAGCGCGGCGTTTTCGACCGGGTCCCAGCCCCAGTAGCCGCCCCAGCCGAGCACATCATAGGCCCAGCGCCCGCCAAGCAGCAGCCCCAGGCTGAGGAACAGCCACGCCACCAGCGCCCAGGCGCGCGTCGCGCGGATCCAGCTCGCGCCTAGCTGCCCGGTCGCCAGCGCGGCGAACGCGAAGGCGAACGGGATCACAAAGCCCGTGAAGCCGAGGTAGAGCATTGGCGGGTGAATGACCATGCCGAGGTGGCGCAGCAGCGGGTTCAGGCCGGTGCCATCCGCCGGAGTGAAGACCTCGGCGTTGCCCGCCGGGCGGAACAGCGCGGACACCGGCTGGGACTCGCCCGGCGTCAGCCAGTAACGCTCGAAGGGGTTTTCGATGAAGACGTTCAGTATCAGGAAGAAGCCGAGCGTCGCCATCGTCGCGACGATCACGTAGGGCATCAGGCGGCGCTCGCTGCGCCAGTTGAGCAGCAGCGCCACGAAGGTAAAGGCGCTCATCAGCCACGACCAGAACAGCAACGACCCGGCCTGGCTGCCCCACAGCGCCGTGTACAGGTAGAAGGTCGGCGTCGCGTTGTCCGTCGTCTTCCAGACATAGCTGATGCTGTATTCGTGGTTCAGCAAGGCGTAGATCAGCACCAGACACGCGATCGTCAGCAGCGGGAAGGTCATCAGCGCGGCGTTGCGTGCGCTCTGCACCCAGGCGTCCCGGTGAGCGCGCACGCCCAGCAGCGCGGCGACCAGCGCGTAGGCGGCGGCAACGAACGCCAGCCCGGTCGTAATAATGCCGATTTCTGCGATCATGGCTGCGATGGCTCCTTAAACAACACTAAGCAGCGGCTTCGGTCTGTGTGCTCAGGCAGCCGCCCCCCCTCGCTGGGACCGGCTGACGACCACTCCCGTGCTCGCTGCCTGTGTCAAACGACGGCTTGCGTAATCAGTCTTGGAATAACTTGAAATATGATACATAAATTCAGCGATGAATGCCAGCGCCAGCCGCGTGACAAATGAGCTTAATTCCCGTGCCAAAAAACACAGCTTGGAAATCCTCCCTGGCATCTGCCCGGCAAAAAAGAACGCCGCGCGAGGCGGCGTCAGGACTTCGAATGCAGCGGTACGGCCAGCGGCAGAGCGCCGTCAGCCCGTCACCTGCTCAGGGACATCCTCTTCGTACTTGGTCGGGCACTTGAGCGTGATCTCGTCGGCGACAAAGACCATCTCGCCGCCCTGCTCGACCAGCGTCCCGGACATGATCGCCTGCGCCTCGTGCTGGAGCAGGTCCGGGATTTCCTTTTCGTGCGCGATCACCTTCATCCGTGTCGCGTTCGGGTTCTCGACGGCGTAGTGCAGCACCATCGCCAGCCCGCCCTGCTCGCGGATCTCGTCATTGCTGTTCGGGATGTTGGCGACGACGAACGTCAATTCCTGCGTGACCGGGTCAAACACCGGCTCGCCATCCACCGCGCCGGAAACCCGCACCGTCTTGCCGTGCATGGCTTCGTCGCCCAGCAGCTCGTCCACCGTCACGTAATAGCGCGCGCCGATCAGCGTGCTCGAAAACAGGAGATACCCAATCGCGGCCAGAATCACAACGCCGATGGCAAGGAATTTCCAGCGCCCGCCCGACTTGACGCGCGTCTGCGCTGGCAAAACCTGGCTCTTTTCCCATTGAAGTTCTGTCATGTGTCTCGCGACCTCAGAATTCTCGACGTAACTAGACGAGTTTGCCCGGCATTATAGCGTTAATTGTATCAGTTTTATTCGATATAATCCAAGCGCATGATCCTGGTACCACGTGACAGGCGTCACAACGCCTGGCGTCACTCATCGAGTGCTCGCTCCAGCTCGATCTCATCGCGCAGCGGGATCCCGTCCAGCCCGACCGCCGGGATGCCCGGCTTCAGCCGTCGCGCCGCGTCGATCGCGCCGGGCCGCAGCGCCACCAGCCGGAAGCCGCGCCGCTGGTAAAAGCGCAGCGCGGGCGTGTTATCGTTGGTCGTGATCAGGAACACGCGCCGGCAGCCCGCCGCGCGGGATACCTCCGCGACCGCCTCCAGCAGCGCCGTCCCGATTCCGGCGCCTTCGACCAGGCTGTTCAGCGACATCACCTCGCATTCCGCGCCGTCCAGCCGGTAGGTTGCCAGCCCAACCCGCGCGCCCTCGTGCCACGCCACCACACCCGGCAACACCCGCATGTCGTGCAGCGCCCCGCGCGTGACCATCGCCAGCCCGCCCCACTCGCGGTCGATCAGAGCGTGCGCCCAGGCGCGGTCTTCGTCCGTCATCGGGCGGACAATCACCTGCCCGGCCACGCGCTACGGCTGCTCCCCGGCGTCATCCGCCGCGTTGTCGCCGTCGCCGTCCGGCGCACCGGCCAGCGAGAAGCCGCCACCATAGTACCCGCCAACGGCCAGCACCGCCAGCACGCCGAGGATCACCAGAAAGGTGCTCCACCCTTCGGGGCTGGGCGCAGCCTCCGGCGGCTCGACGCCCCAGGACGCGACGTAGGTTTCGAGGTCTTCCAGGTCGCGCTCGCTCAGCGGGCCGCCTGATTCGACGCCGAAGCCGGGCATAGCCGGGCCGCCGGCGCCCGCGCTGACCACCTGGCGGAACGTCTCGCGGTTATACACGAAGCCGGGGAAACTCGGCGGGACGCGTCCGCGCCCTTCCGCCCCGTGACAGCCATAGCAGGACGTGGCGTACAGCTCCGCCCCGTGCTGGACATCGCCGAAATAGTCGGGGACCTGCTCGATCGTGGGGTGCAGATTCGGCGCGGGCAGCGGCGGCACGTCGCCGGTTGCCCAGGTCGCCATGTAGGCGATCACCTGATCAAGCCGCGCCTCGCTCAGCGGGCCACCCGCCGTTTGCGCGTAGCCCGGCATCGCCGCGCCGTCGTCGGGGTCGGAGTCGCGCCCCTGGGCGATCACGTCGCGCGCCGTCGCGGCGTCGAACTCAATCGCCTGGAAGGCCGGACCCCCGGCGATCGCCTCGCCGCGCGGCCCGTGGCACGCCTGGCAGAACTCCGCGTAGATCGCGGCGCCATAGCGGGCCGCCTGGTCGCCGCCTTCTTGCGCCAGCGCCGGAATCGCCGCGCCAATCAGGGCTAGCGCCAGCGCCGGGAAGACTCGCGCCAGCATGATCGCCCAGAAGGGAAGCCCGTGTTTCATCCATCACCTCCTGTTTGGCCCGCCCGCGAGGTATTATACTCCACACGGCAGCGTGGGACTAACCGGGCGTCTCGCTCCCGCCTGCCACAGTAGAATCAGACAGTAACAGCTAAGGATGGTCTGGCATGGCAACGGAAAGACTAGCGTTTGTGTGCGACGACAGCGCGACGATCAGCGCCCATTTCGGGCGCGCGCCGCTCGTCGTCGTGGTGACTCTTGAAGACGGGCGCGAAGTGGCCCGCGAGGAGCGCGTCAAAGAGCGCCCCGGCGCGGTCCACTTGCACGATCACGCGGACGAGCACTCGCACGCGCACGATCACGCGCACCACCAGCACGATCACGGCGAGAAGTTCCGCGCGCTGGCGGACTGCGACGTGCTGATCGTGCGCGGCGCGGGCAGCCCGGTGATCGCTCACGCCGAAGAACTGGGGATGCGCGTCTACCTGGTCGGCGAGAAGACGGTGGACGAGGCGCTCGCCGCCTACCAGAGCGGCACGCTACGCAGCGATCCGCGCCGCATCCACCATCACTAAGCGCGGCCCCAACGCACCTGGACCGGCACCCAAAATCGCCACGTCGTGAGGGCGTGGCGATTGCGTTTTCAGCGCGGCCAGCGAGCGGGCTAGACGCCGCCGATCTCGATGTAGCGTTTCCACGAGTCCGGCCCGCTGCCCATTTCCAGCACCAGATAGGTGGTGCGCGGCGTCTTCGGCTCCCACAGCATCCGCAGACCGGCCTCGCCCGGCAGGCGGTTGCCTTTGCGGTGGTTGCAGGCGAAGCACGCGCAGGCCGTGTTCGACCAGGTGTTTTTGCCCCCGCGTGAGAGCGGCAGGATATGGTCAACCGTCAGATCGCGGCGGGCCAGCGTCCGGCCACGCACCAGGTCGCCGACGGTCGCGCCGCAGTAGACGCAGGTGTAACGATCGCGGGCGAGCACGCCCTGACGGCTCCAATGCGCATGACGGCGCGGGACGTTAATAAAGTGGCGCAGCGCGATCACGGAAGGAACGGGGAAGACCGAGCGCACGGTGCGCAGGAAGCGCCCCGTTTCCTCGACCATGATCGCTTTGCCGCCGAGAAGCAAATTGATCGCGCGGGGGATACTGATAACGGTCAGCGGTTCCCACGTGCCGCCGTTAAGTAGAAGAACGTGCCCTTCAACCATCGGTGCAATCCTGCAACTACTCGTACAAACCGGGTGTGAGGCTGCGGCTGCCTCTAATTATATCTTTTTTCACAGAGTGTGGCGCACCATTTTTGGCTGCCAATTACCACTTTGTTTTGCGCCTGCCACACGCCCGCGCCCAAAGCGCCACCTTAATTATCCGGCGGCGCTCAGGGTCAGCTCATAGTCGAGGTTCTTCGTGTCGTGGCTGCGCGGGCGCTGCACTGTGACGCGGTAGGTGCCATCAGCGGGCAAGCTGAATCCGGCCAGGGTTGCCGCGCCGTCTTGCGAGGGCGCGCTGATCGCCAGCCGCCGCTGGTCCGGCCCCTTCAGCTCGATCTGGAGCGCCACATCGCCCGGCGCGTGCGTGACGCGCAGCGTGATCACGTCGCCTGCCGCGCCCTCAAACGCGTACAGCTCGCGCGGGTTTACGCCGCTGACTCGCCCCTTGAGCACCGTCCCATAGGCGATCATCCCGTCGCGCGTAGCCTGCGATGCATCGCGCACCACCAGCCGGTAATCGCCGCTCGAAAACCCCTCGCCTTCAAGGAAGCGCGTCGCCACGACGAGGTACGTCCCGTCCGCGGGAAGCGTCGCCTCAATCAGGGAGTCGTCGCCGGGGCCGGAGTCGTCGTCTTCGGCCAGCCGCTCGCCTTCGGCGGTCATCAGGACGAGATACGGGTCCAGCGTGAGCGAGTCAGCGGTCAGCTCGACGAGGACGCGCTGCCCGGCGCGGCCCTCGAAGCGGTAGACATGCTGAAAATCGTCGTCGCTCAGCGCGCCAAGCGCCCGCTCGCCCAGCGCGAGCACGCGCGCGCTGGCCGCATCGACCGGCAGCAGATCGGCGCTTGGCGCAAGATCGCCGTAGGCCGCCGGGTCGAACCAGCCTGCGCCGGGGTGCGCCGCGACCGCGTCCAGAAACGCTGAAACGGTCGGCGTGACGACCCCGATATGCACGGCGAGGACGGTCCCGTCCACGTCCATCAGCAAGCTGGTCGGCAGGCTGAAGACCAGCGCGCGCCGCGACAGCCGGTCGGCCGAGTCGCTCACGGTGCGCAGCCCCGGCGGCTGATCACGCAGAAAATCGAGCGCGTCCGCTTCTGTATCGGAGACGTTCACGAACACCACGTCGAGCGCGTGCGCGTCCGGCTCCAGCGCGATCTCGGCCAGGTGCGGGAACTCGACCTGGCAGGGCGGGCACCACGACGCCCAGAAATTGAGCAGGGCCGGGCGATCCATCTGGAGCGCGTTGAATTCGTCCGAGGGGCCGAGCGCGGGCAGCACGAACGGCTCGAACCGGTCGCCGAGCGCCGACAGCGGCGGCGAGCCGGGCTTGCCCAGCGACCCGCCGATCCACAGCGTGCGGCTGCCGGTGCGCAGGTTTTGCAGGTGCGCGCGCAAGGCCAGCGCCTCGACCTCGGCGGCGGGCGAATCCTGCGCGGCAGCCGGGCGCGCGATTGTGAGTCCAAATGCCAGCGCCAGCAGCGCGGCGAGCAGGCGCGGAGCCAGCGAAAGGGGCAGAGAAGGAGACCGATACGAAGGCCGCATAGACGGGTCGCTCCATTCCGAAATCTGTTCCGCAAACGACGCGGGCGAACGCCCCCAGTGTACCACGTCCGCGCCGCCAGCGGGCAGCGCGTCCGGTGGCGGCGAACGCGCCCCCCGCCGATAATTCCACAAGAGCGTTACTTTCATCACAGAGGATGGTTCGAGTGCAGCACAGTACAAGCACATTCAGCGCGCCGGATGGGCTGACCCTGTTCGCGCAGGCGTGGCAGCCGGAGCGCGCGCCGCGCGCCGTCGTGCTGCTAGCGCATGGCGTCGGCGAGCACAGCGGGCGCTACCAGCACGTCGCCGCGCACCTGGTCCGGCGCGGATATGCGGTCCACGCGCTCGATCACCGGGGCCACGGGCGCTCGGCGGGCCGCCGGGTCTTTATCCGGCGCTTCGACGAGTACACCAACGATTTGCTCGTCTATTTCGAGCAGGTGCGTATGCAGCATTCGGGCGCGCCGCTGCTCGTCTACGGCCACAGCATGGGATCCATCATCGCGCTGCGCTTTGCGCTTCGCCACCAATCTGAGCTGGCGGGACTGATCACGACCGGAACCGCGCTGCGCCTGCCAGTGAGCCTGCCCGCGCCGGTGGTCGCGCTCGCGCGGCGACTGGCGCCGTTCGCCGGGCAAGTCCCGGTCATCGCGCCGATCGCGCTCGATGGGCTGAGCCGCGACCCGCAGGTGATCGCCGATTACAAGGCTGATCCGCTGGTGCACTGGGGCCGGATGCGTCTGGGGTGGGCGGTCGAGATGTTCGACGCGGCGCAGGAAGCCGAGCGCCGCCTGCCGGAGCTGAGACTCCCTTACCTCGCGCTGCACGGCGCAGACGATCCGATCACGCTGCCGGAGGGCGCGGAGATCGTGCGCGAGCGGGCTGGCTCGCCGGAGCTGACGGTGCGCGTCTATCCCGGTTTGCGCCACGAGATCCATAACGAGCCGGAGCAGGCGCAGGTGTTGAACGACATCGGCGCGTGGCTGGACGCGCGCATCAATGGCCGCGCCCCAGACGGTTCTGACCCTTCCTGACCCTTTGTGAGCCGTTTGCAGGTCTAAAGAAGTGGTAAAAATCGCCGCCAGTGCTTGACAGCCGCCGCCTGCCGTGCTACACTCGGCATGGTTTTCGGGAGAATAGGGCATGTCAGACGGGAAACAAGTCATCAACGAGAATGCCGTGTACTCCCGGCAGGAGGCCGCCGCAGCCCTCGGCGTCAGCCTGAGCACGCTCAAACGCTTAATCGACGAGGGCCATTTGCGTGCCAGCCGCCCCGCCGGTGTGCGCCGTATCTTCATTCAAGGGTCCAGCATCTTCGAGATGCTCGACCGGACGGAAGTGGAAAGGTTAGCTTAGATGATACCCGGTTCGTCTGCTGCGAGTGCGAGTGGCGAACTCGACGGCCCAGACGCCGATCTACCTGACTGGCGCACGGAGCCGATCATCCAGACAACCGCATATCACCCAGGGGATGCCCGGCCAGCCGGAGATTCGCCGGTTAGCCGTGGGATCGCTGACAACGGGATAGGGTTTCACGCCCTGCGTGGGCAGGAGGCGCGGCGCTAGTCTTTCCGCGATCTCCGCTTCGCTTGATCACCCCACCGGGGCGTGAAACCAGAGACCAGGGTTCACGCCCCGGCTCGTTTGTTCGGGACGAGCCGCACGGCACATCACCCACCGGGCCTTGCGCCCGGCCTGCCCGAACACGCTGCGACTGAAAGTTAATTCGGTATGGAAAAGGTGTCTGGACGATGCAGCACAGCCAACCGAGGCATCCACTCTACTCTGTCGCGTGGTTCGAGGACCTGTTCGACGCGCTTGACCGGCTGCACGACGACGTGTGCGGCCTCGGCTCCGGCGCGCTCGACGACCCTTCGGCCCTCGACGCGGAGGCGATGGCCGGCTGGCTGGAAGATATCGTCTATACCGCGCAGGAGACTATCGCCGAGCTGCGGGCAATTGCCCCGGCGGCGCGTGGCTCCCGCCGCGAGTTATCCGGTTAGGAAGCGAGGGAACGAGATGGAACGCCCAGGGACGAACTCAAGCGGCCGTACTCCGTGGGCTTCGCCACACGCGAAGCGTTGCCTCGCGCCTGCTACCTGACACCGGCCCGGTCCGGTCGGGTGGCGAGCGCCACTCGACCGAATCGCAGCCTACCGAGAGACGTGACAATAGACCGGCCCGACTGTACTGGAAGGCGCGGGCGCGCGACGGGATTGGACGACGGGATGGAACAGATCGCCGCCTGCCGGGGAACCCAGGGCCACAACGTTTGACAAGCTGTTTAACAAGAGAACACCGGAGCGGGACACAGGCTTGAGGGCGGGTCCATGATCAGCGCGGTCGTGGCCCCCCCGCGAAGGATTTTCCGAGCGCCCAACCAGATGCCTGTGTGGGGAGTTGTGCGGATCGAGCGACGGGTGTTGGCTGCTTCCCACACAGGCGCTTTGGCCGCCGCTCCGAGACGGCCAACGAGCGCGCCCGGCGCGTCGCGAAGCGAACAACGCGCCAGCCATCGAACGCCAGGGGCCAACCAGCCCCCTAGAAGGAGGAAGCAGTCTCATGGGGAGTTGCTGCTAGGACTCGAATTCGTTGAGCTGTTGCAGTGCGCGCTGGTGCTCGCGCTGGGTTTTCTGCCGCTGGGCGTCATCCACTGGGCAGACCCGACGATGAAGCTCAATCCGGCGCGAATCGCGCTGCGCGTGCACCGCCCGCGCTGGACGCGGACCGGCGTGGCGGCGGTGGTCGCTCACTGGCTTACGGACCTGTTCTCATGAGCGTCTGGCATCAGCTGCTACCACCCTGACGCTGTGCTCGACACGCGCCTCCAAGCGCGCCTCTGCGCGCCAGTGGGGCCAT
>DAOKYY010000064.1:0-21896 GCA_035325905.1 Aggregatilineaceae bacterium | reverse complement strand
TGGTCAGCAGGCGCGCGGCAATCGGCCCCAGCCCTTCGAGCAGGTTCAGCTCGACATCGGTCAGCTCGCGGCTGGTGTAGGGCAGGGCGGCGATCAGGATGCCGACCACTTCGCCGGAGCGGGTTAGGGGCTGGAGGTAGGCGGGGCCGACCTGATTAATATCAAGGCGCGTGTAGAGGTCCACCAGCTCGTCCAGGTTGCGATCCGGGTAGAGGGGGCGCTGGCTTTTGTTCTCGACGGCGCTGACCAGCGTCGGCTGCTCTTCGAGGTTGAGCGCCAGCCCGCTGATCGTCCGCGTCTGAATGTGGTTGTAGGCCGAGATCACGTCCGCCCAGGCCCCGTCGTCGTGCGCCAGCAGCACCGCGACATCGGCCTTCAAAACGGTCGCGACTGCCTCGACGATCTGGCGCGGAATGTCTTCGGGCGTCTCGCGGTCGAGCATCATACCGAGCGCGCGCAGCAGCGTGACCGACTCGGAGGCGCTGGTGTAGCCCAGGGCGGCGGTGCGCGCGGCTCGCGCGGTGGCAGGCGGCGCAACGACGGCGGGCTGCGGGCGCGAGACCGCCTCGGCGTAGGCTGAGACCTCGTCGATCGCCGTGTCGAGCCGGTCGACCACGAAGCGGTAAATGATCGCCACGATCATCGGGATGGCAACCAAAAAGCCGAGCCGCAGCGCGCCGGAGACATCGCCTTCCAGCACATCGGCGCCAATCGCGGCGGCGGTGTAGGCGTAGGCCGCCAGCAGCACGAGGAAGTAGACTAGCTTGAGCGGGATATCTGCGGTCTCGTTGTAGCGCGTGAGCAGCAGGCCAATCGCGCCGGCCAGCAACACAATCGGGATCGCGGTCCACACCAGGCCGAGCGCGTGCGCGTTGAATTCCTCGGTGTCAGCCAGGGGCGACCAGGTGATCGCGGTGTAGACATAGCCCGCGACGATGGCAACCGCCAGCAGCCCGGTCACGCGCCACGCTCCTGGCTGCGGTCGCGGGTTGTCAGCGGCGAGCAGCGCCGACGCGGTGAAGACGATCACCAGGGCGTTGACCGCGCGCTCCAGCGGCGGGAGGATAGCATCCGGCCCGCTATCGGTCGCCAGCGCGTACAGCGCGCCGCCCATCAGCGCAATCCACGCCAGCACGACCCCCGCCAGCAACACGACGAAGCGCCCCGCCGCGGTCTCACTGCGCCCGCGCAGGCGCTGGCCTAACGCCATGAGCAGCGCGGCCTGGCTGATGGCAAGCACCGCCAGAAAATAGAGCATCTCGCCGGTCGAATCGACGAACAGGTCCAGGAAGTCGGGCGTGGAGTCCATGCGTGCTCCTCTGCGAAAATCCTCGCAGGGTGCAGGGTTGGTGAAGTGTTCGGCTTCAGTATAGCACAGGTAGGCGTGTGGCGCGCGCCAGCCCCGGCCCGGCCTTCATTATACATTTATCCTCGCGTTTTGGCATTTCGCCTCGCGCGCGCTAAACTCACATCCGATTTACGCCTGGAGGGGGCCGGCGCTGCGAAGATCACGGCGCAGTGGCCTCTTGTTGTTTTTTGCGTTTGTGGTGTTGGGATGCGCCTGTCGAGGAAGCCCGTTTGACTTTGCCTCTGTCTCAATCGGCCCCGCGCGCGCCTGAGCGCGTCTGGCACCGCCGCGCCGCGTGGATGTTGCGCCGGGTGCCGTGGGCCGGCTGGGTGGTGCAGGCTGTCTACCGGCTGTGGCAGCCGCGTTTCTCGGTCGGCGTGGTCGGGATCGTGCTTGACCCCACGGGCGAGCGCGTGCTGCTGGTCGAGCATCTATTTCACCCGCAGCGGCCCTGGGGGCTGCCGGGCGGCTGGATCGCGCGCGACGAGGACCCGGCGCGCACGGCGGAGCGCGAGATTCTCGAAGAAACGGGGCTGCGCGTGCGGGCGGTGCGGCCGGTGCTGGCGCTGCGCTCGCCGCAGCTGCGGCGGCATCTGGACCTGGTGTACCTCTGCCAGCCGGAAGATGGCCCGCAGCCGATCCGGTTGAGCCACGAGCTGCTCGGCTACCGGTGGGCGCCGCTCGACGCGCTGCCGCCGCTGGTGGCGTTTCACGAGCGGGCGATTGAGACGCTACGCGCCGAGCACGTCGGGGCGAAGACGCAAGAGCAGGGAGGGTAGCCGGACGCATGGCCTACGGACATCTGCGCGAAGACCGCCGCCGCATGCAGCTTCCGCTGCTCGAAATCTTCTCGGCGCTGCTGTTGCTGGGCGCGATCGTCCTGGCGATGATCGAGCTGGCCCGCTACAGCAGCACCAAAGACTCGCTCCAAACCGACCTGACGATCGCCGGCTTGCAGGTCGGCGGGATGTCCGAAAGCCGCGCGCAGGAGCGTTGGGAGCAGGTCTACATCGCGCAGCCAGTCCAGCTTTATTTTGGCGAGCACCTGATTATGCTCAGCCCGGCGGAGGTCGGCTTCCGCACCAACAGCGACGCGATGCTGGCCGACGCCCGCGCCCGCGACACCGCCGCGACGAATTTCTGGCTTGGCTTCTGGAACTACCTGGGGCGGCGGCCTGTCGCGGCGGTGAGCGTGCCGCTCGACGCCGACTACAACGAGGCGCTGCTGCGCGAGTTCCTGACGCACGATCTGGCTGGGTACAACACGCAGCCGCAGCGCCCGCGCTTCCGCTGGGAGTCCCCTGACGAGCTGGTTTTCGAGCCGGGCAAGCCGGGACTGACGCTTGACGTGGACGAGGCGATGACGCTGGTCGAGCGCGCGCTGTTCTCGATGGAGCCGCAGGACCGCATCGTGCATCTGCCGGTTGTCGAGCGCGAAGCGCCCGCCGCCGATATGGCCGTGCTGCGCGAGGCGATCATCCAGTTGATGGAGCAGCGCGGCTTCGCCTGGAACGGCCCGCAGACGCTCGCCTCGGTGTATGTCATGGACCTCGAATCGGGCGAGGAGCTGTCGATCCTGGCCGACGTGGCGCACAGCGCGGTCAGCACGATCAAGATTCCGATTATGATCAACCTGTTCCGGCAGCAGCTGCTGGTCGATCAGGACACCGCTTTCCTGCTCACGGCGTCGATCCTGTGCAGCGAGAACTCCGCCTCGAACTTTCTGATGCAGATTCCGGGCGCGGGCCAAACCGTCAACGCGCAGCTCAGCGACGGGCTGCGCCAGGTCTCATGCACCGCGCAGGAACTCGGCGCGGAGCACACCTACATCAGCGCGCCGCTAACGGTTGGCGATCCCAGCCTGGTCTTCGAGGCGCCGGTCTGCCGCCCGTCAACCCCCGCCAACCAGGATTATTCCGCCCAACCGGACCTTTACGCCCAGACGACGGCGGAAGATATGGGCATGTTGCTGATGGAGATTTACGACTGCGCTATGCAGGACAGCGGCCTGCGGGCGATGTATCCGGGCGACATCACGCCGACGGAATGCCAGCAGATGCTGAACCTGCTGAGCGGCAACCGCATCGACCGCCTGATCGAGCTGGGCGTGCCGGAGGGCACGCGGGTCGCACACAAGAACGGGTGGGGGCCAGAGACGACCGGCGACGCGGGGATCGTCTTCTCGCCGGGCGGCGACTACATTTTTGTGATGTACGTCTACGAGGAAGACCTTGACCAGAACAACGTCATGACGATTGGCACCTGGGAGCTGATCGAGGAAGTCAGCCGCCTGACGTACAACTACTTCAACCCGGACGCGCCGATGACCCAACGCCGCGAGCCGATCAACCCGTTTGGCGCGATCCATTGCGTGACGGTCATGAACCCGGCGGATGTCGATCTCAACGATATTGACGCCAACCGGCTTGACGAGAACGGCAACCCCCTGCCGACCGCCTGCTACGGCGGGCCGTCCGAGTTCGACCCGGCGACCGGGCAGTGCGCGCCCTTCAACGGTTGGAACGCAGGGCCATAAAGGATCGCCTGTCCTGAGCTGACGGAGAGGGGCGCCCGCGCCCCTTTTCTGATCAGGCTGAGCGCGGCGGCAGGTTTCTTAGCGCGGCCAATGCCTCGGCCAGCGTGGCGCGCAGATCGTCCGGGCCGTGGTAGGCGATGCTCGCCGCTGCCAGCCCGCCGACCGTGGTGGACGGCGCGGCGTCCGCGTGGCGCACCGCGACGATGGGGATGCCCCAGGCCGCCGCCGCGCCGACTTCGATCCCGACGCCGATCGCTTTGTGGGTCGTCTCCGCGATCAGCAGGCTGGCGGCGCGCACGTCGCGCAGCGCCGTCGCCATCATCTCGCGCGTTTCCTGCGAAGCAAACTGATACTGCTCGATGAAGACGTGCGGGCGAAACCCGGCGGCCAGCAGCGCGGCCTTGATCGCCTCCAGCGCGGGAGCGAGCGCGGCGCGGTCGGCGTAGCTGGCCGAGACGAAGGCGAGCTTCACGAGACGGCGCCTAGATTGAGAACTCGGCGGGCGGCGCGGGCGGGGCAACGCGCCCATCGACGTGCTTGAGGACGACGAGCGTGATGTCGTCAAACTGCGGCTCGTTGACCACGAAATCGTCGATGGCGGTCAGCAGGCCGCGCGTGATGTCTTCCGCCGGGAGGTGGCGCAGGTGGGCGAGCGTGGACTGCAAGCCGATCACGCCGAACTCAGTCTGGTCGGAGCGCAGCGCCTCGGTCACGCCGTCGGTGTAGGCGACCAGCATATCGCCGGGCTGGAGCGCGATCTCCCGCTCCTCGACTTTGATGCTCGGCACGACGCCGAGCGCGATCCCGCGCGAGCTAAGCTGCTCGGCGGTGCCGTCCGCGTAGATCAGCAGCGGCGGGTTATGGCCGGCGCTGGCGTAACGGACGATCCCGGTGTGGGTATCCCACAGGCCATACCAGACGGTCACGAACAGGTCGGAGCGCGTGTCGCGCAGCAGAATATCGTTGACGCGGGCCAGCGTCTCGGCGGGCGCGCGCCGGTTCACGCCGACGGCGCGCAGCAGCGTGCGGCTGAGGGCCATGAACAGCGCCGCCGGGACGCCCTTATCGGCCACGTCGGCCACCACGATCGCCCACAGATGGTCGTCCACCTCGAAGAAGTCGTAGAAGTCACCGCCGACCAGGCGCGCCGCGCGGTAAAAGGCCGACACATCCCAGCCGGGCGCCGAGGGAAAGGTGTCCGGCATGAAGCTGCGCTGGATATCGCGGGCGACTTCCAGCTCGCGCTCGATACGCTCGGCGGTGGTGGCCTCGTCCTGAAGGCGCGCGTTTTCGAGCGTCAGCGCGGTCTGGTGCGCGATACCGCTCAGGATGTTGAGGCGCCGGCGGTCGATGGTGCCGCCCAGCGCGGGGTGATCGACCAGCATCGCGCCGACCTGGTGCCCGCGCGCGATCAGCGGCAGGCCGAGCAGCGCCGGGCTTTCGAACAGGCGCTGGATCGCGCCGGGAATCGGGCAATCGGTCCCGGCCCCGGCGGACACCGGCTCGGCGGTCTCGACCAGTTGCGACAGGAACGGCGCGTTCTCGGCGTAAAGCTCCAGCTCGCTGAAGGCGTCGCGGTGCTCCGGCGTCAGACCCCACGACGGCCCGCCCCAGAAACAGTGCTGCGCCGGGTCCCATTTCAGCACGCCGCAACGCTCGACGCCGACCAGCAGCGGCGTCAGGCGGACGATGGTTTCCAGGCTCTGCTCCGAGTCAAGCTGCGTGTTGACCGCCTCGGCCACCTGGAGCAGCGCGGTCGAGACCCACGCTTCTTCCTGCTGGGCGGCGAGAAGCTGCGCGCTTTCGACCGCCAGCGCCGCCTGGTTGGCGATGCCGCTCACCAGCTCGATCTTGCGGCGGCTCATCGGCTCGGTGCCCTCGCGCTGGCCGATCAGAATCAGGCCCATCACCTCGCCCTTCGCCAGCAGCGGCAGCACCACACCCTGGCTGATATTGAACTCCACCGGGATATCGTTTGGCTTGGGCGTGGCCGCGTTAAGCAGCAGCGGCTGGCCGTCCTGCTTGATCTGGCTGAGCAGCGGCCAGGTGAGCGGGGTCACGGTGTAGCCGGTCACGGCTGCCGCGACCTCCGGCGACAGCCCGGCGACCTCGACCACGCGGAAGCTGTTGCTTTCCGCCAGCAGCACCGCGCTCCAGTCCACGCCGACCAGCAGCGGGGTGATGCGCGCCACCGTGCTCAGCACCTCGTCAAGCGTGGTCGCGCGGGCGGTGGCTTCGGCGACCTGGAGCAGGGCGGTCGAAACCCAGGCTTCCTCGCGCTGGGCCATATAAAGCTGCGCGTTGGTGATCGCGACGGCGGCCTGGTTGGCGAAGGTGTTGATGATCTCGTTGTCTTCCGGCGAAAAGCGGTCCGGCCCGATGCGCTCCAGCGCGAGATAGCCGGTCGGCTCGCCCGCGACGGTTAGCGGCACCAGAATCTGGTCGTGGCTGTCAGCGTGGTCGCCTTCGTCGGCGAGCGTCAGCTGGTGCAGCAGGGCGGTCAGCCGGGTGTGATCCATCTCGGCGGCGGGGATCAGCGCGTCCCACGACTCTCCCTCGGCGTCCACGATGTCGCCGCGCGCCGCGCTGATCTGGTAGGTCGCGGTGTTGGGATCGTAGAGCAGAATCACCCCGGCGGTGTAATCGACCACGCGCTCCAGCCCGACGAGAATCCCGTCCAGCACGCTGGCGAGATCGAGCGACGAGCCGAGCACGGTGCTCAGCTCGCGCAGCGTCTCGGAGAGCATGCGCCGCCGTGACTCGTTGGCGAACAGGCTGGCGTTACGCAGCGCGATCGCGACGGTATCGGCCAGCGCCTGGATCAGCGCCACGTCGTCGTCGGTGAAGGCGTCCGGCTCGGTGCTCTGGATGTCGAACACGCCAAGCACGTGCCCCCCGATGCGGATCGGGACGGTCATCTCGCTGCGCGTGTCGGCCAGGTCGGGGCCGGTCAGGTACCACGCGTCCCCCTGGACGTTGCCGCTGACTTTCGGCTGCCCCTCTCGCGCGACCCAGGCGATCACGCCATCGTCGTCCAGCGCGAACGCCAGGCGTTCCAGCGCCCAGCGCCCGCTGTGCACGCCGCTGCCGCTGCGGAAGACCAGCCGGTCCGCGACGCGCAGAAACAGGTGGACGCGGTCATAGCCGAGGTGGTCAGTCACCAGGTCCACCACTTCGTCGAGCAGGTCGTCGATGTTGAGGATGCTGACCAGCGCGCGCGCCACATCCGTCATGGCGTTGACGCGCTCGGTCTGGCGGCGCTCGGCGTCGTAGGTTTGCGCCTCTTGAATGGCGATCGCGAGCTGCCCGGCCAGCGTCTCCAGCAGGAAGATGTCGTCCGGCCCGAAGGCGTCCAGCCGGTTGCTTTGCACGTCGAGCACGCCCAGGACGCGCTGCTGCACGGTCAGCGGCACCCCGATCTCGGAGCGCGTCGCGTCGAGCACGGCATGCGGCAGAAAGCGCGGGTCCTCGGCGACGTTCGGCGCGAGCGCGGTCTCGGCGTGGACGGCGACCCAGCCGATCATGCCCTGGCCCGGCTCCAGCGACAGCAGCGCGCGCTCAAATGACTCGTGGCTGCTGGCGCGTAGCTCGATCCGCCGCGTCTTCTCGTCCGCGATGAAGATGCTGACGGCGTAATACCCGAACGCGTCGTGGATCAGCGTCACGATCTGGCGGAACAGGTCCGGCAGCGGCTGGATCGCGACGATCTGGCGCGTGACATCGTTGATCAGGCGCAGCTGGCGCGCGCGCTCCTGCGTGGCCTCAAAGGTCTGCGCGTTGCGGATCGCGCCGGACGCCTGGTTCGCCAGCAACGTGAGCAGGCGGTGGTCTTCGGGGCTGAAGCTGTTGGGCTGGTCGCTCTGCACGGCGATGACGCCCAGCGCCGTCCCGCCCGCGATCAGCGGCGCGAAGACAGCCGAGCGCGACGGCTTGCCGGTGTGGTGGCTGGGGCGGGCGGGCAGCGTCTCCCATTCTTTCTCGAAATCGCGCACCAGCAACCCATTGCCGGTCCGCCGGACCCAGCCGATCACGCCTTCGTCGGCCTTGCCAATAAAGGTCTGGGGCGGCAGACGCTCGGCGTCTTTCAGCCAGACCTTGATGACGTAATCGTTGCCGTCGAACAGGCCGATCTGGAAGTTGCGCGTATCGACAATACGCGTCGCCTGCTGGTAGACGACCTCGCACAGGGCATCGACCTTGAGCTGCACGCTGAGAATCGCGGTGCCGACGCCCGCGAGCACATCTAGCTCCGGGCTAAGACGCTCCTGCGCGGCCAGGCTGATCCCGCGCCGCCGTCCGCGCCAGTAGCCCGTGACCAGGCCGAGCGCGAGGCCGCACACAGCCAGCGTCGCACCGACCACCATGACCAGGATCAGCGTGGTGTCCAAAACGGCCATTCACCTCGTCGTGCCAGGGGCCGCGGTGGGGATCAGGTGGATTTCGACCGCGCCGCGAGCGCCGCTTCGAGGGTGGGGAAGATTCGGAAGAGCATATCGAAGCCCACCATCTCGAAAATCTCAGTGATCCGGGGCTGCATACCGCTGAGCAGCACATCGCCATCCTGGTCCTGCGCGCGCCGCCAGGCCGACACCAGGATTTTGAGACCGCTGCTGGCGATGTACGTCACATCCGTCATGTCGATAAACAGCCAGTGCTGCCCTTCCTCAAGCAGTTGGTTGAGCAGCCGCTCAAGCTTGGGGCTGGTGTTGCTGTCGAGCCGGCCGGTGGGGGTTACGACCACGCCGCCGTTGTCCAGCCGGCGCATCGGGAAGGCCAGCTCGCCTTCGCCGCCCACGCCCGCCAGGGCCTCGCCGCCTTCCGGGATCAGCTTGACGAGCGTCAGCCGGTTCTGCCCGTTAGCGCGCTCGTAGCTGACCTCGTTCATCAGGCGGCGGATGAAGTAGATCCCCCAGCCGCCCGGCTCGCGGCTATCGAGCGGCTCATCCGGGTCTGGCGCGGTGTGCTCCAGCGGGTTGAAGGCGGGCGACTCATCTACCAGGGTGATCACGAAGCGATCGCCATCGTGCTCGCAGCAAATCTCGATGGTGCTGTCCGCGCCTTCGTATCCAAAGCCGTGCTCGATGATATTGGTCAGCGCCTCGTCCACCGCCATCTGGCAGTGATACACGGCGCGCTCGTCCAGCCCGGTGTCTTCGGCGCACGCGACGACGAAATCGCAGGCGTCGCGGACTTCATCCAGGCGGGCGGCGATGGCAAGGCGTTTCACGTCAGGCATGGTTGTCCCCGATCAGGCTAGCTCCCGATGGTGGCGCGCCGGTGCGGGGCTAGAAGCTGCCGACCGCTTCGACCTGCGTCGAATAGATCTCGAAGATGGTATCAAGCCCGGCCAGCTCCAGGACTTCGCGCACGCGGTCCGACGGGTTGGCGATCCGCAGGTCGCCGCCCGCGCGCTTGACGCGCTTGAGCACACGCACCATCTCGCGCAGCCCGGCGCTGCTCATATACTCGACCCCGCCCAGGTCCAGCACGATATGGCTGCGGCCCTCGTCTGCCGCGCGGTCCATCGCCAGGCCCAGCTCGGCGGCGTTGGTGCTGTCCACCCGACCCAGCACCTCAAACAACTGGACGCGCTTCATCTCCGAAGAGTTGATCTCCATCACCATGTTTTCGCTCCTTTCGCAACATGACCAGGATTATACCACCAATTGACGCGGCGGCAGCGGCCAGAACCCCCCGAAACCGCCGCAATCTGAGCCGGTTGTGCGATCTGCCGGCGATCCGCCTACAATGGGGATGTGCGAGAGACAGACGGATGGGATCGCCTGGTGGGGTGCTATGAGCGTCGAAACGAGCGGAGCAGCATTCAGAGCGGCGTGGATCGCGGCCTTGAGCGGGGCGGCGCTGCTGGCGGCGCAGACCGCGCTCGCCGGGACGGACGCGCTGACGCTTCGCTTTGTCACGGCGTGGGGGGTGACATCGGGCGCGGCGCTGCTTGCGAAGCGCGGGCGTGCTCCGGGGCGCGACCTTCCGCCCGACGCGGCTGCGCTGGCGCTGGGTGGCTTGGCGGGCCTGAGCCTGCTACCGGCTGCGTGGTGGGCGATGGACCTGGCCGATCACCTGTTGCGACTCGGCGTGGGGCTGCTGCCGCTGCCCGCGCTGCTCTCGCGTGACGCCGACCGGCTGCTAAGCCTCGATCTGCGGCGCGCGTCGTATGAAGCGATGGTGCTGTTCTCGGTCGTGTTGATCCCGCTAGCGCAAAGTAGCCTGCTGTGGGGGTCGCTGCGGCGCGGGCTGGGCGCGGCGCTCGGCTCACGGCGCGGGGTATGGGCGGCGGCGATCCTCGGCGGCGGGGTGCTGGCGCTCGGCGCGCCGCAGCAGATCGAGCCAGCGCTACCGTCCGGGCTGGCCGCGCTGCCGGGCTATCTGCTGGTGGGCGCGGTCGCGGCCTGGGCTGCCGCGCTGGGCCGGTCGTGGTGGGCCGGATTCGTCGCCCACGCGACCTTCGCTTACGCCTCGCTGGCGCTGCGCGATGACCTGCTGCGCGCGTTTGGCGGCAAGAGCTACGCCGACCCGGCCTGGCTGAGCGCGATCCTGCTTGGCGCGTTCGGGGTAGCGGTCGCGCTCCAGATCATTCGCTATCGGGCGGAGCCATCCGGCAAGACGCCGGTAGAACAGGCGACAAGCGGAAAATGGCCGGTGCTGGCGGCCGGAATTGTGCTGGCAGCGGTGATCGCGCTGGCGGTCATCGACGTGGCGCGGCGGGGCTAGAGCCGCCGCAGCAGCCCGACCAGCAACCCCATCAATCCGATCGCGGCCAGCGCCAGGATGGGCACGATCGGCGGCAGGCTGCCGGAGCTTTCGACCGACGCGGGCGCGCCGCGCGGGATCACAATCGGCGTGTTGGTGTGCGCTGGCTCGGTGAAGGTCGGCGGGATGGCGCTCGGATCGAGCGTGCTCAATTCGTCGGGCGAGGTCGTGAATACCCCGGTCGGCGTGATCTCGACCGCCGCCGTGAGCGTCGCCAGCGCGCCGGGCGTCTCGCGCACGAAGCGCGCCGTTTCCTGCGCCGCGATGAACGTCGGGTCGATTGTCGGGATTTGCTCCAGCTCGACTTCGGGGATGTCCGCCGCGTTGCCGGTCAGATCGACCACGCTGTTGTGAACCCACGCGCTGCCAGTCGGCGACTCCAGAAACTCGATCTGGTACCACTCGAAGCGCCGGGCGATCACGCGGTACTGCGTGCCGGGATAGATCAGCCCGACGCGCTCGGCGTTAATGTCCGGCCCGGCCCGGACGTTGGTATCGTTGGCCCGCGCTTCGACAAAGTTGTTGGCGACGACGGTCGCCGTGCGGGTGGGCGAGGCGGAGGCCACGATCTCGGCTGGCTGCGTCGGCTCAGGGAAGATAAGCTGGACGGGCGTCGGCGTCTCGGCCTGGGCCAGCGCGACCGCCGCCGGGCGCTCCGGCGCGCGCAGCGCCAGCGCGCTCGCCGCCAGCAGCAGCGTGAGGGTCAGCGCCAGCGCGAGTGCGCGCCGCCGATGGCAGGGCGCGGCCAGAAGCGTCAGTCTCGTCTTCATCGCGTTACCAGATCACTTTGTTGTCTTTGAACTCGCGCATCTGGTCGGCCTGGCGCACGTCGTCCGACCCGGCGCGCGTCATGTACCCCTGATATTCCTGGTTGGTGTAGCCGTGCAGCGTCCACTCGCCGAGCGTGAACGGAGGGACGACCACCCCCGGCATACAGTCCTCGCACTCGACCGGGATCCACTCGCCGTTGTAGCGCCGCGAGAGGTGCAGGTGCGTCCCGTTGCTGAAGCCGCCTTCACAGGAGGGGTGCCCCAGCCGGTCGCCGCTGCTGACGCGCGCGCCGGGCTTGATGACCTCGTGGTTGTCGATATGCAGGTAGACGATGGTCCAGCCGGTGGTTTCGTCGCCGTCGCCGTCCAGGTCGAGGATCACGTAGCCGTTGCCGCTGCGCGCGATCACGCCGGGCGCGACGGCCGTCACCCAGTAGGGCGAGATGTAGCACGCCCCCTGCATGGCGACCAGCTCGTCGGACGGCTTGGGCGGCGCGAAGTCCACCGCGCCCCAGGCGGATCCGCTGTTGTAGGCGCCATGCGGGCCGCCGGTATAGACCCACTCCTCGCCGCGCGCAAACGGCAGCGTCAACGCCGGTTGCGTTAGGTTGGGGGGGGTGATCGGCTCGACGGCGCGGGCGAACGGGTCGCCAAATAGCGCCAGGTAGGTCTGGAAGAAGCCGTCCGGCGCCACGTCGCGCTGCCACTCGGCGGAGCCGGTCGCCACGCTCAGCATGCGCTGCACGCCGACCGTGCCGGGGTTGAGCGTGCTGGCGTAAAGGATGCGCAGCCCTTCGTCAAAGGTCAGGACCGTGACGCCGCGATACTTCCAGCCGTAATACCCGGCGTTGAGCGCGTCCGCCGCGTCGAGCATCTGGCGCAGCAGCCCTTCGCGACCCGCGCGCTCGATGCCCATCGGGTAATCGACCTTCGGCTGCGGCGGGAACGGGTTGGTCAGCCACTCGCCGCGATATTCGAGCAGCGCCAGCAGCAGGCGCGGGTTGACGCTGTAGCTACGCGCGACGAAGTGGACGATCTCAACGCCGCTCATCACCTCGCCGTCCACGTCTTCCGAATACGCCCGCAGAAAGCCGGGCGCGTACTTCACCGTGCTCGTCAGGCTGAAATCTCCTACCGACGGGCCGTATACCAGCTCGCTATCCGGGATCAGCTTGAAGTCCGGGCCGGTTGGCAGGGCGCCCCCCGGCGTGGTGATCGCGTCGCCCACTTCGAGCGCATCCGGGTTGGCAAGCTGCGGGTTGAGCGCGATCAGCTCGGCGACGGTCACGCCGTAGAGCGAGGCAATCGTCCCCAGCGTGTCGCCGGGCTGCACGACGTAGACCGGGCCGCTCTGCGGCAGGGATCGCGCTGGGTTCGGGGTCGGCTGGAGCGGCGTCTTGGTCGGCCCGGCAGGCGTCATCGAGGGCGGGATGATGACCTGCCCGTCCTCGTCGTAGAGCGGCGTGGCGGTGATGGTGATCACCTCGCCGCCGCCCTGCGTGCAGGCCAGCGCCGCCAGCCCCAGCAGGATCGCGACCAGCAGCGGAGCGCCGCGCCGCGCGCCCCGCACGGCCCGCACGTTCATTGCAGCGCCTCGGCCAGCAGCGGCAGCGACACGTCGTAGCGGTAGCGCGTGCCCCGGTGGCCGTCCGGGTATTCCTCGTAGACGTGCGGGATACCGAGCGCCTCCAGCTTGCGGTGCAGCACGCGCGCGCCGACTTGAAGCTGGTATTCGTCCGTTTGCCCGGCGTCGACGAAGGCCAGCCGCATCGAGCGCAGCGCCGCGACGGCTGCCGGGTTGTCCAGGCGGCGGATCGGGTCGTGCGCCAGCCAGCGCGCCCAGACCGCCTCGTCCAGCGCGCCGGTCTCCAGGTCGATCGGCGGGTCAAAGCCGTGCCGCGCGGCGGGGTTGTCGCCAAACGCCGCCGACCAGCAGACCGTCATGATCAGGTCCCAGAACGCGCCGGATTTGGGGCGTATCGCCGGAATGTCGCGGATAAACGCACCCAGCCCGCCGAATTTCGCAAGGTTCTGGTGCATGCGGCTGATGCCGGGCAGGCAGGTATATTCCCAGTAAAGATCGCCGCTGTGGCACGCGAACGCGCCGAACACTTCCGGGTGGCGCAGCGCCTGGGTGATCGCACCGAAGCCGCCGCTGCTGCGCCCCACCAGCCCGCGATGATCGCGGTCGGGCAAGGTGCGATAGCTGCGGTCGATCAGCGGCACGACTTCCTCGATCAGGAAATCTTCATAGCGCCCCATGCCCGCCGAGTTGACGTACTGCGAGCCGCCGAAGCGCGTCCACATATCCGGCAGCACGACGATCGCCGGACGCATCGCGCCGGAGGCGATCAGGGCGTCGATCTGCTCATGGATCGTTACCTCCCACGGGCGCCAGTGAGTCAGGCTGGGGCCGGTGCTGCCGTGGCTGCTGAGCAGGTAGATCGCCGGAAAGCCACGCAATGGCAGGTCGTCGTGGCCTGGCGGCAGATAGACCGCGACCGTCCGCCGGTGCGGATCACCGAGCGGGTTGCCGCGCAGGGCGTTGCTGTCGATCGTCAGTTGTTCGATCCGGCTGGACGATCCGTACATAGGTACTTCTCCTGTGTGCCCCATTGTAGCGAACCGCCCTGGCACGGGCAACAGCCCTATGGGCAGAGTGGGGCGAGCGCCCGCTGAGCGGTGGATGGCGCGGGCAGCCACGCCAAAGCTAGGCTTGAGCGCGATGTGCTGTTATAGTAAACCCCTGGTCGCGGACACTCACGCAAGGAGGAGCAACATGCCACGGGCCAGTTCACTCGAAGAGATTTTTGAGAATGTCGAGACCGGTTTTAGCCCGGAAAAAGCGGAAGGCGTCAACGCCATCTTTCAGTTTAACGTCACCGGCGACGGCGGCGGGCAATACTGGGCGCGGATCGCGAACCAGCAGATCGAAGTCGAGCGCGGCGAGCACGCCAGCCCCGACATGATCATGACTGCCACGGACGAGGACTTCCTCGCGCTGTTCAACGGCGAGCTTAACCCGATGATGGCGTTCATGCAGGGCAAGATCAAGGTTAAAGGCGAGATGGCGCTGGCCCTCAAGCTCCAGATGATGCTCGGCCTGGCCTGATTGCTGGCCGTCGTTATTGCGCGGCGCAGACTCGCCCGAATCGTACAGGGCGCGGCTCCCGGCAAGGAGACCGCGCCCTGTTGTTTTGCGGCGTGCGGGCGAGGCCGGACGGCCTCGCCCGCTAAAGTGTAGCGTTCCGGTCAGTCGTCGAGGAAATTCCCTTCCTCGATCACGGCCAGAAGCTGGCGCAGCGCGGCCAGATTGCGAACCGGCACGCCATAAGTCGATAGCTCCGCGTTGGTGAACTGGTCTCCGACGCCGGACGAGGAGAGCGTCAGGTCCGGGTTGACCGCGCCCGGCACGCGCTCCATCACGCCGCGCCAGACGTTCAGCAGCGGCAGGTCCTGGTCGTCGGCCCGCTCCGCGATCACGGAGTTGTACGCGGCGAGGTTCGGGATGGCGTTCGGGTCGCCGGGGAGGGTCATCAGCACCGGCACCGCGCCGCCGTCGATCACCGTATTCACGATCTGCTCCAACTGTGCGGCGAACTGGTCGACTGGCGTGCCGGTCAGCAGGTCCACGCGGCCCACGTCGACGAAGACCGTCGCCGGGCGGTTGACGCGCAACTCGCAGGCGAGCGGCGTCTCGCCGGGCTGGCAGACGCCAGGGTTGGCGCGCGCCGGGTCGAGCAGGTCCGCCGCGCGCCAGTCGGCGCCGGACGCTAGCGCGCCGCCCGACTGGAAGGCGTTGCCGCCGATTGGCAGCGGCGTCTCGCTCACGAACTGGATCAGCTCGCCGAGTTCGTCCGCGTCGGGCAGCTCCTGGAGGTTGGCTTGCGCGTCCGCCAGGTCGCCCAGGAAGGCGTTGGGCGGCGTGCTGCCAACCACGCTGAAGACGCGCGGATTGACCGGCGGCTCCATGCGGCGGCCCTCGCGGTTGATGTCGCGCACTTCATCGCGCACATCGTCATCGACCGGCGCTACCACCGGCAGCCGCGTCAGGTCAACTTGCTCGCCTGTCGATGGCGGTTGGGTCGGCGGTTCGGCCGGCGGCTGGACAGTGACCGGGACGTTGAGGCTGGCGACGCCGCCGCGCCCGTCGTCCACCGAGACTGTAACTGCCGTGCTGCCCGGCCCGCGCGCGCTCAATTCGACCACGTTCGGCGGGATGACCGCCGCCGCGACGATCGTCTCATCGGCGGAAGTCGCCATCAGGCTGAGCGGGTCGCCGTCTGGATCGGAGGCGTTAACCGCAAGCTGTACGGTCTGGCCGGGCTGGAGGGTCTGCTCCGGCAGCGGCTCGATGACCGGCTCGCGGTTGGGCTGGGCCACGGTCACGGCGAACTGCGTGCGGGCTGTGCCGCCGCGCCCGTCGTCCGCCGCGACGGTGATGGTCGCCTGGCCCGGGTTGTTGGCGCGCAGCACCAGCGCACCATCGTCACGGATCGCCGCGCTGACTACGTTCTCGTCGCTCGACTGCGCGACAAGGGTCAGGCGGTCGCCGTCCGGGTCGGACGCCTGGACCGGCAGCTCGACCGTGTCGCCGGGCGCGAGCATCTGCTCCTGGATCGGCGCGAGGCTCGGCTCGGCGTTCGGCGCCTGGACGGTCACGGCGAACTGCGTCCGCGCCGCGCCGCCGCGCCCATCCTCGACCGCGACCGTCACGGTCGCCTGGCCGGGGGTGTTCCCGACAAGATGCACGACGCCCGGCTGCTGGACGCTGGCGCTGACGACGCCCTCGTTGTCCGAGGACGCCGACGCCGTGAGCGGGTCGCCGTCCGGGTCGGCGGCATTGAACGCCACATCGCGCTGCTCGCCAACCATCAGCAGTTGCTCGCCGATTGGCTCGATCGACGGCTCGCGGTTCGGCGCGCTGACCGTGACCGGGAACTGGATGCTGGCCGCGCCGCCGCGCCCATCGGAGACGGTGACATTGATCGGCGTCGTGCCGGGCGCGTTGCCGGTGATCGACAGCGTGCCGGGGCCAGCGATGCTGACCGAGGCAATGGCGCTGTCCTGCGAGGACACCTCGACGCTCAGCGGATCGCCGTCCGGGTCCGAGGCCGAAACCTGGACCTGGATCGTCTCTCCGGCGACGACTGTCTGCTCCGGGATCGGCTGGATGGTCGGGTTGTTGTTGCGCGCGACGACGGTGACGGCGAACTGCGTCCGCGCCGTGCCGCCGCGCCCATCCTCGACCGCGATGGTGACGGTCGCCTGGCCGGGGTTGTTGGCCCGCAGGCTGAGACGCCCGTCCTCGCGGATCGCCGCGCTGACCACGTTCTCGTCGCTCGACTGGGCCACGACCGTCAGCGGGTCGCCGTCCGGGTCAGAGACGGCGAGGTCAAGCTGCGTCTCGTCGCCAGCGGTCATCTGCTGATCGGGGAGCGGCTGGATCACAGGATCATTGTTGCGCGCGACGACGGTGACGGCGAACTGCGTCCGCGCCGTGCCGCCGCGCCCATCCTCGACCGCGATGGTGACGGTCGCCTGGCCGGGGTTGTTGGCCCGCAGGCTGAGACGCCCGTCCTCGCGGATCGCCGCGCTGACCACGTTCTCGTCGCTCGACTGGGCCACGACCGTCAGCGGGTCGCCGTCCGGGTCAGAGACGGCGAGGTCAAGCTGCGTCTCGTCGCCAGCGGTCATCTGCTGATCGGGGAGCGGCTGGATCACAGGATCATTGTTGCGCGCGACGACCGTGACCGGGACGTTGACGCTGGCGATCCCGCCGCGTCCGTCCTGAGCGGTGACAGTGACAGCCGTGCTGCCGGGCGCGCGCCCGGTCAGTTCAAGCATGTTCGAAGGCGAGATGCTCGCCGCGACGATGCTTTCGTCTGCCGAGGTCGCCACCAGCGCCAGCGCGTCGCCATCCGGGTCAGCAGCCGAAACCGGCACCTGCACCGTGTCGCCCACCGTCAGGGCTTGCTCTGGGATTGGCGCGAGGCTGGGGGCGTTGTTGCGCGCCGCGACGCTGACCGCGAATTGCGCTCGCGCCGTGCCGCCGCGCCCATCGTCCACGACGACGGTGACGGTCGCCTGGCCGGGGTTGTTGGCGCGCAGCAGGAGCGTGCCGTCTTCGCGGATCGCCGCCGAGACGACATTCTCGTCGCTCGACTGGGCGATAACCGTCAGGCGGTCGCCGTCCGGGTCAGAAGCAGCCAGCGTGATTTCCGTTGTGTCACCCGCGACCATCAGCTGATCCGGGATCGCTTCCAGGACCGGCTCGGCGTTGGGGACTTCCGTCGGCGTCGGCGTCGCGGTTGAGGTCGGCGTCTCCGTCGGCGTGTCCGTTGGCGTCGCCGTGTTGGTCGGCGTGTCGGTCGGCGTTTGGGTGCCGGTCAGCGTGGCGGTCGGGGTCGGCGTCTCCGTCGGAACCGCCGTGTTGGTCGGCGGGTCGGTTGGCGGTTGCGTGCCGGTCAGCGGGGCGGTCGGCGTCGGCGTCTCGGTCGGAAACGCTGTATTCGTCAGCGTGGCGGTCGGCGTGCTGGTCAGCGTCGGCAGCGGTGTAACCGACGGCAGCGGCGTGAACGTCGGCAGCGGCGTCCAGGTGGCGCTCGGCGTGTGGGTTGGCGTCGGCGGGATAGCGCCGATCGGCACGTACTGGCAGATTCCGAGCAGCGTCGTGAACTGCGCGTCTACCCAGCCGTAGGTCCCGGCGATGGCGATCTGCCACCAGCGCAGGCCGGGGTCACGCGCCACGACGAAGAACTCTTGCCCGGCGGACAGGATGGTCATGCGCGTGTAGTTGGTGCCGGGGCCGCTGTAGACCGGTAGCCCGTTGGTCGTGATCCGCACGCGGCAGGGTTCCGGCGTGAAAGTCGGCGTCGCCGTGCCCGGAATCGGCGTGGGCGGGATGGGCGTCGGCGTGGGCGGAAGCGGCGTATTCGTCGGCGGCACGGTTGGCGGCGTCACGTTGGGGCGCAGCGTCGGCGTGGGCGGGGGCAGGGCGATCCCAATCGCCGCGCAATCGCCCAGCTGGTTGACGTAGTACGCGCTCACCCAGCCGATGCGCCCGTTGTAGAAGACCTGCCACCAGGGATCGGGGTAGATCTGGCGCCCGACCACGCCCAGCTCTTGCCCGATTGTCACGCGATCGATCGTGTCATAGACCAGGCTGGGGCCGGAGCGTACATTCAGCGCGCCGACCGCGATCTGCACGCGGCAGACGCGGTTGAGCGATGGACTGGGCGGCGTCGGCGTCATAAAGGCGAACGTCGGCGCGGCGGTCTGCGTGATCTCCGAGGCGCGCGCGCGGACATTGAGCGTCAGCGTCGCGCTTTCGCCGCGCACGCTCCCGCGCCAGGGGATGACCTCAATCTGCTGCTGGCCGACGACCGTCGGACGCCAGCGCAACAGCACCTCAAATTCCTTCTCGCCTTGCTCGATTTCAGGAGATGCCTGCGAGGCGACGACAAAGCCGTTGACCGCCAGCTCGACGCGCGTCACCCCTTCGGCGTCCCGCGCGACGGCGTAGATCAAGACGTCGGTATCACGCAGGACCTGCGCGCCGTTCTCCGGGGCCTGTACCTCGACCGCCGGCAGCCCGCTGCCAGCGATCGGCGTCCCTTCTTCCTCTTCATCTTCGTCGCCGCCAGAGAGGTTACAGGCGATGGCTGCCAGCGCCAGCATCAAACCGGCGAGCAGCGCCAGCCATACCCCCCGACGGTCGCGCTCATGGCGTACCATGCGTCCTCCTAACAGGCAAGAATCCCCACCGTCAAATCACTCTATCGCGGATTCATTCTCTATCGAATGTATTACAGTTCGCGCCACGCTCCAAACCCGTCGTCGCCAAATCGGGGGATTCGTGTGCCAAACGGTGGGTGGCCGTCATGCTGGCCCGCGCGGCGTAACGCTTGCTTCATCACCAGTATAAGCCTATTCCGACTGCCACCGCTGCGGACGTTGGTCCGGGGTACCGGGACGGGTTGCGCTCAAGTTGCTATTCGCTCGACAGAACGTCAAAATCGAACGGACTGACCGCTCTCTATCCCGCCCGCGAAGTCATGCCCGTTCACACGGAGGTTCGCCATGAAGATAGGCCTTGTCGGGAGTGGGCTGGTCGGCTCGACCGCCGCCTATGCCCTCGTCATGCGCGGCGTTGGCCGCCAGATCGTGCTGATCGACCGCAACCGGCAGCGTGCCCAGGCCGAGGCGGATGACATCCTGCACGCGGTCCCGTTCGCGCAGCCGCTCCAGGTGCGCGCAGGAGACTACGAAGACCTGGCGCAGGCGGCGGTCGTGATTATCACCGCCGGCGTCAGCCAGAAGCCGGGCGAGACCCGCCTTCAACTACTTGGGCGTAACGCCGCTGTGTTCCGGGATGTCGTCCCGCAGGTGCTCCAGCACGCGCCCGACACTATCCTGGTTGTGGCGACGAACCCCGTCGATATTATGACCCACCTCACCGCGCGCTACGCGGCAGAGTACGGCGTGCCGAGCAGCCGCGTGATCGGGACGGGTACTACGCTCGACACGGCGCGGTTTCGCGCGCTGCTGAGCCGTCAGCTTGGCGTCGACGCCCACCACGTGCACGCCTATGTCCTGGGCGAGCATGGCGACTCCGAGGTGCTCGCCTGGTCGGAAATCGGTATCGGCGGCATCCCCCTGGAAGAGTTCTGCGTCGCGGAAACGCAGCAGATTGACGAGGCGGCGCGCGAGCGGATCGACGAGCAGGTCCGGCGGGCAGCATATCACATCATCGAGGGCAAGGGAGCGACGTACTACGGCATTGGCGCCGCGATTGCGCAGATCGTGAACGTGATTGTGCGCGACCAGCGCGCGATTCTGACTGTCTGCACGCCAATGGAGGAGGTGGTTGGCGTGCGCGATGTAACGGTCGCGCTGCCGAACCTGGTCGGGGGCCAGGGGGTGCTGTCGACATGCCTCTTCCCGTTGAGCCTGGAAGAAACCGAGAAGCTGCGGGCGAGCGCGCAGGTCGTGCGCGATGCGATCAGCGCGCTTGAAGAAGAGGAGTCTTAAACCCGGTGTTTCCCCTCAACCGATGTTCCCGGATACCGCCCGATCCGCTGTGATCAAGTTCCGGGCTGTGCCATTTGGTAGCGGAATTTGCCGCCAACCGTTAGTGGTCAGTTGGGACGCCTTCGGGGTATTCTGGTGGGCAGCGTGTCAGGCAAGGAGAGTTTTTCGGACTGCGTTTTTGGTTTTGCTTTTGGAGAGGTGACGAACGTGAAGAAGTCCACGCAGAAGGAGAGCCGGGGCGTCGGGAATCTATGGGGGCTGAAGCCGGGGAAAGCGTCGACGCAGCACAGCGCCGCGCCACGCCGCGCGCGCAAGCAGCCGCCCCGTGGGTTTGGCGCACGGACCGCGACCCAGCAAAAAGATAACGGTGTGCTGTCCAAAATCTTGCGGGCGCTGAAGCTGAAAAAGTAACCGGTCGAGATCGAGAGGCTCGCGTGCGAGCGCAAAACAGCCCTGCGAGTCAAGGGCTGTTTGATTCCAGGCATCGAACTTCGCGTAGTCAGTAAGAGCTAAGACGCTCTTCCCTCAATAAAAACGGGCAGGTGCCCCAGCGCGACGATCTGACGCCAGTGATCGGGGTCGCCTTCGGTAAAGATCGCGGCCTGTGCCACGACATTACCGCCGATCTGGTCCATCATTTCCTGCATCGCAAACAGGGTGCTGCCGGTGCTGATCACGTCGTCGATCAGCACAACGCGGCGATCGGCGATCAAGGGGGTATAGCGGCCATCCAGATACAGCGTCTGCGAGGCGGCAGAGGTGATCGAGCGCGTCGTTACCGAGACCGGGTTGGTCATATACGGCTTCTGCGTCTTGCGCAGCGTCACATAATCGCAGCCCAGCTCGATTGCCAGCCCGTAGGCGAGGGGGATCGCTTTGGCTTCGGGCGTGACCAGCACTTCCGGCTTGAAAGGCGCCAGCTTGCGGGCCAGCGCGCGCACCGCCGCCTGAGTGAACTCGGCGTCTACCAGGCAATCGAGGAAGGCGATGCGAACGCCGGGGGCAACTTCGAGCAACGGCAGGTCGCGGACGACGCCTTCGACCTCGACACGGTGAGTCTCGATCGGTTGGGACATGAGTTCCTCCTGACGCCGCCACAGCGGCTTCGCCTGGGCTTAACCTCTGTGCGCAAGAAAACAGCCCCTGGAAGCGACGCATACCAAAGGGCCGTTGTTGTTCTCGTGTCGGGGCGCCCGGATTTGAACCGGGGGCCTCTTGCACCCCATGCAAGCGCGCTAGCCAAGCTGCGCCACGCCCCGTTGACAGCGCAATACTACCTTAGAACGCCGCAGCGGTCAAGGTTGTTTCTGCGGTGGCTCTGGCGCTGGATGCAGCGAAAACAACACGCCGCAGGCGGGATATTGGCGTTATTTGGATTTACGTCTGATGGAGCAGGGGGTCAAGCAGGGTGACGTGCGGAGGGGGTGGTTGGCGACGGCCG
>DAOKYY010000063.1:17129-21948 GCA_035325905.1 Aggregatilineaceae bacterium | reverse complement strand
ACGCCATCGCGGCGGTGATGGGGCGCAGTATCAACCGGCGGCGCACGCTCTCGCCGCTGGCGGTGACGGTCGCCAGCATGGGGGTTGGCTCGCTGGCGCTGCTGGCGGCGGGCGCGACGACCGGGGGCGTCCCGGCGCTCGGCGCGCAAAGCTGGGCGATCATCATCTTCCTGGCGGTCGTCAACACCGCCTTCGCCTTCACGCTATGGAATCACACCCAGCGCACGCTGTCCGCCATCGAGACCAGCGTCATCAACAACACGATGCTGATCCAGATCGCGATCCTGGCCTGGATTTCCCTGGGCGAGCGGCTGGGCGCCCGTGCGATCTTCGGGCTGGCGCTGGCCGCCGCCGGGACGCTGATCGTCCAGCTTCGACGGCCCAGAACGAGCGTATGACGCTCACTCGCCCTGGTAATTTCTCTGAAATCCGCTAGACTTTTAGACGCCCGCAGGCTTATTCGCGAGGGACGCTATGATCAAGCTCAAGCGCGCGTACCAGCCGCCAGCCGCCGAGGATGGCCGCCGCTTTCTGGTGGATCGCCTCTGGCCGCGCGGCGTCAAGAAGGATGCCCTGGCGCTGGACGCGTGGCTGAAGGACGCCGCGCCGAGCACTGAGCTGCGTAAATGGTTTAATCACGACCCCGACAAGTGGGACGAGTTTCAGCAGCGTTATAGCGCCGAGCTGGACGCCAACCCTGCCGCCTGGGAGCCGCTGCTTCAAGCCGCGCGAGAAGGCACGATCACCCTGGTCTACAGCGCCCGCGACGAAGAGCACAACCAGGCCGTCGCGCTGAAAGCGTACCTGGAGCGCAAACTCTAACCGGCTCAGCCGCGAGCCGTCCCATTATCGCCCGCATCGCAGACCGATCACGGTCACGGTTGAGGAGTAGAGGCAGAGGAATGCAGTATCATATCTGGACCCTGGGCTGCCAGATGAACGTTGCCGACTCGCAGCGGCTGGCGTCCGAGCTGGAAGAACTCGGCCATCACGCGGCGGGCAGCGCCGACGAAGCCGACATCCTGGTGATCAACACCTGCGTCGTGCGCCAGTCCGCCGAGGACAAAGCCTACGGGCGCCTGCGCGAGCTGGCGCAGGTCAAGCAGCAGCATCCCGACAAGGTGATCGGGCTGATGGGCTGTCTGGTCGGCGTGCGCGATCCGCTGCGCTTGCGCGAGAAGCTGCCGCAGGTAGACGTGTTCCTGCCGCCGTCCGATCCTGCGCCGATGGTCGAGTTTCTGCGCGATCGGGACTTGGAAACCTCGCTGCGCAACGCCGAGAATCGCGCGCGGGCCGCTCGCGACGAGTTTCAGGACTTGATGGACGAGGGCACGCTGATCCTGCCGGTCCAGGAGCGGCACCAGCTGGTCAGCGCGCACGTGCCGGTGGTCTACGGCTGCTCGCACGCCTGCGCGTTCTGCATCATCCCCTACCGGCGCGGCGTCGAGAAGTCGCGGCCCGTCGGCGAGATCGTGGCGCATATCCGCAGCCTGGCGCGCCAGGGCGTCAAAGAAGTCACGCTGCTCGGCCAGATCGTGGACCGCTACGGCAAGGACGTGCCGGACGGCCCGAACCTCGCGCAACTGCTGCGGATCGCGCATGAGGTCGCCGAGCAGGAAGGCGTCGAGCGGATTCGCTTCCTGACCAGCCATCCGAACTGGATGACCGACGAGCTGCTCGACACGGTGGCGGCGCTGCCGCGCGTCATGCCGCAGATCGAGGTGCCGGTCCAGGCGGGGGATGACGAGGTCCTGGCGCGGATGCGGCGCGGCTACACGGTCGCGCAGTACCGCGCGCTGGTCGAGCGCATCCGCGAGCGTATCCCCGGCGTGGCGATCCATTGCGACATCATCGTCGGCTTCCCCGGCGAGACGGCTGAGCAGTTCCAGGGCACGTATGATCTGCTGGCGGAGTTGAAGCTCGACAAGGTCCACCTGGCGCGCTACAGCCCGCGCCCGCACACGGTCAGCATGCGGACGATGGAAGACGACGTGCCGGACGCCGAAAAGAAGCGCCGCCACGCCGCGCTCGAAGAACTCCAGGCGCGGGTTGTGGCCGAGATCAACAGCCGCTTCTTAGGGCAGACGGTCGAAGTGCTGGTCGAGGATCGGCACAAGGGCAAGTGGCGCGGGCGCACGCCGCAGAACAAGCTGGTCTTCTTCGAGGACGACTCGCAAGATTGGCGCGGCAAGCTGGCCCCCGTCGTGATCACGTGGACCGGCCCCTGGAGCATGCAGGGCCGCCTCGCCGCCGAACAGCGCCGCCTGGACGACGCGATCCCGATCGCCGCGACGCACTAAACGTAAACCTCACCCCTCTCCCTTCTGCACTGGCATTATGCTGGCGGAGAGAGGATTTAGGGGTGAGGTTCCCCGCGCAAAATAGTCAAACCATAAAGATCACTCGCGGAATTTTCGATTATCCTTATAATACCCGGTACTTGCCGCGCCCGGCCGCGCGCGTGGAATGGCGGGCCGACCGTTATGGCGTATACTGATGCGTGGCGGCGAGCGCCTCGCGGCGGCTCACACCCAGACTTCGACGGGAGGACCAGGCACGATGCCACCGGAAAAGAGCGGTTTCTACTATCCCAACAAGTTCGCCCGGATCACGATTGACGCGCTGGAAGACGTGATGGGCAAGAACGGCCTCAACGCGATCCTGCACCTGGCGGGCCTGTCTGACCTGATCAACAACTATCCCCCGGATAATCTTGAGAAGGAATTTGATTTCGCTTATTACACGGCGCTGTGCGTCGCGCTGGAGGAGATGTACGGGCCGCGCGGCGGGCGCGGGTTGGCGCTGCGCGCCGGGCGCGCGACCTTCGCCGACGCGCTGCGTGGCTTCGGGGCGCTGGCGGGCGTGGGCGACCTCGCGTTCAAGGTCCTGCCGCTGACCGCCAAGCTGAAGATCGGCCTGCCCGCGATGGCGAACATCTTTACGCAGTTCTCCGATCAGATCTCGAACGTGCACGACGACGGCGACAAGTATATCTACACGCTCGAGCGCTGCCCGATGTGCTGGAACCGCAAGGCCGACCGGCCGGTGTGCTATGTCGGCCAGGGGCTGCTGCAAGAGGGCTTGCGCTGGGTGTCGGGCGGGCACGAGTTCAAAGTCGACATCTCGACGTGCATCGCCAAGGGCGACGACATGGGGCGCTACGTCATCTACAAGCAGCCGCTCGACTGAGCCGAGCCGCACTCCGCAGACCATCGAAACCTCTGCGCAGGCAGGGGTTTTTCGTCCCTGGCGTGGGGCCGGTCACTGCCCTTCTGTGAGCCAACGGTTCGCTGACGGGTGGTCGGTTTTCGCCTGACAGAGGTTTGCAGTCCCCCCCAATTGAACTACAATGCAATTAATCATTCAATGCGGCGCCGGTCCGGGCTTTCAGCGCCGAGCTGAAGCGGACAGCGCGCCGGATGCAGCCCATTTTGAGAGAACTCGATGATGCTGATGCCATCTCGATCGCGCTTGCGCGATTCAGGAGCTACCCTATGACAACCCGGTCTGCGCTTTGGCGCCCGCTGATCGTGCTCGCGGCGCTGACGCTGGCGGCGCTGGCGTGCAATCTCCAGCGCGGTGAGGTGGAGCCGACTCCGGCGACTTCGGCCCAGGTCGAGCGCCCCACCGTCGAGATTCTGGAGCCGACCAGCGACGCGACGCTCGTGCAAGGCCAGCGCTTCTCGGTGAAGGCGCTGGCGAAATCGCCTTCGGGCATTACGCAGGTTGAGCTGCTGGTGAACAATATCCCGGTCACGACCCAGCCGCCCGCCGAGAACCTGCGCCCGGAGGAGCTGACCGTCGTGCTCGACTACACGCCGCAGCAGAGCGGCACGCTTACGCTGGTGGTGCGCGCCTATAGCGGCGGCGTGACCGGCCAGTCGGCGCCGCTTCAGGTCCGCGTGCAAGGCCCGCTCGACCCCGGTCAGGGCGGGGTCGGGACGCCTCAGCCCGGCATCACGCCGACCGTCTACAACCCGCAGTGCCGCGCCCGGATCAACACCCCGCTGCGCTTCCGCGCCGGGCCGGGCACGGTCTACGACATCATCCTGACCTTCCAGGCGGGCGACGAGCCGCCGATCATCGGCTACGCCAACCAGCCGGACGGCCAATGGTGGCTGGTCAGCAGCGGCGGCAGGACCGGCTGGATCAGCGCCGCCTACACCACGCAGATGGGCAACTGCGCCGGGGTCGGCCCGGCCCAGGTGCCGCCGCCGCCGACGCAACCTCCGACCGCCGTGCCGCCGCCGACGCAGCCCGGCGCGACCACGACGCCAGCGCCGCCCGACCTGCGGCTGAGCGTGCTGGAAGGCCCGCGCGACGTGACGCTCGACGCCAGCGGAACCATCCCGGCGACGTACATCATCCGCGTCCGCAACTACGGCGGGACGCCGGCCGGCCAGTTCAGCATGGCGGCGGCGGTGCTCGGCCAGCAGCCGCGCGACCTGGGGATTGTCTCCGGCTTGGCGCCGGGCCAGGAAGTCGAAGTCCCAGCAGGCGGGCTGACCGTCACCTTCAATACGCCAGGGCTGACCCGCCTGCTGGTCACGGTGGACACCGGTAACACGGTTGCGGAAGGCGACGAAGGCAACAACCAGGCATACCTGGATATCAACGTCAACCCCGGCGTCCAGGCGTTCCAGGCGCTGCCGCCGGTCGAGGCCGCGCCGACCCAGGCCCCGCCGCAGGTCGCTGTTGTGCCGACCGAGGCGCCGACTCAGGCCCCGCTGATCGTCCCGACCCAGCCCGAGGCGCAGGCGCTTCAGGCGCAGCCCGAACAGCCCGCGCAGCAGGAAGCGATTCCTCAGGTCGAGCAGCC
>DAOKYY010000063.1:0-17029 GCA_035325905.1 Aggregatilineaceae bacterium | reverse complement strand
CCGGTCGAGCAGCCGCCCGCTGAGCAGCCGCCGGTCGAAGAGCAGCAGGCCGCTCAGGAGCCTGCCGCGCCGCTGCCGGTGATCGACGCCGGAAACGCGCCGGTTCTCAGCGAGCTGATGGTCCTCAGCGGGCACGGCGGCAGCGTCGCCGGGCTAGCCTTTAGCCCGCTGGGCGGGCAGCTTGCCTCCGGCAGCTGGGATGGCACGATCCGCCTGTGGGACACCGCGACCGGCCAGACGATCAACACGCTGACCGGGCACGGCGACCGGGTCACGGGCGTCGTCTACAGCCCGGATGGATCGCGCCTGGTGTCGGGAAGCTGGGATGGCACGGTTCGCCTGTGGGACGTGGCGAGCGGCCAGCAGATCGGCATGTTCGAGCACGGCGCGGAAATCAACACCGTCGCGATTAGCTTCGATGGGACGCGCGTCGCCGCCGGCGGCCTCAACCCCGAAGGCGGCGGGCTGGACGGGCGCATCCGCGCCTGGGACCTCGGCAGCAGCGCGCTGGTGGGCGAGATCGCGACCTACGGCGTGGTGAGCGGGATCGACTTCATCGGCACCGATCTGATCGCGGTTGGCTCAGCCGGCAAAAGCTGCTCGCAGGGCGGGGATGGCGTCGAGTTGTACAGCCTGTCCAGCGGAGAGCCAGCCCTGGCGCTCGAAGGCGATAGCGGCTGGATCAACGGGCTGGCGGTCAGCGCCGACGGCGCGCTGATCGCGGGCACCGGCCAGATGGAGCTATGCGGCGGCAACGGCGCGGTCTGGGTGTGGAACAGCGGCACCGGCCAGCTCCAGATCACGCTCGACACGGGCGGCGGCAGCGCCGCGACCGCCGTCACCTTTGGCGCCAGCGGCCAGATCGTCGCCGCCGGGGGCGAAGACGGCACGGTGCGCGTCTGGTCGACCGGCAGCCCGGCCCCGCTGGCCGCGCTGGGCGGGCACAACGCCGTGACCAGCGTCGCGATCAGCCCAGATGGAACCCTGCTCGCATCGGGCGGCAGCGACACTGCGATCCGCCTGTGGGGCGTGCGCTAAGAGGCGCGGCCTACCACAATGACACTCGCAGGGGCAGTTGGCATCAACTGCCCCTGTTGCGTCACCTGGCCCGGCTCCTTCGTGGTTCGCCGGGCCGAGCCGAATCTGCTACATTGGGAATTGAGAATCACGACGTAACACGCAATGATCGAACTGCGTGGGCAGTACCCGGCCAAGAGGATACGCGCTGTATGCCATCGTCCCCGCGTTTGCCCGCTCGCCTGCTGATCGCTGCCGCCGCGCTGATCCTCGCGGCGATGGCGTGCTCGCTTGACCTGGCGCCCGAAGACGCGCGGCCATCCCAGCCCAGCGCGCCACAAGGCGGTCAGGAGGTGGCGGGCGCGGAAAAGACCGCGCCCACTGTGCGGATCGTCGCCCCGGCTGACGGCGCGACCGTCCCTATTGGGCAGCCGGTTGACATCGAGGTCGAGACCGACCGCACTGCGACCGGCTTCCTGCTCAGCGAGGGCGGCCAGGTGCGCAGCATCATCAACATGCCCGAAGGCCAGACCGGCCCCACTAAGGCGATCCTGTCCTGGACGCCGGGGCGCGCGGGCAACTACAGCCTGGAGGTGATCGCCACCAACCGCAGCAGCACCAGCGCCCCAGCCGCGCTGTCGCTGGTCGCGGCAGGCACCGTCTCCGCGCCGGGCGCGACCGCCTGCGCCGGGCGCGTGATGGTCACAGAGTTGAACTACCGCGACGGCCCCAGCACCGGCGCCAAAAAACTCGGCCAGTTCGAGGTGGGCGAGACGGTGATGGTCATTGGCCGGAACTCCGAAAACACGTGGTACCGGGTCCAGCGCACCAACTCGGAGCAGGTCTGGGTCATCAATAACGCGCAGTGGCTCAAGCTCGAAGGGCCGTGCGGCGACCTGCCCTTCGCGCAGTAAGCGCCCGCGTGCACGCGGGCTTACCATCTCCGTATGCCGCGCCGGGCGGCTTTGCTCCGCAGGCCCGCTCGCAGTACAATGCAGATGCAGGCAAGTTTTTCGCGGTGCGCGGGCGGGCCACAGCCATGTCAACACGGGTCTTGATCATCGATCCCAACATCCCCTTCATGGTCAGCATCAAGCAGGCCCTCGAAGGGACTGGCGAGTTTGAGGTGAGCGTGTCGGCCAATGGGCTGGCCGCTCAGGACGCGCTGCGACAGGCGGCGCACGACATCGCCGTGATCGATTTCAACGTGGCCGACATGGACATCATAGAGCTGGTCGCGCAGGTGCGCCGGATTCAGCCTGACCTGCGCATCCTGCTGAGCTACACGCACGACGAGCAGGCCGGGCGCGCTGCGCACCTCGGCGCGCACGCCATCATCGCCAAGCCGTACACCGCGCGCGATCTGATCGTCCAGCTTCATCGTCTGCTGGCGCGGCGCGCGCCGGGGCAGATGCCGCCCGTGGCGGAGCAACCGCGCCGCGCCGAGGAGCCGCCTGCCGCGCCGTTCATCGATCTGCCGCCCGAACCCGCTCCGCCTGCCGGCGAACCGGACGAGGCGGGGGGGGCCATCCCGACCGACGCCGACTTGCGCCGCCTCGCGCAGACCCACTATTTCGGCGACGAGCCTGACCCGGCAGACACCAACGCGCTGCACGAGTGGCAGGACACCGAGCGCACCGGGAAGCTGCGCAAAACCGACGCGCTCGACGACCTGATCGAGAAGCACGGCTGGGTCGAAGGCGATGCCACGCCGCCCTTCCTGGAGGAAATCGCGCCGCGCGAGGATGACACGCCGACCGTCCCAACCCAGGACCTGAACGGCGTGCGGCAATTCCTGGCGACCGATGAGCCGGTGCACGACCCGACAACCTTCGGCGAGGTGCTCGACGCGCTGGCGCAGACGCCGCCGCCCGCTGCCGCCCCTTCCCCCGACGACCAGGCGTTTCACGATCTGGTCAATTCGCTGCGCACGCCGAGCGCGCCCGCCCGACGCGGCACGCTCGAAGACCTGCTGACCTCGATCGGCGCCGGGACCGCGCCGCTTGACGGCGATCTGAGCGACGCGGAGGGCAGCGCGCCGGTCAACCCGCTGGACTACGTGCTGGATTCGATCCGGCGCGGCCAGCCGGCCGAGACCGACCCGGAGACCGACGCGGCGCTGGACGACGCCACGATCGGCGAGGTGATCGGCGGGCTGTTCGACCCCTCGTTTGAAAGCGTGCTGGCCGCGCTGGCAGGGGAGGAAGTCGAAGACGACGACTTCGCGGAGCCGACGTATTCGCAGGGCGAGCGCGCGCCGGGCGCGGAGATCGTATCCGGCACAGCAGACCGGATCGCGCTGGACGACTTTGAGAGCGGCGACGACATGCCGGACTGGCTCAAGCGGATGGACATGCCTGAGCCGTCCCCTTCCAGCGCCCCGGAGCCGCCGCTGAGCGAGGACGATTCGTCGCATTACCCCGCGACTGCCGCGCTGAGCGCCGTGTCCGACGAAGAGCAGAAAACGGGCTTTTCGCTCAACGAGCTGCTCAGCCAGATCGAGCAGCAGCTACCGCCGCCCCGCGACCAGCGCCCGCGCCTGCGCCCGCTGCCGTCGTGGGAGCAAAACGCCTCGCCGGAGGAAGCCGAACAGCTTCGGCAGGTGTTCCCGGCCGGTGAAGAATGGGAGCCAGCCGATATCGAGCAGATCTTCAGCGCCCCGCCCGTGCGCGAGTCCGAAAACTGGATCGAGCGCGTCGAAGGCGTGATGGAGCCGGGCGCGCTCGAAGCCGCCCTGCCGGAGCCGGCCGAGCCTGCCGCCGCGCTCGCGCCGGACGAGGGTTTCAACGCTGGCTGGGACGCGTTCGAGGACGAGACGCCTGGCGGCGAGGCGCTCCCGGCGGATTTCCGGCACCTGCTTGACCACGCCGGCGAAGCCGAGCCGGCCGAGCGCGACGAGCCAGATCGGATGGCACTGGAGCTTGAACTGGACGAAGACCTGATCGAGGCGGTGCAGCGCGCCGAGGCGGACACGCCGGTCTCGGCCCCGCCCGTCGAAGACGAAGACACCCTGGCGACCGAGATCACGGAGGCGTTTTACGAGGGCGTGCGGCAGACCGTCTATGACTGGGACGACGCGGCGAATGATCGCGCCAGCCATGCGGCAGCCCAGGAATGGGAGACCGCGCCCGACGCCGAGATCGAGGAGGAACCGGTCTACGCCGACGCCTGGCGCGAAGCGGCCCCGCCGCCCGCTTACGAGAATCACCTGGTCGAGCTACCGGTCGAGACCGCCGCGCGCCTGCTCAGCGTCGAGCCGGAGCCAGAGCCGGAAGCCGCGCCGGTCGTGGAGGACGGCGAGGTCGCGCGGCTGGCGCGGATCGCGCTCCAGTTGACGCAGTTCTCGCTCGAAAGCTCCGCGCAGGCGACCGTGCTGACCTATCAGGGTGAGCTGATCGCGGAGGCGGGGGACCTGCCCCGCCCGTCTCTGGAGCGGCTGGAGCGCGCCATCGAAACGGCGTGGTCAACCAGCCCGCCTGATTACGACTCGCTCAGCCGCTTCGTGACGCTGCCCGGCGTCGGCGAGTTCTTGCTGTTCAGCATGAGCGTGGCGAACGGCATGACCCTGAGCATGGTCTTCAACGCCAGCACGCCGGTGCGGACCATCCGCCGCCAGGCTCGCCGCCTGAGCGAGTCCCTGGAACTCGTGCCGGAGCCTGCCGAAACGCCTGAGCCGCCCGCCGCGACGACGCGCCCCGCCCGTCCGACCGACCTGCGCGCGCCGGAAGGTCTGCACGCGGCAGCGGCAATCGAGCAGCCGGCTCCCGCCGCCACCCGGCCCCACCCGGACACGCCCTACGCCGGGTATACCGTGCTGTGGCTGCCCTGGGACCCGCGTCTTGAGCTGGGCGGGGCCTACGCCGAGGCGCTTAGCGGCTGGATCGCGGGTATCGCGCAGGAGCGCGCCTGGGACATCGACGCGCTGGCGATCGAAGCCGACTACGTCGAGATCGCGCTCAAGGTGCCGCAGAAAAACCTGCCGGACGTGGTGATCCACACGCTGTTCGATGAGACGGCGCGGCGCACCGCCGAGCATTTCCCCGAGCTGATCGACGGCGCCGGGCGGCTGTGGGCCAACGGCTATTACGTCGTCACCCCGCCCCGCAACCTGAGCGAGCGCGAGATCGGGCGCTTCATCACTTACCAGCGCCAGGCCCAGACCGGCTGATCCGCGTTTCCATCCCGCAGATGAACAGCGCCCCGATCATCATGCGAGCGGGGGCGCGTTTCGTGTTTGCTCCAGCGCCGCAGATCGATACCTTCATGCGCCGCGCAGTGGTATAATTACGCACATCTGTTCCGGCTCCCAGCGAGAGGAAAGACGCCGATGGCACGCCCGACCCTGGTCCTGATCGACGGCCATGCCCTGGCCTACCGCCAGTTCTTCGCCCTGCCGATCGAAAGCTTCACCACGCGCGGCGGCGAGCCAACCAACGCCACCTTTGGCTTCGCGCGGACGCTGCTCGACATCCTCGACAAGAACCCGGACTATCTGGCGGTGAGCTTCGACCAGGGGCTGACCGGGCGCGACGCGCTCTACGACGAGTACAAGGGCACCCGCGACAAAATGCCGAACGAGCTGCGCGTCCAGCTTGATCGCATCCGCGAGCTGGTGCAGGCGTTCAACATCCCGATTCTGGAGCTGGAAGGCTACGAGGCCGACGACGTGATCGGCTCGGTTTCGCCCCAGGCCGAGGCGCAGGGCGTCGACGTGATGATCATCACCGGCGACCGCGACCTGCTGCAACTGCTGACCGACCATACGCAGGTGCAGCTTCCCGGCAAAACGCTCGGCGACGCGAAAGTCTATGACCTGGCGCGCTTCCGCGAAGAATACGGCCTGGAGCCGCGCCAGCTTCCTGAGCTGAAGGGGCTGATGGGCGACGCGTCCGACAATATTCCCGGCATCAAGGGCGTCGGCGAGAAGACCGCCAGCAAGCTGATCGCGGAGTACGGCTCGGTCGCGGGCGTGTACGAGCACCTGGGCGAGATCAAGGGCGCGCTGCGCGCCAAGCTCGAAGCCGGACGCGACAGCGCGTTTCTCTCGACCGACCTGGCGACCATCCGTCGCGATGTGCCGGTGCAGATCGACCTGTCAAAGTGCGTGGCCCACGACTACCGCTACGAGGATGTGGAAGGGCTGTTCCGCGTGCTGGAGTTCCGCCTGCTGATCCGGCGGCTGCCCGGCCGCACGGCTGTCGCGGCCAGCGGGTCCGGCCAGCAGCTCACCATGTTCGCCGCGTCGGAGCCGTCCGAAGCCACCTCGGAGCAGGTCGAGATCGTCGTGCCCTATACCGTCGTGGACGACGAAGCCAAGCTGGCGGCGCTGGTCGAGCGGCTGGCGCGCGCGGAGGCGATCGCGTTCGATACCGAGAGCACGTCCACCGACCAGATGCTGGCCGATCTGGTCGGCATCTCGCTGGCGGTCGATGGCGACGAGGGCTATTACATCCCGGTCGGGCATATCGCGCCCAACGCCCCGCCCCGCCCTGCCGAGCAGGCCCAGCCCGATCTGGTCGATGGGCACACGCCGCAACAGCTTCCACTGGATCGGGTGATCGCCGCGCTGCGCCCCGCCCTGACGGACCCCCAAATCCCGAAATACGGGCACAATGCGCCCTACGATCTGGTCTTGCTGCGCCGCTACGGGATCGACGTGCAGCCGATCACCTTCGATACGATGGTCGGCGAGTGGGTCTGCGACCCTGGCAGCCGTAACCTCGGCCTGAAGAACCTGGCGTGGGTCCGGCTCGGCGTGCAGATGACCGAGATCACCGACCTGATCGGCTCCGGGCGTGCGCAGATCACGATGGACCGCGTGCCGGTCGAGCGGGCCGCGCCCTACGCCGCCGCCGACGCCGTGCTGACCTACCGGCTGGTCGAAACGCTGCGCCCCGAGCTGGAAGAAAAGCAGGCGTGGAGGCTGTTCAGCGAGATTGAGATGCCGCTGATTCCGGTCATCGCGGATATGGACATGGCAGGGGTGTTACTTGACGTGGCGTTCTTGCGCGAGCTGAGCGACGACCTCAACGCGCGGCTGCGGACGCTGGAGCAGGAGATCGAGGCGCTGAGCGACGGTTATGGGCCGTTCAACCCCGGCAGCCCGAAGCAGTTGAACGAGGTGCTGTTTGACCACTTAAAGCTGGCAACGGACGGGCTGCGCAAGACCTCGCACGGGTTCAGCACTGCCGCCGACGTGCTCGACGGCCTGCGCGGCGAGCACCCGATCGTGGACAAGGTGATGACCTGGCGCGAGCTTCAGAAGCTGCAAAGCACCTATGTCGACGCGCTGCCGATGCTGGTCAACCCGCACACCGGGCGCGTGCACACCAGCTTCAACCAGACCGGCACCTCGACCGGGCGCGTGTCGTCCAGCAACCCGAACCTGCAAAACATCCCGATCCGCACCGAGGAGGGCCGCCGCGTGCGGCGCGCCTTTATCGCTCCGGCCGGGCGCCGCCTGCTCTCGGTGGACTACAGCCAGGTGGAGCTGCGTATTCTGGCGCACTACAGCCAGGATGCGGCGCTGCTGCGCGCCTTCCGCGAAGGGCAGGACATCCACCGCGCGACGGCCGCGGCAGTCTACCATGTCCCGCTCGAAGCCGTGACCTACGAGCAGCGCAGCTTCGCCAAGTCGGTCAACTTCGGGCTGATGTACGGGATGGGCGCCTTCCGGCTGGCGCGCGACAGCGAGCTGACGCTGGCCGAGGCGGAAGCCTTCATCGCCAGCTACTTCCAGCAGTTCCCCGGCGTGCGGCAGTATCTCAACGCCTCGCTGGCGCGCGCGCGCCAGCAGGGCTATGTCGAGACGCTGCTCGGCCGCCGCCGCTACTTCCCGATCCTGCACGAGAAGGGGCCGGTTCAGGCCAGCTTCCAGGCGCGCCAGCGGGCCGAGCGCGAAGCGATCAACATGCCGATTCAGGGCACGGCGGCGGACATCATCAAGATCGCGATGATCCACCTGGCGCGGGCGTTGGACGAGGGCAAATACAAGGCCCGGCTGATCTTGCAGGTGCACGACGAGCTGGTGCTCGAAGTGCCGGAGGACGAGATCGACGCCGTCGCGCCGCTGACGGTCGAGGTGATGGAGGCGGCCTGGATGCTCGACGCGCCGTTGGTCGCCGATGCGCGCACCGGCCCCAACTGGGCGGAGATGACGCCGTACCGGGCCTGAGCGGGACTCTTGTACGGGCAACAGCGCTGTGAAAAGGTTTTCAATTGGCGGTTGATCCGCTAGAATTAGCCGTAGGCGCAGCCAGCGATAACCTGCGTCTGTTAGCCGTGTTACGAGAGCTTTTCAAAAGGCTGCTCCAAGTAGAAAGTTTTGGCTATGGCGCGAAACGTCCTGGTTATGCTGTTTGACGACGTGGATACGCTCGACTTCTGCGGTCCCTTAGAGGTCTTCGCCATCACCGGACAGCGGGCGACCGGCCCCGTGCCCTTCACCGTGACCACCGTCGCCGAGCGCAACTCTCCTCCGATCACGACACGCAGTGGGCTGCGCGTCACTCCGTACTATACCTTTAAGAACGCGATTCAGGCGGATATTCTGGTCGTGCCAGGCGGTCTGGGCGCGCGCCACGAAAGCAACAACCGCGCGCTGTTGGATTTCATCGGAGCGCAGGCGAGGCGAGCCGAGATCGTGCTCTCGGTCTGCACCGGGGCGCTGCTGCTCGGCGCGGCGGGGCTGCTCGACGGGCTGTCGGCCACCACGCATCATGGCGCGTTCGACGAGCTGGCCGCCATCGCGCCGTCCTGCAACGTCGTGAGCGGGCAGCGCTTCATCGACAACGGCCAGATCATTACTTCAGCCGGCATCACCGCCGGGCTGGACGCCGCGCTCTATATTGTCCAGCGCCTGCTCGGCCTGCCCGCAGCGCAGGAGACCGCCAGCCACATGGAGTACGCCTGGGCGCCGATCAGCGCGTGAGCGTGCCGCCCGGCGAGAGCAAGCCGGTCGACGGGGCGCGTGATGCGCCCCGTTTGTGATCGGCCGGGTGAACCACCGGCGCCCCGGGCGAGTAATTCTTGAAAGCGCGGCGCGGTTTTTGATGTTTCTGATAGAGGAAAACTTGCAAATCCGCCAGCGTGCACTATAGACTCAGATTCATCGGAGAGCGTGCATCGGGCGAGCACGCCGAACATCTCGACCGGCTCAGTGGAGGGGCTTGAACAATGCACACTTTCGCGCGCCGGACAGCGCGGCTGGCGGTCATCCTGGCGATGACGGCTGCGGCGCTGCCTACCGGTTTTGTCTTTGCGAGCGACGCCGATGTGACGCTGGTCAGCGTCATGCAACAAACCGAGCCAATCACCGTGTACACGACGGCGGCGTCCGAGATCAGCACGCTCGATCCACAGCGCGCCTCGGACCAGGTTTCGATCGCGGCCATCGAGCAGTTGTTTCTGGGCCTGACGGACAACGACCCGCTCAACCCCGGCAACATCCTGCCGGAGCTGGCGACCGCCTGGGAATATGACGAGACCGGCACCGTCTGGACGTTCACGATCCGCAACGACGTGCCGTGGGTTCGCTGGGACCCTGTCACCGACCAGGCCGAGCAGCTTGGCTTCGTGACGGCGCATGACATCGCCTACGGCATGAAGCGAGCGTGCGACCCGCGCCTGGGCGCGTATTACACCAGCGTCGCCGACAAGGTCATCCTCGGCTGCGACGAGGTCTCGACCAAGCCCGTCAGCGAAGTGACCGACGCCGACTACGATCTGGTCCAGGTCTTCGCGCTGGACGACACCACCCTAGAAGTCCATCTCCAGTTCTCGGCGGGCTTCTTTTTCAGCCAGACCCCGATGTGGATGTACCGCCCGGTGCCGCGCTCGGTGATCGAGGAGCTAGGCGACGACTGGACCGAGCCGGGCAATCTCGTCACCAACGGTCCCTTCGTGTTGGACGAATGGCAATGGGGCGGCCAGCGCGTCTATCTGCGTAACCCGCTGCTGCCCGAAGACTTGCGGGGGCCGGGCAACGTCGAGCGCGTCATCCAGCGCCCGGTGTTTGACCTGGGCACGACCTTCGCGCTGTACCAGGAAAACAGTGTCGATGCCTCTGGCGTGCCGCCAGCGGAGCTTCAGTCAATCTTGAATGACCCGGCTTACGCCGACCAGCTCAGCCAGTCAACCAGCATGTCGGTGTTCTATTTCGGCTTCGCGCACGACAAGCCGCCGTTCGACAACGTGCACGCGCGTCGCGCCTTCTCGGCGGCGGTGGATCGCACCGCCTTCGCCCTCCAGCAAGGCAGCGGCGAGCCGATGATCCACCTGACTCCGCCTATCATCCCCGGCGCGCCGCCGATCAATGAAGTGGGCGTCGGATATAACCCGGAGCTGGCGCGCGCCGAGATCGAGGCCGCCGGTTATCCGAACTGCGAGGGCCTGCCGCCGCTGTTGATCGTCTCCTTCGTCGGGTCGTCGGATTGGGCCGAGTTCCTGGCGGCGTCGGTCGAGCGCGAGCTGGGCTGCGACCCAAGCCTGCTGACCGTCGAACAGCAGGAGTTTTCGGTCCTGCTGGAAACGATCGATCCTCGCAACGCGCCCGAAGACCGCCCCAATATCTGGACGCTCGGCTGGGGACCGGACTACCCGGATGCGAACAACTGGGTGGGCGACGTGCTGCACTGCGAGTCCGAAAACACCTTCAAACGCCCGTGCAGCGCAGTGGACGACCTGATCTCTCAGGCCGCGCGCGAAACCGACCCGGCCCTGCGTAACGAGCTGTACTATCGTATCGAGGAAATGTTCTTTGGCCCCGAAGGCGAGCACCCGCTCATCTCGCTGTTCCTGGACCGCTCGTATGTGCTGCAAAAGCCGTGGTACAGCGGCCCGTTCCAGACCGATGGCATCTTCGGCGGCCCGCACTACAACTACCGCATGATCGATCAGGCGGCCCAGCTTGCCGCGCGCGGCTCGTAGCCCGCGCGTCCAGGCGAACGATGTCAGCTTCCCGGTGGCATGTCAGCGGCATGCCGCCGGGTTTTTGATCTCGCAGCGGGCGCGGCGAGCGGCCCGCGCCGCGAGTACCCCTCCCTAAATTGTGCTATACTACGGGCCGGAATTTCTGAATCCTACCCGCCACAGCCTGAGCCGCGAGGTACGCCGGTGAAGCATTTTCTCGATCTTGCCGATTGGTCATCTGCCGATTTGTGGGCCATGCTGAACATGGCGCGCGCCTTGAAAGAGCAGTTCAAGCGCAAGGGCGCCAACAAGCCGCTGCTGAAGGGCAAGGCGCTCGGCATGATCTTCCAGAAGCCGTCGCTGCGCACGCGTGTCAGCTTCGAGATGGCGATGGAGCACGTTGGCGGGCACGCGCTCTACCTCAGCCCGCAGGAGATCGGCCTCGGCAAGCGCGAGAGCATTGCGGATGTGGCGCGCGTGCTGGGCGGCTACGTCGACGTGATTATGGCGCGCACCTTCGACCACGAGCACGTGCTGGAGCTGGCGCGCTGGAGTCCGGTCCCAGTCATTAACGGCCTGACCGACTACAACCACCCGTGCCAGGCGATGGCCGATATGCTGACCATCTACGAGGAATTTGGCCGGCTGGAAGGCCTGCATCTGGCTTACCTCGGCGACAGCAACAACGTCGCCACCAGCCTGATGATGGCGGCGGCTCAGTTCGGCATGCAGATGACGATCGGCAGCCCGGCCGGATACCAGCCGAAAGAAGCGACGCTCGAAAAGGCGCACCGCCTGTCTCGCGGGCGGCTGAGCGTCGGCGTGACCGATGATCCGGCGGCGGCCATCCGGCGAGCCGACGTCGTCTACACCGATACATGGACCAGCATGGGCCAGGAAGAAGAAGTCGAAAGGCGCCGCCAGGTCTTCCCACCTTTCCAGGTGAACCGCGAACTGCTGGCCGAGGCGTCGCCCCAGGCGATCGTGTTGCACTGCCTCCCGGCGCATCGCGGCGAGGAGATCACCGACGAGGTCGCGGACGGCCCGCAGTCGCGGTTGTTCCCGCAGGCCGAGAACCGCCTCCACGCGCAGAAGGGCATTCTGGTCTACCTGCTGGAAGATGCCGGCCAACTGAGCAAGAAACAACGCCAGCGTTTTGAGAAAATCGTCAAGGCAATCAGCAGGCAAAGTGAGGACGAGACGGAATAGACGGGTAAGCGTGCGCACGGAGAACACCACCGGCGGCTGAACCGAGGACTGAGCGCAAGATGGCAGGGAACCGTCACATCTACGAACAGGCGATGAACGTCGGTCACAGCGCGGCGTGGGACCAGCACTGGGACCGGGCCATCGCCGCTTACGGGCGCGCGGTGCAGGAGTTCCCGGACGATCCAGGCGCGCACAACAGCCTCGGCCTGGCGCTGCTCCAGGCGCGGCGGCTTGAGGATGCGCTCAAAGTCTACACCCGCGCGCACCAGCTTGCGCCCGACGACACCATCCCCCTGGAAAAAAGCGCCGACGTGCTGGAGCGGCTCGGCCGCCTGAAAGAGGCCGCGCAGCAGTATATCAACGTCGCAGAGCTTTACCTGGCGCAGCGCGATCTCGAAAAGGCGATCGCCAACTGGGAGCGCGCGACGCAGCTGACCTCCGGCCTGGTGCAGATTCATCAGCGGCTGGCCCTCGCCTACGAGCGCACCGGCCAGCGCCGCGCCGCGATCCGCGAGTATCTCAGCCTGGCGTTCACCTTCCAGCGCGCCGACCGCCCGGACATCGCGACCCAAGCCGTCGAGCGCGCGCTCCGGCTGGAGCCGAGCCACCCGCAGGCGCTCAACACGCTCCAGGCGCTTAAGACCGGCCAGCTGATCTCGCCGGACGTGCTCGAAGGCGACACCCCGGCTGTTGCCGCGCGCCGCGAGCGCGCCTTCGACGCCGCCGCGCTGGAAGAAGACAGCGCCACCGGCGAGGATGACCCGCGCGGCCCGCTCGGTGAGGCGATGGAATTCGGGCTGGCGGCGCTGGCGGCAGCCGTCTTCGACACCGGCGATCTGACTGATGGCGGGACGCAGGTGCTGGAGGCGATCGAGTGCCAGCGCGTCGACGACGTGGAAGCGGCCATCGGCGCTTACCAGCGCGCGCTGAAAGCGGGGTTCCACCACCCCGGCATCTTCATTAACCTGGGCGTGCTGCTGCTCGACGTGGGCGAGTGGAAAGAGGCCGTCCGCAGCCTGGACGAAGCCGGCAAAGACCCGCTGCTCGCGCCCGGCGCGATGCAGGGCCTGAGCATGGCGCACTTCGTCCAGCGCAACCACCGCGCCGCCGCCTATTACCTGATCCAGACGCTGCGGCTGGTGGATATTGGGCTGGCGCAGCGCCCGGACGAAGCCGCCCAGCTCGGCACGATCTACGACCGGCTGACGGCCGGGATCGAAGGCGCCGACGACCAGCAGCTCCGGCGCATGAACGAGCGCTTTCTGGAGCTGCTGACCGGCGCGAACTGGAAGCAGCGGATCGCCAAGACGCGCCGTCAGCTTGAAGAAGCGATCACGCTTGAAGAGCCGGAGTCGCTGATCAGCATCGTCCCGTACATCAACGACCGCGTCACCGAGGGCCTGAACTCGGTCGACGAGTATCTGCGTGACGGGCTGCTGATGCTGGCGATGGACCAGGCGCATTTCCTGCTGGAATCGGCGCCGGACTACCTGCCGATCCACTGGCGCATCGGCCAGATTCTGCTGGAGCGCGACAACATTCAGGAAGCGATCGTCAAGTACGACCTCGTCGCCAACGTCTACCTGATGCGCGGCGACATGGAGCGCGCCGCCGAGATTTTGCAGGAGGCGCTCAAGATCGCGCCGATGGATGTCAAGCTGCACCGCAGCCTGATCGACCTGCTGCAAAATCAGGAGCGGTGGGCCGAGGTCCTCAACCAGCACATCGACCTGGCGGACGCCTACTACCAGCTTGGCGACCTGGAAGCGGCCCGCGCGACCTATCACGCCGCGATCCAGCTGGCCGAGCGCGTCGAAGCCCCGGCCGAGCGGATGGTCCACATTCTGCACCGCCTGGGCGACATCGACGTGAGCGTGTTCGACCTGCGCCAGGCGATGCGCACTTACGAGCAGATTCGCAAGCTCGACCCCGCCGACGAGCGCGCGCGGCGTATGCTGGTCGATCTGAATTACCGGCTCAACGACCCGATCTCGGCGGTGCGCGAGCTGGACGGCCTGCTGCGCGTCTACGCGCGCGAGCACCGCGCCGGGCAGATCATCAAGGTGCTGGAAGAGCAGGTCACGCGCTATCCGCAGGATATGGCGCTGCGGTCGCGCCTGGCGGCGGTCTATCGCCAGACCGGCAGCCTGACCCAGGCGGTCGAGCAGCTTGACTCGCTGGCCGAGCTTCAGCTTGAAGCCGGGCTGCATAACGACGCGCTGGTAACAATCCGGCGGATCATCGCGCTGAACCCGCGCAACGTCGATGATTACCGGCGGCTGTTGAGGCAGCTCAGCGGGTAGACGTGTATTGGTAGCGGTGAGTGATCGGCAGCAGGCGATGAGCAGTAAGCGATGAGACTGATCTGGACGCTTCAGACCTTCCAGTGGAGCGACGTGCCGGATGTGCTGGTCGTGGCGGCGCTGATTTTCGCCGCCGGGCTGCTGATGCGCGGCACGCAGGCGGTCCCGCTGCTGCGCGGCACGCTGGTCGTCGTCCTGGTGATCGGCCTGCTGGCCTCGACCCTGGAATGGGTCGCCTTCCGCTGGGTGCTGAATAACCTGCTCACCGCAACGGCGGTCGCCATCCCGATCATCTTCCAGCCGGAGCTGCGGCGCGCTCTAGAGCGCGTCGGGCGGACCGGCCTGAGCAACCTGTTCAGCCGCGCGCCCTCGTACACGGCGGACGAGCAGGTGATCGACGCGATCTGCGCGGCGGCGGCGCGGCTCTCGGAGCGGCGGCATGGCGCGCTGATCGTGCTGGAGCGCAACGACTCGCTGGAAGAATTCATCAAGACGGGCGTGCCGCTGGATGCCGAGGTCAGCCCGCAGTTGTTCCTGACCGTCTTCTGGCCCAAGACCGAGCTACACGATGGGGCGGTGATTATCCGCAACGGGCGCGTGGCGAGCGCGGCCTCGGTGCTGCCGCTGTCGTCGGGACGCAACCTGACCGACCGCAAGCTGGGCACACGCCACCGGGCCGGTCTGGGCATCAGCGAAGTGTCCGACGGTCTGACAGTCATCATCTCCGAGGAAACCGGGCGCATCTCGGTCGCCAACCGGGGACGCATGATCCGCCGCCTCGACGCCAACCGGCTGCGCACCATCCTGAGCGCGTTCTACACCAACGACAAGCCGGAGCAGGCCCGTCCGTGGCCGTGGACGGGGCTGCTGAACCGCGCGCGCGACGAGATCGCGCGCTTCCGCCAGGACCGCGACGACACCGGCCGCGGGCGCAAAGCCGCATGAGCCGCCGGGCGCAGTTGACGTATCATGGCTGACTCCTCTCCGCTGCAAGTAATTGGCCGCAACCTCGGCTGGATGCTGACCTCGCTGTTTCTCGCGCTGGTGGTGTGGGTCGCCGCGACGATGGCGAACAACCCGGTCGAGGAGCGCGAGCTGAAGGGCGTCGAGATCGTTTACGAAATCCCCGATGGCCTGGTCCTGGTCAACCAGCCGGCGCTGCCGCAGAGCGTCAGCGTCTTCATCCGCACGCAGCAGAGCGAATGGGGGTTGCTGGTTCCTGACGACGTGACTGTGACCGCCTCGCTCGAAAACGTGCGCGCGCCGGGCGAGTACCGGGTGGAGCTGGAGGCGGAGATCAACTCACCACGCTACGGCACGGTGGCCGCCGTCCGTCCCAGCACGCTCACGCTTGAAGTCGGCGCGATGGCCGAGGCGCGCACGCCGATCGAGATCGTGGTCCGGCGCGAGCCGCCGCTGGGATACAGTTATCCTTCCGAGCTGGTCTGCGACCAGACAGAAGTGATCGTGCGCGGCAGCGCAGACCGCGTCAGCAGCGTGCGCGCCGCCGAAGTGCGAATGGACCTGAGCGACAAGCGCAACCCCTTCACTGAGACCTTTGACCTGATCCCCGTCAACGCCGACGGGCGCACGGTCACGAATGTCGCGCTGTCGCCGTCGAGCGTGGTCTGCTCGGTCGATATTCAGGCGCGCGAGGATGTCACGCCGATTGAGGTGCTACCGGCGACCACCGGCTCGCCACCGGACGGCTACGTCTTCGAGGGCTACGACGCCTTCAGCCCGCGCTCGGTCGGCGTCACCGGCGATCGGGACGCGATCGCCCGCATGAACCGTGTCGTGCGCACGGCGCCGATTGACCTGCGCGGGCGGACCGAAACCTTCACGGTCGAGGTCCCGGTCCTGCTGCCGGATGGCGTGCGGCTGGTGCCTGAGAACCAGCTGATCAGCGTCACCGTGCGGATCTCGCCGCAGATCAACACGCGCCAGTACGAAGGCGTCCCGGTCATAGTGACCGGGCTGGACGAGGCGCGCTATCGCGTGCAGGGGCTTGCCAGCACTGTGACGGTCTTCGTCGCCGGGCCGCAGGACCGCCTGCCGAGCGCGGACCAGGTGACGGTCGCGGTAGACCTGGCGAACCTGGGCACCGGCAACCACCAGGTGCGCCCGCAGCCCTTGATCGACGGCGAGCCTGCCCCACCAGGGCTGACGCTCAGCGTCCAGCCTGAAGAGCTGAGCCTGACGCTCGCGCCAATCGACGGGCTGCCCACGCCCACGCCGACCCTGCCCGCCGGCGACATGGAGTCGATCGAAGTGATCAGCCCGACGCCCAGCGTGAGCGCGCCCGCGATCGAGCCTCCTGTCGAGGCAACCCCGACATCGCAGCCCTGACCTCCGCTATTCGCCGCCAGCCGTTATTCTATTTCTATGGGTTTTTAATCGCGCATTAATTTCCGCGTGCTACCGTTAGGCTAGTCAGTCGATGCGGGTCAATCCATCATCGGTGTGACCGGGGTATCGCAAATCCGTATGCTCCCCACCCCCACCTGATATACGTGTGATACCCTGAGCAAGCCGAAGAGCGCGCACGCGCTCTTCTGCATTTCTAGAGCGTGTTATGCGCTTTACCCGGG
>DAOKYY010000062.1:0-22064 GCA_035325905.1 Aggregatilineaceae bacterium | reverse complement strand
GCGATCTAGCGCCTCGGCGCGGAAACGGTCTAGCCCTGGTAGTAGGCGATCAGCGCGTCGCCGAGCGCGGGCAGGCACGAGGTGATGTCTACCCAGCGCGTGCCGGAGCCGACGCTCCACAGGTGGAAGCCCTTGACGTAGGGGTCTTCCTCAAGCTGGTAGGTGTATTGCAGGGCGTCGCGGATCAGCGTGTCGCACGAGGCGATTGCCATCCCGCCGCCCTCGCCCAATTCGGTGATGTAGACTGGCAGATCGACCGCCTGGGGCAGGCGCTGGCGCAATTCTTCCTCGAAGATGCGATGGCGCAGGCTCACCCACTTGTCGGCTTCGCTGACCAGCAGCCCATCTTCCAGGCTGTAGGCGTGGAGCGCGATCCCGTGGTGGCGGCCCGGCGCGCAAGGATTCTCCGCCGCGTACCGGTAGGCGGGCAGCACCTCGCGGAATCCGGCGACGGTCGGATTGCCGCCGGGGAACGAGAACAGCAGCAGGCAGCGTTCCTGCTGGGCGGCGAGGCGCATCGCTTCAATCGAAAAGTCAGACATCCAGCTCAGCTCGACCGGGCACTCGTTGATGACCTCGTAGTAGTCGGCATCGACCTGGCTCCAGAAGCTGTTGAGGCTTTTCAGCCAGGCGTTGGCCGTGTCTTCGGGGTCGCCGTACTCGCCAGGGTCGGCGGGGCAGTCCCACTCGCCGTTGGAGGTCAGCAGCGAGCGGTAGACGGTCACGGTTTGCGGGGAGATCGCCTTGATTTCATTCAACAACTGCTCGGCGCCGTTCAGCCCCTTCATGGTGCCGAGCGGCGTCCCGGCGTCGACCATGCGCCGGACGAACGCCAGCACTTCGTCGCGGCTGGTGCCGTTGAGCAAGTGCAGGCCAAGCAGCGTGGTATCGGGCGTGTTCCCTTTCAGGATTTCGCAGGATCGCATGCTGTCCAGCACGGCGTGCTGCACGCCGTTGAGCGTCAGCGGGAGCCAGCCGCGCTCGGTCTGCGCCCACGAATTCCCGGCGGCGTCCGTCGCCAGCGCGACGACGATCAGTTGCTCGCGCGCGCCAGCCGTCCCGACGACCGCCGAGGCCGCGTCCGCCGCGCCATAGAGCGAGACGCCCGCTTCGGCCAGGACCAGGGCGGGGCAGTCGCGCTCGCGGAGCGTCTGCGGGAGCGGCGTGCGGAGCGGCTGCGGGGTGTAATTGGGGCCGACGATGGGGCCAAAGCTCGTCCCCGGCGTCGGGGTCGCGCCCGTCTGCGCGCGGGCGACGCGGGCCGCCGGAAAGCCATCGCCAGCCGCGCCGAGCGCGAGGCTCAGCCCAGCGAGCGCCAGCGCCGCCAGCGCGGCGATTGTGACAAAGAACGGAAGGTAACGTTGGTTGTTCATGAGGGAGAGTTTACGCGATCCGCCTCAAACTGACAATCCGGCCGAGAGCAGCCAAGCGCGGCGAGTCAGCGAAAATCAGCCAGAGACGGAGACCTGGTCGATCTCCGGCTGCGGCTCAGGCAGGGGCGTGCGACGGTCACGCCCGAACAGGTCGAGCGGGATCAGCGCGGCGGCGGCCAGGCGCAGCACCGCGCCGATCAGGAGCACCACGCTCAGATCAGGCAGCAGCCCGGCGAGCTGGCTGCCGAGCAGCGGGCCGACGAAGATCGCGAGCGAGACGACCTGGTTGTAGGCGGTCGAGAAGTGCGTGACGTTTTCGGGCGGCGTGTTCTCGCTGAAGTATGTGAAGACGCTGATCGAGGTCGCCGTCCAGGCCGCGCCGGAGATCGCGGCTGCGACCAGCGTCACGGGCAGGGACGGGGCGGCGGCGAGCAGCCCCGCAGCGACGCCGGTGATCGCCAGGCCAGCCGCGATCGTGGCGCGGGTGCCGAGGCGGCGGACGATCCGGCCGGTTTGCGTCGCGATCAGGGCCGCCGCAGCGATCTCGACCAGGCCAAAGTACGAGAGAAACTGCTCGTCGGCGTCGAAGCGGTTGACCAGCCACAGCGGGATGATCGGCAGAATGGAGAAGAACGACAGGTGAACCAGCGTCGAGGTCGAGGCGACGCGCTGGAAGACCGGCGTCCGCAGCAGGGCGCGCATGGCCCCTTTGACGCGCTGTGGCATGGTCGAGGGGTTGATCTCGCGCAGCGCCTGGACATGCCACAGGCTGATCAGCGAGACGGCGAACGCCGCGACGAACATCGCCTGATAATTGAATGGAAAGGTGACTTCGCTGAGCCAGAAGCCGAAGCCGACGGTCGCCAGGCCGACCGCGACGTTGAACGCGAACGAGCGCCGGCTCATCAGCCCCGGCAGGTCGCGGGCATCCACGCCTTCGCGCAGCACGACCAGGAACAGCACCGACGAGACGCCCTGCGCCAGCGCGGGCAGCGCCACCGCCAGGAGCAGCCAGTACGGCTGGAACGCGTGCGGGAAGACGGGGGTCAGCGCGGGCAGCAGGAAGACGAGCCGGAAGCCCAGCCCCGGCCAGAACAGCGCGCCGACGGTCGAGCCGTACCGCTTGCGCCACCAGGGCGCGAGCGCCGACGTGATCAGCAGGATGATCGCGGGCAGCGCCGAGATCCAGCCGAGCAGCGCGGCGCTGGCGTCCAGACGGATTGCGTAGATCGACAGGAAGCGCGCCGTGGACGGAAACGCCACCCCGAACCAGAACACGTCTCCGACGAGGTGGCGATAGTTGGCGCTCGCATGTTCAGGAGATGCCTGAGCATTAGAGGAAGGCTGCATACAATAAAAAACCCGCACCACACGGGGTTGTCACAGGCGCCCGCCAGAGCGCGCTGAATATACGATGATATCACGATGCGATAACTCAATGATCGGCCTGTTCGAGGGGAATGTCAAGCCTGATACTTGTCAGCCGTTCTTACGCCCGCTCGGCGCTCGTCCATTGGCCGGGGAGGGGCGTTCTGCTATAATCCGCGCGCTACCCTGGGGCACCTCGCTCGTAAATGGGTATAACAGGTCTATGAGCGCCGGTACCGGTTCTGCGAGAATTCATCCAGTATGAGCGATGTAACGCCCCACACGAATCGTCCGGCTCGCGCTACGCGGCTGGCCTGGCTGAAGCGCCACCGCGACCGCCTGCTGCTCTGGCTGCGGCTCGGCATCGCCGCCGTGCTGATGGCGTTCGTGCTGTCGCTGGTAGCGAGCGACGCGGACCGCCTGCGCAGCGTCGATTGGTCGCTGATCCCGCTCGCCTGGCTGCTGACGCTGCTCAGCACGTCGGTCAAGGCGTATCGCTGGAGCCTGTTCGCGCGCGAGAGCGGGCTGGAGCTGCCGTTCCGCCGCCTGCTCGGCACCTATTTCGTCGGCGCGTTTTTCAGCACCGTGCTGCCGACCTCGGTCGGCGGGGACGCGGTGCGGGCGGTCGATACGGCGGCGCTGACCGGGCGCAAGGCCGACTCGACCTCGTCGGTGCTGCTGGAGCGCGGGATCGGCCTGCTGACCATCGCCGGGGCGGGCAGCATCTTCGCGCTGTTCATGGAGCCGGGCAAGGTGCCGCTTCCGTTCGTGCTGCTGGTGCACGCGCTGTTCGCCGGCGGCGTCGCGGGCGTGCTGATGCTGCGCCAGGGCTGGCTGTTCGGGCCGGTGGCCGCGCTGGCGGAGCGCGTCCGGCTGGGGTGGCTGGTCGCTAAAGGCCGCCACATGCAGGATGCCTTCACCGAGCAGTTGCACAGCCCGGTTGTGCTGCTCCAGGTCGTGCTGCTATCGATTGTCGCCAACGCGCTGACGATGGGTGCGACGTACCTGGTGCTGGTGGCGGTGACGGATCCCATCGCGGTCAGCGCTTTTGTGCCGATGATCGCGCTGGCGACGACCGCCGAGCTGATCCCGATCTCGATTGCGTCGCTGGGCGTCAAAGAGTCGGCTTACGTGTTCTTCCTGGGGCTGGTGGGCGTCGGCAGCGGCGCCGCCGGGGTGATCGCGATCATCATGCGCGCGCTGACCTGGGGGCACGCGATGGTCGGCGGGATGGTCTTTCTGACGCGCACGCTGCGTCGCACGCCGGTCGAGGCGCCGGTGGTGGCCGGGCCGTCGCCCGACCGGCCTCGCATCAACCGCTCGCCGGAGAACTAACGCATGAATATTCCGTCCATCGCGCTGTGGGACAAGCTGCGCAAGGGATGGCGCATTCTGGCGCACCGGCTGCGCACGCAGGGGCTGCGCACGACGCTGCTGTGGCTGTACGCGCGCGGGGTCCCGAAGCTGACGGGCGTCCCGCTGCTGCGCTACAGCGAGGTGACGCCGCAGCTGTACGTCGGGCCGCAGTACGGGCGGCGCGGCAAGCGCGCGCTGGAGCGCGCCGGGATCACGGCGGGCGTTAATCTGCGGGTGGAGTTCGACGACGCGGCGCACGGGCTGGCGCTGGTCGATTACTGCCACCTGCCGACGGTGGACGACGCCGCGCCCTCGGTCGAGCACCTGGAGCGCGGCGTGGCCTTCGTGCGCGAGCAGATCGAAGCCGGGCGGAAGGTGTACATTCACTGCGCGGGCGGCGTGGGCCGCGCGCCGACCCTGGCCGCCGCGTACTTGATCAGCGCCGGGATGTCGCGCGACGAGGCGCTGGAGACGATCCGCCGGGCGCGGCCCTTCATCAACATCATGCCGCCGCAGATGGCGCTGCTGGCCGAGTACGAGGCGGAGCAGCGCGCGCCGGTGGCGCAGGTGGACTGATTACCTCACCCCTAATCCCCTCTCCGCGCCGGAGAGGGGACTTCACGCTACGCTGTCGCTTTTCTCCCCTCTCCATTTTGGAGAGGGGCCGGGGGTGAGGTAAAAACACGCGCATCATCTGCGCTAGTGACTTTCGACAGTTCACATAGACTATGATCAAGCTCGCGATCACCCTCAGTTTTGGCCCGCAGCGCAAGCGGGATTATCTCAATCACACTTATGCCATGTTCTTCGAGGCGCTGGGCGCGGTCGCAGTGCCGGTGTCGAACGTGCTGGCCGACCCGGCCGGCTACGTCGAGGCGCTGGACCTGGACGGCCTGATCCTGTCGGGCGGGGGCGACATCGCCCCGGCGCTCTACGGGGCGGGCAACACCCACAGCGACGAGATCGCGCCGCCGCGCGACCGCACCGAGTGGGCGCTGCTCGATTGGGCGGTCGAGCGCCAGAAGCCGGTGATCGGCATCTGCCGGGGGATGCAGGTCATCAACGTCTATTTCGGCGGGGCGCTGGTGCAGGACATCCCGGCGCTGGTGCCCGGCGCGGTCCCGCACGCGGACAGCACGCACCCGATCGCGCTGACGCACGCGCCGCTGGCCGAGGCGCTGGGCGAGCCGGCGCTGCGCGTCAACTCGCACCACCACCAGGGGATGACCGCCGCCACGCTCGCGCCTGACCTCGAAGGGCTGGCGGTGTCAGAGGAGGATGGCGTGATCGAGGCGCTGTGGCATCGCGCGCTGCCGGTGCTGGGCGTGCAGTGGCACCCGGAGCGGCCCAGCCCTTCCGCCGAGGCCGACCGGCGGCTGATCGGCGCGTGGCTCGACGGCTCGCTGTGGCGCCTGCGCGGCTGATCGCGTCGCGCTCCGCCGCGCACCTGCTGGCCGTCGCGGGGCTGCTGGCGCTGCTGTTCGCGCTGCGCGTCCACCGCCCGCTGGAAATGCCGATCTTCGTGGACGAGAGCCTGCATATCCTGCGCGGGCGGGTCGTGTGGCAGTTCTCCGACCTGGGCGAGTCGTTGAACCCCAAGAAGCTGCTGTTCTACTACTGGATCGGGCTATTCGGGCTGAACGCGCCCGAAGCGGCGTGGCTGGCGCGCGCCGCGACCGCGCTGTGGGCGCCGCTCGGCGGGGCGCTGACCTACGCGCTGGCGCGGCGGCTGTTCGCGCCGGGGGCCGGGCTGCTGGCGCTGGCGCTCTACGCGCTCGCGCCGCCGCTGGTCTTCTTCGAGCGGCTGGCGCTGGCCGACGCCTTCACCGCGTCGATCGGCGTCGCGCTGGCGATCGCGGCCCTGCGGCTGGCGAGCCGTCCCGCGTTTGGGCGAGGGTTGATCGCCGGGGCGCTGCTCGGCGCGGCGGCGCTCGCCAAGCTGATCGCGCTGCCGCTCGGCGCGCTGATCCCGCTGGCGATTGCGCTGCGGCAGCCGGACAGAGGGCGAGCCGTGCTCGCGCCGCGCTTCCGCCGCCCGCTGATCGCGGTTGGCCTGGGCTGTTTTCTCGTCCTGGCGCCGGTGCTCGCCTACCTGCTGGCTCAGGCGGCGGGCTGGGCGCCGGTTCGCGTGGTGGTGGAGGAGGAGCTATATTCCGCCGGGGACCGCGCCGCGCAGATCGCAGGCAACATCGAGCAGGCGGCCCGCGCGCTGATCACACTGCTGTCGCCGGGGTGGATCGCGCTGGCCGGGCTGCTGGCGGTGGCGCTGGCGCGCTGGCGACCGCGCGCGCTGGCGTACCTGGCGGCGGGCGCGCTGCTGCCGTGGATCGGTGTCGTCCTGATCGCGGGCCAGCTTTCGACGCGCTATCTGGTGCTCGGCGTGCCGTTTCTGCTGGCGCTGGTGGCGGGCGGCGTGATCGAGCTAACCGGGCGCGCTCGCCCGGCGGCGTGGGCGGCGTGGATCGCGCTGGGGCTATGGGCGCTGGCGTTCGCGGGGCCGTTTGCCCGGCAAGCCATGACCGATCCGGCGGCGCTCGATCTGCCCGCGCGCGACCGCTGGGAGTATGTGACCAACACCTCGTCCGGCTACGCGCTGCGCGACCTGGCGCGCGATCTGCCCGATCTGCCGCCGGGGGCGGACGGTCGAATCGCGGTGATTGGCTGGCTCCCGGCCTGCCACACGCTGCCGCTGTACTGGACCGCGCCGAACGCGGTCGCGCTCGACTGCCCGCTGTTCAGGTGGGACCCGTCCGCGCAGGACGCGATGACCGCGCGCCTGATCGGGCTGGCGGAGCGCGAATCGCCGCTGTACATGGCGGTCGAGCGGCTGAGCGTGTACGACCTGGATCGCTTGCCGTTCACCTGGACGCTGCTGCGCGAGTACGCCCGCCCGCACGATGGCGCGCCGGTGCGCCTGTACCGCGTCGCGTTGGCGGAGTGAGGCGCCGCGCCATGACCGACCCGCTTCCCCGCGCTCGCCCCGTGAGTGCGCCGCAGTTGGCGGTCGTCGTCGCGCTGCTGCTGATCGCGTTTTTCGCGCGCGCGCACGACGCGCTGGCGATGCCCGCCTTCAACGACGAATCGCTGCACATCCGCCGCAGCGAGATCGTGTGGCGCTTCGACGACCCGGTGTCATTCACGGCGGGCAAGCTGCTTGGCTATTACTGGCTGGGCGCGTTCGGCTTCGACCGGCTGGACGCGCTGCACGGCGGGCGGCTGGTCTACGCGCTGGCGGTGCTGATCGGCGCGGCGGCGACCTATCGCGTCGGGCGGGCGCTATTTGGGCACGCGGTCGGCGCGCTGGCGCTGCTGTTCTACGCGACGGCGCCGTATCTCGTCTTCTACGAGCGCATGATCCTGGCGGACCAGCTCGCCGCCGCCTTCGGGATGCTGGCGGTCTGGGCCGGAATCCGGCTGGCGCGGCGCCCGACGCGGCGTATCGGGGCCTTGAGCGGCGCGCTGGTCTCGCTGGCTATTCTCGCCAAGCTGACCGCCGCGCCGTTCGCGCTCGTGTCGCTGGTCGCGATCTGGACGCTCGGCGAGCGCCCGCCGCGCGGGGCGACCGGCTCCCGCTGGCGCGACCGGCTGGCGCGCGTCGTGCCGCCGAGGTACTGGCCCGCGCTCGCCGCCGCCTACGCCGTGAGCGCGATCGCCGGGCTGCCGTTTATGCTCTACCCGATTTTCCGGCAGGCGCAGCAGGAGCCGGTGCTGCTGGTGGGCACCAACCTGTTTGTGACCGGCGGGTTCGACCGGGTGATCGCGGAGAATATCCCGGCGCTGGGCGAGACGCTGGCGGGGTTCTTCGGCGTTCCGGCGGTGATCGTCGGGCTGATCGCGGCGGGGTGGGCGCTGGTCGCGGCGCGGCGGCGCGCGCTGTACCTGGCGCTGTGCGCGCTGCTGCCGTGGAGCATCATCCTCGCGCTCTCGCCCGACCCGTCGAACCGCTACTGGCTGCTGGGGATGCCGCCGCTGCTGGCGCTGGTCAGCGCGGGGCTGTGGCTCGGCGCGGAGCGGCTGGCGCGGCGCGTTGGACGCGCTCTGGCGCGGATCGGGCTGGCGGGGCTGATCGGGGCGTGGCTGGCGGCGGTCGCGCTGCCGTTCGCCTGGAACGCCTGGAACGACCCGCTGGCGCTGCGCCTGCCGGAACACGACCGCTGGGAGTACGTCACCAACTTCTCGTCGGGCTACGGCTGGATCGACGCGGTGGCCGCCCTGCCGGACCTGCCGCGCTCGGAGGCGAGCGGGCGCGTGCCGGTCGTCAGCACGATCGTCGCCTGCCACGCGCTGCGGCTGTACCTGCCGGAAGACGGCGTGGTCGATCTCAGGTGCCCGTTCTTCGGCTGGCAGGGCGAGCATCTCGACGCTGTGACCGCTGACCTGGAGCGTTTTTTGGCGTCGGAGAGCGTGGTTTACCTGCTGGCCGAGCCGGACGCGCCGTTCGTGGACCTCGACCGGCTCCCGGTGCGGCTGGACGCGGTGCGGCGCTTCGAGCGGCCCTTCGGCGGGGTCGCGGTCGAGCTGTACCGGGTTTCACCGCGCCCCTAAATCTCCTCTCCCCGCGCCACGATGGAGAGAGGCCGGGGGCGCGGTGGGCGTTTAGATCGCCCGCAGCCGCTCCTCGACCAGCCGGGCGGAGGCGATCCGCTCGGCCGGGCGCTTGGCGAGCAGCTCGCGCAGCAGCGCGATCAGCGCGTCTGGCGCGTCGGGACGGATGGCGCGCAGGTCCGGCAGGGGGCTTTCGAGAATGGCGTGCGCGATCTGGGCGTCGGTTCGCCCGCCGAAGGGCGGCATCCCGGCCAGCATTTCGTAGAGCACGATGCCGAGCGACCAGAGATCGCCCGGCGCGCCGATCGGGTCGCCCAGGCAGGCTTCGGGGCTGAGGTAGGGCGTGGTCCCGATCCGCGTGCGGGGCCGGGTCACGCCGGAGACGGCCAGCAGGCGCGCCACGCCGAAATCGGCCAGGCGCGGGACTCCATCGGGCGTGAGCATGATGTTCGAGGGCTTCACGTCGCGGTGCACGATGCCGCGCGCGTGGGCGTGATCGAGCGCGCCAGCAAGCTGCGCCGCGATTCCGACGGCGGCGCGCAGCGGCAGCCGCCCCTCGCGGTTGAGCCGGTCGAACAGCGAGCCGCCGTACACATACTCCATGACGATGTATTCAAAATCCGCGTCGCGGAAGGCGTCGCGCAGGCGCACGATGCCCGGATGATCGAGCCGCTTGAGCGCCTCGGCTTCGCGCTGGAAGCGCTGCCAGGCGATCTCGTCCACGTCCCGCGAGACGGTGAGCTGCTTGATGGCGACCATCTCGCCGGTGTGCAGGTCGGTGCCCCGGAAGACATAGCTGGTGCGGCCCGGATGGATGACGTGATCGAGCCGGTAGCGGCCCAACAGCGGGGCGCCCTCGCCGGGGGTGCCGCTCAGGGGCAGGCGCGGGCGCGGCACGGCGCGGGCCGTGTTGCGCCGCAGCGCGAAGAAAACGCTGTCGTGCGCCAGGCTGCGCAGCGCGCAGTTGCCGTTCGCGTCGGCGCGGATCGCGCCCATCAGCCAGGCGCGCATCACCGGGCGCTGGAGCAGGGTGAAGCGCACCGGCTCGCGATGGTCCAGCAGCGTGTCGAGCAGGCGGCTGACATCGGGATCGGCCTCGATCTCCGCCCACAGACGCTCGAAATGCTGCGCGCCTTCTCCGGCGAACAGGCGCTGGCGCACGGCGCGATCCACGTCGTCGAGCAGCAGCGCGCCGCGCGGCACGGCGCGTTCCAGCGCCGCGCAGAGCGCGTGCGCGAGGTGCACATCCCCCTCGGTCCACTCGAAGACCCGCTCCGGCACGTCCGAGGCGATGTGGCGCGTGTCGGTTGCCAGCTGCGCGACGAGATAGGTCAGCGCCTCAAGCGAGGCGTCAGTCACGTAGACCGGCTCGGCCACGCGGAACGGCGAGCGGCCCGCGTCGGCGATCAGCTCGTCCGGCAAGGTGCAGCCCGCCAGCACAATCGTCGGGAGATCGGGCGAGGATCGGCGCGGGGACGGGGGCGACGGAGCAGGCAGGGCGGCGGCGCGCAGGCTGGCGAAGAAGTCCGCGCGCCATGCGGGCGGGACGGACTCGATCTCGTCGAGCAGCAGCACGGGCTTGTTGCCGGGCGGCGACCCGGCCAGCGCGGCGCGCAGCGCCTCGTGAAAGGGCCGGTCTGGCGGCCAGGCGAGGCCGGTCTGCTGCGCCAACTGCGCGTAGAGGGCGGCGCGCCAGGTCGCCTCGTCGTCGCGCGGCAGCTCGCCGAGCGCGATGTACGCCGGGGACCAGCGCGCCGACGCGCCGAGCAAGCCCCACTGGCGCAGCAACATGCTCGACTTGCCGCTCAGGCGCGGGCCGATCACGGCGACCGTTTTCTGCTCGCGGATCAGCTGCTCCAGGCGCGCGTCCGCCGGGCGCAGCACGTACAGATGCGCGGCTTCGGGCGGCAGCGGTCCGTGCGGGTGAAAGGCGGCGTGTTCGCCGGTAAGCCGTCGGTTGAACAGCATCGTAGCCCCGATCGTGTGCGATGGGTTCCGTTATAGCCTATTCCGCCCGCCCGGCAAATCGGAGAGTGGGACTCTTCTGGCGGCGCGCTTGCCGCGCCGCGCACCGAGCGGCTATGATCGGCGGCTATGGACGAGATCCGCGTGCTGATCGTAGCCGATGACCCGCTGGCGCGCGCCGGGCTGGCCGCGCTGCTGGCCGGGCAAGAGGGCTGCGCGGTCGTCGGGCAGGCGTCGGGCGCGGACGATCTGAGCGCGGCGCTGGCGATCTACCGGCCCGACGCGGTGCTGTGGGACGTGGGCTGGGACGCCGCCGATCTGCCCGATGCGCTGGCCGAGTGGGACGTTGAGTCGCCCCCGCTGGTCGCGCTGATCCCGGAGCCGGGCCTGAGCGCGGCGCTGTGGGCGGCGGGTGCGCGCGGGCTGCTGCCGCGTGACGCCGCGCCGGAGCGGCTGGTCGCGGCGCTGCGGGCCGTCTTCGCCGGGCTGGCGGCGCTCGATCCCGCGCTGATCGCGGACCTGCCGGGCAGCGCGCCCGCCCCCCCGGTCGAGCGGCTGACCCGGCGCGAGGCCGAAGTCCTGGCGCTGCTGGCCGAAGGGCTGGCGAACCGCGCCATCGCGCAGCGGCTCGGCATCAGCGAGCATACCGTCAAGTTTCACCTCAACGCCATCCTCGGCAAGCTCGGCGCGCAGAGCCGCACCGAGGCGGTCGTCCTGGCGATCCGGCTGGGGCTGCTGCCGACGTAGCCTGCCCATTCGCGCAGGTCCGCTCCCGCTCAAAGAGGTGATCCCGCGCGCGGGCCGCCGGTCTATCCTGGAGTCAAGTCCATTGGAGACGCGAGACAGGAAGGGGAACGGTATGGCGAGCATGTTGGAGCAGGTCTCGAACGATTTCGCGGCGGCGGTGGAGCGCATCGGCCCGGCGGTGGTGCGCGTCGAGGGCCGGCGGCGCTTCCCGGCGACCGGCGTGATCTGGTCGAGCGAGGGCGTGATCGTCACGGCGCATCACGTCGTCAAGCGGGATGAGGGGATCAGCGTCGGGCTGGCAGACGGGCGGACGGCCAACGCGGCGCTGGTCGGGCGCGATCCGAGCACCGATCTGGCCGTGCTGCGCGCCGAGGCGGGCGATCTCGCGCCCGCGTCCTGGGCTGGCGACGCGGCGCTGAAGGTCGGCCAGCTGGCGCTGGCGGTCGGGCGGCCGGGCGAGGCGCTCCAGGCGTCGCTGGGTGTGATCACGGCGCTGGAAGGCGTGTGGCGCAGCCCGGCGGGCGGGTCGATCGAGCGGTATGTGCAGGCGGATGTGACGATGTATCCCGGCTTTTCGGGCGGGCCACTGCTCGGCGCGGCGGGGGATATGATCGGGCTGAACACCTCGGCGCTGCTGCGCGGCGTCAGCCTGACGATCCCGGCGCAGACGGTGCGGCGCGTGGTCGAGGCGCTGCTGGCGCACGGGCGCGTGCGGCGCGGCTATCTGGGCATCGGCTCGCAGCCGGTGCGCCTGCCGGACGCGCTGGCGTCCGAGCTGGGCCAGGAAACCGGCCTGCTGCTGGTCAGCGTCGAGCCGGACAGCCCGGCCGGGCGCGCCGGGCTGCTGCTCGGCGACACAATCGTCGCGCTGGCCGGAGAGCGAGTGCGCCACCTGGACGATCTCCAGGCGATCCTGAGCGGGGACCGCGTCGGGCAGACCGTGACGGTGCGGATCGTGCGCGGCGGGCAGGCTCAGGAGCGCGAGGTCACGATCGGCGAGCGGGCGTAAGGCGCTAGAACAGGGGCATCTGGCCGGGCGGGGCGAGGTCGCTCTGCCCGGCGGCGTTATGCGCGGCGCGGATCGGCTCCGGCAGGCGGTAGCGCGTCGTGCAGCGCAGGGCCAGCTCGCGCGCGGTGTCGAGCGTCGCGCGGTGCCCGACCGAGATATAAACCGGGTGGATGTTGTCGCGGGTGCGCAGCGCCGCCCCGATGGTCGCGCCGTGATCGACCAGCGGCGTCCACGCGCCCTTGCGCGGCGGGACCGGGTCATGCGCGCCGGTCAGGCGGGTCTTGCCGCAGCCGACGGTCGGCACGTCGATCCACAGCCCGATGTGCGAGGCGATCCCGATGCGGCGCGGGTGCGCGATCCCCTGCCCATCCACGATGAACACGTCCGGCGCGTGCTGTAGCTGGCGCAGAGCGGCGATGATCACCGCGCCCTCGCGGAACGACAGCAGGCCGGGGATGTACGGGAACGGCGTCGGGATGCTGGCCGTGACGCGCTCGATCACCTCGAAGGCCGGGTAGCTCAGCACGACCACCGCTGCCCGGCTGACGTTGTCCTTGACGCTGACATCGATCCCGCCGACCAGCCGCAGCGTGTCGAGCGCCAGCGGTGTTTCGGTGTCGATCTGGGGCGCGAGCGCGCGCTGGAGCGCGATCGCTTCCGATGGGGTCAGGTCCCAGCGGTGCCGTTCGTGAATGGTAATGGGCATGACGGTTCACGCTTTCGGATAGCGCCAGAGTAGCGGCGTCAGGTGCGTCCCCTTATACTGTAAGTATTCGCGGTCATGTGGCGCAACTGCGCCTGATCGCTCGCAGGCGTCGGGCGGACCGCGCAATTCGTTTTCTCGGTGATAGATTGTTTTCGAGAGGCAGAAGGAGAAATAAACCGCATGAAATACCGTCGTTTGGGGCGCACGGAGATGGAAGTCTCGGTCGTCGGCGTCGGCACATGGCAGTTCGGCGGCGAATGGGGGATGGACTTCGACCAGGCGTCCGTCAACCGCATCCTCGGACGCGCCCAGGAACTCGGCATCAACCTGATCGACACAGCCGAATGTTACGGCGACCATCTCTCCGAGCGGTTGATCGGCGCGGCGATCAAGGGCCAGCGCGATCAGTGGATCGTGGCGACCAAGTTCGGGCACCAGTTCAACAGCCCGTTCGACCGCGCGGATCTCTGGTCGCCAGATGCCGTGCGGCAGCAGCTTGAGGCGTCGCTGCGCGCGCTGCAAACCGATTACGTGGACCTCTACCAGTTCCACTCCGGCGCGAACGATGTCTTCGACCAGCCCGCGCTGTGGGAGATGCTGGCCGGGCAGGTGCGCGCCGGGAAGATCCGCCACCTCGGCCTGTCGATCAGCCCCAACAGCAACATTTACCAGACCAAGCGGGCGCGGGAGGTGGGCGCGGAGACGATCCAGGTGGTCTACAACCGGCTGGATCGCACGCCCGAAGCGGAAGTGCTGCCGACTTGCCAGGAAGACGATCTGGGCGTGCTGGCGCGCGTCCCGCTGGCGAGCGGCTTTCTCAGCGGCAAGTACAAGCCGGGCGACCAGTTCACCGCGCCGAACGACGTGCGCTCGCGCTTCAAGCAGGATCGCATCGAGCAGAACCTGATCGAAGTCGAGCGCATCCGCGAGATGGAGCTGCCGCGCGGCGTCGATATGGCGGCCTGGGCGCTGGCGTGGTGCCTGATGCACCCGGCGGTGACGTGCGTCATCCCCGGCATGAAGTCGGTCGCGCAGGTCGAGGCGGACGCGCGGGCGGCGATGCTCGACCTGGTGCGGGTCGATCATCCGCAGGCGGTCAACGGCTGACGCGATTCTTCTCCGAGACATGCGCCGCCCGCGCTCCCGTCGAGCGCGGGCGGTTTTGGTTGGCGGACGCCGCGCCGCTACTCGTAGCCAATCGCCGGGGAGAGCGCGATCCGGCTGCGAATAAACGTCCCGCTGCCGCGCGCGATGACCTCGCCCGCCGCATTGGTGGCGACCGACTCCGCCAGAAAGCTGCTGCCTGCCGCGTGGACGACGCGCCCGACGGCGCGGATCGTCCCATCCGCGATTGGCTGGAGCAGATAGAGGTTGAAGGTCACGGTCAGCACGAAGACATCTTCGACCAGCGAGTTGGCCGCGAAGAAGCCTGCCTCGTCGAGCAGCTTGAAATAGACCGCACCATGCACCGCGCCCGCGGCGTGGAACTGGTCCTCACGCACGGTCAGCGTGATCTCGGCGGCGCCCGCGCTGATCGTCATCTCGGCGGGCAGCAGACGGTTGATCGCGGCGCGGCGATACATCCGCTCCAGCTTGCGATAGTGCGTGTCGTCGGGCATGGTGTCGGGATGGTCTCCTTGATCGGCCTGCGCGCCCCTATTGTAGCCGGAGCGCGGCGGACACGCCCGGCCTGGATAGCATGGGCTAAGAGGTGGGCAGCGGTAGTTGTTCCGGCGCGCGCAGATTTGATAAACTCGGCCAGAAAGGGTAGACGGAGCGTAGGGAGCACCGTGGGAACGCTGATTGTGCTGGTCGTCGCGCTGGGGGCGCTGGGGGCGCTGCTCGCCGGCGCGGTGCTGCTGTATTTCTACTTTCGCACCGGGCGCGAGGAAGGCTACGACGACGAGCCGCTGACCTATGGCAACCTGGTGCAGTGCCCGGCCTGCGGCACGATGAACCCGACCGAGGCCGCCGCGTGCCTGAGCTGCCGCCGCCCGCTGCCGCACGCCCGCGCGACGCTGCCGCCGCCCGCGCCGGTCATCCATCCGCCCGCGCCGAGCGCGCAAGCGCCGTACCAGCCCGCGCCGCCGCGCGCCAACCCGCCCGCTCGCGTGGCTCCCCCCGCTCGCCCACCGGCTCCATCGCCCGCCCCGGCGGTGGCGCTCTCACGCGAGCGCCCGGCCGATATGCCGCTGGCGTGGCTCGAAGGGCGCGGCGGAGCGGCGGTCGGGCACCGCGACGTGATCCGCTACGCCGACGTGCTGGTCGGGCGCTCGACGGCCTGCGATGTGCGCGTGGCCGATCCGAAAGTGTCGCGCCGCCACTTCCTGGTACGCTACGCCAACGGGCAGTTCTTCATGCAGGACCAGCAAAGCTCGCGCGGGACGAAGGTCAACGGCGAGCGCGTCATGGCGCGGCGGCTGGACGATGGCGACACGATCGCGTTCGGGGACTCGCTGATGGTCTTCCGGGTGGATCGTCCGAACGCTGCCAATGGTGCATCGGGCGAGAACGGGGCCTGAGGCGCGGAACCTCACCCCTGGCCTCGCTACGCTCGCCTTTCCCCTCTCCAACTTGGAGAGGGGACGTGAGGCGCGTCAGCGCCGAATGGGGGTGAGGTAAACCTTGCGAGCCGCCGAATTGATCAGATCGTTTCGATAGAGAACTCAGGCCGGGCCGAGCAGCACCTGCGCGATCCACCCGGCGCGCCCGTCCGCGAACTCCACCTTCCACCACCAGTGCTCGCCGGACGAGATCGGTCCATCGACGATCACGCCGGTTTCGCCCGCGCGCGCCAGCCCGGCGGCGCAGGTCGCCACGACCGGCGTCTCGCACAATTGAAGCTCCTGCCGGGTGATGACCGGCGCGCCATCGCTCCACGCCTCGACGCCGTAGCCGATTACCGGCGTCGGCGGCTCGGGCGAGGGGGTCGGCGTCGCTTCGCCGGGCGTGCCGGTCTGCTGCGGCCCAGGCGTGCCCGGCGTCCCGGTGAATGCCGGGGTGGGCGGAACGGCGCGGGTTGGCGTCGTGAGGCCGGGCGGGATATCGGGTGGCTGCTGGTCGTCGGGCAGCGGGTTGCCGCTGTCATCGACCACCACGACGCGCCGGTGCAGGCTGGGGCCGTTGACCCAGCGCGTTTCCTGGCCGAGATTGTCCACCACGAAATACCAGAAGCCGTTGATCGAGTCGCGATCGACGGCTGAGACGCGGTAATTCTCCCCGGCTTCCAGCTCGGTCGCGCTGTCGGCGTCGATGGCCGCGTCCTCGAAGGCGGGGATCGGCTCGCCACTGAGCACCTTGAACCACATTCCGGTTTCAAGCTGCGGGCCGCTGTTGGGCGGCGGGGTGAGCGTCAGCACGGCGATGGTCGCGAGCTGGGCGGCGTCGGTGGCTTCCAGCGCGACCTGCGTCGCCTGGGAGTCCGCCTGCCGGGTAGCAGCCAGGAAGGCCGCCGCCGTGGACGCCTCGCCGGTCAGCGCGGCGGGATCGACGGTCGGCGTCGCGCTGCTTCCGCCGCCGATCCCGGCGACGGCCAGCATGATCGCGACGAAGGCCACCAGCAAGATGGTCAGCGTGGCGGCGGTGACGAGCGCGTTGCCGCGCGCGATGTCCAGCAGGACGGCCCAGGCGCTCTGCGCGGGCGGCTCGTCGTCGGGCGGCAGTCCGTCGGGCAGCGGCTCGCGGCGCGGCGCGGGCGCGGGCGGGAGGGGCGGCGGCTCGTCCGGCAGATCGGCGGCGCGAAGCGCGGCAGTTGCGGCTAGCGGCGCGAGTCCGGCTGCGATCTCCGTCCCGGCTTCGTCAAACGCTGCTTCGAGGCGCAACACGATCACCGAGACGTTATCCGCGCCGCCGCGATCGTTGGCGATCTCAATCAACGTGTCCACCGCGCGCTCCGGCGAGAGCGTGGCGACCGTCTGCTCGATCTCACGCGGGGAGACGTAGCGCGTCAGGCCGTCGCTGCACAGCACGACATGGTCGCGGGGGCGCACGCGGCCTGAGATAATATCGACTTTGACCGAGGGCAGGCTGCCCAGCGCCCGCGCCAGCTTGTGGCTCTCGCCTTCGGCGGGCGAGGCAGGGTCGCGCTGAAGCACCTCGGCGGTGTGGTCGAGCGTGAGCTGGCGCACGTCGGCGTCGCGCATCAGGAAGGCCGGGCTGTCGCCCACGCTGCCGATGATCAGCTCGTCGCCGCGCAGCACCGCCGCCACGACCGTCGTCGCCATGATCGCGGGCCGGTCCTGCCCCTGGCCCTCGGCGAAGATCATGGCGTTGGCCTCGGCGATGGCGCGCGCCAGGCGCTCCGGCGGCTCGCCGTCTGCCTGGTCGTAATAGCTGCTGATGATGGTGCTGACCGCGTACTGGCTGGCGAGGTCGCCGCCGGACAGCCCGCCGACGCCATCCGCCAGCACGAAAATCTGCCCCAGGCGCTCAGCCATGCCGGGGTCGGGCGGCGCGGCGTGGCCGATCGCGTCCTGATTCTGCTTGCGCTTGCGCCCGATGTCCGTTTTCATCGCGACCAGCGCGTCGAGCGGGGTTGAGGGCGAGTGACTCATGGGCAGCCTCGGCCAGTTAAGCTCAGCCTGTCAAATTCAGTCGTTCAAACACAGCCGTTCAAAGCTCGATCTTTCAAGCGTCATCTTTCAACCGGTCAGGACCTTGAACACAAACAGGGTGTTGCCAAGCCTGATCTCGTCGTTTTCGCGCAGCGGCGTCGCGCCGCGCACGGCGCGCCCGTTGATGAAGACCGGGTTGGTGGGGGCGAAGGGCCACAGGTGATAGACCGGCGGCGCGTCAGGCGCGTCTTCGGGCGGCTCCAGCGTGAAGCGGGCGTGCACCCGCGAGAGGCGCGGGTCATCCCAGCGCACGTCGGCGTCGCGTCCGATGGTCTGGTTAGGGCTGATCGACAGCAGCGCGCCCCGGCGTGCGCGCGGCTCGCGCACGACGAGCCAGGCCAGCGGCGGCCCAGGCTCAGGCGGGGGCGCTGCGGCCGCGTCCGCGCTTTGTTCCGGCAGATCGGCGCCGCGCGCGATCACTTCGGTCGGGCCGATGGCGGATGGCTCAGGCGCGGCGCGCTCCGGTGGCTCAGGGGGCGCAGCCCGTCCTGGGACGGTGACGCCCGGCGGGCCATAGGCGCGACGCTGCTCCGCTTCGAGCGCGCAGAAGGGGCATGAGCGATGCGGCGGGTCAAACGGGCCGTGCCGCTCGCAGAAGCCACCGCCTTGAGACATGACGCTGCTCGTCTCCTCCGGTGTGGGGTTTCGCCGGGATTCGCTCAGAATTGTATCACGGTCAGCCGGAAATCGGGAAATGCCGGACCGTCGCCTGTCCTCCGCCCGCCTGCCTGAGGCTCACTTGTGAGGCGGCGCGGGTTCGGAGTACAATCGGGCGCATGAACGCCGAGAACCCTACGCATGAGCCGGGCCATCTCCGCTTCGACGGCTGCGTGGCGACGAACCTGGAAGAGGCGTATCGCCGCCTGGAGCACGTCTACGAGCGCCTGATCGCCCCGATCGGCCTGAGCGTGCTGGAGTGGTACGCGCTGCGCGCGCTGTACGCCGACAATGGCGCGACGGCCTCGCACCTGGCCCAGGCCGTGTGCCGCCACCCCTCGTCGATGACCGCGCTGCTCGATCGCATGGAAGAGAAGGGGCTTGTCTCGCGGGCGGTGGACGCGCACGACCGGCGCAGCGTGCGCGTGTACCTGACCGGCGCCGGGTGGCAGATGCGCCCGCGCGTTGAGAGGGCAGCGGACCACCTCAACGCGCTGATCAGCGAGCACATCACCGGCGAGCAGCTCGACACCTTCCTGTACGTCCTCGGCGTGCTGCAAACCTTCGAGGCGCCGGACGAGGCGTAAGCCCGGCATAACTCCGTGCACCGTCTCCGTTTCCTGCTGAGGAGGCATCCCTATGAAGCTCGACCTGAGAGCAGAGTACAAGCAGCTTTACAACCCGCCCGCCGATCGCGTCTCGTCGGTGGAAGTCCCGCCGCTGCTTTACCTGATGGTTGATGGCGAGGGCGATCCGAACACGGCGCCCGCGTGGCAGGAAGCGATGGAAGCGCTCTACGGCGTGTCGTATGCGCTCAAGTTCATGAGCAAGCGCGGCCCGGACGCGCTCGACTACACGGTGATGCCGCTTGAGGGTCTGTGGTGGTCGCAGGACCTGGAGTCCTTCAGCGTCGAGGCAAGGGGGGAATGGCTGTGGACCGCGATGATTATGCAGCCGCCGCACATCACGCAGACGATGGCCGAGCAGGCAATCGCGGAGACACGGCGCAAGAAGAGTGCGCTGCCATCCCTGGATCGGCTTCGCCTGGAGCGCTACGACGAAGGCTTGTGCGCCCAGGTCATGCACCTGGGTCCCTATGCGACGGAAGGGCCGACGATCCAGCGCCTGCACGCGTGGATACTCGACCACGGCTACGAGTATCGCGGCGCCGGGAAGCACCACGAAATCTACCTGGGTGATCCACGCCGCACCGCGCCCGAAAAGCTGAAAACCGTCATCCGCCAGCCCATGCGCCCGCGCGACGCCTGACGGGGTTTGCGCCCGCGCGCGAATCGACCGAAACTAGGATTTGCGTGTGTTTCGGGCTGCGCGGAGGCGCTGCGACATCGTGACAAGCACGAATCATCCCCTGCCGGGCGAGCTATCGATTGCCAGCGACCGCCTGGCGCTGGTGGCCTGCTCAATCGCGATGGCGCACGGCATCATCCACGACCGCCCGCGCGCCGAGGCGCTGCTGGGCGCTACTATCCCCGCCGAATGGCCGCTGCCCGCGCTGCGCGGCTTCGTCCCGTTTTACATTCAGATGCTGGCCGGTGATCCGGCGATGCTCGGCTGGGGGATGTGGCTGGTGGTGCACGCCGCCGACCGCGTGGTGATCGGCGATGTCGGCTTCAAGGGGCGCTCGGACGGCTCGGACACGGTCGATATCGGGTACAGCATCCTCCCGGCGTATCGCAACCAGGGCTACGCCTATGAGGCGGCGCGCGCGCTGATCGACTGGGCGTTCGAGCAGCCCGGCATCGCGCGGGTGATCGCCACCTGCCTGCCGTCCAACGCGCCCTCGATCCGCGTGCTGGAAAAGCTCGGCATGCAGCGCACCGGCACGACCGCGAGCGGGATGCTCGCCTGGACGCTGGCGAAGGGCAGCTAAAGGCAGCAAATGGCAGCAAAAAGACAGCGAAAAGCAGCGCCGTCTGGGTCTGGCTTTTCGCTGTCTTTGGCTGTTCTTCGCTTCCCTCAGCGTTTCTTGATCCAGTAGCAGGTGCGGCGCACGCCGGCGCTCAAGCCCTCGACCGCCTCGTAATAGCTCAGGCGCAGCTCGTCGGCAGTCTGGAAGCGCGCGTCGGGCTGTTTTTCCAGGGCGCGCAGCAACAGCGCCTCGAGCCGTCGCGGGAAGTCTGGCCGCAGCAGGCGCGGGCGCGGCACCGGGTGATCGACGTGCGCCAGCGCGGTCATCTGCGCGCTCGACCCCTGGAAGGGGAGCTGCCCCAGCAGCATCTCGTAGATCATGACGCCCATCGAATACAGGTCGGCGCGCTGGTCGGCGGGCTGGCCCATCGCCACCTCTGGCGCCATGTACTCCGGCGTGCCGACCGAGATCCCGTTGGCAGTCAGCGTGCGGTCGAAGCCAGGCCGCTTGCCCAGCCCGAAATCGCTGAGATAAACGTGCGGGCGATCGCCATCGCTGGTGTCGAGCAGAATGTTGGCGGTCTTCAGGTCACGGTGGAGCACCTGCAGGCGGTGCCCGAAGCCGAGTGCCTCGGTCACGGGACGGACGATCGTCCACGCGCTGAGCGGGGTGAGCGTGCGATATTGCAGCACACGCTCGAGCGACGGCCCCTGGACCAGCTTCATGATCATGTAGAGGTAGCCGGACCACTCGCCATAGCGGTAGATAGGGATGATATGCGGGTGGCCGAGCGTGCTCATCAGCTCGGCTTCGCGCCAGAAGCGCGTGCGGAAGCTCTCGTCGAGCGCGTATTCCGGCGTGAGCACCTTGATCGCGGCGGTGCGCTGGTCGCGCTGGCTGAGCGCCTGGTAAATGCGGCCCATGCCGCCGACCGCGATCAGCGGCCCGACGACATAGCCGTCGATCACCTGGCCGATCAGGTGCTTATCCACGATCTGCCTGCTTTCGTTCCGGCGCGCAAGATCGAGCCGGCTCAGCGCAGCAGCGCGAGCGACACGCCGAGCATCGCCGCCAGAATGCCGACCAGCCAGAACCGCTGGACGACCTGCGTCTCGCTCCACCCACTCAGCTCGAAATGATGGTGCAGCGGCGTCATACGAAACAGACGCCGGCCTTTCGTCAGGCGGAAATAGGAGACCTGCAACATCACCGTCACGACTTCGGACACGGGGATGATCGCGACCAGCGGCAGCAGCAGCCACTGGCCGGTCATCAGCGCGACCGTGCCGAGCGCGGCGCCGAGCGCGAGCGAGCCGACATCTCCCATAAACAATTGCGCGGGGTGCGCGTTGTACCACAGAAAGCCGAAGCACGCGCCGACCATGATGAAGCAGAACTGGACGAGATAGGTCTGGCCCTGCAAATGCGCGATCACGCCGTAGGCGGCGAAGGCGCTGGCGGTGATGATGCCGGACAGCCCATCCAGCCCGTCGGTGAAGTTAACCGCGTTGCTCATGCCGGTGATGATGATCACGGCGATGACGATCCACAGCACGGGCGGCAGCTCGATGAAGTTCGGGAACAGCGGCACGAACACGCCGTTCGCGTTCTGAAAGCCGCCATCCACGTAGGCCATCACGACCGCGGCGATGATCGAGAACGCGATCTGCCCGGCGAACTTGGTGCGGGCGCGGATGCCCTCGCCGCGCTCGCGGGTGCCGCGAATGCCCTGGATATCGTCGATGCTGCCCAGGATGCCGAACGTCGCCAGCACCGCCAGCGGCAGCAGGATGCTCGACCCGGTCACGCCGGACTGGATCACGCGCGCCAGGTTCAGCCCCAGCGTGATCAGCAC
>DAOKYY010000061.1:0-22124 GCA_035325905.1 Aggregatilineaceae bacterium | reverse complement strand
AGCCTTGCGCAGCGCCGCATTCGCCAGATCATTTCGGAAGGTCACATAGCCCTCAGCGGTTAGCAATGAGCGAAAAGCACGAAGAACCGCATGGTTCGGATCGATGGGGCAAACAACAGGGAAGCGCTACGGCCACAGGCCGGACCTGATTGCTCTGCTCTCGCTAACTGCGAACAGCTAACCGCTAATCGCTCCAGACCAGCGCCAGCCCGGCGTTCACGTCGTCCACAACGTGATCGGCCACGGCGCCCAGCGCGGCGCGCTTGTCCGGGTGCGGCGAGACGCCGATTGCACGCGCGCTCACATCCACCCCGGCGTCTTGCAGCAGGCGCGCGGCGTCGAGCGTAGCGCGGATGCCGCCGATCCCATCCTCAAACACAGTGAGCGACAGCGTGCGGTCGCGCAGCGCGGCGAGCGGCCCGTCCAGCCGCCCCGTCTCGACCAGCGCCGCGGCGGCGTGGAGCGCGGCGCACTCGTCGCCCGCGACCCCCGCGCCGATCGCGGCCAGCGCCTGCACCGGCGAGGGCTTGGTGTAGTCGGCGGTGTTGCGCCCGCGCTGCCGCGCCAGCCAGCCGACGCGCCCCTGGCCGATTAGCGGGATCGGCGCGTCGAAGCCGAGCAGCTTCAGCGCCAGCTCGGCTTCCGGCGAAAAGCCGTTGCCGTGCGGGCGCGCTGCCCCAGCGGGCGGCAGGCTGGGCCGCGCCGTGAAGATCACCATGGCGTGACCTGGCTGCGCGCGCCATGCCTGCAAACGATCCCGCGCGTCGATCGACAGCAGCGGGACGTCATAGGCGGCGATACAGCCTTCGTGCTCCAACGGGGCAGGCTCCTCGTACACCGAGGCGTAGAGCGCGCTGCCGAGCACGTAAGCCTGAAAGACGCGCGTCGTCGGCGCGCGCAGGCCGTAGACATCGCCGAGCAGCGCCGCGAACAGGGGCAGGTGATCGCCGCCGCGCCCGGTTAGCATTTCCAGATAGCGCGCGGCGGGAACAATCGTGGGGTCGGCGGTGACATGCGGGATGCTGCGCGCCAGCGCGGCGTAATCCGGCCGGTCGAGCGCCAGGCGCGCGGCCCGAATCGCCGCCAGCGTCGCGTCGAGCGTGGGGCGGCCGAGGGCTGGGTCCGCCTCCAGGGCTGCATCCAGCAGCGCACCGGCGCAGATCGCGCCGGAGTCCCACTCGTTGGTGATGCCGCACGCCTCGAAGACCGCGATCTCGTGCTCGTCGGGCGCGTAGACGGCCAGCGCGTCCGGCAGCCCCATCTGCTCCGCGAAATGGCCGACCGTGGCGCGGATCGCCGCCTTGTATCCGGCGGGGTGGATCAGCACGCCGTCAACGTCGAACAGCAACAGGGAGAGTGTCGGGTGGGTCAAGGCGCAGGTTAGGAAGAGGCGCTGCCGGAGCGCCCGGCGAGATACGCCTCGTAGGCCGCTTCGTCGACCAGCTCGCCGCCGGTCACATCGCCGCCGATCAGGTGGCGCTTGGCGTCGAAGTTTAGATGCGCCTCGATGCGATCAAAGCTCTTCTCGCCCACCACGACCTTGCGCACGTGGTAGCCCTCACCTTCTTCGTTCTGCGACAGATCGTTATAGCGGTGGATGCGAACCCGGATCACCTCGCCGGTGCGCGCCGACCGGACGTAGATGTACAGGGCGTCCTGGTCCCCGCCGCGACTGCCGCCGCCAAAGAGCCGCTTGAGAAAATTCACTTGTGTACCCTCCTGCGCGCGCCGATGTGGGTCTAGGATACCACACCCCGTGTCCCCTAGCGACCGATGCGGTTTACTGCGCCGCCTGAATACAGCTATAATAAGCGGAGGTAGGGGCCGTTCCGCCGCAGGCAGCCCTTGTCAGGGGAGCAGGGCAATGCTATAATGCGGGCATCTTCGGGCGCGTAGCTCAGCTGGTTAGAGCGCACGGTTCACATCCGTGAGGTCAGGGGTTCGAGTCCCTTCGCGCCCATCACCGCGTGCAAGACCGCGTTCAAATGAAGATGCCGCAGGTGCGCCAACCGTCGCTGCGGCATTTTTTGTTTCGGGGTAGTCCGTTGAATCGACCGGTCGCTTCGGCGCACGCGCCGCACCCTCTGGATCGCGCGCTGTTCTGGCTGCGCTGGCTGTTTATTGCCGGCGTGGCCGCGCTGGCGCTGGCCGATCCGGCGCTGCTGGACGGCGTTCAAATCGACCAGGAGCGGCTGTTGATGGCGCTGGCAATCGCCGCCGTAGGAAACCTGACGCTCGGCGCGCTGGCGCTGGCTCCTCGGCTGAATGATCGCGTGCTCGGCGGGCTGGACCTCGCCTTCGACAGCGCGCTGGCCGGGCTGTTTTTGTGGGTCTACGGCGGTGTGGCGCTGCCGCTGGTGCTGCTCGGCACGCTGGCGATGTTCGACGCGGCGTTCCGCTTTCGCTGGGCCGGGATCGTCGTGACGCTGGGGCTGCTGGTCGTCGCGACGCTGGTCGCAGCCGACCGGCTCCCCGCGCTCCCCGCCGCGCGATCCTCGGCGCTCGGCCTGAGCCTGATCTTCCTCGCAATCCTCGGCGTGCTGGGCGCGGTGCTGCGCTCCGGCGGCTGGACGTGGCGCAACCGGGCGCTGGACCACCTCGAAAGCGAGGCGATGCGCCTGCGTACCACCCGCGAGCGCACGCGCGCGATCTACGAGATGGCGAACACGCTCAGCGCCTCGCTCGATTATCGCCGCGTGCTCGAAGCCGCGCAGGATACCGGCGCGCTGCTGCTCAACGAAGCCGGCCCTCAGACGCGTGTCGTCAGCGCGGCGTTGCTGTTTCAGGGCCATGAGGATAAGCTGCGCGTGGTGTCGTCGCGCTACCTGACGCGCGCCGATGAGCAGGTCGAGATCACCGGCAGCCGGGGCATCCTGGGGCTGGCGCTCAAGCAGGCGGAGCCGGTCTTCGCCGGGGACGCGCTGCGCGACCCGGAGCTGCGCTACTTCGTCGGGTTCCACGACGCGAAATCGCTGCTGGTCATCCCCCTGCGCTCCGGCTTTGAGCACTACGGCGCGCTGGTGTTCGGCTGCGACAAGCCCAACGCCTTCTCCGACGAGCACGCCGAGCTGCTCAACGCAATCGGCACGCAGGCGACGCTGGCGCTGCAAAACGCCGTGCTGTACCAGACGCTGCTGGACGAGAAAGAGAAGATCGTCGAGGTCGAGGAAGACGCCCGCAAGAAGCTCTCGCGCGATCTGCACGACGGCCCGACGCAAAGCGTGGCCGCGATCGCGATGCGCGTCAACTACATCCGCCGCCTGATCGAGCGCCAGCCGCAACAGGCGGTCGAGGAGTTGTGGAAGGTCGAGGAACTGGCGCGGCGCACGACCAAAGAGATCCGCCATATGCTGTTTACGCTGCGCCCGCTCGTGCTCGAATCGCAAGGGCTGGTCGCGGCGCTGGGCCAGCTTGCCGAGAAGATGCGCGATACGCACGGGGTAGAGGTCGCGCTCCAGGCGCAGCCGGATGTCGAGCTGTATCTCGACACGCACGCGCAGGGCGTGCTGTTCTACATCGTCGAAGAGGCGGTCAACAACGCCCGCAAGCACGCGCAGGCGCAGGAGATCATCGTGCGCCTCGGCAAGCGCGAGTCATTCGTGGTGATCGAGGTGGAGGATCACGGCGTCGGCTTCGACGTGGACGAGGTGACGGCAGGCTACGACCGGCGCGGCAGCCTGGGGCTGGTCAACATGCGCGAGCGCGCCGAGCTGATCGAGGGCACGCTCCGCATCCAGAGCGCGCCGGGCCGGGGGACCAAGATCACGATCGCGCTTCCGATCCGCCCGGACGCCTCAAACGGATCGTCCCCGGCGGCGGCGCTGGAGCTGCGTGGGCGCCGCGCCCGAGACAAGACGGCGAAGAACAGCTAAAGACAGCCAAAAACAGCAAAGAACAGCTAACGGCTGTCGCTGCTTTTCCGCTGCTTTTGGCTCAGATCACGAATGACAGGATCACCAGCACCGTCATGAAAATCGCGGCGAGCGTGCCCATGTTGCGCAGGTCGCGCACGACATAGGCGTATTGCGTGTGCAGGTCCACCGGAGCGGCGGCAGGGCGCTCGTACTTGACGGCGGGACGCGGCGCCGCCGGTTCGGCGGGCGTCGCACCAGGCGTCGCGGCAGGGGGCGGAGTCACGCGGCGGGCCGTCACCGGGCCGGTGGTGCCATAAAGCTCGCGCCGGGCGCGGGCCAGGGTTTCCTGCGAGACATTCGGGTTACGCTTCTTTTTTGCCATAACAGCGAGTTTGCTCCTCGTATCACACGCGAAAAGTCGAGCTTCAGGCGCCGCTCAGAACGATTCGCCCACCAGGTCCGCGAAGACGACCAGCCGCTGGTTATCGACCCTATACGGGTGGCAGGTGATCAGCGTCGCGGTCGCTGCGTTCTGGTGGGCCAGCACCCAGGTTTCCGACGGCCAGACCACATGCGTCTCGCGCACGCGGTAAGTATACCACTTGCCGCTGTCGGCTTGAACCCGGACTTCGTCGCCCGGCTCCAGGTCTTCCAGGTAGCGGAAAATCTCGCCGTACACGTCGTTGTGCGCGGTCAGAACCATGTTGCCGTTCTCGCCGGGGTTGGCGCTATTGAGATAGTGCCCGACGCCTTTTTGCAGCGCGAACCAGTCGTCGCCGCCATAGATCGCGGCGTCCACGTTGATCGCCGGGATGACAATCCGCGTCGGGCTGGTCGGCTGTGGTGTTGGCAGCGCGGCGCGCGGCGCGCTCAGCAGCGACTGAGCCGCCGGGCGGATGCTGGCCGGTAGTTCGTCGAAGTTGAACTCTCCGGCGCGCGACGAGTCGGTGGGTGAATAGTGGCCGCCGGGCAGCACATAATCGGCCAGGTTGATCGTCAGCTCCGGGCGCGGCGTGGATGTGGCGCGCAGCGCGTCGGCTTCGCGCTGTATCTCGGCGGACTTTTGCTCTAGCGCGTCGATCTTGTCGCTTTCGGTCGCGATCAGGTACCCCCCGCGCGCCAGGATCGCGATGATCCCGATCACGCCGACGACCTCGATGCCGAGCAGCAGCTTGTCCCAGGCGCTGCGCACGCGCGGGCGGCGCGCTTCGCCGGGCGGAGGCGGCGCGGGCGGCGCGGCTTTGCGACCCGGAGGCGGCGCGTTCTCGATTTCCTCGTCCTCGAAGCGCGGCAGCTCGCCGGTCAGGTCGTAGGTCGCAGGCGGCTCCGGCGAGGGAACAGCTGCTGCGGCCTCGTGCTGCTGCGGCGCGAGCGGCGGCTCGGCAGACGGCGCGTCTTCCAACAGCGCGGGCAGGCGGCGTCCGCGATCATCGTAGCGGCGCAGGCGCTCGCGCCGCGCCTCGCGCTTGCGGATGGCGAGGATACGCTCCAGTTCCTCAATCGACAGTTCGTCTACAGGGCGTTTGTCGCGCATATGAGAACCCAGCAATCAGCGGCTAGCGATAAGCAGTTCGCCAAAACAAAAGGCATAACCGGTTCAACCTAAGTGACCTTCCGAAATGATCTAGCGAATGCGGCGCTTCGCAAGGCTGACCTCACCCCCGGCCCCTCTCCATGTTGGAGAGGGGAGAAAAGCAGCGCCGGAACGGGTTTGAAGTCCCCTCTCCGCTGGCGGAGAGGGGATTGAGGGGTGAGGTTCCCCACGCCGGGCCGATACGCCAATGACTTTCGATAGTTCACCTAACCATCCTGGCTGTCCCTCGTTCTTTCTGTCTCTGTTTGATCACCCGCTCGCCACTGCGGGATCGCTTCTGCCGTAAGCGCACGATTTTAGCTCTTAGCTCACCGCTAACTGCTAATCGCTAACCGCTTCTTCTCGCTTCTCCGCAACCGCGAAGACTTCGCGCTCAAAAAACCAGCGGAACGGCGGCCAGCGAAACAACGCCGCGCGCAGCGTGTCGAGCACGATATTCTCGCGGCGGCTCTGCGGCGGCGAATCCAGCCAGACATGCGCCTCGAACCCGGCCCGGCGCAATGCCCGCTTCAGGCTGAGCATCGACTGCTCGTTGACGTGCACGTCCTGATTGTGCTCGACCAGGAACTGGCGCGGGTTGGCGGGATAGGCCGCCCCCTGGCCCATCAGCGTCCGCACCCGGCGCACGACCGGATAGGCATAGCGATCGTACCAGATATTTGGCGCGGTATGAACAATCAGCCGCCCGTCATCCTTCATCACGCGGCGCGCTTCTTGCAGCGCGGTGTGCAGCTCCCAGGGGTGCAGGTGCTCCACGATGTCGAACATCAGCACGCGGTCAAACCGGCGCGCCGGGAAGGGAAAACGCTTGGCGTCCGCCTGAGCCACGCCCGCGCTGCCCGGCAGATCGCCCTGCTCGCGCTCAAGCAGCGCGCGCGTCAGCCGGATCGCGGCGTGGGCATAGTCGAAGCCATAGGCGTGCGCGCCCAACCGCGCGCAGTGGCGCACGATCTCGCCGCGCCCGCACGCCACGTCCAGCACCGCCATCCCCGGCTCGACCGCCGCCAGCGCGAACGCCGCTTTCAGCCGCCGCGAGAGGTTCTCGCCGTCGCTCTGCAAAAAGTCCTCGTAGCCCTCGCAGGCGGTGAGGAAATATTCCTCGGTGTACAGGTCGGGTGAAACCGGCCGAGGCTGGTCAGACAAGCCGCTTCCCTCATTTTCACGCGTGATGGCCGCGATTATACCGTGATTATACCAAGCGGGGCGCCCGCGACAGCGCCACGCGCTCTACCGCGCGGCGCGCCGGGCCAGTCGCTCGCGTAGCAGGCCCCGCATCCAGCGCCACTCGTCCAGCCCCAGCCACGACGCCAGCGCGCTGTAGACCGCCAGGCCGACGCCGCCCGCGCCCGCCACCACGATCAGGTGTCCCAATGCATTGCGCGGCAGCACTTCGCCCAGCCCGGCCGCCGCCGCATAGGTCAGCACGCCCATCCCGGCGGCGGCGAGCGCGGCCCGCGTCGCGGTGCGGATCAGGCGTTGGTCGCCATAGCCGCCCAACCGGCGATGCAGCAGCCAGGCCGAGACGCCGCTGTGCACCACGTGCTTGACCGAGTCCGCGATCATCAGCGCGAAGAAGCTGTACCACGGCAGCAGCCCGATCGCGATCGCCATGTACGCCGCCAGCGAGATCACGCCGACCAGCGCCGGGACGAGCGTGTTCTGCTGGGCGTAAAAGGCGTAGACCAGCAGCAGATCGACCGCCGCGAACGGCAGCCCCAGCAGGTACAGGCGCAGCGCCAGCGCGGTCAGGGCCGTGTCGGTCGCGCCGAACTTGCCGCGCTCGAACAGCAGCGCGACGGTCGGCTCCGCCAGCACGAACAAGCCAACCGTCGCCGGGATGATCAGCACCAGCGCCAGCCGCAGCCCCTGGCCGAGCGTCACCTTGAACGGCAGCAGCGCGCGCTGCGCCGCCGCAGCCTGGCGCGAGAGCGTCGGCAGAATCGCCGCCGAGATCGCGATCGCGACCAGCCCCTGTGGGAACTGAATCAATGTCGTCGCCCACGACATGTACGAGATGCTGCCCTCGCCCGTGCTGGAGGCGAGGTTGTAGCTGAAAGGCCGGTTGACCAGCACATCCAGCGCCAGCGTCGCCATCACCGGGACGTAGAGCACGCCGATCCGCCGCAGGCCGGGGTGGCCGAGCGCGCCGCGCACCTGGAACCGCAGCCGGGCGTCGCGCAGGCCGGGCGCTTGCAGCAGCATCTGGACCAGCGCGCCGATCAGCCAGCCGAGCGCGACCGCCGTGATGCCCAGCGGGCGATAGAGCGCCAGCGTGACCAGCACGATCGTGCCGTTGAAGACGGTCGAGGCAAAGGCGGGCCAGGTGAAGCGCCGCAACGCGTAGAGCAAGCCGGACAGCACGGCGAACAGGCTCAGGAAGATCAGCGCCGGAGCCGTGATGCGCAGCAGATCGGTCGCCAGCGCGATCACTTCGGGCGCGGCGTCGCGGTCCGCGATCAGGCCGATCACCTGCGGCGCGAACACTTCGAGCGCCAGCACCAGCGCCGCCAGCGTGACCACCACCACGCCGAGCAGCCGGTTGACCAGCTCCCACAGGTCGCGGCGGTTTTCATGGGCGGCGTAGGCGCTGAGCACCGGGACCAGCGCCGAATTAACGTGCCCGCCGATCAACAGGTCGTACAGCCCGCGCGGGACAATAATCGCCAGGTTGAAGGCGTCCACCGCCGCGCCGGGGCCGAACAGCGCCGTCAGCAGCATCTCGCGCACCAGCCCCAGCACGCGGCTGGCGACGTTGCCCAGCGCGATCACGCCGGTCGCGCGGACCATGCCCGCCGGGGGAGTGCTGGAGTCAGAGGGTTCCGCCGGGGTAACGGCGACGGTCTCGCCGATAACTGTGCTCATGCCGCTCGCTCGATCGAATCGCGCGCTTGGCCCAGACCGGGCCGCGCGCTTACTCTACCGGGCGAGCGCCGAAAACGCTAGAAGTAATGGCTCAATGCGCCTGCGATGGACGATCACAGCGTGCGCGAGACGCTATGGATGCCGGTCGCGCCGCTGGGCTTGGTCGAGGCGCGCTCCTCAATCTGTGGCGTGCCGTCGCCCTCGACGCAGCGCACGGCGAACGTGTGCTCGCCTTCGGCGAACGGCCAGTCATAGCGCCAGATCACCCAGGTCGTCTCGGAGAGCGGGGCGCGAAGCTGCGCTGCGGTCCACTCGCCGCCATCCACCCGCACTTCGACTCTGGAGACGCCACGCGCGCCCGCGTGCGCGATTCCGCCGATTGGCACCCGCATTGCGCCGGTGGCCGGGTCCGCGTAGGCGGCGTCAGCGGCCACCACGTCGATCACCGAGGTGGCGCGCATCTGGGCGACCGCGTCCCAGCCACGCTCGACCCAGTAGCCTGCTTCCTCGTCGCGGGCGACTTCAATTTCGGTAATCCATTTCGGCTGCTTCATGCCGTAGCGATCGGGGATGTAAATGCGCAGCGGGTAGCCGTGCTGGGGTAGCAGCGCGATCCCGTCCCACTGGTAGGTGAGCATGATGCGGGGATCATCCTCTACCAGGGCGAGGTCAACGCTCTCGTGAAAGCCGTCGGCGGAGCGCACCAGCAAATAGGCCGCCTCCGGCTGCACGCCGGTATCGGCCAGCACGTCCCGCAGGCTGACGCCGGTCCAGCGCGTCGTGCTGATCAGATCGCCTGCGACCGGGTTCGAGATGCACGCCAGCGTCACATACTGGTCGCGCGGCGCATAGCGTGTCACCAGATCGTCCAGCGTCAATTCGACCGGTTGATCGACCCGCCCGTGAATGCGCAGCCGCCACTCGGCGCCGTCGATCTCGACCGGGCGCGAGTTGATGTCGATCCGGTAATGGTCTTCGAGCGGGGTGTATTCCGGCCGGGTGCCGGGCGCCGGCTCGACGGCCGCATCGGCATTGGGCAGCCCGGCGGGTATCGCCTCGGCGGCTTCGCGGCGCGCCTTGATCGTCGCTTCAAGATCGCGCTCCTCGCGGGATGCCAGCAGCTCGCCAACCCCCGCGCCGATCACGGTGATCGCTGCGCTCGCGCCGCCCAGCTCGATCAAAAACTGGCGGCGGTTCAGGCGCCGGACGGCGGAATCAGGCGCGGGCGCGGACACCACCGGTGCGGCGGCAGGCGCCGGGTAGAGCCGCGAGTAGGCCCGGCTCAGCGCGATGCCCCACACCAGGAAGGCGAGCGCCAGCCAGACCAGCGCCGTTCCTTCCGGCGCGACCTCCGTGAACGCCGCGCCTTCGCCATACACGATGTGGCGCGTGATCAGAATCAGCGGCAGGCCGACGAGAATCGCGACCACCACGCCGGGCGCGGTGCGGGTGCGCTCATCCGGGCGCGCGTCGAACGCCCGCCGCGCGGCGAATAGCCCCGCGCCCGCCGCCACGCCGACAGCCAAAAAGGTCAGCAGCCCCATCCAGTTCTCGATCGTCTTGGCCGTGCTGGAGGTTTCACCCAGGTCGAACTCGTGAATGACAGTCACCATGCCGTCGATCACGCGCGTGATGACATCGCCGGGCAGAACCCGCCCCAGCCAGTCAAAGAGCGCATACGGCACAAAGGGAAGACTGGCGGCCTGATCCGCCAGGTATAATACAGCGATAAAGGGCGCGGTGAGCATCAGGCCCACCAGCGCGCCGGTCAGCAGGGCGGAGGTCGTGCGCATGGGTGCAGCCCTTCTCTGGTGCGGCGGTGGATTCTCAGTATAACCCCTTTTTGCGACCGATAACTTATACCAGGTTTAGGATTAGATTAACGGCTGCATAAAAAACACGATGAACGGCGAGCCTGACCGTGGCGAGACGGGCGAATACTACGCGCAGATCACGCTGGTCGTGCGCGATCACGCGCCGTTGCTGGCGCGGCCCCAACTGGCGCGGGCCGCGTTCGAGGCCGTGCGCGCCGCCGCGCCAGAAGCGCCGGGCAGGCTGTGGGGCGCGCTGGTCCTGCCCGCGCTGGTGCGCCTGATCGCCGGTCCGGCGGACGATGCCGGGCTGGATGTGTTCGCCGCGTCGGTCAAAGCGCGCGCCGCCGAGCATGTGCTGGCGCAGATTCGGCGCGCCGGCGACGACGCGCTCGACCTCGTGCTGCGCTATTCGCCGGTCTGGGGCGGCGCGATCTACCGCGTCTGGCAAGACGGCTATCACCGGCAGGCGCTGTGGAGCGAGTACCGGCTGAGCAACGCGCTTTACGCGCTGGCGCGGCTGCCGGTCGAGGCGGGGCTGGCGCATGCGCCGGGCGACTGGCCCTGGCTGTGGATCGGCGGCGGCGAGAGGTGGCCTTAACCAGTTGCACGGCGGCGGCGCTCTGCGGCACAATTCGAGCCAACTCACACAGCACGCCGCCAGAGGACAACTATGCCGGAAGATTCGCGCAAAAAAGTAATGGTCAGCGGATGTTTTGACCTGCTGCACAGCGGGCATATCGCCTTCTTCAAAGAGGCGGCCCGCTTCGGCGATCTGTACGTCGCGCTGGGGTCGGATCAGACCGTCTACGAGCTGAAGGGCCGCCCGCCGGTCAACTCCGAAGACGAGCGGCTGTTCATGGTCAAGGCGGTCGGCGACGTGAAAGACGCCTTCATCTCGCGCGGGTCGGGCCTGCTGGATTTTGAGGACGATTTCAAGCGGCTGCGCCCGGATGTTTTCGTGGTCAATGCCGACGGGCACATCCCGGCCAAGCAACAGCTTTGCGAAGCGCACGGCGTCGAGTATGTCGTGCTGGAGCGCGAGCCGCACGCCGGACTGACGCCCCGCTCCAGCACCGCGCTGCGCACGCTCAACCGCATCCCGTTCCGCATCGACCTGGCCGGGGGCTGGCTGGACCAGCCGTTCGTCTCGAAGCACCATCCCGGCGCGGTGATCACGCTCTCGATTGAGCCGACGATTGAGTTCAACGAGCGCAGCGGCATGGCGTCCAGCACGCGCAACGCCGCGATTGAGCTGTGGGAGTCGCGCCTTCCGGCGGGCGACCCGCACAAGATCGCCAAAATCCTGTTCGCCTACGACAACCCGCCCGGCACAACCGAGATTTCCGGCTCGCAGGACGCGATCGGGATCGTGTTCCCCGGCCTGGCGCGCGCCGACTACGAGGGCGCGTACTGGCCGGCGCGCATCACTTCCGTGCAGGACGAGGAGGCGCTGCATTTCGTCGAGCAGGCGCTGTACCTGGTCGCCATCGGCCCGCGCGAGGGTGATTTTGACGTGCTGTCCGATACGCGCATCGATCGCGAGCGGGCCGGGGCGCTGGCCCGCGCCGCCGACGACGCCTGGAGGGCGATCCTGGCGCGCGATCTGGCGGCGTTTGGCGCGGCGGTGCGGCGCTCGTACGAAGCGCAGATCGCGATGTTCCCCAAGATGGTCACGCCCCAGGTCGAGGCCCTGATCGCGCAGCACCGCGACCACGCGCTCGGCTGGAAACTCTCCGGCGCGGGCGGCGGCGGCTATCTGATCCTGGTAGCCGGGCGCCCGATCCCCAACGCGGTGCGGATCGTCGCCCGCCGCGCCAGCGACTAGAACGACGGGCGGCAACGGGCGGCGAAGAACAACGAAAAGCAGCACAAAACCGCAAAACCAAGGCCCTGCCGCAGCGCGGCGTTGGGCATGGCGCGCTCGAAACGGTTAAACTTCTTTAATCTGCGTTAAACCGGCTTAACGTCAGACGGCCCCGGCGCGGCGCGCCGGGGCTGCGCGTTTGCCGGGTACCTGGGGAGGCGCCCGTGTCGATGCTGACGATTCGTTCATTGCCGCTGATCGCGCTGGCGCTGTTTTACGGGTTCCTGAACGGGAAGAACGGATCGGCGAACGTCGTCGCGCCGCTGCTTTCGACGCGCGCCCTCGGCTACCGCAAGGCGCTGCTGATCGCGGCGGTGGCAGGGGCGTCCGGCCCTTTTTTGTTTGGCCTGGCCGTCGCCGAGACGCTGGGCCGCGATGTGCTCGCGCCGGACGCCATCACGCTGCCGGTGATCGCCGCCGGGGTGCTGTCCGCCACGCTGTGGACGGCGCTCGCGCTGTCGCTGGGCCTGCCGTCGAGCACGTCGCACGCGCTGGTCGGCGGGCTGATCGGGGCGGCGGTCATGGCGCAAGGGGCGCGCGCGATCCTGCTGCGCGGCCTGCTGACCAGCCTGCTGGCGCTGTTTCTTGCGCCGGTCGCCAGCATCCTGGCCGGGTACTGGGTGGTGCGCCTGCTCTATTTCGTGCTGAAGAACGCGGCGCCACGCGCCAACCTGGCGCTGCGCCATGGCGAGGTGCTGGCTGCTGTCGCGGTCGCGATCGTGCAGGGCAGCAACGACACGCAGAAGACGATGGGGATGATCACCCTCGGCCTGCTGGCGACCGGCGCGCTGAGTGAATTTCAGGTGCCGGGCTGGGCGGTCGCGGCGAGCGCGGCGGCGTTCGCGGGCGGGACCCTGTTCGCCGGGCAGCGGACCACGCGCACCGTCGGGCGCAAGTATTACCGCATCCGCCCGGTGCATGGCCTGGGCGCGCTGACGGCGGCGGCCCTGGTGATTCTCGGCGCGGGCCTGCTCGGCGGGCCGGTCAGCACGTCGCATGTCGTCAGCTCGTCGATCGTCGGCGCGGGCAGCGCCGACCGCGTGCAGATGGTCCGCTGGGGCGTGGTGCAGCGCATCCTGTGGTCCTGGGTGCTGACGATCCCGGCCGCGGCGCTGGTCGCCGGGCTGCTCCTGCTGGCGCTGCGCCCGCTGCTCTAGGGCCGCGTCTGCGCCGTCGCCTGGAGCGCGGCGCGCATGTAGCCCAGCGCGAAGGCCATCCCCGCGTGCCAGGGCGCGGCGCACGCCATCTGCGGAGTGTGATCCGGAATCAGCACGCCGTTATAGCCGTTGGCGCGCAGGATGCGGATCACGCGCAGCATATCCACGTCGCCCTCGTCCACGAACACCTCGTGATAGCGCGGGACCTTGCCGCGCACGTTGCGGAAATGAATGTACGCGATCGCGCCCTGGCGGCTGTAGGACTCCACCGCCTCGTAAATGTCGCCTTCGCTCATTTCCGCCAGCGAGCCGATGCAGAATTCGAGCTTGTTGGCCGGGCTGGGATACATGTCGAGCAGCCGCTGGTAGAGCGCGGGCTGGTAGACCAGGCGCGCGGTGTTCCGCAGCGTGGGCGTTGGCGGGTCGTCGGGGTGCAGCGCGAGCGTCACGCCCGCTTCTTCGGCGACCGGCAACACCGCCGCCAGAAAGTCGTCGAGCCGCTGCCAGAGCTGCTCCGGCGTGACCGCCAGCCCAGGACCGGGCGCGGCGTGCGGGTCGTAGGTCATGTTCCAGATCATGCCGGGCGGGATCGGCGTCTCGGCGGGGCCGTCCGCGCCGAGAAAGGCGACCGACAGCGCCCCGCCGCGCGCATACGGCCCCTCGACGTGGCCCCACACCCCGGCCATGCTGAAGTTGTAGCCGAGCGTCGGGATGCCCACCTCGCCGAACGCGCGGATGATGCGCCGGACCCTCTCCAGCTGCTCGGCCTTGCGCGGGCCGTCGAGCAGCACATCGTGCCACAGCGCCGGGTCAAGGTTCTCGACCGCTGCCAGCTCCAATCCTTCGGCGTTGATCGCCTGCTTGAGCGCGCGCAGGTTCTCCGGCTCCCAGATCTCCAGCCCGCGCCCGGCCAGGCCCCAGCCCTGGTCGGCGGCGGTGGGGATGCGCGGCCCCTCGGCGAAGTAATCGCACAGGTGCGCGACGATCGCGGTCGCACCCGCCTGCCGCGCGAAGCGGTAGTTGTCCGCCGTGAGCATGTGCCGGTAAAGCCCCAGCCCTAGCTGCATGATCGGCCCCCTGTGTGATGTTTTGGGATGCACGGTTGTTTGTGGAATAATGAGGCGATCCCCCTATTTTGCCAAATCGTCGCCGCCCCTTGCCGCGCGGCGACCAGGTCAGGACGGTGCGCGATGACGACCACGACTCCCCGGCACGACGATCCGCTGCTCGCCTGGCGGGACGAGTTCCCGATCCTGAGCACCTGCACCTACCTGATCAACAACTCGCTCGGCGCGATGCCGCGCGCGGTGGTTGACAGCCTGCGCGACTATGCGGACACCTGGGCAACGCGCGGCGTGCGCGCCTGGGGCGAGGGCTGGTGGGAGATGAACGTCGCGCTCGGCAACCAGATCGCGGGCATCATCGGCGCGCCGCCGGACACCGTCTCGATGCACCAGAACATCTCGATCGCGCAGGGGATCCTGCTCTCGTGTTTCGACTTCGGCGGCCCGCGCAACAAGGTCGTGATCGAGTCCGGCATCTTCCCGTCGGTCTATTACGTGCTGCGCGGAATGCTGCCGCCGCATGTCGAGCTGCACCTGGTCGAGAGCGAGGACGGCGGGATCACCGTGCCGGTCGAGAAGATCGTCGACGCCATCGACGAGCGGACGCTGCTGGTGCCGATCAGCCACGTGCTGTTCCGCAGCGCGACCATCCTCGACGTGCAGCCGATCATCGAGAAGGCGCACAGCGCCGGCGCGACCGTGATCCTCGACGGCTACCACGCCTGCGGGATTGTCCCGTTCGACGTGACCGCGCTCAACGTCGATTACTACCTGGGCGGCGTGCTGAAGTGGATGTGCGGCGGGCCGGGCGGCGTCTTCCTCTACGCGCGGCCCGATCACCTGCGCACGGCCCGCCCGAAGCTCACCGGCTGGATGGCGCACCGGCGGCCCTTCGCCTTCGAGGTGGACGAGATCGACTTCCGCGACGACGCGTTCCGCTTCCTGAACGGCACCCCGGCCATCCCCAGCCTGTACGCCAACCGGCCCGGCGTCGAGATCATCGCGCAGGTGGGCGTGGAGGCTATTCGCCGCAAATCCTTGCGCCAGACCGCGCTGCTGATCGACCTGGCGGAGCAGGCGGGCTACGCGATCAACTCCCCGCGTGAGGCGGCGCGGCGCGGGGGCACGGTGACGATCCGCCCGCCGCACGCCTACGAAGTCTCGCGCGAGCTGCTGGCGCGTGACATCGTGATCGATTACCGCGAGAACGCCGGGATTCGCGTCTCGCCGCACTTCTACAACAGCGACGACGAGCTGCGCGCTGTGATCGACGCCATGCGCGATATTCTCGACTCCGGCGCGTGGGAGCGCCACGCCGGGCCGCGCGCCTTCGTGACGTAGTGCCGCGCCAGGCGCCGGTAACAGGCCGGGTCGATCCGGTGAATCCAGGCGATCCCGCCCCGGTTGGTTCCCTCTTTGCAAGGTTTGTATCTGGTTCGAAAGCCTGTTTGACGCCTCGTGGCTAATGTTTTTCGGCGCGCCGCCCGGTAAAATGAGGCGCGGGCTAACATCTGGTTCAGGAGCGCGCTATGCCGTCCGCAGCCGCGAGCCGGCCGCCTCGCCTGTATGACATCAGCCGCACCATCACGCCTGCGCTCGCCGTCTGGCCGGGCGATACGCCGTATGCCGCTGACCACGTGCTGCGCATCGACGTGGGTGACTCGGTCAACCTGACCACGTTGACGCTCAGCGCGCACACCGGCAGCCACGCCGACGCGCCGTACCACGTCCGGGCGGATGGCGCGCACCCCGCCGCGCTGCCCCTGGAGCGGTATCTTGGCCCGGCGCATGTCGTGACCATCGCGCGCCAGCACGGCGAGATCGTGCCGGACGACTTTCCCGCGCGCGATTGGAGCGGGCTGGAACGGCTGTTGATCCACACCTGGGTCAGCGACCTGCCCGACGACCAATGGCCGGACGATTTCCCATATCCGACGGTCGAGCTGGCGGACTGGCTGGCCGCGCGCGGCGGCGTGCTGCTCGGCCTGGATTGCCCCTCGGTCGATCGCTTCGACAGCGCGGACCTGCCGGTGCATCACCGGCTGCTGGCGCACGGCATCGCCAATCTGGAAACGCTGCGCCTGGCCGGGGTGCCGGATGGCGTCTACGAGCTGATCGCGCTGCCGTTGAAGCTGGCGGGCGCGTGCGGCAGCCCGGTGCGCGCCGTGCTGCGCGCGCTGGACTAGGCGGAGCGGCGGGCGAGGGCGTGACACAGAATGCGAATCCGCGAATGAGCGAGCACGATCCGGACAATGCGCACAAGCCCCTGGTGCTGCTCGTCGACGACGAGCCGGGGCTGCTCCAGCTTTTCGCCGGGCTGATCGGGCGGCTGCCCTGCACGGTCATCACGGCGCTGGGCGGCGCGGAGGCGATCGAAATCCTGGACCAGCAGACCCCCGACCTGCTGATCCTCGACCTGGCGATGCCGGTCGTGTCCGGCTTCGACGTGCTGCGCCACGCGCGCGATAGCGCACGTCTGAGCGCCATGACCGTCATGATTCTGACCGCGCGCCCGAACATGGTACCGGAGGTCGAGGCGCTGGGGATCGACTTCTGGGTGTCCAAGCCGATCATGCCGCATGATTTTCTGGAGATCGTGGGCGACGTGCTGAACGAGAAGCGCGGCGGGTACTGAGCCGGAGCCGCAGCGGGAACAAATCCGGGGCGATCACCCACTCGTGATCGCCCCGGATACGTATCAGGAGCCGCCCATCTCGCCGGGAGGCGGGCCGCCCGCGCGCGCCCGCTCAAGCAGATCGCGCACGCTCACCCCGCGATAGCCCCAGTTGCAGGTTGATTCCGCCTCGGCGCAAAGCTGCTCCAGGATAGCGATCGCCTGAGCGTAATTCCCGCCGTTGACGTAGCTGCGCGCGTTCAGGTATCGCTCGGCGACATCCGCCTCGTACAGCAGGCTTTGTGGCTCGACCGTCCCCAGATCGTCGGCCTCGTAGATCAGCAGAATGCCGCGCGCAAGCTGGTCTTCGCCGTCTTCGTTCGCGCCGCGCAGGTAGATCCGTCCCTGGAGCGTCAGCGCCTCCATCAGCATCCCTTGCGTCTCGGCCGGGCGGTGATTCGGATCGAGCGCCTGAAGCGAGCGCAGCCACTCGATTGCCTCCTCGTAGCGCGACAGGCGCATCGCCCGCGCCGCCTCGTCATAGAGATAGGCCGGATCGGCCGGATCGGGCGCGGCGGTCGCCTGGGTCGCCGGTGAGGGAACCGGGGTGCGCGTCGGCAATGGGGCCGGGGTCAGCGTAGCGGTAGCGGCTTCGGTCGGCGTGACAGTCGGGGCCGGCGTCACGGCGATCGCGGTGCGCGCCGCCGCTAGCCGCGCCGGGCTGTCGCCCAGGTAGCGCGCCGGGGGCCGGACCGTCTCGACAATCCACTCGAAGCGCGCGATCGCCAGCTCGAAAAGGCCCTGATCCATGTTCTCGACGCCCGCTGCGTATTGCTGGGCAATCTCGGTGGCGACGGTCTGGGTCGCCCGCGCCTCGTTGGTCGCCAGCCCATCACGGTACCCAGCCAGCCCGGCCAGCCCGACGATGGCGACACAGATGCACAGCATCCCCGCCATGACGACCAGCAGCAATAGCGAGCGCGCCGGGGTCCCGGCCGGGCGAGATGGAACGGGCGGTCGCGGAGAGGTGTCGTCGTCGAGCGCGAGCGGCTCGCTCGCCGCCAGGTAAGCCTCCGCCGACGGTCCTCCCGGAGGGACTTTGGGCTGCGTATCATCTCCTTGCGGCGGCGGCTCGAAGATGGGCTGCACGCGCCGGCCTCCGGGCTGCTCCGGGGGTCGATCGTCGCGGGATGGGTCGTCGTGGTGGTCGTGCTCAGGCAGTTCGGACATAAGCGACTCTCACGCTCCTTAGACGGCGCGCGCCGAGTATAGCGACTCCGCCGGGGCTTGTCTAAGACGCTCGCCCACCGCCTGCCAGACGCCGGGAGCGCCTGTAACAAACAGGGTATAAGCCCAGTTGTGGGACCCTGCGGAGGACATCGCCCAACGAGAAAGGTTAAATTTGTGCACTTTGCCCAAAAGACATCGTGTGATTCTCATAAGACATGCCCGAAGACAGGCGTTTATGCACTTCATACAATGATGGATAACCTGTTCACCAAGCTCTGCCCGGCGTTTTGTGCCTTTGCAGGGAGACTCCCCATGACCTCTGTCTCTGCCGCCACGACGCTTCATCAGCTTCTCAAGCTTGCCCTGCCAATCGGCAGCCGCTTGTTGACCGGGTCGCTTGAGGCGCCGATTAACTGGGTGTGCCCGATGCGGACTCGCCCGCCGATCTTCGCAGATATCGAGGGAGGCGAGCTGGTGCTTGTCTCGACTTCGACGCTCGCCAACTTCCAGAAGCCGCTGACGCTGGACATGATCGTCGCGGAGCTGATTCAGCTGCGCGCCGGCGCCCTGGCGGTGTGCGGCCCGATCCCCGCCGCCGCGCACCAGATCGCCAAACAGCACAGCTTCCCGCTGATCACCCTGCCGGAGCGCACCGCGCTGCCCCAGGCCGAGCGCGCCGTCCAGCGTCTGCTGACCAACCGCGAAGCGCAGCTCGCGCAGCGCGCCTTCGAGCTGGAGCAGACGCTTCAGCGCCACGCCGCCAGTTATCGCGGGCTGACGACCATGCTCAACGCGCTGGCCCGCATGCTCGATCGCCCGGTCGTGATCCATAACCGTAAGGGACAGGTCATCAGCCGGGGCCTGCCTGCCTCGACGACCGGCCACGAATGGGACTCGCATCTCGCGCTGGTGGGCGGCGCGGAGTTCGTGCGTCGCTTCGACCTGCAGGACCGCGCGTTCTTCGAGGACGACTGGCAGATCATCCGCAGCCCGGCCGGGCTGACCGTGCCGCTGATTCACGAAAGCCAGCTGCTCGGCTATCTGTCCGTGCTGAGCGCCGGAGACGCGCCGGACGACTTCGACCTGATGGCGCTGGAGTACAGCGAGCGGCTGTTCGCGCGCGAGCTGGTCCGCCAGCAGGCGACCGAAGCCCCGGTCGTCGAGCATCCGCCCGCGCGCGACTGGATCAGCGACTGGCTGAGCAGCCCGGCGGCGGACGATGCGCTGCTGACCCTGCGCGCCGAGAAAGACAATTTCCGCTCCGGCGCGTGGTATACGGTCGTGCTGTTCCACTGGCTACCGGCCACTGACCGGATCGGCGGCGCGTTCTCGCCGGAGCGCATGGTCAAGCTGCTGCAAGCCGAGATGCACCAGCGGCGGATTCAGGCGCCCATCGGGCAGTACGTGGACCGCGCGGTGCTGTTCTTCCCGCTGGACGAGCCGCAGCAGACGCAGCGCCTCAAGCAAATGGTGCAGCACCTGCACACCGTGCTGACCAACGCCGCGCCGGACGGCAAGGTCGTCGCCGGGGTCGGGCGCGCGGTGATGGGCCTGACGCCGCTGCGCGAATCGTTCCAGGAAGCCGAGCGCGCGCTGACGCTGTCCGAGCAATTGTGGGACGACTCGCAGATCGCGTTCTTCGGGGACCTGAGCCTGTACGAGCTGTTGCTGGGGGTGGGCGATCCCAAGCTGCTGGAGAGCTTCTGCGACCACTGGCTCGCGCCGCTGACGCGCTACGACGAGCAGCACAACACCGACCTGCTGCCGACGCTAAACGCCTATTTCACCAACAACGGCAATATAGCGCGCACCGCTCATGTGCTGAACATTCACCGCAACACGCTGGTCTACCGCCTGGGCCGCATCACCGAGATCATCCAGCTCGACATGGACGACTCGAATGTGCGCCTCAACCTGCACCTGGCGCTCAAGGTGCGCCGCCTGCTGGAAACGCCCGGCGCAGCGTGAGGGTAAGCAAAAAGCAGCTCAAAACAGCAGAAAGCAGCGAAGAGCAGCGGAAAACCAACTTCAGTCCCGCTGCTTTTTGGCTGTCTGTTGCTGGTCTTAGCTGTTACTGGCTGCCCTTCGCCGCATCTCGATCAGCCGCCGAGCCGGTCCAGCAGCGCCGCTTCCGCCGCCTGCAACACCTCGTCTTCCGGCGAGAGCACCGACGCGCGGGTGAGCGGCACGCGCACATCTGGCGCGACGCCGACGCCTTCGAGCACCGTCTCGCCGGTCACGGGATCGACCGGGCGGCCGGTCGGCACCTGAACAGTCAGCGCGCCGGGCAGCAGGTACTGGCCGTCGCTGACTTCGCCGGTGAAGCCGCCGGTCGGCGTGTGCCCGACCACGATCGCCCGCTGGTCTGTCGTCATCGCGTAGACAAACACATCGCTGGCGCTGCCGGTCATGGGATCGACCAGCACGGCGACCGGGCCGTCGAAGTGCGGCTCGCTGACCAGAATCTCGACGAAGCCGCGATAGTCAAAGTTCCCCTCGCCGTCGGCGTAGTAGAAATCGACCACGCGCTCGTAGTCGGTGAAGAAGTGCCCCGCCATCGCCATTGCAAGCTGTGGGATGCCGCCCGAATTGGAGCGCACGTCGATGATGACACCCGGCGCGCCGGCGGCGATCAGGTTGTCCAGCGCGCGGGCGAACAGATCGGCAGCGGCGCTGACCTCCTGCGCGAAGCTGCGCACGCGGATGTAGCCGAGACCTGAAGCCAGCATACGGCCTTCCACCACCCGGCCAGGCGACCCGGTCACGCCAAGCGCAGTCAGCAGGGCGGCGGCGTCCGGCCCGCGCGTCAGCGTGGCGCGTTTCTCGCCCTCCGCGCCGGTCCAACGGACCGAAACCGTCGAGCCGACCCGCCCCTGGAGCAGCGTTATCGCTTGCATGAAGGCCCGCCCGTGTGGGGTCGAGGCGCTGCTGATCAGCAGCGGCGTGTCGTCGAGCGCCTGCGCCGCCGGGACGCCGTCAATCGCCAGCAGCACGTCGCCAACGCGCATCCCGACCCGCGTCGCCGCCGAGTTCGGCACCAGCCCCGTGATCACCACCTCGCCCTCATCGGTCAGCGTTATACCGCTGACGCCGATCCCGCCGATCAGCAGGTTTTGCAACACCGGCACCGACAGGTAGCTGACGTGCGTATCGACCAGCAGATCGCCAAAGCGCGCGATCAGCAGATGGAAGGTGAGATCATTTTCGACAAGATCGACCAGGGGCGTGATCTTGGCGTCGATCGCGTCCCAGTCGATGCGCTTCTCGTCGCCGAACGGGTACGTCTCGCGCACGCGAGCGAAGAACCGGTCCCACGCGTCGCGGTAGCTGAGCGCGGAATAGTCGTTCAGCGCGCCGATACTCTCGATGATCGGCACCTCGACCGATGGCCCGCGCAGCACGGCGAACGGCTCGGCGTCGAGCGCGACCACGCTCCACCCGGCGGGCAGTGGCATCAGCGGGTCATCGACGGTGAAGGCGTTGCCATCCGCGCCCAGCCCGGCCGGGAACAGCTCGCCGTCCGCCGCCGACCAGACGATCACGCGCCCGCCAACGATATCCTGGCTGAGCGGCTCGAACGCGACTGAGGCGATGATCAGCGTCTCGCCCCGGTTGACGTAGGCATCGCCCAGGTAATCGAGCGTGATCCCGCTTGTGTAGACCTGCACCGCGGGCGGGCTGGCAGGGTCGCCGTCGAAGTCCAGCGGCGTGCCGGATGGCTCGGCGGGCAGATCGAGCGTGTAACGCCCCCCCGCAATGCCGCCTTCGAGCGCGCCGAGCACCTGCGATTCCGGCGCGGGGACAAAGGCGTAATCGCGCCGGATCTCGCCCGCCAGGTCGTACAGCACAGCAGAGAACTCCCCACCGATCAGCGGGTAAATCGGGTTGGTGGTGGTGAAGCTGCCGGTGATGGTGCGCAGCTCGGTGGAAGCGCGCGCCGTAATTGGCCCTGGCAACGCCAGCGCCGCTAGGACGAGCAGATACAGCAGAACATTTCGCAGCTGGGATGTCATGGGAAATCGCCTCGCAATACGAGCGGTTATGTGAACTATCGAAAGTCATTGGCGTATC
>DAOKYY010000060.1:0-22132 GCA_035325905.1 Aggregatilineaceae bacterium | reverse complement strand
AACGCGCGACGAACCGCCATTGACGCCCCCCGCCGCGCCAGCTATAATACCAACCCGGCATTCCCCTGGGATACCGGGTTGAGCAGGCCAATTTTCCCCGCTGCAACGTCCACGGACCGGGCTGTTGTCAGCCGGTGGCAAGCGAAGATTGGAGCAGAGAGCATGTACGCAGTCATTCGTACCGGCGGACGCCAGTACCGCGCGGAACCGGGCCAGGTGATCGACGTCGAGCGGCTTCCGCAGGCGGAAGGCGAGTCGATTGAGCTGACCGACGTGCTGCTGGTCGTGTCGGACAGCGGCGAAGCGCGCATCGGCCAGCCGGTGGTCGACGGCGCGTCGGTCACGGCAACGGTCGTCAAGCAGGATCGCTATCGCAAGGTGTTCGTCTGGAAGTACAAGCCGAAGGAACGCTATCGCCGCCGCCGGGGCCACCGCCAATATTTCACCCGGCTGCGTATTGACAGCATCACGGGCTAGGACAGAGAGCTTAGAGGAGCAATACCATGGCGCACAAGAAGGGTGGCGGCTCGACGAAAAACGGCCGCGACAGTGAAAGCAAGCGTCTGGGCGTCAAGCGCTTCGGCGGCGAGTTTGTCATTCCTGGCAACATCATCGTCCGCCAGCGCGGCACCCGGTTCCACCCCGGCCAGAATGTCTCGATGGGGCGTGACCACACCATCTTCGCGACTGTCGAGGGCTACGTCGTGTTCGAGCGGCATGGCCGCGATCGCAAGCGCATCAGCGTTCTTCCGGAACAACCGCAGCCCGCAGTGGACGCCCAGGCGTAACCACGTGCGGCGCGGCGGATTTCAGCCGGAGTACCCGTCACGCATCCCCCGCAGGAGCGGGAACCGTGACCGGAAAGGTTGAGAGACACCAACATGCGAGAAAACATTCATCCCAAGTGGTACCCTGAAGCAGTCGTGATCTGCGCCTGCGGCAACACCTGGACGACCGGCTCGACTCTGCCGGAAATCCGCACCGACGTATGCTCGGCTTGCCATCCGTTCTACACCGGCGAGCAGCGCATCGTGGACACTGAGGGCCAGGTCGACCGCTTCATGGCGCGCCTGCGCGCTCGCGACCAGCACACCGCCGAGACCGAGGCGCGCGAAGCCGCCCGCACCTCGCCGGACCTGTCGATCGCGGACCTGGGGCTGGACAAGCGTTACGTCAACATCATGGCGGAGAACGGCATCGAGGTCGTCGGCGACCTGCTGGCGCGCTTCGAAGAGAGCGGCGACCAGGGTCTGCTCTCCATCTCAGGCATTGGCCGCAAGGTTCTGGCAGACACCAAGCGTCTGCTGCGCCAGCGGGGTTATGAAGTCCCAGAGGCGGAAGAAGCCTAAGCGGCTCAGAAGATTTGATCGCAACAGCGGGCAGGTGTGATAATCAAAGCGCACCTGCCCGTTTCTTTGCGGCAGCCGCCGCGCGCCGGGCTTCGCTTTGCGTGTGGCAGACGGCCAGCAAGCCTAGCAAACCAGTCGAGGAAAGGGCATGACACAGCATTCCGGGCACGTCGAAGTGATCTGCGGCAGCATGTTCAGTGGCAAGACCGAGGAGCTGATCCGGCGCGTGCGGCGCGCCTGTATCGCCCGAAAAACGGTCCAGGTGTTCACCCCGGCCATCGATACCCGCTATGGCACCAGCCGCGTCGCTTCGCACAACGGGCTGGATTTTGAAGCCATCCCGGTCGAGCGCGCCGAGGACATCATGCAGCACGTCAAGCCGGAAACAACGGTCGTTGCCATCGACGAGGCACAGTTCTTTGACGCTCAGATTGTTGCCGTGGCCGAGCGTCTGGCCGACAGCGGGCGGCGCGTGATCGTCGCCGGCCTTGACATGGACTTTCGCGGCGAGCCATTTGGGCCGATGCCCGCGCTGATCTGCCGCGCCGACGAAGTGCAGAAACTTCACGCCATCTGCATGGTGTGCGGCGAGGAAGCCAACCGCACGCAGCGCCTGGTCAATGGCGCGCCCGCCCACTACGACGATCCGATCATCCTGGTCGGCGCTGCCGAATCGTACGAGGCGCGCTGCCGCCAGCATCACAGCGTCCCTGGCCGCAAGCTGTAGCGGGAGTGCATCGGGCGCGGCGATTACGGCTCCGGCTACCATTCGCGCGCATAGAACGCAAGATAGTCCGCCATGCGCGGCTCCCAGTACGTCTTGTCGTGCCCGCCGGGGCAAATGCTGTATTCGTGCGCCAGCCCCTGCTCCTCCAGCGCGCAGTGCAGGTGCTCGACGTTGTGGAGCAAATCATCCCGAGCGCCGCAGTCCAGCCAGATACGCGGTTGATCTTGGGGTGGAAGGCTCCGCGCTAGGTCCGCCGGGTTATACTGCGCGAATGTCTCCCGCGTCAGGCCGAAGATCCACGGCGGACCGCCCTGCTCCGGCGGCCCCTGGAAAACCGCCGGGCTGTGAATCCCGACGGCGCAAAATGCCTCCGGCGCGCGAAACGCGTGATACGCCGCCGCCGCCCCGCCCATTGAAATCCCGCCGATTGCGCGGCCAGCGCGGTCGTTCCGCACGCCGAAACGATCCTCGACCGCCGGGATGACCTCACGCCAGAGATAGTCACCGTAGCGCCCGTACTGCTCCAGCGCATGCGCGAAAAACGCGGGCTGGCCTCGTACCACAGCAGACCAGTCATGGCCGGGCGGGTCGAGCGCGTTCACGTAGAAGCTCTTGCCGCCTTCCGGCAGCGCGATCACGAATGGCGGCAGCGCGCCCCGGTCAATTCCGCGCCACAGGTATTCCGCGAGGCGTAGCTTTTCGAGCAGGTAACGCGGGCTGAGGCCCCAGGGGTGCAGGAAATAGAGCACCGGAAGCGGCGCGCCCGTCTCGTGGGTATGAGGCGGCGGCGTGATCACGCGCACCATCATACGGCGACCGGTTGCGCAACTGTCGAGAGACAGCTCGTGCGCCGCGCCCCGGCGCAGCGTGTGCTCCGGCACCGTCACAGCCCAAATCCGAGGCCGCGCAGCCAGTGAAGCGCCTCGGCCTCGATCGCGACGTTCAGCGCCAGCGGGATAAAGTTGTACAGAAAATGCGTCACGATCGCGACGGTCGTGTTGTAGCGGAGCCGGATCCACCCGAAGGCGATGGCAACGCCGAGGATAATCAGCGTCGCGGGGGTCAGCGCGTACTGCATGTGCGTCAGCGCGAAGATGATTGCGGTCGGCCAGAAGCCGAAAATCGGCTGGAGCGCGCCGCGAAACGCGATCTCTTCTGAGATCGCCGCCGAAGCCGCCAGCACCAGCGCCAGCCAGACGGTCGTGACGCTGTCGGCCAGCGCCTCCGACGCCTGCGTCTGCTCCTCGAACGTCTCCGGCGGGACCAGCAACTGCCACGTCGAGCCGACGAGCGACACCAGGATCAGCAGCGCGACCGTGACTGCAACCGCCACACCCAACCCGCGCAGGGACAAGCCGCCGAGGCCGAGGCGGTCGAGCGCCTGCGGCAGCGTGCGGCGGATGCCCAACCCGACACCCAGCACCGGGATCACGACGAGCGGCAGCCCGTTCAGAACCAGGTCCCAGGCGGTGAGACCTTCCGCGAACCCCGCCGCAACGCCTTCCAGCCCGCCCTCCAGCACGAACGAGATGAACTGCGTGCCGAGCAGATACACGGTGAACACGAGGGCGACCGCGTGCACGGTCGAGCGCGGGTCAAACCCGGTCCGGGCGGTCGCCTGCGCGGCAGGGCGTCGCGCTTCGGACGCGCGCGCAGCCAGATCATCGCGAGTAGCCGTGGTGTAGTAGTTGAGCATCTGCGGGAATAACGGCTCGGCGGGCGGTCCATCCCCGGCGACAGGGATCGGAATCGCCGGGCTTTCGGCCAGCGCGCGCTTGGTTTTGGCCGCCGGGAAGAAGCGGGTGAGGCGCACGCGCACGCGCTCAAACAGCAGCGCGGTCGAAGCAATGCCGACTAATCCCGATAAGACCAAGCCGCCTGCAGCTTCGCCCTGGCTGAGGTCGCCCGACCCATCCGCTAGCGGGATCAGGCCGTACAACCCCATCAGCGACAGGTTCATCAGCAAAAGCACGCCGAATACCCACTGGCGCAGGCGCGGGTCCCGTCGCTTGTCGGCGTAGTTCGCGGCGACGACCACAGCGCCCAAAATGGCAACCGCCATGACGGTCGAGAACAGCAGCTCGAGATCCAACGCGCGACTCCCTCTGCGGGGTGATCCGGCCAGACAACACCCAGATTATACGGGCCACTCCACGCGGGCACCACTCGTCTGAGTTGCGGGTCACGTCGCTTCGCGGCAGAATTGGCCGCTCCAGAGCACCAGGGAGAGGGAGCGATTGTGCAGAGCGTTCAACGTCCGCCGGCAGAGCGCCGGCCTCCGGCTCCATATGGCTACTTTCCACCCCCGGCGGTGCGGCGGCGGCGTGGCTGCTGCACGTTCAGTTGTCTGATCCTGCTGCTGGTTCCGATTGCCTGCTTCGGATCGATCTCGCTGCTCTACTTCGCCATCCCGCCGCAGCCGCTCGACATCGTGATTTTGGGCGTCGACGCGCGCGACGGCGAGGGCTGGATGACGCGCACCGACAGCGTCATGCTGCTCAACATCACGCCACGCACGCTCGATGTCAGTTTGCTGTCGATCCCGCGCGATGTCTTCATCCGCGTGCCCGGCTATGGCGAACAGCGCATCAACACCATCAATGTGCTCGGCGAGCAGGAAACGCCCGGCAGCGGCGGCCCGGCGCTAGTCAAGGCGAGCCTGCAAGAGAGCTTTGGCGTCGGCGTGGATCGCTATGTGCGGCTGGATTTCGATGCATTCGTCGAGCTGATCGACGCCGTCGGGGGAGTCACGATCGACGTGCCGAAGCGGATCGTGGATTACGAGTTTCCCACACGTGACGGTGGCACGATCCAGATCGAGTTCGAGCCGGGACGCCAGAAGATGGATGGCGAGCGGGCGCTCCAGTACGCGCGCACGCGGCATCAGGACGACGATTACCAGCGCGCCGGGCGCCAGCAGCAGGTCGTTGACGCGCTAGTCCGCAAGCTCTCCAACCCCGCGCAGGTGGTCCGCTGGCCGCGCGTCCTGTACGTGCTGCGCGCGCACACCGACACCGACCTGTCCGTCTGGAATATGCTGGAGGCCGGTCCCGCGCTGTTGCTCGGATGGTCCGGGCGCGAGTCGCGGGTGCTGGAGCGCGACGACCTGATCGGGATGGCCGCCGGATACTGGGTGCCGGATTACGACGCGCTCGCGCCGTGGATCGCAGAGCAATTCGACTGATACCCGCGCGCTTATCTCGCCAGCTCGTCGATCAGCCGGTCGTAGGCCCCGGCCCACGCTTCCGCCGAGCGTGTCAGCTTGGTGATGCGAATATCCGCGAAGTGCTCAAACAGCCCGGCCATGATCGCGGGCAGCCGCTCCCACTCGTCGGCCCGGATCATCTGCTCCAGGCGCGCGACGGCGTGGCCGGTCCAGCCCCACCGCTGGCGCAGCTGCTCGGCCTTCAGCCAGTAATCCCGGTTCTCCCACACGGCAGCCGATTCCTCGATCCCGTTATCGACTTCGCGCAGGCAGAAGACCAGCAGCGCGGTCATATCCCGCGCCTCGTCGTCCAGTTCCTGTTTCTGGCTGAGATGACGCAGCATCTCGGCGGCGGTGCGCATCATCTGGTTGCGGACCTTGCCGGTGCTGTTCGTGTTCAAAACGCGGCCCATTGACCTTGCTCCCAAGCGGTAGCCACATCGATGAAGCGCCTTGCCCCACGCGCGATAGGAGGCGCTCAGACTGCACAAACCCTTATACCGGGAGACAGAGCCGGTGTCAAGGCGGAGGGTTCGACGACTCACACCCCGGTCGGGCAGTGGCAGCCCGGCGGCTACCAGCCTGCGGCAACGTCGAGAGGGAGCGCCAGGTCGAACTGGAAGAACGCTTGCGGCTCCTCATGCAACGTCAGCAGACCACGCTGGCGCTCGGCCAGCAGGTTGGCGACGTGCATCTGAATGCGATGAAGCTGCGGGCGCGAGCGCTCGCTGAGATCGCGGGGGCGGAACAATTCAAACAGCGTGGAGGCATCCTGGTGCGTGAGATTGGGCGCTTCGTGCCGGACGCGAATATGCGCGCGGACCGAGTTGTAGTCAAGCGACAGGTGTACCGGGCTGCCCGCCGGGCTTTCGGCCAGCGCGAACTCGACCAAAATCTGCAAAATACGGTGCAATGCGGATGGCGCGATCCGCGCAGGATACGCCGGCGAAACGCCGTTACGGAAAATTAACTGCTCCGCCGGGAAACGATGCGCGGCATCCGCCAGCCACTGGCGCATAAAGCGGTCGAGCGCGACGGCCTCCGTCTCGAACGTCTCGACGTTGGCCTCCAGGTACATTACGTCCAGCGCGACCTGCGTGAACCGGTTGAGGTCCGTCGCGTTGCGCACGATGCTGTCGAGCAGCTCCTCCTGCACCTCCGCCGGCAGCGCGTCGCGGTTCGAGCGGAGCAGCTCCGAGAAACCGAGGATGGCGCTCAGCGGCGTGCGCAGATCGTGCGAGATCATGGCGAGAAAGGACTGTTTCGACAGATCGCGCTCAGCCTGGGCGGTAACGTCGCGGAAGACGGTGCACACGCCCACCGGCTCTCCACCATCGAAAAGCGGCATCTGCTCCCACCGCAAGCGCACCGGGACAGAGCCATGGACCAGGACGCTGCCCCAGCGCGCTGCGCGCGGGGCGGGATCAAAGTCCAGGATGCTGGCAAGCTCAGGCATCGAGGCGCGCGTGGCTGCCAGAAGGTCCTGCACCGTCGCAGGATCGTAGTCCAGATGCAGCAGCTCTTTCAGGCGCGGGTTGGCGTCCTCGACCTGATTCGTCGCGTTCGTCACCAACACGCCTTCGCTTGACGCGCGCCGCCATGTTTCAAGCCCCAGCAGATTGAGGGACCTCATCCGTGCGCCTCATTCGATGAACATATCCTCAGCCATACAGTAGTGCAATTTGCCGAAGTTTGCTATAAAAAACTGTATAAAACCAATTGCGCCCTGTGCCGCGCTCCGTGGCGCTCCCGCTCCGCTCGCTGGCGCTGCCTGACCCACGCCTGCACCAAAGGAAAGCTGTTATACCATGACCGAGATTCTCTTGATTCGTCATGCGATCAACGACTGGGTCGCGACCGGCAAGCTCGCTGGCTGGACGGCAGGCGTTCATCTCAATGCCGACGGGCAGGCACAAGCTGCCGCCCTGGCAACACATCTGGCTCAAGCCCGGCTGGCGGCGATTTACGCCAGCCCGCTGGAGCGCACCCTGGAGACCGCCCAGGCAATCGCCGCGCACTATCCCGCGCTGAGCGTGCAGCCGCTGGACGGCGTAGGCGAGGTGCGCTTCGGCGATTGGGAGGGCGCCAGGCTCAAGGCGCTGCGGCGCGAGGCGCTCTGGCAGACCGTGCAGCTCTACCCCAGCCGGGCGCAGTTTCCACACGGCGAGTCAATCCGGCAGGCGCAGGCGCGCGCCGTGGACGCGATTGAGGAGGTCGCGCGGCGGCATCGCGGGCAGCGTGTCGCCGTCGTATCGCACAGCGACATCATTAAGTTGATCGTGGTCTATTACGCCGGCGCGCCGCTCGACGCCTTCCAGCGGATCGAGATATCGCCCGCCTCACTGACGATTCTACACCTCGGCCACGACCGCCCCACCCTCATGCGAATGAACGACACGAGCTTTCTGCCTCACCTGGCCTCCCCACCCCGGCGGCGCTCGTTCTGGCAGCGTATCGCGCGGCGGCTGGCGCCGGGCCGCTGAGCCACAGGCGCTGGCCCGGTCAGATGCGGGTTGTCACGCCGGATTTGAACACTTAGAATCAGTTTAGCGCGGCGCAAAACGCCTGAATCCGTGAAAGGTCAGACACGTCATGCCAAACGGCGAACTCGAACTCGATCCGGTGGACTACATCACTGTAGGCACGGTCGGCCCCAAGGGCAAACGCCTGTTTCATTTGCAAGCCGGCAAGGGAGCGCAGATCGTCTCGCTCATCATGGAAAAGGAACAGACGCGCGCCCTGTCGGAGGCGCTGCGCGATCTGCTCGACACCCTGGCCGAGACGTCGCCCGAACAGGACAAGCTGGAAGTCAACCTGTCGCGCTGGGATATGTCGCTGCGCGACCCGATCGAGCCGTTGTTCCGCGTCGCGCAAATGGGCCTGGGCTACGATGAGACGCGCGATCTGGTCGTGGTCGTCGCGCATGAGCTGATCATTACCGATGAGGAGCAGGGGGGCGACGAGGTCGAGCCACAGGTCGTCCGCTTCTGGGGCACGCGCGAGCAGATGCGCGCGCTAAGCGAGCACGCGCGGCTCGTCGTCAAGCAGGGTCGCGCCGATCCGAAAAGCAACGGTCATCTGATCAACTACTGGACCTGATGAACGCGCCCAACCCGCCGCCTTCTCAACCTAACGCCGACGACCAGGGGGGAACATCCGGCCCGCCGCTCGGCACCGCGCAGGCCGAATGCGCGCTGGCCTCCGGCGCGATCACGAACGTTCAGGGCGTAATGCGCTGGGGGTCGAATTACGCCGCGCTCGTCACCATCGCCGATCAGAACCGGATACTGACGGCCGTCTACAAGCCCCGGCGCGGCGAGCGGTCGCTGTGGGATTTCCCCGACGGCACGTTGTGCTATCGCGAAGTCCTGGCGTATCACGTGTCGCAGGCGCTAGGATGGGAACTTGTCCCGGCGACGGTGCTGCGAGACGGACCGCACGGGATCGGATCGCTCCAGCTTTTCGTCGAGCACGACCCGGCGGTGAACTATTTCTCGCTCGACGACCGGTACGTCGCGCAGCTTCAGCGTTTCGCCGTGTTTGACGCGCTCATCAACAACGCTGACCGCAAGGGCGGCCATCTGCTCCTGGATCGCAACGACAAGCTGTGGGGAATTGATCACGGGCTGGCGTTTCATAGCGCGCCGAAGCTCCGCACGGTGATTTGGGAGTTCGAGCGCCAGCCAATCCCGGAGGCGCTCCTGGCCGCTACAAGCAACCTGCTGAACACCATCACCTGCCACAACAACGCGCCGTGGGTTGACCAGATGGTGAGCTGGCTGACGACCAGCGAGGTCAATGCGCTTGTCCGCCGGATCGAAAAGCTGCTATCGGCGCGCGTCTTCCCCAGCCCCAGCGGGCAGGGGCCGAGCTATCCCTGGCCCCCGGTGTAGCGCCCACCCCCCCAGCCCTGTCTCGTTAAGGTAATTGCGGCCGCTGTTCGAACGGGACAACCTCGGCCGGCGCGGCTGCCGGCGGCGTGCGCTCAGGTCCGGTTTCCTCTACCGGCGCGGTCTCGGCGGCGCGCGCTTCTGCCGCCTGCGCTTCAACCGCCAGCACCTGCTGGTCAAAGTCCGCTGGCAGGAACGGGTACGGATAGTACGCGCTCCAGAAGCGCACCCAGTGCAGTTCGGCCAGCGCCGCGCCCGGCTCACCCATCTCGGCCAGCGCCAGCCCGCGGAAGTAGTGGTCGATCGCCGCGTCACGCTCAGCCAGCGCGGCGTCGAGGTCATCCAGCGCCGCCTGATACGCCGCGCGTCCAATCGCCGTGGGCAGGCTCCGCTGCTTGTTGAGCCAGTATTGCGCCTGCGCGCGCAGCGAGCGCGCCTCTGGCTGCTGGCCGGATGGCAGCGCCTCGATGAACGCGTTGTCCAGCAGTTCGAGCGCCCGCGCGAAGTCGCAGTTCAAATCGTCGAGCGCCGAATACATGCAGACTTCGACGTGCAGACGCGCGTCGAGCAGCCGGTATTCGGGCGCTGCCGTCCCAGGCGAGCGGTCCAGCAGCGCGGCAAGCTGAAGCGCCGCGTCGTCGTACGCGCCTTCGGCCAGGTCGAACGCCAGCAGCCGGTCGGCGGCGATGGTCGCATCCCCGGTCGTAGCTTGGCCGGCGCGGCGGAGGTCGCGCACGGCCAGTTCAGCGCGCCCCTGGCGCCAGTACAATTCGCCTCGCAGCAGGTACGCGCGCCGAAGAGTCTCAGCGTTCTGGTCCTGAAAAGCCGGGTCCTCGATTGCCAGCAGCCGGTTCAGCGCCGCCTCGGCCTGGTCGAAATTCCCCTCGCCCAGGCGCGCCTCGGCCAGCAGGAGTTGCCCTTCCGCGTCCCCCGGATAGTACAGCGTGAGCGTTTGCGCGCTGTGCGCCGCCAGCCCGTAATACTCGGTGCGCGCGGTTGCGTTCGAGCCGGGCGCTGCCGCGGCTAGCGCCAGGTAGGCGCGCGCCTGCGCGCGGAGCGCGGGCAGCAGCAGCGGATCGACGTAGAGCGCCTGCCCGGCGTACTCTAGCGCGGCGTTGGCGCGGCCCTGCGTCAGCGCCAGATCGCCCAGCCCGATCAGCAGGCGCGTATCTCGCGGGCTGTGGACCAGGGCGCCTTGCAGCGTCTGGACGGCTTGATCCAGGTTGCCGCGTGCCTGCTCGATCTCGGCCTTCGTTAGGCTCGCCGCCACCAGCCCCGGATCGTCTTCGAGCGCCTGCCGGCTGAGGGCATACGCTTGCGAAGCCTGACCCTGGCGCAGCCGGACCTCTGCCAGCCCCGCGCGCAAAAGCGGCGAGTCGGGGCACGAGTCGTAGGCTTCGCCGCGATAACGCTCGCCAGGCGGCGTGTACGCCAGACCGTCTTCGAGGAGGCGAGCCGCCGCGTTCAGGTTCGCCGTGCCGCCCTGCGCCGCGTAGCTGAGCGCGTGATAGTACACAATCGCCGGATAGCACTGACCTTCATAAGACGCTTGCGCCGTGGCTAGCTCGCTCTGCGCCTGGGTAAAACGCCCGATAGAATACAACCCAATCGCCGGCTCGATCCGGCGCTGGACGCTGGAATCGAATTCGGGATACAGCGGAGTCGGCGTCGCCAGCCCGTATAGGCTTCCCGCCGGGCCGAGATCGGCGGGAACGCGCGTTGCGCCGACGCTCAGCCGCTCCGGGAATGGCGTCGGCGTTGGGCCGAATCCAGGCGTCGGCGTCATAGTCGGGGTCGGCGTAGCCGTGTGCACCGGCCGGTAGACGACAGCCGCCGGGGCAGCCTGGTCGAACACTCCCAGGGCGTTGGCCGCGAATGCTCCGCCCGCCACCAGCCCGGCGATCACCAGAACAGCCGCCGCGACAGTCGCCTGCTTCAGACGGCGCGCTGCCCTTTCGCCATACCGGCGGCGAGACTTGTGTGTCCACGTCAGCCCGCCGTGAGACTCCGGCTCAGGCTGGTGCGCGCGCAACAGATCGTCGAGCACCGGCAGAAGACGCGCGTGCTTCTCCTCATGGAGCAGCGGGACGGACGTTCCGGGCGTAGCTTCTTCCGCTGGCTGCGGCTCATAACCGAGCGCAGCCAGGCCCTTCTGCGCGAAGTCGTGCTGCGGATTCAGGGCGAGCACTTGCTTCAGACAGAAGACGCGCTCGCGATCGTTAGGAGCAACGCTGCTCAGCCACAGCCAGGCCATCTCGTCTTTTGGATTCAGGCGGACCGCCTGCCGCAACAGCTCACGCGCGTCAGTCGCCCGTCCGTCCTTAGCGGCGGCGATTCCCTGTCGCAGCAGCGATTTGGCTTGATCCTGGGCCATGCAACATTACCCTGGGGTACGATCGCGGCACGAGGCCATTGTACAATAAGACGCCAAGAGCGAACAATCGACCGAAAGTCCCTTGCCTGCAGCAGGTGCAGTAGCCCGGCGGACGCGCTATACTGGCGCCTGGCGGGCAGCATACAACCAAAGGAGCACGCATGGCCGAGACGTGGAGACTGTTCATCGCGACCACCCTCCCCCCCGGCGTCCTGACGGCCCTGGTGGAGATCCAGCGGGCCTTGCGCGCAGACACTCCACACGGCGTCGTTCGATGGGTTGAACCCGGCAGCATCCACCTGACGCTAAAATTCCTGGGCGATGCACCCTCCCTTCAGCGCCATGAACTTGAAGACGCCTTACAAGCCGCCGCAGGGGCCAGGCCGCCGTTCGAGCTGTCGCTGTCCGACCTGGGGTGTTTCCCAAGCGTGCGCCGTCCGCGCGTGGTGTGGGTCGGGCTGGCCGGGGCGCTACCGGCGCTCCACGCGCTGCGCGATGAGATCGAGCGCCAGATCGCGCCGCTCGGGTACCCGACCGAAGACCGCCCGTTCAGCCCCCACCTGACCCTGGGGCGCGTGCGGCGCGAGGCATCATCCACCCAGGCGTCGGCGCTAGGAGCGCAGGTGATCCGCACGCGGCAGCACGACCGTCTTGCGTGGCCTGTTACCAGCGTGAGCCTGATGCGAAGCGAGCTGTTGCCAGAAGGCGCGGTCTACACCGAGCTGCACCGCGTTCCGCTACGCGCCACCGGCGCGCCGCCTGACACAAACGAGGAGTCGTGCTAAAATAAGCCACAATAGCACTCAAACGAAGGAGGCAGCACACTGGACCCGGTTGAACTAGCTCGTACAATCGTCGATCTCGCGTCGGACAAAAAGGGCGAAAGCGTCGTCCTGATGGATATGCGCCAAATTTCGCCCATCACGGATTTTTTTGTGGTCCTCAGTGGCAACAGCGACCGGCAGCTCAAAGCGATCATTGAGCATATCGGCCAAGAACTCAAAGAGCGCTTCAACGTTCTCCCCTGGCGCACAGAAGGCAACGCGACGAACGGCTGGGTTCTGATGGACTACGGCGACGTGGTCGTGCACGCCTTCCTGCCGGAAAAGCGCAATTACTACGATTTAGAGGGGCTGTGGCGCGAGGCGCCGGTCATGGTGCGGATCCAATAGCCCACGTTCCAGCGAGCGCAGCGTAAGAAACAACACGCGAGAATCCTGGCGATCTCTCGCGCGCTGTTTGGATGGCAATAGGGCTGAGGCGCGGGGAGCTATTCGACGAGCCAGCGCTCCCCGTCGCGCTGCCAGCTGACCAGTTCTTCTGGCCTGAACCACAACGCAAGCTCGCGCTCGGCGCTCGCGACGGAGTCCGACCCGTGCACCAGGTTGCGCCCCTTCATCAGCGCCAGATCGCCTCGGATGGTGCCAGGCGCGGCTTCCAATGGGTCCGTTTTGCCGATGACGGCGCGGGCAATCTCCACCGCGCGCGGCCCTTCCAGCGCCATCACGACGACCGGCGTGGAGGTGATGTAATCTAGCAGGCCCGGATAGAACACCTTGCCGAGGTGTTCCTTGTAATGCTCGGCCGCCAGTTCCCGGCTGACCTGCACGAATTTCATCCCGACGATGCGCAGGCCAGGCGTCTCAAGACGCCGGATAATTTCGCCGGTCAGCCCGCGCTGCACGCCGTCCGGCTTGACGATAATCAGTGTCCGCTCCACAGTATCTCCTCGCTTAGTTCAGATCGGTGCCCAGGCAAGCAACGGGCCGGGGTTTCGCCCAGCCCGCGCACCTTCCGCGAATTATAGCGCAAAACAGAAGCGGGTTACAGCCGTTCCAGCGCCGCCCGATAGGCGTCCAGCGCATCCTGCAAACGTCCTCGCCGCATCAGGCTGTCACCGAGCAGCCGCCGCACTCTTGGCAGGGTTGGCTGCTCGTCCACCAGCAGCGCCAGATCGTTCGCCACGTCGTCGAGCAACTGCGCGTTCTCAACCAGCGTTTCGTAGTGATCGAGGCTTGGCGCGACCTCGCCGTGCGCTCGCAGCGTCCGCGCCAGCGCGAGGCGGCTGGCATAATCGCCCGGCTCCTCGGCGAGACGCTGCCGGTAGCTAGCGAACAGCTCGCTGTCCGGGATAACCGGCTCGCGCGGCGGGGCGCTGACGTCCGGCTCCGGCGGCAGCGTCGCAGAAGGCTCTGAGGCGGCGCGTTCGGCTTCGCCCCCGTCCTCTTTTAGCTCGCTCAGCCAATCCGGGGCTTCTTCAGACGCGTCCTCAACCTGCTCCATCTCGCTCAGCCAGGCCGGAAGCTGCGCGCCCGCTGCGCTTTCATCCTCAGTCTCGACCAGCCAGTCGGGCATCTCAACCGGCGCTGCTTCGGCCAGCCCGACCTCTTCCAGCGCCTCCTCCGCGTCGATCTCGTCTTCGAGAAAAGCCGCCAGATCGGTTTCGGAGATGCCGAGCGCATCCAGCGCAGGCTCGTCAAATGCTGCGCCAGCCGGAGCTTCCTCAGCCTGTTCTTCGAGCCAGGCGGCGGCGTTCGCCTCCAGCGCCGCGACATCCTCGGCGGCGTCCGCATCTCGCATTTGTTGCAGCCAGGGTGGAAGCTCGCCCGGCTCAGCCGGCTCGACTTCTTCCGAGGCGGCTTCCGCCTCTTCCGCCGCCACCGCTTCGTCATACCTCTGCGCTTGCTCTCGCGCGATGCGACGCAGCCAGGCAAGCTCCTGCTCGCCTGTCAGCTCGCCCCGCAGCAGCGCCTGCTCGATCTCGTCATCCGACATCCCAGCCAGAGCATCAGCTTCTTCGCCCTGCCCCGCAAAGTCAAAAGTTGCGAGTTCATCAAGTTCGTCGTCAGCCCGTAGCTCGCGCTCGACGAACGTATCTTCGACGGCCAGCCATGCGCCCATCGCGCCGGATGGCTCACCGGTCATCTCCGATAGCCAGCCGAGCGACTGGCTGACTGCGTCCAGTTCCGCCTCTGTGTCCAGTTCATCTCCGGCGCGCGTATCCCCTGCGAAGCCCGCTGGCTCGGCGCGGGACGCCTCGTCCCGGCGCGGCGGCAGGATACCGAACGGCGAATACTCGGTATACCCCGGCTCGTCAACGACGGTGTCGGGGGGCAGCTCAGGAATTTCGAGGTCCGCTTCCGTGGTCAGTTCTTCGGGGTTCGCGCCCTGGCGCCGCGCCAGCGTTTCGAGCCACGTCATCGGGTCGGCGCCGCCAAGCATATCCTCCTCGGACCACCCGGCTTCGCTCTGAACCGCAGCCGCGCCGGTGGAGTCATACCCGGCCGCGTCCGCCGAGCTGGCGACCGCCCGCAGATCGGACTCCTCCGGCGCTCCAGCGGGTGCCGCCTGCTCGTAGCGCGCCGTGTCCTCTTCCTGGGGCGTAACGAGGTCCTCCAGCCACCGGTCCGGCGGTTCCTGAGATGAGAACGTGCCCGCGTCCGCCGGCGCGCCCTCGACAGCCTGCCCGAGGATCGCGTCCAGGTCCAGTTCCTCGAACCCGTCCAGGTCAAGGTCTTCCAGTAAATCGAAATCAAGCTCTGGCTGGCGGTCATCTCTCAGCGGCTGTGGCGCAAAAGCGCGCTCCTGATCGAGCCAGCCCCGGTCAAGCTCCGCAGGCTCGCTCGCCGCCCGCCCGATCTCGGCCAGAAAATCGGCGTCGGCGCTTTCGGGGCGAGCGGTCAGGCCGTCCAGCCATGTCATTGGATCGGCCAGGTCGGCATCGGACAGCACGTCGTCAGAGGCTTCCTCTTCGAGGTCCGAGATGCCGGTTTCGGACGGATTGTCCGGATCATTCATCGCAGGCGCGGTCTCGAATGCATCCGCCTGAAACTCGACGTCTTCCAGCACCGGCGGGAAGTCGTGGTCGTCTTCTGGCGCCTCGATACGCTGTTCCTCGGTCTCAGGCCGCTCCATCCGGCTGTCCTGGCTGATGGAGTACGGGACGTAGCCCGGCTCGTCGATCACGGCCTCTTCCGGAATCGGAATGTCCTGATCAGCGGCGGTCAGGAACTCATCAGCGTTCGCGCCCTGGCGCCGGGCGAGGCTCTCCAGCCACGCCATCTGCTCCTCAGGTGTCATGCTGTCGAAATCAGGATACTCGTCAGGGGCGGGTGCCATGCCCTATCCTCCTCCATGCCGCCGCCGGGACCGTCCAGGCGGCAGCAGCCTGTTCGCCAGTGTTGCGCGCCATCTCTCCTGCCCTGCGAGCGGCAGTCGCTTTAGCGATCCGTTGCGCGGCGAAGCCACGTTGGCAGACGATCGGCAAACGAGAATGTGCCGTCAAAGCCGTCTTCTTCCTCGACCACAGAGGGAGCGGCGGTTGGTGCGCTAGCCAGAGTATCCGGGAAATCATCGACAGTTGCAAACGCCACATCTTCCGGCGCCTGCTCGTCGATCCAGTCTGCTTCCGCCGCCAGCTCGTCCACCTCGCGCAGCCACTCCGGCGCAGCGTCGTGCCCAGCGTCGAGCGGGGTCGGTTCCGGGACCGCCTCAGAGAGCGCATCGTCCTCGTCAGCCGTCGTCCGGGTAATGGCGCTCAGCCAGTCTGGGATCGCGGCTTCGGCCTCCACGCGCTGCTCAGGCTCGATGCCGAGGACGAAGTCATCGCCCGGCAAATCCCACTCCAGCGCGTCGAAAGGCCGGGGCGGCGCTGGCTCGGCCGGGCGCTCATCTCTGACCAGCGCGGCGGCGTCGAACGCCAACAGCGCATCCTCCGGCTCCTCATCGACGAGATTGGCGGCAGAGAAGTCTAGCGCGGCAATCTCAGGCTCGTCTTCTTCATCCGGGGCCAGCTCTCCCGTGAAGGCGCGCATCCAGTCCGGTTCCTCGTTCGGCTGCAAAATACCGGTGTGGCCCGCCGACTCGTAGACCGGCACATTCGACGGATCGCCGCCCTCAAACGGATCGTATGCCTCGTCAAGCAGCTCGCCGGTGCCTTCATCCTCTGGTCCGGGAACGGAGATCTCCAGACCGGCCATCCAGTCGGGCACTTCCTCCTGCTGCGCTTGTTGGACGGCGTGCGCCAGACCAAAGAGCGCGGGCCGCTCGGTATCCCCTTCGGAGACAGGCTGATCCGTCTCAGACTCCGGCCAGTCCACCTCAACGTCTTCTTCAGACAATGGGAGCGCCTGCTCCATAGGTTCTACCGGTAGCGCAGCGGCGGGTTCGTCTACGCCAGCCTGCGCCCAAGTAACCGCTGTCGCCTCGCCGAAGATCGCCAGAATGTCATCCTCCGGCAGAATATCTCCGGCAGCGGCCTGCGCGGCCTCATCCTCCGGCTTCACCGCGCCTTCAAGCGAGATCGGCCAATCATCCTCCGCCCCGGAGTCGCTCGCGGCGAGCGACAGCGCGCTAAGCAATTCCTGATCCGATACGGCTTCTACCTGGCCGGACGCTGCGTCGAACGGGCTTTCAGGCGATAGCCAGTCCAGCTCCGGTTCTGCACTGGCGGGTGCTTCCTCCCGCGTCTCCACCTCGCCCCCCAGACCGTGCGGCAGGCTGTCTTCCAGCTCGGCGAAGTCTGCCAGCCAGTCGCCGGCGAGATCGGCAGTTTCGCCCTGGGCGCCCGGCTCGACCTCGGACGGCTGATCCTGAAGCGTAACCGGCTCATCAAACATAGCGGGCGCTTCCGGCAGCGCCTCGTCCGCTTCCTCGATGCTCCGCTCCTCGTCGAGCAGCAGCCCCCAGCCCTGGTCGTCAAAGGCAGGTGGCTCAGGCTGAGTGGTGCCCTGCTCCGCTTCTGGCTGATCGAACAGCGCCATCCAATCGTCAGGGTCGGGAGGCGCGCTCGCCAGGGTCGCCTCGGCGTCCAGCCCGGCGGGTGGAGCCTCCGGTTCGCTCACGTCGAGCGCGGCCCCCGCCGCCTCCGCCGCGTTCAAAGCGTCGAACAGCCGGTCCAGGTTGGCAATATCATCATCGCCGGTAGGTGCGCTCAAGCCCCGCTCGGACGCCGCCGTCGCCGCGTCGAGCCAGCTTACGGCCGACGGCGCGCTTTCTTCCAGGGCGGCGTCAGCTAACCAGTCCGGCCTGTCCGGCTCCGCGCTTGCTTCGGGGGTTGCCCCAACAGAAGGTGCGGCGGTCTCGGGATCGCCCGCGCCGGATAGCCAATCGAACGGCTCCGCCTGTTCCTCGGCGTCCTGTGGCGCGAACGCTGCCCCGGTCGCCACGGCCGAACCGAGGCCGGACAGCCAGTCATCCTCGACCGGGCGAGGCTCGTCTTCCGCGCGGGCGACGCGTTCCGGCGCCCACGCCTCGTCCTCAACTGGGAACTCCGGCTGGGCCTCGGACGGCACTGGTTGTTCCATGTCGGCGCTCGCGTCGAATTCGACCGCCGAGGCTCCCGTCGCGCCAAGCCAGCCGGCAGGCGCAGAGTCCTCCGCGGAAAGTCCGGTTTCCGAGAATGGAGCGAACCAGTCCGGCACGTCCGCTACATCCTCAACCGCACTCAGGCCCGGCGCCTCCGGGGGCGCCTCGTCCTGAAACGGGAGCCAATCAGCGGGGAGCGGCGTCGTCGGGGGCGGCTCCGGCTCGCGGCTGAACTCCGTGCCGCCATACCAGTCCGGCGCCTCCTCCTCGTCCGGCACCAGAAAATCACGCATCCAGTCGGGTTGATCGCCCGGCTCGTGACCGCCGCCAAAGACCGCCTCGATATCAATCCGGGACGGGCTGCGCGCCGCGAAAGCGTCTTCCTCATGCGGCGGCGCGAGCGACGTGTCCAGGTCGTCCAGATCGTGCACCCACTCCGGCATCTCCGCCGAAAGCGTGGCTGCCGCACGCGCGGTATAGTTCAGCCGTTCCAGGCGATTCGGGTCAGGCCCGGCGTCACCGGGGCGGAGGATCGCCATCGCCGCGTAGGGATCGAGCGCCTCGACCTGATCGAGATATGGCTGCGCGTCCGAGGGGCGACCATATGCCAGCCACAAGCGCGCCATCAGCGCGTTGGCTTCCAGGCAGTACGGCAGCGTCTTGAGAATCTCAACCGCGACCTCACCCGCCTCAAGCTGATGCTGGCTCTCCCACAGCAGCTTCGCCAGCAGGATTTGCAGGTCAACACGCCCCGGCGTCGACTGGAGCGCGTAGCGCAACTCCAGAATCGCCTGATCATACAACTGGCTGTTGGCGTACTGCCGCGCCAGGGCGCCGCGCGTCAACTGAAGCTTGCCGGTGCTGCCGCGCTCGCGCCCCGTTTGCTGGCTATACAGCCGGTGCAGCGCATCATTGAGCACCGCGTTGCCGGGGAGCTGATCCTGCGCGCGCTCCAGATGCCAGATCGCCTGGCCGAGCGCCCCTTCCTGCTCGCGGATTTCGCTGAGCGCGATGTGCGCGATAGCGTCGTCCGGCACCACGCTAAGCACCCGTTGAAAAACATCCGCCGCCTGGACGAAATGCTCTGGCAGGCCCTCGTTGTGGCCTTTGCGCAACAGCGCCTTGCCCAGCAACCGGTAGGTCGCTACATTCTGAGGATAATGCTGGAGAAGGTACCGGCAATGGCTGACGACCTCGGTCGGAGACTCATTCTCCACCATTGACTCCAGCTCGTTCAGATAGGCCTGCAGGGTGATCATCTCAGCCATAATGCGCTCGTTTCTCACGCTCGCCGGGTACGTCCAGGCGGATTTATCGGTGAAATGGGCGTTTTTTTCATTATGCATTGCGCGGCCTAAAAGCGCAATACGGCTGAAGATTGCATTAAGGAAGGTTGTGAAGCTTGCGGATGCGTTCGATCAGAGGGTCGATATCCGGCTCCTTCGCAGATGCCGCTGGCCCAAGCGGATCGTCCCGCTCACCGTCGCCCAGCAGAGCGCGGACGGTGTTGGACCAGCCCGCCGCCAGCGCCCGCAGATGGTAGCCGCCTTCGAGCACCACCACCACCCGCCCCCGGCACACCTCGCCCGCCAGGTTCACCAGCCGCCGCATCGCCGCGTCGTATCCGTCCAGCGACAGGGCCAATTGCGCCAGTGGATCGGCCCAGTGCGCGTCAAACCCGGCCGAGATCAGAAGCAGCTCCGGCTCGAAGCGGCGTACGGTCGATACGACCACTTCGTCGATCGCAGCGCCGAAGCCACGATCGCCCACCCCCGGCGGCAGCGGAATATTGATCGTCGTCCCCGCACCCGGCCCGGCGCCGGTCTCGCTCAGCGACCCGGTGCCGGGATAGAGCGGCGATTGGTGAGTCGAGACGTACAACACAGTCGGGTCGTCGTAGAAAATCGCCTGCGTGCCGTTGCCGTGATGCACGTCGATGTCCACAATCGCCACGCGCGCCAGCCCGTGTTGGCGCTGCGCGTACCGGGCCGCGATCGCTACATTGTTCAGCAGACAGAAGCCCATCGCGCGGGAAGGGGTCGCGTGGTGCCCGGGCGGGCGCACCGCCGCCAGACCGTTCGTCGCCGCGTCGCTCAGCACCGCGCCGGTCACGGCCAGCGCAGCGCCCGCCGCCAGCCGCGCCACCTCGTAAGAGCGCGGCGTGACATAAGTGTCGAGATCGAGCATCCCCGCCGGGCGACCCTGTGTCGCGGCCAGGCGATCGACGTGGTCATGTGTGTGCGCCGCGAGAAGTTCCTCGCGTGTCGCCTCACGCGGTGGGAGCATCTCCACCCGCTGCGCCAGGCCGGTTGCCGCCAGCGCGGTGTCCACCGCCTGCAAGCGGCCCGCGTGCTCCGGGTGCATCTCAAGCGTGTGCAGCGCGAAGCGGGGGTCAGTCGCGTAGGCAGTGATCATGGCGGCCTCCGGCCAATGCGGCCTGCGGGATAGAACAGCGGCTCCCGTAGTTCCGGGAGCCGCGTATAAGCTGGAAAGTCGCCGGGTGAAAACCCTCGTCGATCAGTCGCCCGCGACCAGCGCCTCTGTGACGCGCTCGCTGGCGGCATCTTCCGACACTTCGATGCGCCGGTCGCTGCGGCGAACCGCCCATAGGATCAGGGCAATACCTGCCGCCGCGCCGGCGACAACGCCGATACCATAGCCACTGTACTGCACCACGATCGGCGCGACGATCAGCGCGACCAGGTTCATCACCTTGATCATCGGGTTCAGCGCCGGGCCAGCAGTGTCCTTCAGCGGGTCGCCGACGGTATCCCCGACGACCGACGCCTTGTGGTTCTCGCTCCCCTTGCCGCCAAAGTAACCGTCTTCGACGTACTTCTTGGCGTTGTCCCACGCGCCACCCGCGTTCGACATGAACACGGCGAGAAGCTGCCCGGTTGCGATCACGCCCACCAGGAAGCCGCCGAGCGCCTGCTCCTTCAGCAACAGGCCGACGACAATCGGCGCCACGACCGCGATCACGCCCAGCGGGATCAGCTCGGTCTGCGCGGACTGGGTCGAGATGGTGACTGCCTTGGCATAGTCGGGGGTCTTGGTGCCGTCCGCGATCTTCGGATCGCGCAGCTGGCGGCGCACTTCCGCCATGATCTGCCCAGCGGCGCGGTTAACCGCCTTGATCAGCAGGCCGCTGAACAGCAGCGGCAGCGAGCCGCCGATCAGCAGGCCGACGAAGACGACCGGGTTGGCGAGGTTGATGACTTCCTCGAACGTCTGCCCGGCTGGTAGAACGCGCTGGATGTCGGCGAAGAAGCTGCCGAACAGCGACACCGCCGCGATGACCGCCGAGCCAATGGCGACCCCCTTTGTGATCGCCTTGGTCGTGTTCCCGGCCGCGTCCAGGTCGGCCATAATCTGGCGCGCTTCAGGTCCCATCCCGGCCAGCTCGCCAATGCCATTCGCGTTGTCCGAGATCGGGCCGAAGGTGTCCATGCTGACGTTGTTGCCGGTGTGCGAGAGCATCCCAACGCCGATGAGCGTCACGCCGAAGAGGATATAGCTGTAGCGGTGGACCTCCGGCACGGCGTGCATACTGACCAGGAACAGCGCCAGCACCATGATCCACAGCGCGTGGAAGAAGCCCTCGACCAGGTGCCCCCGCCGCTGCCCGCGCACGATCTCAAAGACCGACAGCGCCGCGCCGATAATGACCACCGGCAGCTTGTATTCGGTGGGGAACTCAAAACTGTAGACCAGGATCGCGGCCGTCAGCGCCGCAACGATCACGAACAGCGCCCACACGCTCGACAGGTAGCCAAGCGACAGACCTTCGAGGATGACCGAAGCCGGTCCATAGCGTGTCGAGGCCGCGATCGTGCGCACCCGGCTGCTCTTGGCGCTCGTCGCATACGAGGTGAGCGGGTTGAAGACCACGGCCAGCGCCACGCCAACCGCCACCAGCGTCGCCAGCGACAACTGCCCGGCGTATAGCCACGCCAGCAGGAAGGTCGCGGTGATCGTGATGCCGGACGAAATTTCGTAGCTCTTGAACATCGCCTCTTCGGCGTCGTCCACGCGCCAGAGCGACACGGCGTACGTTCCGACAATCGAGCTAACCACGCCGATACCGCGCACCAGCAGCGGCAAGACAATCCAGTATAGCTCGCCGTTGATGCCGGTCAGCGCCAGGCCGAGGATCAGACTCGAGACGATGGTCACTTCGTAGGACTCGAAGATGTCGGCGGCCATACCGGCGCAGTCGCCGACGTTGTCGCCCACCAGGTCCGCGATCACGGCGGCGTTGCGCGGGTCGTCCTCTTCCAT
>DAOKYY010000059.1:0-22462 GCA_035325905.1 Aggregatilineaceae bacterium | reverse complement strand
GTGAGGTAAACTGGCGCCAGACTGATAGGCCAGCTGCTTCCGATAGTTCACATAGCTTCTTATCGCCGCAAGTCGCGCTTGTGGAAGAGACTTACGATGACCGTTACGCGTGAGACCTCCTCGCCAGCCAATACCTGCTCATCGCCCGGCGCGACGCGCTGCCGGTTTTCGCTTGCCTGCTACCTGTCCTGGCGCGGCCCGGCCTAGAGCGGCCTCTGGGCTGGGCTATTGTGTGCTTGAAGTATAGCGTTGAAGTATAGCGCGTTCGAGAGCGCGCTGATCGGCACAAGAAAGGGCGCTGCCTGATGACTTCGCTGCGAGAAAAAGTGGGGCGTATGCTGCTGGTCGGGTTCGAGGGCCTGCGCGCGCCTGATTATATTCTGGAATGGCTGGCCGAGGGTCGAATCGGCGGGATTATCCTGTTCGCCCGCAATGTCGATACCCCGGCGCAACTGGCCGAGCTGGTCCGGTCGCTCCAGGCGGCGGCCAAGCATCCACCGCTGATCTCGATTGACCAGGAGGGCGGGATCGTCGCCCGGCTGCGCGAGGGATTCAGCGAAAGCCCCGGCGCGATGGCGCTCGGCGCGGCAGATTCCGAGGCGCTGGCGGAGCAGGTCGCGGCGGCGCTTGGCGCGGAGCTGCACGCCCTGGGGATCAACTTCAACCTTGCCCCGGTCGTGGACATCGGCCACGACAGCAGCAACCCCGTCATCAGCACGCGCACGTTCGGCGCAGAGGCGGCGCGCGTCAGCCGGCTGGCCGTCGCCCAGGTGCGCGGCTTCCAGTCGGCGGGCGTCGGGGCCTGCGCCAAGCACTTCCCCGGACACGGCAACACGCCCACCGACTCGCACGTCAGCCTGCCCGTTGTCCGTGGCGCGCTCGACTTTCTGTGGGAAACGGATCTGGTTCCTTTCCGCGCGGTGGTCGAGGCGGGCATCGCCAGCGTGATGATCAGCCACGTGAAGTTCGAGGCGCTCGACCCCGACTATCCGTCCACGCTCTCTCCCGCGATTATCACCGGCCTGCTGCGCGAGGAAATCGGGTTCGAGGGGCTGATTGTCACCGACTGCATGGAGATGCAGGCCATCACGCAGAATTACGGGGCAGGCGAGTCGGCGGTGCTGGCGGCGCTGGCCGGGGTAGACGCCATGTTCTTCTCGCACACGCGCGAGAACCAGGAGGCCGCTTTCAATGCGCTTTTGCAGGCAGCGGAAAGCGGGCGCCTGTCTATGGCGCAGATCGACGCCGCCCACGCGCACCTCGACGCTTTCACCCGGCGGTTTCCCGCCGCCGAACCGGCGGATTTGAGCGTGATTCGCCAGCCGGATCACCTGCGCGTCTGCCGCGCGGCAGCGGAGGCGGGCACGGTGCTGTACACCGTGGGCGAAGGTGTTCTGCCCTTGCGCCCGGATCGCCAGCGTGTCGCCCTGATCGAGTTTGCGTCGTACCTCGAAACCGCCGCGCTGGACCGCACCGGCCTGACGGGGCTGAGCACGCTGCTCGACGCGCAGGCGCCAGAGCTGTTGCATATCGCGCTCAACCCGGCTGACCTGAAACCGTCCGCCATCGAGCAAGCTCGACAGATGGCGCGCGACGCGGATGTGACCGTCGTGGCGACGCGCAGCGCGCACCTGATCTCGCAGCAGCGCGAGCTGGCGCAGGGGCTACTGGACCTCGCGCGGAAAAGTGTTTTGCTTTGCCTGCGCAATCCGTACGACATCGAGGCGCTGACCGGCGCTGACGCGATCCTATGCACGTGCGGTGACGGCACTCCGTCCCTGCAAGCGGCGATCGACGCGCTGCTGGGCCGCTTCACGCCGTCGGGCCGCCTGCCGGTCCCTGTGCGCCACGCGCTGTGATACGCGGGCGCGGTGACACTCCGGTGTCATCTTTTAACATCGTGAAGAGGGCGCATCATCATCGCGCCTGAATCGAAAATAAGTCTATAGAAGTCAGTGGAGGAAAAGATGCGACGTATTACCCTTCTGATCGTTTTGGCGCTGGTGCTGACCGGCGTCGCCCCGGTGTTCGGACAGCAGCAAGCCGCACCGGTGGGGACCTTCTACGCCGCCTGGCCGTATCCAATTCCGCCAGACGGGCACCTCAACACCTTCGGCGCCGGTGGGCCGGCGGTTGGCGCGGGCATCGGGCTGTACTACCGCTGGGTCGAACTGCCGCTGGCCTACTATCTGGCCGCGCAGGCCGACTACGAACCCTGGCTGGCCGAAAGCTGGGAGTTCGAAGGCGATGAAGCGTTTGTCGTCCGCCTGCGCCAGGACGCGACCTGGAGCAACGGCACGCCGATTACCGCCGACGATCTGGTCGGCACCTATGCCATTGGCCGCATCATGAAGTGGGGCGACTTCAACTACATCGGCGACGTCGAGAAGGTCGACGACTACACGGTTCGCTTCACGCTTGCCAATCCGTCGCTTTACGCCCGCCATCTCATTCTGCGGACGACTGTTCGCAGCATGGAGACCTATGGCGATCTCGCGCAGAAGGCGCTCGATCTGTACGCCAGCGGCGAGGCAGTGGACAGCGACGCGTGGAAGGCCCTTCAGACCGAGATCACCGAGTTCCGGCCTGAGGCCATTCTCGCCAGCGGCCCCTTCAACTTCACGCTGGACGACGTGGGCGACAGCTTCATGACGCTGCACTGGCAGCCGAACAGCATCTTCTCCGAGTCGGTCAACTTCGGCGAAGTCAAGATCTGGTACGGCGAGACCGAAGCCATCACCCCGCTTGTGCTGGACGGACAGGTGAGCTACGCGACGCACGGCTTCCCGCCTGCTACTGACCAGGCGATGCAGGACGCCGGGCTGCGTATTCTGCGCGCGCCCTATCTGTACGGGGCGAGCGTGTACATCAATCACGACAAGTATCCCTTCAGCCGGCCTGAAGTGCGCAAGGCGATGGCCATGGTCATCGATCGCGAAGAGAGCGCCTTCCTGACCAAGGGCCTCAGCGCCCAGCCGGTGCACTACATGGCCGGAATGGCCGACACGCTGGTTGATATCTGGATGTCCGACGAGGACAAGGCTGCGCTGAACACCTACGAGCTTAACCCCGAAGCTGCGGAAGAGCTGCTGCTGAGCATCGGCTTCACGCGCGATGCGAACGGCAAATGGATCGATGACCAGGGCAACCCGGTCGCCGCGGAGTACATCTTCCAGGCCGAGTGGGCGGACTACGGCGCTGCCGCGCAGCACGCCGTCGAGCAGCTGAACGAGTTCGGCTTCGACATCACGGGTCGCGCGGTTCAGTGGCAGCAGGTCGACGAGGATATCAAGAACGGCAACTTTACCCTGTCGGTCCGTAGCTGGGGCACGTCTTCACCATTCCCCAGCGCCCAGCTCAACGGGACCGTACGCGACTGGAACTACACCGGGCTGCCTGAAGGCCAGACGGGCCTGAACTTCCCGATGGAATTCGAGTGGAACGGCGAGCAGATCGATTACACCGCGCTGATCGCCGAAACGGGCGCCGGTCTCGATCCAGAAGCGCAGCGGCCTGCGATCGCCAAGGCGGTCAAGATCTGGAATGATCTGCTGCCGGTGATCCCGCTGAGCATGGCGCTGACCAACAACCCGCTCAACGAGAACCTGGTCAGCGGCGCGCCTGCCGACGACGATCCGATCTGGCTCAATGGCGGCGGCGCAGCGGATAACTACATCACCTACCTGGTGATGAAGGGCGTCCTCAGCCCAGGTCCTGAAGCGTAACAGACTTTGACGTCATGAGGGATAAGCCGGGCGGGGCTACCCCCGCCCGGCTTTCCCGGCAGTCCCGCGCGGCACACGGCCTGGCATCCGGCGCGCTCAATCGCCAGGCAAAATGCTGCGCGGCGGCGAGTATTCGGGAATACGCATCCATGGAAATTACTTCAGCACCTCCGGTTGCCCCGCCTGGCGCGCAGGTTACGCTGTCGCGGCCAGCGGCCCGGTGGCGCGCCATCCGGCACGCCCTGACCAGCTATACTGCGCAGACCGTCCTCCAGGGTTTTTTCACGGTCTGGGCTGTCATGACGTTTACCTTTATCCTGATCCGCCAGATGCCCTCCAACCCGGTTCAGATCGAGACCGAGCGCCTGATCCGTGAAGAGCAACTGTCGTATGAGGAGGCGCGCAGCAAGGCTGCGGCGCTGTTCGAGTTTGATCCAGACCAGCCGGTCATCGAGCAGTATCTCGAATATCTCGCCAGGCTGATCCGGCTGGACCTGGGCAAGTCGATCACCTCGACGGGCACGCCCGTCCTGGATCAGATTCTGCAATACCTCCCCTGGACGCTATTCAGCGTGGGCCTGGGCCTGCTGATCAGCTTCACGATCGGCATTTTCGTCGGGATGGCGATGGCTTACTGGCGTGGCGGCGTGTTCGACAACGTGGTGACTGCGCTCGCCTCGATTCTGTTTGGCATCCCGAATTACATCATCGCCCTGCTGATCATTCTGATTCTCGGCGTGCAGCTTCATGTGTTCAGCGTGGCCGACACGCTCGGCCGGGTCGATCCCACGATCGAGCCAGGATTCACGCTGGAGTACATCGGCAGCGTGCTGAGCCACGCGATCCTGCCGGTGCTGACGTATGTCGCCGCGACCGTTGGCGGCTGGATTCTCACGATGAAAAGCAGCACGCTCTCGACGCTGGGCGAGGAATACGTCACCGTCGCGCATGCGCGCGGCTTGCCCCAGCGGCGCGTCCTGACGGCTTATGTGGGTCGAAACGCGATGCTGCCGCTCGTCACCCGGCTGGCGATCAGCATCGGCTTTGTCGTCGGCGGCAGCGTGATCATCGAGGATATTTACCGCTACCGGGGCCTGGGTAAGTTCTTAACGACGGCGATTGTCGCGCGCGACTACACGTCGATGCAGGGGGTGTTCCTGGTCATCGCGATCTCAGTCGTCGTGGCGAACATGCTGGCCGATGTCCTTTACGGCGTGCTGGACCCGCGCGTGCGCATCGGGAGGGAGCGCTGACGATGGATTTCCAAAGCGTCGCCAGCCCCACCGGCCTCGTCATCGGCGCGCTGTGCGGCCTCGTGCCGCTCGCGGTCGCCATCCGCAACCGGACGCTGCGCCCCGGCATCGCCGGCTTCCTGGCGTGCCTGTTCAGCGGGTTCGCGTGCAACATCTGGGGCGGCCTGCCGATGATCATTTTGACGGTCGCGGTGGTCGTCTCGTACACCTACACCGACAAGGAAGACCCCTTTCTGTCGCGCGCGCGCATTGAAGACGTGGACTTTGACGAAACCTTCGGCGCGATGATCACGCGCCGCCTCGCCAGCTTGGGGCGGGCGACCCGCGCCGGGACCCGCGCCCTGCTGCGCAACAAGGCCGGGTTCCTGGGCTTTATCGGGCTGGCGTTCTTTTTCGTGCTGACGATCTTCGGACCGATGCTGATCGAATATGATGGCAAGCCGCATTACTACGACCGGCGCGAGCCAGGCGCAATCAGCCTGTTTCAGGGGCCAAGCAAGGAGTTCCCGCTTGGGCTGGACTGGCAAGGCCGCGATATTCTGTCACATATCGTACACGGCGGCAGGCCGCTCATACTGACCGCGGTGCAGGCGGGCGCTCTGACGACGGTGATTGCCGTGGTTCTCGGCGCGCTGTCGGCGCTGCTGGGTGGTTTTCTGGACCGCGCGCTCACCGCGGTCGCGAACTTTATCCTGACGATCCCGCAGTTCCCGCTGCTGGTGGTTCTGGCCGGGCTGATCAGCTTCGAAAGCCGGTTCTATCTGGCGCTGCTACTGGCGGTGCTGGACTGGCCGAGCCTGATGCGGGCGGTGCGTGCCCAGGTGCTAAGCCTGCGCGAGCGCGACTACGTCGAAGCGGCGGTCGTGCTCGACCTGGGGCTGCCGCACATCATGCTGCGCGAGGTGCTGCCTCAAATGGTCAGCTACATCTCGATCAACATGATTTTCTCGATCCAGGGCGCGATGTACGCGATCGTCGGCCTGGTCTTCCTGGGCATGGTGCCGTTCAGCGAGCCGGATTGGGGCGTCATGATCTTTATGGGTCGGTCGCAGGGCGCGCTGTTTACGTCCTCCGCCGCCAGTATGCTGCTCTCGCCCGTGGTCGCGGTGGCGCTGTTCCAACTGTCGCTGGTGCTGTTCACCCGCTCGCTCGAAGAAGTCTTTAACCCCCGCCTGCGGGCCGGGTTGTAGGAAACGCGCCGATGTCTGAAACGAGGCAAGCCCTCTTCACCCCCGCTCGCGTAACGGTCGAGGGGCCGCCGTCTCCCGATCCTGCCCGTGTGGTGCTCAGCGTGCAGGATGTGTCGATCACCTATCTGGCGCACCGGGGCAGGGTTCAAGCGGTCAACCAGGTGTCGTTCGACCTGCATCAAGGCGAGTCGCTGGCGCTGATCGGCGAGAGCGGCTGCGGAAAATCGACGCTTAACCTGGGGATCATTCGCCTGCTGCCAAAAACGGGCCGCGTGGACCAGGGCAAGATTCTGTACACGGCTCGCGACGGCAGCGTCGTCGACGTGCTGGCGCTCAACGACCGTGAAATGCGCGCCTTCCGCTGGGCCGAGTGCGCGATGATCTTCCAGGCCGCGCTGAATTCGCTCAACCCGGTGATCCGCGTGCGCGAAATGGTGTACGACACGGCGGAAGCGCATGGCCGCCACGACCGCGCCCGCGTCCGTAACCGGATGCTCGACCTTTTTCGCAAAGTCCGCCTCGACCCGGAGCGCGTCTTCAACGCCTACCCGCACGAGCTAAGCGGCGGGATGCGGCAGCGCGTTCTGCTGGCGCTCGGTGTGCTGCTGAACCCGCAGGTCGTCATCCTCGACGAGCCGACCACGGCGGTCGATATTCTGACGCAGCGCACCATCCTGGAAGTGCTGAAAGACCTGCGCGAGGCGATGGGCTTCAGTATCATCTTCATCAGTCACGACCTCTCGATTGCGGCCGAGATGGCGGACACAGTGGCGACCATGTACGCCGGCGAGATCGTCGAAATCGGCCCGGTCAACGAGCTGTTTTATCGCCCGCGCCACGCCTACACGCTCGGCCTCTTGCAGGCGGTTCCCAAGCTCAGCGCGGGCGCGCAGGAACTCAGCAGCATTCCCGGCAGCCCGCCCGACCTGATCGAGCCGCCGTCCGGCTGTAAGTTCCACCCGCGCTGCCCGTTTGCGACCGAGCGCTGCCGCCGCGAACAGCCGCTCTTAATCGAAGATGCTCCCGGCCACCGCGTGGCCTGTTTCGAATCCGAGCGCGTGCTGGCCGCAAGCGAGCCGGTTCGCCAGACGACGAATTACCTGGACTGACCGCTATGCCAGAGAATCCTTCCGGCCAACCGTTGATCGCGCTTGAAGGCGTGCATCGTACCTTTCGCCAGGGGCGCGTGCGCGTTCCCGTCCTGCAAGACATCAACCTGGCCGTTCATGAAAACGAGATCGTGTGCCTGGTCGGCGAGAGCGGCTGCGGCAAGACGACCACCGGCCGCATCATGGTCGATCTGCTCGGACCGTCGTCGGGCAAGGTGCTCTACAAGGGGCGCCCGCTTTCTGCGCTGCGTGGTAAGGACAAAGCCGAACAGAGGCGCGCGCTGCAAATCATCCACCAGGACCCCTTCGCGTCGCTTAACCCGTCGCACACGGTCGGCCAGATTCTCTCGTTCCCGCTCAAACGCCACCGCATGGCGCAGGGGCGGGGCGGGGTGCGCCGGCGTATCTGGGAATTGCTGACGCTGGTCGACCTGACACCTCCCGGCGATCTGGTGAACAAGTACCCGCACCAGCTCAGCGGCGGGCAGCGCCAGCGTGTCAGCATCGCGCGCGCCCTGACTGTCCAGCCGAAGCTGATCGTGGCCGACGAAGCGGTCAGCATGGTCGATGTCAGCATCCGCGTCAGCCTGTTGAAGATGCTGCACGGTCTGCGCGATCAGCTGGGCGTGGCGATCGTGTTCATCACGCACGACCTGGCGCTCGCCAAGTATTTCGCCTGGGAAGGGCGCATCGCGGTGATGTACTTGGGCCGGATTGTCGAGATCGGCCCCACGCCGGATGTGATCGCCAATCCGGCGCATCCCTACACGCGCGCGCTGATCTCGGCCATTCCCGAAGCGGACCCGGAAGTGACGCGCAACAAGCAGCGCATGGTGCTGCGCAGCGAAGACATTCCACGTCTGACGGATATCCCGCCCGGTTGCGCGTTTCACCCGCGCTGCCCGTTCTTCGTGCCGGGGCTGTGCGATGCGAGGGTCCCGCCGCTGGAGCGCGCTGAAGGATTCGCGCAGTCAGTTGCGTGCCTGCCGCTGACCGAGGGGCTGGGTCTGCGCGAGCATGTCCCGGTTGAGGAGCCGGTCGTTGGATCCTGAGGCGCTGCGTGGTTTTCTGCGCATCGGCATGTTTCTCGGCGTCTGCGGCCTGGTGATGGCGTTCGTTCAGCCGCGCGACAGCGGCGAATTCGTGCTCAGCGTGTGCAGCGCCGCGATGGGAGGCGCCTTGATTCTCGGCACCGTGATTCTGACCCGCTGGTTTGTTCGCCACGAGACAGGGAGCGAAGGACAGGATGGGCCGGATCGTGGCTGAGCTGCCGCCGGGCGTGACAGAAGGAATGCTCGATGCGCGTTTTTGGCTGGATCGCGCCGCCGCGCCGGATCAGCCTTTCGTCGCGCCGGAGGCCATCAGCCTGTTCAACGCGCGCGTGCACGCTGCGCTGGGTATCCCGCCGGTGCTCGACCTGCCGGAGACGCTCGACGCGGCGCTGGTCCGGCAGGCGCTGGCTTCGTATCAGCCGCTCCCGCCGCCGTGCTACGACGGCCTGGGCGCGCCGCTTGGGCCGGGTTTTTGGGATCGATTGCTGGACGCGGCCTGCCTGCCATCCGGCGCGCCGGTCGAGGTCCGCTTTGCCCTGGCGGCGCGGCGGACGGATGTGCGCGCTTTCCCGACACGCAGTGTTGTGACCACGCAACCAGGCGAAATCGCGCTCGATCGTTTGCAGGAGACGACGATTGATCTGGGCTGGCCGGTCGCGGCGGTCGCGGCCACGCCGGATGGCGCGTGGCAGTTCTGCCTGACGCCACACTATTGGGGCTGGGTGCCGAGCGCCGATCTGGCCTGGGCCGATCGCGAGCAGGCGCTGGCCTACGCGCGTCCTGAGGCGTGGGCGACGATCACGGCGTCGCGCGCGTGGATCGGGGTGGCGGAAGGCGAGCCGGGGCTGGCCCAGATGGGCACGCGCCTGCCGCTGCTAGAGCGCACGGAGCGAGGATTCCGTGTGCTCGTTCCCCGGCGCGAAAACGATGGAACACTGGCGGTCGTCGAGGGGCTGGCGCCTTCCGAACCGGATAGCGCGGTGGAAGGCGATCTGCCGTGCACGCCGGAGATCGCGATCAATCAGGCGTTTCGCGCGCTTGGCGAGCCGTATGCCTGGGGCGGGTCGCGCGCCGGGGTGTTCGGGCGCGACTGCTCGCGGCTGGTGCGCGACGCTTATGCGGTCAGCGGCCTGCGCTTGCCGCGCAACGGGAGCCAGCAGGCGACGGTCTGCCGTCCGGTGGTGTCGTTTGCCGAGGCGATGGATGCGGACGAGCGCCGCGCGCTGCTGATCGAACGCGTGCTGCCGGGCGCGCTGCTCGTCATGCGCGGGCATATCATGCTCTATCTCGGCGCGCTCGATGGCAATCCGTTCGTGATCCACTCGACGCTGTCGTCGGGGTTTGACGGGGTAATTGTCTCTGACCTGTCGCTCGGCGAGGGGGCAGAAGCAGGCAGCCTGCTTCACCGCCTAACAGCCGCCGTTGTGCCAGGATGATCAGGGCGAATGGGCACGTGAACCATCCGGTTTATGGCAGCGAGCAGAGAGTTTGGAGCGATGGTGACGCACGACTCGCCGGTGCCGCTCTACGTCCAGATTAAGGACTACCTGCGCCGCAGCATTCAAACAGGCGCGATTGGCGTGCACGCGCGCGTGCCGTCGGAGCGCGAGCTGGCTCAGCAGTTCCACGTCAACCGCTTGACCGCCAGCCGCGCTCTGAAAGAACTGGCGCAGGAAGGGCTGATCTACTCTCGCGTCGGCAAGGGCACCTACGTTTGCCCGCCCAAGATTAACCAGACGCTCAAGGCGCTGAGCAGCTTTTCAGAGGAAATGCGCCAGTTGGGGCAGCAAGCCTCCAGCCGGGTGCTGCAAGCGGCGATTGTCCCCGCGCCAGACCAGGTGATCCGCGCGCTGTCGCTCCCAGCGAACACCGAGATCATGCTGCTGGTGCGAGTGCGGCTGGCGGATGGCCTGCCGATCGCGCTGGAAAGCTCGCATATCCCGCACGCGCTCTGTCGCGAGATCCTGTCGCGCCACGATTTCGCGCGGGAGTCGCTGTATCACGTCTTGCGCCAGGAATACGGGCTGCGCATGACGTATGCCCACCAGACTATCGAAGCGCAGGTCGCGTCTGAGAGCGAGCAACGGGCGCTGGAGTGCAAGCCGGGCACGCCGATTCTCAGCATTGTGCGTGTCACCTACACCGACACCGACCAGCCGTTTGAGTACGTCCGCTCGGCCTATCGCGGCGACCGTTACCGCTTCCACACCGAGCTACACCTGGTGGAAGCCCCCAGCCGGACGTGATCTGCTGATGTTCTGCGCCGCCTCATGTGAAAGAGACACGAAAGGGAGCAGATCATGACGGTGCTGACCGGACTTGACCGGCTGGTGCGCGATGACTTCGCGCCGCTGTCCGGGCGGCGGATAGGGTTGCTGACTAATCCAAGCGCGGTGGATCGCTCGCTCCGCAGCGCCTACCGGCTGTTCGCGGAGGCGCCGAACGTGACGCTGGCGGCGCTGTTCGGGCCGGAGCACGGCTTTTCCGGGACCGCCGCCGAAGGCGCGGAGGTTGGGCACGCAATCGACGCGCGCGCGGGCTGCCCGGTCTACAGCCTGTACGGTGAAACGCTGCGCCCGACCGCCGACATGCTGCGCGACCTCGACGCGCTGGTAGTCGATCTTCAGGACATCGGCGCGCGCTACTATACCTATGTCTGGACGGTCACTCACGTCCTTGAGGCGGCAGGCGAACATGGCGTCCCGGTCGTGATGCTGGACCGGCCCAACCCGCTTGGCGGGGCGGTCGTCTGGGGGCCGCTGCTGGAGCGGTCGCACGCCTCGCTTGTTGGACGGTTTCCGGTCCCGGTGCGGCACGGCCTGACAATCGGCGAGCTGGCGCGGCTGATAAACGCGCTGTGGAACTCGGCTCCCGCCGCGCTGGACGTGATTGCGTGCGAGGGCTGGCGCCGCGCCATGACCTGGGACGGCACCGGCTTGCCGTGGGTCCCGCCATCGCCGAATATGCCGCAACTCAGCACGCTGTGGCATTATCCCGGTTCGTGCCTGGTCGAAGGGACGGCGCTTTCGGAGGGGCGCGGCACCGCGCTGCCGTTTGAGATTGTCGGCGCGCCGTGGATCGACGCCGACGCGCTGGCCGACCGGTTACACGCGGAAGGCTGGGGCGCGCCGCTCGGCGCCGGGTTCCGCCCGCATCGCTTCGCGCCGCTCGCCGGAAAATGGGCCGGAGAGGAGTGCCAGGGCGTGCAGGTGCACATCCTCGATCGCGCCCGGTGGCGCCCGCTCGAAGCCTGGCTGGGGGTGATCATCACCATTCGGGCGATGTATCCCGACCAGTTCGCCTGGCTGCCGCCATCCGACCCGGAGAGCGTCTACCATTTCGACCGGCTGCTCGGCGGGCCGTGGATGCGCAAGGAGATCGAAGCGGGTGTCGCAGCAGGGCAGGGCGCAGCGGCGATCCTGGGGCGCTTTGGGGCGGAGTGGCTGGACGACGCGCGCGCCTTCGAGGGGCAGCGTGCGCCGTACCTGCTGTACGCGTGAGAGCGCCTATGACGAGCGTGCACGATCTGGCAGCCGAAGATGTGATCAGCGCGCTCGCTCCGGCGACGGAACGGGCGCTCAATGCGCTGATCGCCGCGCACCTGGGCGAGACCTTCCCTGCGCTGGCGATCACCGCTGTTCATCGCGGCGAGGTGATTCTGAACCGGGGCTGGGGCTGGATCGACCCGGTAGCAAGTTCCGGCGCGGTCGGCCCGGCGACGTTGTTCGACCTCGCCTCGGTGTCCAAGCTGTTCACCACGACCGCGTTTCTGACCCAGGTTAGCGAGGGGCGCGCCGCGCTTGACGATCCGCTGATCGCCATTGTGCCGGAGTTCGGCGCGGGCGGTCCGCGCGCGCTGGACGGCGGCCAGGACCCGCACAGCAAGGTCCGGCTCCCGACGCCGCCCTACGCCATCGGCCAGCGTGCGGACCCGGCTCTGGTGACGCTGCGGATGCTGTTGACGCACACATCCGGCCTGGCGCCCTGGCGTGACGTGTACCGCGCCGCTGGCCCGGCCCCGCGCCCGCCGGGCGAGGTCGATCCGGTGCCGCGCGCCGAACGCTGGTCGCGGGCGCTGCGCGCGCTGTGCGCCTATCCCTTCGTCGGCCAGCCGGGCGACGGCATCGTGCGTTATAGCGACCTGGGGCTGATGCTGCTCGGCGAGACGGTGGCGCGCCTGGATGCCTCCGGTGGCTTGGCGGCGGCGATTGAGGCGCGTGTCTGCGCGCCGCTCGGCCTCGCCTCCATCACGTTCAACCCGCTGCAAGCGGGACGGGCGCGCGCGATTATCGCGCCGACCGAAAATGATCCCCACTGGCGGGGGCGGCGCTGTTGGGGCGAGGTCCACGACGAGAACGCCTGCGGCGTCGGCGGTGTGGCGGGGCACGCGGGGTTGTTCGGCGTGGCGCGGGATGTCGCGGCGCTGGGTCAGGCGTGGCTGGAAGGCGATCCCCGGCTGGCGCTCGCGCCCGAACTGCGCGCCCAGGCCGTGATTGAGCAGGCCGAGACGGACGGCACGCGTCGCGGGCTGGGCTGGATGCTCAAGGCGGCGGAAAACTCCTCGGTGGGCGAGCGTTTTCACCCGGACTCGTTCGGGCATTTCGGCTTTACCGGCACCTCGCTTTGGGTTGACCCGGCGCGCGCGCTGGTTCTCGCCGCGCTGACGAACCGGGTCTATCCGGGCCGCGACAGGCCGGGCATTGAGGCGTTTCGTCGTGCGCTGCACGACTTGCTGGCGGAAGAGGTGGACTGAGCATGAAAGTCGTTGGCATGATTTCGGGGACTTCAGCGGATGGCATCGACGCGGCCCTGTGCGAGATTACGGGGGCGCCGCCGGCGCTGGAAGCGCGGATTCTGCACGCCATCACGCATCCGTATCCCGACGGCCTGCAAGCGCGCGTCCTGGACGCTTCGCAGCCGGGCCGGGCGGGGGCGGACGAGTTGTGCGCGCTGAACGCTGCGCTCGGCGAGCAGTTCGCCAGGGCGGCGCTGGCCGTGATCGCGGGCGCCGGGCGGACGCCGGACCAGATCGATCTGATCGGCTCGCACGGGCAGACGGTCTGGCATCAGGTGGAGCCTGACGGGTCGGTCAGCGCCACGCTGCAACTGACCGAAGCGGCAGTCATCGCCGAGCGCACCGGGATCACGACGGTCGCCAACTTCCGCCCGCGTGATATCGCCGCCGGAGGGCAGGGCGCGCCGCTGACCAGCTACGCCGACTGGCTGCTGCTGAGAGCACCGCGCCGTTGGCGCGCGGTACAGAACATCGGCGGGATCGGCAACGTCACGTTCCTGCCGCCGCTGGACGACACGCTCAGCGCGCCGCTGGCCTTCGACACCGGGCCGGGCAACGCGCTGATGGACAGCACCGTTACGCTGATCACGCACGGCGCGCAGCACTACGACCGCGACGGCGCGCTGGCGGCGCAGGGCACGGTCGACGTGGCGTGGCTGGCGGAGCTGATGCAGCACCCCTATTACGAGCGCCGCCCGCCGAAGACCACCGGGCGCGAGCTGTTCAGCGCGGAAATGGCGGCGGACCTGCTGGCCGAGGGCTACACGCGCGGCCTGGACGACGCGAGCATCCTGGCGACGCTGGCGACGCTGACGGCAGCCAGTATCGCGGACGCCTACCGGCGCTTCGCTCCGGCGGAGATCGGCGAGGTCATCCTCGGCGGCGGCGGGGCGCGCAATCCGCTGCTGGTCGGCCTGCTGCGCGAGCGCCTGGCTCCCGCCGCCGTGCTGCGTCACGAAGACCTCGGCCTCGACAGTGACAACAAAGAGGCGCTGGTGTTTGCGCTGCTGGCTCACGAAACCTGGCACAATCGCCCTGGCACGCATCCGGCGCTGACCGGGGCGCGTCACGCGAGCGTGCTCGGCCAGATCGTGCCCGGCGCCAACTTCGCGTCGCTGCTGCGGCGGACGTGGTGCGATGCATGACTGAGTCGCGCGCGCTGGTCGGGATTGACGGCGGCGGCAGCGCCGTGCGCGTCGTCGTCACCACGCCGGACCTGACCCTGCTCGGACAGGCGGAGGGAGGCGCGGTCAATCCCGGTACAGTCGGGCGGGCTGCCGCCGCCGTGACAATTCAAAACGCCGTGCGCGCGGCGCTCGATGCGGCAGGGGTTTCTCATGAGCGTGTCGCCGTGGTCGGTATCGGCGTCGCGGGCGCGGCAGCGAGCCATTCCGCCGGCTGGCTGCGCGAGGTGGTCAGCGGCGTGACGCCCGGCGCGCGCGTGGTGCCGAGCGCCGACTACGAGATCGCGCTGGTCGGGGCGCTCGGACGGCGGCGCGGCGTGCTGATCCTGGCCGGGACCGGCAGTCTCGCCTACGGCGTGAACGCGCGCGGGCGCAGCGCGCTGGCCGGGGGGTGGGGCTACCTGCTCGGCGACGAGGGCAGCGGCTATTGGCTGGGGCTGGAGGGCCTGCGCGCCGTGGTGCGCGCCGCCGATGGTCGCGGCCCGCAGACTGCCCTGAGCGCGGCGCTGCTCGAAGCGCTAGAGCTTTCCGGCGCGCGCGACCTGATCGCGTGGCTTTACCGGGCCGGCGTCCCGCGCACACCCGCGATCGCCCGGCTGGCCGAGGTTGTGCTGGCGGCTGCGGCGGATGGCGATCCGGCGGCAGGGGCGCTTGTCGCGCGCGGCGCGCAGGAGTTAGCGCACGCCGCCCGCGCGGTGATGCGCGCGCTGTCCATGCGGCGGCCCGCGATCGCGTTTGCAGGCGGGCTGCTCAGCGCGCCAAACCCGCTCAGCGAGGCGCTGTGCGCCCGGCTTGGCCTGCCGGCTCTGCCGACAGCCCGCTATTCGCCTGCGATCGGCGCCGCGCTGCTGGCGCGCGACGCTCTGAAAGCGCAACCATAAAGCGCAAACCTGACACGCTGCAAAGGACCTGATTCGCTTATGCTGACCGAAGAATCCAACCCGCGCACTGCCGAGCTTGACCGGTTCTCGGCGCTGGAAATTGTGACCGCGATGAATGACGAGGACGCGACCGTCGCGGCGGCGGTGCGCAGGGCGCTACCCGCCATCGCCCGCGCGGTGGAGGCCATCGTCGAGCGGCTGCGGGCGGGAGGGCGGCTGATTTATGTTGGCGCGGGGACGAGCGGGCGCCTCGGCGTGCTGGATGCGGTCGAGTGCGTCCCGACCTTCAGCGTCGATCCAGGGCTGGTGGTTGGGGTGATCGCCGGAGGCGAGCCGGCGCTGACGCTAGCGGTTGAAGGCGCGGAAGACCGCTACGAGGATGGGCAGCGCGATCTGCAAGCGGTGAGCACGGGCGCGCTGGACGCAGTCGTGGGGATCGCCGCCAGCGGGCGAACGCCGTATGTCCTCGGCGCGCTGGATTACGCTAGCACGCTCGGCGCGCTGACGGTTGCGGTCTCCTGCAACGACCCCGCGCCAATGCTTGACCGCGCGCAAATCGGTATCCCGGTCGTCGTCGGGCCGGAGGTGCTGGCCGGTTCCACCCGCCTGAAAGCCGGGACCGCGCAGAAGATGGTGCTCAACATGATCAGCACGGCGGTCATGGTGCGTCTCGGCAAGGTCTACGGCAACCTGATGGTCGATGTCAAGGTGACGAACCAGAAGCTGGCCGAGCGCGCCCGGCGTATCGTGAGCCATGTCGCCGGGGTGGACGACGCGGAAGCCGCCCGGTTGCTGTCTCTGACAGGCAATGAGGTGAAGCCCGCGATTGTCGTGGCGCGGCGCGGCGTCTCCCCGGACGAAGCGCGCGCGCTGCTGCGGGCCGCCGGCGGCGCCCTGCGCGCGGTCATCGACGCGTAGCACTTTGTATTTCCAGGGTGAATTAAGCGTCTTCTTCGAGCCGAAGCAGGTCGTCCCACGACTCGCGCTGCCGCACCACGCGCCACGCATCGCCCTCGACCAACACTTCCGGCGGACGCACGCGCAGGTTATAGTTGGACGCCATCACCATTCCGTAAGCTCCGGCGACCAGCGCCGCCAGCCGGTCGCCCGGCGCCAGCGGCGGCAGGTCCGCGCCCCGGTGCAGCACGTCGGCGCTCTCGCATACCGGCCCGGCGACGATCGCGGGGCCAATCGCCGCTGCCGCGCGCACCGGAGCGACCGGATGCACTGCCTCGTACAACGCCGGGCGGATTAGCTCGGTCATGCTGCCGTCGGTGATGACGAAGCGGTGCCCTCCCTGACGCTTAACGTAGAGCACGCTGACCAGCAGCAGACCGGCGTCAGCCACTACCGAGCGGCCCGGCTCCAGCTTGACCTGCCAGCCCTCCAGTAGCGGGCGCAGCGCGGCGGCGAACTGAGCAGGATCGGGATAATGCTCGTCATCGGTATACGCGACCGGGAAGCCGCCGCCGATGTTCAGCGTGCGCAGCGTGGGATAAGGCGCGGCGAGCGCCTGCGCCTCCCGCACGGCGTCGACCGTTTCCTCAACACGGCCAAGCTGGCTGCCAATGTGGACGTGCAGTCCCTCAATCGCGACGTGCGGCGTCGCGTCCTGGCGCGCCAGAATTGCCGCGATCACATCCGGCGGCATGCCGAACTTGGCGCCGAGATGCCCGGTGGCGATGTGGGGGTGCGTGCGCGCGCTGATGCCGGGGTTCAGCCGCAGCGCGACACGCGGGCGGGTTTTCCGTTCTGCCGCCAGCCCGTCCAGCAGGCGCAGCTCGTCATGGCTCTCGACATTGATCCAGCCGACGCCCACGTCCAGCGCGTAGGCCAGCTCCGCCGGGGTCTTGCCGACGCCCGCGAAGACGATCCGGGCCGGATCGACCCCGGCGCGCCGGGCGCGGTTGATCTCACCGCCGCTGACTGCATCCATGCCCAGGCCGAGGCCCGCCAGCAGGCGCACGATCGCGAGATTCGCGTTCGCCTTGAGGCTATAGTGGATCGCGGCGTGCAGCGGCGCGAAGGCGGCTTGCAGGCGCGCAACATTGGCGCGGAGGCGCGTCGCGCTGTAGACGTAGGCGGGCGTGCCGATCTCATCGGCCAGCGCGTCGAGCGGCACGGCCTCGCACCACAGCGCGCCGCCTTCGTAGTGGATCGACTCGTTCAGTCCCGCGCTTTGGGGATCACGCAGCGACACGAGCGGTTACTCCCAACCCTGGCCGGTCGGGCAGGATCAGTTGGTCTCCCTCAAGCAGCACGCCTGCGAACGGATCGTTGGCAATCAGCAGATTAGCATCGAGGTCGGCGTAATCGGCCAGCGGAGCGAGGTGCGCCGCGGCCGTCACCGCGACCGAGCTTTCGACCATGCAGCCGATCATGATCTGCATCCCGAAGGCGCGCGCCAGGGCGATCATGTCGCGGGCCGGGCGCAGGCCGCCACACTTGGCGAGCTTGATGTTGATGCCATCCGCCAGCCCGGCCAGCGGCGCGACGCTCTCAACACCCTGCACCGCTTCGTCGGCGATCAGCGGCGGGTGATCGGCGGGTAGGACGCGGCGGACTTCGCGCCAGCCGTCCAGATCGTCGCGCGGCAGCGGCTGCTCGACGAACACCACGCCCAGCTCGCTCAGCCGGGGGATGATCGCCTGCGCCGCCGCGCGGTCCCAGCCGTTGTTGGCGTCGACGCATAGCGCGGCGTCCGTGACCTGGCGCGCCGCCTGGATGCGCTGCCAATCGCGCTCCCACCCGGCCGGGCTGCCCGCCTTGAGCTTAAGCAGGCCGAACCGCTGCCCGGCCGCCCGGACCCGCTCAAGGTAGGCAGCCTCGTCGTCGTCCATCGCGATCGTGTACGAGGTGGCCGGGCAGCGCGCCGGGTTGAGGCCCCACAGGCGCCAAAGCGGCTCGCCAAGCGCCGCCCCCCAGCGGTCGTGCAGGGCGATATCGAGCGCGGCGCGCGCGAACGAAGAAGGCGTGGGCGGCAGCGCGTTGAGCGCGTCCTCCAGGTGCAGCGGGTCGTGGTTGACCGCGCCCTGCACGACCGAGCTTGCTACATAAGCTGTGACGCGCCCGGCGGTCTCGTGGTAGTACGGGACGATCGCCGCCTCGCCCAGCGCGACCTGATCGCCGGTGCGCAGCCGGATAAGCAAGTTCTCGCGCGCGGTCGTCGTGCCGTAGGATAGCGTGAACGGCGTGCGCAGGGTCAGCGAGAGCGGTTCAACTTCCAGTGTGGTGGTCATCATCGATTCCCGAAACAGGACGCGACGTTGCCGGGCGCATTATAGGTGCAAAGCTAGAAGCAGCAAAAAACAGCTTAAATACAGCGTATCCCTCCCGGCTGTTCTCAGCTGCTTCTCGCTGTCTTTAGCTGTATCTGGCTGCTTTTTGCTTACTTTACATCATGCCAGGTCGTATGGACTTCGGCCTCGCCCGCCCTGATCGCCCGCAGCAGCGCGTCCTGGTCGATCGGGATGCGGAAGATGCGCGTGCCGGTGGCGTGATAGACCGCGTTGGCGATGGCCGGAGTCGTGTTGATCGACGTAATCTCGCCGACGCCTTTCGCGCCGAACGGCCCGTCTGCGGTTGGCTCCTCCACGATATGCGAGACGATCTGCGGCGTGTGCTTGATGCTCGGCGTCTTGTAGCGGGCGAACAGGCTGCTCCAGGGAACGCCGTTCTCGACGATGTATTCCTCGGTCAGCGCGTTGCCGAGGCCCATCGAGATGCCGCCCTCGACCTGGCCTTCCAGCGTGCGGGGGTTGATCGCGCGGCCCACGTCGTTGGCGGCGATGATCTTCAGCACGCGCACCGCGCCGGTCTCCAGGTCGACCTCGACCAGCGCGGCCTGCGTCGCGTACGAGAAGGCGAAATGCATATCGCCCCCCGTGCCGAGCGGCTGCGTGGTTGGGGCGTCATACTGGTAGCGGGCGCGCGCCTCCAACCCATCTTCGCGCATCCAGCGGACCACCTGGCCCAGCTCGACCGACGAGCCGTTGTAGCGCACCGCGCCCTGCTCGAAGCGCAGGTCGCCGGGCGGGACGCTCAGGCGCTCGGCGACTACGGCGCGCAGCGCGTCGCGCATCGTCGCGGCGGCGTGACGGGCGGCGTTGCCGCTGACGTAGGTCTGGCGCGAGGCGGTCGTGGGACCTCCATCCGGTGTCAGGTCCGTGTCGGAGAGCAGCACGCGCACGCGGTCTACCGGCAGGCCCAGTTCCTCGGCGGTGACTTGCGCCAGAACGGCGGTCAGACCCTGTCCCATGTCCGCCGAGGACGTTCGCACCTCGGCCTTCGAGTCCTCGAAGACTTCGACTTCCGCTACGGCGCGGTCGACTGCGCCGCCGCCGAGACCGGTGTTCTTGTACGCGCAAGCGATGCCCCAGCCATATGCTTTGTTGCCCTCGCGCCAGCCCCAACGGAACGGCCCCGCCGCGCCGCCGCGCATGTCGCGGTCCACGCGCTCGATGGTCTCCAGCAGCCCAACGCTCTCGCGCAGAAGCTGGCCGGTCGCGGTCGTCGCGCCGACGCGCTGCGCGTTCTTGCGGCGCAGCTCCATCGGGTCCATGCCCAGCGCCTCGGCGACGAGGTCCATGTTCTGCTCCACCGCGAAAGCCGATTGCGTGACGCCGAACCCTCGGAACGCGCCCGACGGCGGGTTGTTGGTGTACATCACGTAGCAGTCGATCTTGGCGTTCGGCACGACGTATGGCCCGGTGGCGTGGGTTGTGGCGCGGGTCATGACTTTGTCCGACAGGCTGGCGTAGGCTCCGCCGTCGCCGTATAACTCGGCCTGGACCGCGATCAGCGTGCCGTCGCGCCTGGCCCCGGTCTTGATGCGGATCACGGTCGCGTGGCGTTTGGGGTGAAAGAGCAGCGATTCCTGGCGCGTGTAGAGCATCTTGACCGGGCGCCCGGTGGCCTGCGCCAGCATGGCAACATGAATCTGTCCCGCGATGTCTTCCTTGCCGCCGAACCCGCCGCCGATCAGCGCGCCCCGCACGCGAATCTGGTCTTCGGGCAAACCGAGCGCGCGCGCCGCCTGCCGCCGGTCCTCATACGGAATCTGCGAGCCAACGTAGATTGTGAGCTTGGCGTGCTCGGCGTCGTAGCCGGCCGGGACGCCGATCGCGCATTCCGGCTCCATGAACATGTGCTCGATCGTCGGCGTGCGGTACTCGCGCTCGATGACCACGTCCGCCTCGGCGAAGCCCTCGGCGACATCCCCATGGCGCACCTGGATGTGCTTGAGCAGGTTGCCGGCCGGCCAGTCCTCGTGAACCAGCGCCGCCTCCGGCGTATTGGCGAACTCCGGCCCGTGCACGACCGGCAGCGGCTCGTACTCGACCTCGATCAGGCTGAGCGCCAGCGCGGCGGTCTCGGCGTCATCCGCCGCCACAATCGCGACCGGGTCGCCCATGTAGCGCACCTTGTCCGCCGCCAGCACCGGCCAATCGTCGTAAATCAGCCCGTGAATGTTGTCGCCCGGCACATCCTCATGCGTCAGGACCGCGCGAACGCCCGGCAGCGCGCGGGCTTGCGAGGTGTCGATCCGAATTATCCGCGCGTGCGGGTAAGCGGCGCGCAGCGTGCGCCCGTACAACATGCCGGGGAAGGTGTAGTCGTCGGTGAAGCGCGCCCGCCCCGTGACCTTGTCGAGTGCTTCCTGGGGGGCGACCGGCTGCCCAACGGCGTTCAGCGGCTCGACCGTGGCGACCGGCTGCCAGGGGATGGCGCCCTCGCCGCGCAGCTCGCTGGCCGCCGAGTGGATCGCATTGAAAATACTGGTGTAGCCGGTGCAGCGGCAGTAGGTATCTTTCAGCGCGACCTTGATATCGTGGTCGGACGGGTCGCTGTTGCCGTCGAGCAGCGCCTTGGCGGTCATGATCACGCCGGGCGTGCAGAAGCCGCACTGCACCGCGCCGTGCTCGACAAACGCGCGCTGCAAGGGATGAAGCGTTTCGCCGTGCGCCAGCCCCTCGATCGTGGTGATCGACGCGCCCTGCGCTTTGAACGCGGGATACAGGCACGAGTCGACCGGCACGCCGTTGACCAGCACGGTGCAAATGCCACACTCGGCCTCTTCGCAGCCGATCTTCGTCCCGGTCAGGCCGAGGTCTTCGCGCAGGAAATGCGCCAGCGTGCGCGATTCAGGGATATCTTTCTCGATGGGTTTTCCATTAACAGTCAGCTTGATCACGCTCATACCGATAAGTCTCCTATTCCAACCCAACGCCCTCGGCGACCGCTTCGCCGGTGCGGGCGCGCTCGGCGGCCAGCGGCAGCACGCGCCGCAGCAGCACGCCGATCATCTCCTCACGATATTTGGCAGTAGCGCGGTACTTGCTGGTGCGCGGCGACAGGCTGTTCCGCGCCGCCTCGACCGCCGCCTCGACCGTCTTCGCCCCGGCTGGCTGGCCGCGCAGCGCCGCTTCGACCGCCTCCGCCCGCGCCGGGACCTGCGCGACCGGTCCGATGCAGACTCGCGCGTCCTCATACCGCACGCCGGACGGGTCGAGCCGCACCCACGCTGCGCAGCCGAGGATCGGCAGCGCCACGCCCTGGGGCCGCATGATGCGTTTGAAGGCGCTGGCCTCGCGCTCGTTCGAGAGGGGAATTCGAAACCGGATCAGCACGTCGCGCGTCGGGTCGAGTAGCGACTGGCCCGGTCCCACGAACAACTCGCGGATCGGGAGCCAGCGGCGCTCGCCGTCGATCACCGCTTCCGCTTGCGCGTCGAGCGCGACGAGCGAGGTGGTGCCGTCGCCCGCCGGTAGCGCGTGGGCCACGTTGCCACCCAGCGTGCCGACGTTGCGCACCTGCGGGCCGCCTACGACGCCGCAGCTTTCGACCAGGCACGTCGCGCGGGCGGCGATCAGCGGGTCCTGCACGATGCGCGTGTGCGTCACCCCCGCGCCGAGCAGCAAATCATCGCCGTCGTGGGTAACATCACCCAGTTCTGGGATGGTCGTGATGTCGATCAGCGCGTCCGGGGCCGAAAGGGTGCCATGGCGGATGTCCAGCAACAGGTCGGTCCCGCCGCCGATAACCCGCGCTCGACCGGCGTACTGCTGAAGCAGCGCGAGCGCCTCGTCCAGCGACGAGGGCGTGTGATAATGCGTCCAAAGGGTCATGAAGGCATATCCACGGGCGGTGTGCGCCTCTAAGTGATCTTTCGAAATGATCGGGCACATACGGCGGTCGGCAAGGTTTACCTCACCCCTAAATCCCCTCTCCGGCGCGGAGAGGGGACTTCAAGCCGCGCGCCGCTGCCGCTTTT
>DAOKYY010000058.1:19825-22658 GCA_035325905.1 Aggregatilineaceae bacterium | reverse complement strand
TGAAGCGCTGGGTCGCGATCAAAGTGCTCTCGACCATGACGCTGCGCCGCGTCAACTACGTGGAGCGTTTTCACCGCGAGGCGGAGACCGCCGGCTCGCTCGAACACCGCCACATCATCCCCATTTACGACTATGGCACCGAGCGCGGCACTTATTACGTCGTGATGCGCCTGCTCGAAGGCGGCACGCTCGACGAGCGCATGGCGCAGCACGTCCACACCGACACGCCCCTGCCCTCGCTGGGCGAGATCGCCGACGTGCTCGACCAGCTCGCCAGCGCGCTCGATTACGCCCACTCGCGCGGCGTCATCCATCGCGACATCAAGCCCAGCAATGTCATGTTCGACACGCAGGGCAGCGCCTACATCGTGGACTTCGGCATCGCCAAGCTGCTCGAAACCACCGAGACGCTGACCCGTTCGGGCGTCTCTCTTGGGACGCCCGTTTATATGGCGCCCGAACAGTGGCGCGCCGAGGCGCTTGGCCCGGCCACCGACCAGTACGCGCTCGGCGGCATGGCGTACACGCTCGTCACCGGCCACCTGCCGTTCGAAGTCCCAACCGCCTACGCGCAGATGCACAAGCACCTGCACGAAGACCCGATCCCGCCGCGCGTCTACCGGCCCGAGCTGCCCGAAGCGCTCGAAGAAGTTCTGGCGAACGCGATGGCGAAAGACCCCGACGACCGCTTCCCGACCGTCTCGGCGTTCGCCAGCGCATTCGCCGAAGCGATCGTGGAAAATCCGGGCGAGTATACCGGATATTTCGTCGGGCCGCTGCTCAAGAAGCCGCTGTTCGCCTTCGACGGCTACCAGCCGGTTGAGGGCGGCAACGGCGATCTTGGCGCGCCGATCCCGACACCGCTCGTCACCATGCCGGACGCACCGCTGGCCGGATCGGACGAGCCGGACGGTGAGGACGATCTACGCGAGCCGGACACCAGCGTGCGCGACGAGCCAGCCGCCGAAGAAGCGCCCGCCGTCGTAGCGGCCCCGTCCCGAAACGGGGTCAACCACGATACCGATGAGCGCGAGTTTCACGACACCGGCGGCGAGGAAGTATACCGCCCGGCGGAAGCGCCGCGCCGTCCGTTCTTCCGCCGCCCGCTGGCCGGGGTCGCGACGCTTGGGATTGTCGGGCTGTTCGGGTTGCTGGCGCTGACCCGCCTGGGCGACAATGCCGATACCCCAAGCGGTCCGGTCGATACGCCTGTGAACCCGGTGCAGGTCAACGCGATCATGAGCGCGACCGCGCTCCAGCAAACGATCGTCGCGCTGCGCCCGTCCAGCACGCCGACGCCGACGGATACGGCCACGCCTTCGGCCACGCCGACCGAGACCGAGCTTCCCGCGGCGCTGCTCACGGCAACCGAGCTTGCGCTTCACCCGCCGACCGAGACGCCCACGCCGACGCCAACGCCGTCGAACACGCCGGAGCCGACCGCCCGGCTCACCGATACGCCGGTCCCGACGGACACGCTGCCGCCGCCCAGCCCGACCCCTCCCCCGCCGACGCCTACCTCGCAGCCGGACTGGCTGGCAGTGGCCGCCGCGAGCGTTGCGACCGCTGTGGGCGGCGGAGGCGGCCAGCTCGCCTTTGTCTCTGAGCGCGACGGCAACTCCGAGCTATACCGGATGGAGCTGGATGGCTCGCCGCTGGAGCGCGTGACAGCCGAGCAGGCCGCGGAAAGCGACCCGGCCTGGTCGCCGGATGGGAACCGGATCGCGTTTGTCTCGATGCGCGAGGGCAACCGCGAGATTTTCGCGCTGGAAAGCGCCACCGGCGCGCTGTATCGCCTGACAGAAGACGACGCGGCGGATTATGAGCCGGCCTGGTCGCCGGACGGCCGCTGGCTGGCGTTCGTCTCCGACCGCGACGGGAACCCCGAAATTTACGTCATGGACGCCGAAGGCGGCTCGGTGCGCCGGCTTACCCGCCACGCCGCCACCGACCGCTCGCCCGCGTGGTCGCCCGATGGCACGCGCCTGGCGTTTGCCTCGGATCGCGAAGGCGTGTTTGACATCTACGTGATGGACGCCAACCAGGAAATCGTCCGGCTGACCGAGGACCCGGCCGGCGCGACGCAGCCTGCCTGGTCGCCCGACGGCAACTGGATCGCTTACGTGTCGCGGCGCGACGGGAACGCGAACATTTACCGGCGCGAGCTATTAAGCGACCGCCTCGACCGCCTGACCGACGACCCCGCCGACGACCTCGATCCCGCCTGGTCGCCAGACGGCAACTGGATCGCCTTTAGCTCGGATCGGGACGGAAACCGCGAAATCTACCTGCTTGACCTGCTAAATCGGCAGGAGTTCCGCGTCACGGCGGACGGCGCGGCGGATTTCTATCCGGTCTGGCAATACCCGGCGGACCATCAGAATAGCGTGTCGGTGTCGGCGTGCACCGTCATCGCGACGCGCAGCGGCGTGCGCCTGCGCGTCGGCCCCGGCGAAGACCGGGGCATCATCGGCCTGATCGGCGCAGGCGCGGGCGGTACCGCGCTCGGCTGGTCAAAGGACGACGCCAACCAGTCGATGTGGTGGCGCATCGAGCTGCGCGACGTGGAATACGCCTGGATCGCGCAGCACGACACGATCGCGACCGGCGGGTGCCTGACGGTGCCGAACGCCGTCGCGCCGCCGGTGCACTACCGGCCGCCGACGCAGGCGCCCACGCGCACGCGCGTCCCAACGGCGACCAGCACGCCGTCCGCGCCAACGTTCCTGATCCAGCCGCCCACGCCGCGCCCGCGTCCAACCGCGACCAACACGCCGGTGCCGCCGACCAATACGCCCATCCCGCCAACCAACACACCACGGCCGACCAGCAC
>DAOKYY010000058.1:0-19725 GCA_035325905.1 Aggregatilineaceae bacterium | reverse complement strand
CGCCGACGGAGCCGCCGCTCCTGACGACCGAGGACCCCGGCGTCCCTTTCCTCGGCTAATCATTCCTGGCAGATCGACAGCCAACAACAGCCCCGGCCTGATCAAGCCGGGGCTGCTTTTCTTGAGCGAGAGGCAAAGCGCCCTGTTCGTCGCGCCTACTTCTTGCGCGCCGGGAAGCGGCTCAGCACCGTCACCGGCGCGGGGACGACCGTCTTGTCGCCAATTGCTAGCTCGCCCAGCGGCTTCTTGAAAGCGGTGCGGTCCGCCCCGGCGTAGACCAGCAGCGGCGTGCCTTCGCCGGCGTGGGTCAGCTTGATCAGCGCCTGGCCGAGCGAATAGCCCTCGGTGTCGATGCTGCACGATGTGACGCGGCCCACCACGCGCCCCCGGCTGTCGATCAGCGGATCGCCGGGGTGCGGCGCGCGCATTCCCTTGCTGTCCAGCCGGAAGCGAGTCACGACGGCGTCGCGCTCGCGCTCGTGGGCCACAAACGCGGCCTTGCCGATAAAGAACGGCTTCCAGAGCTTGGCGTAGCTGCCGAAGCCGGCGTCGGCGGGGTTGAGGCTCAGATCGCCCGCCAGCTCGTGCCCGTATAGCGGCAGTCCGGCCTCGGTCCGCAGGCTATCGCGCGCCGCCAGGCCGACCGGGGTCGCGCCGCCTTCGACCAAGTCCTTGAACAGCCCCGGCGCTTTATCGGGATCGATGAAGATTTCATAGGCGACACGCTCGCCGGTGTAGCCGGTCCGCGCCACGATCAGGTCGTAGCCGCCGAGGCTGGCGCGCGTCACGCCGGCCCAGGGCAGCGCCTTGACCCGCGCTTTATCTTCGGCGCTGCCGTACAGACCGAGCAGAATGTCACGGCTCAGCGGGCCTTGCAGCGCGATGTCTACCCGCCGCTCCGCGCCAAGCGCCGGGTCGCGCAGGTCGCGGATCGAGACCGCGTCGCGGCCCGGCAGCGCGGCGTCTGGCCGGTCCGGGTCGATGGCGTACTTACCCGCTTGCAGCCCGGTGATCCACGCCCAGTCTTTATCGTTGTTGGAGGCATTCACCACGACGACGAAATACTCCGGCTCCAGCCGGTAGATGAAGATGTCATCGATCGGGACGCCGTCCACGCCGAGCAGATAGTTGTAGTGCGCGTGCCCCGGCTCCAGCGCCGTGACGTCGTTGGTCGTCAGCGCGTTGAGGAACGGCTCCGCGCCCGGCCCGCGAAAGTCGAAGACGCCCATGTGCGACACGTCGAACAGTCCGGCGCCGGTGCGCGTCGCGCCGTGCTCGGCGCTGACCGAGGTGTACCACACCGGCATATCGTAGCCCGCGAAGGGGACCATATTGGCGCCCAGCTCTTTGTGCAACTCGTAGAGTGAGGTGCGCTTGAGCGGCGGGTCGGCTGGTTCTTCCCACGTGAAGACCGGCTTGACCTCGCTGGTCAGCGGGCCGCGCGCCCGCGCGCCGACAAAGTACGCCTTGCGCGGGTCGATCCCGGCCAGCGCGTCGTCAAAGTTGCCTTCGTAGGCGCTCATGTCCGGCTCGGCGGCCAGCGGGCTAACGCTGACCGGCCCCGGCGCCTTCGCCGTCACATCCTGCGGGTCAAAGTCCACGAAGCCATCGGACAGCGCGCGCAGCCAGCGGCTGACGCGGCCCAGCCCGCGATCGACATGCAGGTGATAGGCGTCCGGGTTCAGGCGGTGGAGCACGCCGTTCGCCAGCAGCGCCCCGTCGGGACCGAGCACGCGCGTAAGCTGGTACTCGTCCACGCCGAGCGCCAGCACGTCGCTGGTCAGCGCCACGTCCAGGAAGGCGGGCGCGTTTTCGCCGTAGATGTCAATCGTGCGCCAGCCGTCCGGCTCGTCGTCGCCGGGCGTCAGGTTAAAGTGCTCGATCGCGGCGTCCCGTTCTTTCGGATAGGCGGCCAGGTCCGGCACCTCGTAGTCGATCCCGGCGCTCGCCGCCAGCCGGTCGACCGCCTCGCGCACGGCGGAGAGCGTCTCGAAGCCGATCTTGGCGCGCGGCGTATCCTTGCCGCCGCTGGCGAGATAGCTGAACGGGCGGCAGGCGTGCAGCACGTCCGCGATCAGGTCGCCCAGCTGGTCGATCTCCGCCTCGCGGAAGCCACGCTGCGTGACCCAGGGCGTCCCCAGGCGGATGCCCGACGCGCCAAACGCCGACGCGTCGCCGGGGATGGTGTTGCGGTTGCAGACGATGCCCGCCAGGTCGAGGATGCGCGCCGCCATGTCGCCGCTGAGCGCCGTCCCATCTTCGCCCACGATCGATTTGCAGTCCACCAGCAGCAGGTGCGAGTCGGTCCCCCCATGCGGGATGCGCAGCCCGCGCTCCGCCAGCCGGGCGGCGAGCCGCCGCGCGTTGGCGACCGTCTGGCGCTGGAGCGCGTGAAACTGCTCGGTCGCCGCCAGCTTGAAGGCGACCGCCATCCCGGCGATCGCGTTCATGTGCGGCCCGCCCTGCTCGCCGGGGAAGACCGCCCGGTCGAGCTTGCGCGCCAGCTTCGGATCGGCGGTGATCAGCACGGCGCCGCGCGGCCCGGCCATCGTCTTGTGCGTGGTGAAGCTGATCACATGCGCGAAGCCGATCGGCGAGGGGAACGCGCCCGCGACCACCAGCCCAGACACATGCGAGATGTCAGCCAGCAGCACCGCGCCCGCCTCGTCCGCGATGGCGCGGAACGCCGCCCAATCCGGCGCGAGCGGATACGAGGTGTAGCCCGCGATAATGATCTTGGGCCGGTGGTCCAGCGCAAGCTGGCGGATGCGGTCGTAGTCGAGCAGCTCGGTTTGCGAATCGACGCCGTAGCTGACGACGTTGTAAAGCATCCCGCTGCGGTTGACCGGGCTGCCGTGCGTCAGATGGCCGCCGTGCAGCAGGTCCATCCCCATGATCGTGTCGCCCGGCTGGATCAGCGCGCTGAACACCGCGTTGTTGGCGGGCGCGCCGCTGAGCGGCTGGACGTTGACCCACAGGTCTTCCGCCGCAGCCGAGCCGTTAGCGAACAGCTCCGCTGCGCGCCGCCGCGCCAGGCTCTCGATCAGGTCCGCGAACTCGGTGCCCTTGTAGTAACGGGCGTCGGAATAGCGCCGGTACTCGGCCAGCCGCATATCCGCATCCAGAATCTGCGACTGATCGAACGCGTGCCAGTCCGGGCTGGGATAGCCCTCGGCGTAGATGTTGTGAAAGACCGAGCCGAGCGCCTGGCGCACCGCCGCCGGAACCGTCGATTCCGAGGGAATCAGGATCAGGCGGCGGGCCTGGCGCAGGGCTTCGAGATCGACCAGCGCCGCCACGTCCGGGTCGAGGTCGGCCAGATCGCCGCGAAACAGAAAGTCGTCCATGAGAACTCCATTCGAGCCGTGTCTTAAGCAAAAATATCGTGCCTGAGGCGCACGTTCTGGCCTGAATTCTAGCACCCGCGCGGGGGAAGTGCGAATGCGCCCACCCGGCTCCGCCGCCTGCCGGGGCCGCGCGCATTCCACGGCCCCGGCAGGTTTAGCCTGTACTGGCCGCGTCTACTGCGGCAGGGCGGCGCGGATCTGCTCGACAAGCTCCGGCACCTCGACATACATCGTGCGGGTCGGCAGGTCCGGCGCGCCGTAGTCGCGGATCCAGGCGACCTCGCCCTCGCGGTTCACCAGGACGAAGGTGTGCCCCGGCTCGCCGTTGGGCAGCGCCCATTTCAGGACATCGTACCGCGCGGTCACATCGCCGTTGGCGTCCACCGCCATCGGCACGGTCACGCCGTATTGCTCGATGATGGGAGTTTGCTGCTCGGCGGGGTCGGTCGAGATGCTGACGAGCGCCACGTCGAGCGCCTGAAGATCCGGGTCATTTTGCAGATCGACGATCTGCTGGTTGCAGGGCGGTCAGCCATCCGCCATGTGGAAATAGAGCAAGACCGGCTGCTGACCCTTGTAGTCGGCCAGCGAGACGGCGCCGCCGTTCGCGGTCGGCAGCGTGAAGTCGGGCGCGGGATCGCCCACCTCCAGCGCGGCGTCCCCGGCCGGGGCGTCACCCGGCGCGTCGAGCGCGGCGACGGTGTGGGTAGGCGGCGCGGGCGTAGGCTCCCGCTCGTCCTGCCCGCAGGCCGCCAGCAGCACGGCGAGCACAACCGGCAGCGCGACGAGCGATCCGAGGCGCAGGTTGCTGGTGCGTATCTTCAATGTGTGCCTCCTTAAGAGCGATTGGCGATTGGCGGTTAGCCTTTAGCTAATAGCTAACCGCTGCTCTTAGCCGGTGTTCTTCATCCCCGCCGCGATGCCGTTGACCGTGATCAGCACCGCGTCGAGCACGTCGTTGTAGGCCGGGTCATCGGGCGAGAGAGCGCGCAGCCGCCGCAGCAGCGCGACCTGGATGAAATTCAGCGGGTCCACATACGGGTTGCGCCGCTCAATCGAGAGCTTGATCACCGGCGTATCGCCGAGCAGCGCCTCCTGCTCGGTGATGCGCGCGATCCACGCGCAGGCGAGGGCGTGCTCGTCGCGGATACGCGCAAACACGCGCTCGCGCAGCGCCTCGTCCGTCACCAGCGAGGCGTACAGCTCCGCGATGCCCATGTCCGCCTTGACGAGGTCCAGCTCCACATTCTTGACCAGCGCCCGGAAGAACGGCCAGCGCCGGTACATGTCGCGCAGCAAGGCTAGCCCGCCGCCCTCCGCAGACTCCGGCAGGCAGCCCTCGCAGAACGCCTCGAACGCGCTGCCGACGCCGTACCAGCTGGGAATGATGGCGCGGCTCTGCATCCACGAGAAGACCCAGGGGATGGCGCGAATCTGCGTGAAGCCGCCCGCGCCACGCTTGGCCGGGCGCGAGCCGATTGGCATCATCGCCAGCTCGTCGATTGGCGTGGCCTGGTGCCAGTAGTCGAAGAAGCCGGGCATCTCGTAGACGAAGGCGCGGTAGGCGTCTTCGCCCGCCTCGGCCAGCTGCTCCATCGCGGCGCGCCAATCGGGCTGCGACTCGGTGTAGCTCGACCGGCCCAGCTCGCTGAGCACGGCGTGCACGATCTGGTGCAGGTGCCGCCGCGCGATCGCCGCGTTGCTGTAGCGGTAGGCGATCACCTCGCCCTGCTCGGTGATGCTGATCCGGCCCTGCATCGCCAGCGGCGACTGCGCGCGAATGGCGCGGTTGGTCGGGCCGCCGCCGCGCCCGATGCTGCCGCCGCGCCCGTGAAACAGCTCCAGCAGCACGCCGTGATCTTGGCTGACGCGCGCCAGCTGCCGCTGCGCGACGTACAGGCCCCAGTTGGACGCCAGATAGCCGCCGTCCTTGCTGCTATCCGAATAGCCGAGCATCACGCGCTGGACCTGCCCGCGCGCCGCCAGGTGCGCCTGATAGACCGGGTGCGCATAGAGCGCCGCCATCACGCGCGGCGCGTTCTGAAGGTCTTCAATCGTCTCGAACAGCGGGACGAGATCGAGCGCGCCGTCCACGCGGACCTCGCGGGCGAACAGCAGCAGCGCCAGCACGTCGCTCGGCTCGGTGCTGAAGCTGGCGATGGCGGTGCCGATCACACGCGGCCCATAATGGCGGTGCGCCTCGGCGATCATGCGCCACGTCGCGATCACCATGTTCGTCGTATCGGAATACTCCGGCTCCGGCGGGAACAGCGGGCGCGGGTTGGCGATCTCACGCGCCAGCAGCGCCTGGCGCTCCTCTTCCGAAGCATCCTGGTAGCTGTCGCACAGCCCGTAAGCGCGGAAAATCTCGTCCAGCGCGGCGCGGTGCAGGCGCGCGTCCTCGCGCACGTCGAGCGGGACGAGGTGCAGCCCGAACAGACGCACCTTCTCGATCAGCCGCCGCAGCGCCCCGTTCGCGGCGCGCTCGCCGTGGTTGGCGCGCAGACTGTCCGCCAGCGGGCGCAGGTCGGCCAGCAGATCGTCGCCGGAGCGGTACCCGCCGGCGGCCAGCCGGTCCGCGATGGCGCGCAGCCGGGCGCGGTAGACCTCGTTGACGCCAGGCGAGCCGTCGTCCGGCGGAGCCAGGGCCGGATCGACCGGCGCCTCGTCCACCGACTGCGTCAGGTGCTCGGACAGGCTGTCCAGCGCGCGCAGGTAGACGGCGCGCGCCGCCTCGCGCAGCGTGCGCAGCGTCTCCAGCGTGACCTCTGGCGTGACGTTCGGGTTGCCGTCGCGGTCGCCGCCGATCCACGAGGCGTAATGCAGAATGAGCGGCAGCTCGCCCCAGTCCTCGCCCGGATAGGCGTCTTGCAGCGCCCGGCGCAGGTCATCGTACAGGTCGACGGCGGAGTCCATAATCACGGCGGTGATGAAGTAGATTCCCGACTCCACTTCGTCTTCCAGCGTGGCGCGGACGGTGCGCGTCGGGCGGGTCTGCCACAGCTCCTCAATCGTCTCGGCCAGCGTATCGCGCAGGGTATCCTCCTCGCGCGGCACCAGCCGGATGCGATCACGCAGCGCCAGCGTCTCGGCGATGTGACGCAGCTTGACCAGCACTTCCTGGCGCTTGGCCTCGGACGGGTGCGCCGTCATCACCAGCCGGATCGAGATGCGGTTCAGGATGGCGCGCATCTCGTCTGCCGAGACGCCCGCCGCCTGAAGCTCGCGCACCGCGCCGCCGATAGACTCGTCGAGCACGCCCGCCCTCTCGCGCTCGCGCAGGACGCGGATGCGCTGCTGATCTTCCGCGATGTTGGTCAGCTGGAAGTAGTTGGTGAAGGCTTTGATCAGAACGCGGTACGTCGAAAGGTCCTGCGCGTCGATCAGGCGCTGCATGGCTTCGGCGGCGCCCGGCTCGCCTGCCCGACGCGCTTTGGCCGCCGCGCGGACCTGCTCGACCGCCTCAAAGGCCGCGTCGCCGTGCTGCTCGCGGATGATCACGCCCAGCAGCCCGCCGAGCAGCTTGATGTCGCGGCTTAGCTCCGCCGGGGTAGTTGGCGTTAGATCGTCAGGGGGCATATGTTCCTCGCCCTGGGGCAGTTTCACCGATACAGTCTGGCGTTGCTAGAGCCTGCTATATGCACTTTACCCGGGTTCAACCGGGCATCCGGTCTGTTTTTCTCGTAGGGGCGCAGCAAGCTGCGCCCCTACCCCTGGACCCAGATTTTTTTCTCCCGTTTAGTCCAGCCTGGAAAGTTCATAACAGCCTCTAGCGGCGCTGCCGCGCGCCGCTGCGCCGCCGCCCGCCGCCGAAAAATAGCTTGCCGATCACCTCCAACACGGCGTCGATCAGCGGGATTTGCGCGACAAACCCGACCACGGCCAGCACCGTCCCGGCGACGCTCGCCTGCGGGACGGTGATCGACCCGAAGACGTAGTTGACCTCGGCTTCGAGCGCCTGGCCCCACAGCGAGACGGTCGTCTCAGGCAGCCCGCTATCCTTCGAGACCCAGGTCAGCGTGATGCCGACCGCGATCACGCCGCGCCCGCTGCTGTCGGCGGACAGCGTCCACAGCCACTGCGCCTCGCCGCCGCGCTCCATCGTCTGCGTCGCGGGGGCCAGCGCCTCGATTTCGAAATTGGGCGCGGAGATCGTCGCGGTGAGCTGCGCATGGTGTGTGTCGTAGCGGTCGGCGATCAGGATCGGCGTGGCGGCGATCTCGTTGCCCGCGATTTCCGCGATCGGCTGGGCCGAGCCGTCGTCCAGCATCTTGAGCTTGACGCGCACCGTCCCGCTGCCGCCAACGCGGAACTGCGAGGGCCACTCCATCTCGACCACGCGCTGCTCCACCGGCGCAGGGACGACCGGCCCGCCCCGGCTCTCCTCGGCCTCGGCTCTCGCTTCCAGCGGGTCGAGCGGCTCGATCAGGATCGGCGCCGCCTCGTCCAGCACGAGGTCGCTGGTCAGCGGGATGCTCTCGCCGGGCGCGGCCTGCCCGCCAGGGGCCGCAGCCGCGTTTGCGCCCCCAAAGGGCGGCGCGGCGAACGTTGTCGTGCCCCCGCCCGAAGGCTCCTCCAGCAGCGCATCTTCAGACGCGTCTTCCGGCGCTGCTTCAGGAGCTTCCACGGCGACCGGCGCAGGCGCTTCAAGCCCGCTGCCGGTCGTGATCTCGTACTTAGGGACTGGGCCGCGCGCCGTCCACAGCAGCGTGGCGCCAACCATGAGAACCGGCAATCCGAGCAGAACCAGAAGGATTTTACGCATCTGACGGCTCCCTGTGCTCGATGGCTCCGGCGATACTGCGCGACGGCGCGCCGGCTAGGACGAGGGGCTGTTGTCAATCAACGTTTGCCAGTACACACCGTATACGCCCGCGTGGTGGTGGGCGCGCTCAGTTGGCGCCGCGCCATCCAGCACGTCAAGCGCGTCGTCGATCCAGACGACCAGCTCTGGAACCTCCGCCTCAAGCGCCGCCGTCTTGATGTGCAGCAGCTCGTCGTAGACCGCCTGGCGCTGGTCAGGAGCGTGCGACTGCACGGCGGAGATCGCCTGCACCACCGAGCCGAGCAGCCGGTCCAGCGTGACCGTCTCCTCGCGCGCCGAGGGCAGCGACCCGGTCTGCAAGCCGGTCACGATGGCCTGCCACGCCTGGTCGTACTGCGTCCCGGTTGGCAGGGTGTCTGTCGGGCGGTCCAGCAGCGCCAGCACAGCCGCCAGGAAAATCGCCTCGTCGTCGAGCGCCGCCGCGCGCATCTGCTGGATCAGATCGCCCAGGTTGGCGCGCCAGTCGGGCAGCAAATCGGAGCGCGCCAGCATCACGAGCACTGTGTTCTGAACGACTTGCTGCACCTGTTCGCGGGTGAGCGCATAGGCCATGACGTCTGCTCGGCTCTCCTGATCTCTCTCTGCCGCGCGATGATACCGCGTTTGGAGAGGGACCGCTGCTGGTGGCAGGCGGCTAGCCCAGCGGAACCCCCGCGAAGAGATCGCGCTCGCGCGGCTCGCGTCCGTTCGGCGGCGGGAAGGCGCGCGTGAAGTCCTGGTGGCGGAACAGCAGGCGGCTAAGCCGCGCGACAATACTCTGCATCTGGCGCGGGTTCTGCTGCGACGCGTGACAGCTCGTCGCGGCATCCCAGGCGGCCTGGTAAGGCGCCACGTTCAGCCGCGTGGTGCTTGGCAGCAGCTTGTCGAGCGCCGCTTGCAGGTCGAGGTCCTTATTGGTCCCCATCCTGCGCGGGTCCTGGCCGCGCAGCCGCGCCGACCAGACCATCGCGCGCAGCGGCAGCGACGGAAAGGTAGTGTAGTACAGCTTGGCCGGCCGGTGCGGGGCCAGCCCTTCGGCGGCGTGCTCAGGGTACTGGGCCGGATCGGCGGCGGCGTGAAAAGCGCGCGTTGTCGCCCGGTGCATGGTGATATGATCGGGGTGGCCGTAGCCGCCGTAGGGGTCGAACGTCACGACCACATGCGGGCGCAGGCGGCGGATGTCGCGCACGATCCGCCCCGTGACCGCGTCCTCGCCGGCCTGCCACAGGCACGCCGGGTCGTCGTTTTCGGGCGATCCCATCATGCCGCTGTCGCGATAGCCGTAGGTGATGATTTCCTGAATACCCAGCTGCTCGGCGGCGCAGCGCAGCTCCTTGAGCCGCAGCTCTCCAATCGACTGGTAGCCTGCCAGCAGCTCCGGATCAACCGTGCCGACATCCCCATTGGTCGAGCAGATCAGGCTAATGGCGACGCCGCGCCGGGCGTAATACGCGATCGCGCCGCCCATGCCGAACGACTCGTCGTCCGGGTGCGCGAACGACAGCAACATCCGATAGCCGGTCAGGTCAGCGGGTGATTTCATGGCGTATCCACTGCAAATACTCCGGCGAGCCGGCGACAACCGGCAGGCCGATAATCTCAGGCGTCTCGTAGCTGTGCGCGCGCTTGACGGCGTCCATCAGCGCGTCAAAGGTTGCCGCGCCCGTCTTGATGATCAGCAACGTCTCGCGCGCCTCGTGGATCGCGTCCTGCCACCAATACATCGACTCGACCGGCACGAGGTTGACGCACGCCGCCAGCCGGCTTTCGAGCAGAGCGCGCGCCAGCCGCCGCGCCTCGTCTTCACCGGACGCCGTGACGAAAACCACCAGGTATTCATTCATACGTGTATACTTGCTCTCCCAGGCATTCGGAACGCACCTCGCAGCACGTCAGGGGCCGGCCGGCGCCGGAAACAGCACCGCAAACAGGGCCAGCGCACAACTCGAAGACCGGCCACAACGTAGAGTATAATGCAAATACGTTCAAATATGATTGGGTAACTTACTACAGGTCGAAGGCAAGACTTTGCGAACACAGGGATCGCCGAACGGGTGAGATGCGGGTGCGGCGGGGTCGCGCGCACCGTCGCATCCGAAGCAAAAGGACAAGGGAATGCACCCGGACTACCTGATTGGCGTCAATCAGACCGCGGCCAGCGCGCGGCTTCGCGCGCGAGAATGGGGCCGCACGGCGCATATGCCGGCTGCCCGGCCGCAGTTCTTCTTCGGGCGCGTGCTGGCGATTCTGCTGGTCGGCCTGCTGCTACGCATGTGGAATTTGGGCAGCGCGAGCCTGTGGACCGACGAGGTCCTGACCGCGATCCGCGCCCAGTCCACGCTGGAAGCCTCGCTGGACTCGCTGTTCAGCGCGGGCAACCAGACGCCGCTGTATTTCATGTCGCTGCGCCTGCTGCCCGCCGACAGCGATATGCTGCTGCGGCTGCCGTCGGCGCTGCTGGGCCTGGTCGGGATCGCGCTGCTGATGGTGGCGGTGCTGCGGCTGTATGGCAGCTACGATCTCGCGCTGGCGGCCGGGCTGCTCCTGTCGGTCAACCCCTATCACGTGCTGCTCTCGCGCACAGCGCGCCCCTACGCGCTGGTGTTTGTCCTGGCGCTGACCATCTCGGCCAGCTTCCTGCTGATCCTGCGCGGCAGCCGCACGCGGCGATTGTGGCTGGCGTTTACGCTCGCCAGCTTGCTCGCCTACATCACGCACTACACGCTGTTCGCGTTGCCGCTGACGCAGGTCATCTTGCTGGCGATTTTCGCGCGCCGTGACCTGGCCCTGCTCAAGCGGTGGGCCGTCGCCCAGGCGATCGCGGTCGCTCCGGCGCTGATCTGGCTGGCGCTGCTCTCGCAGCAAACGATCGCGGTCGGGCCGGAATGGGTTCCCGTGCCCGCGCCGCGTGACCTGCTGCTGACGCTGTGGAACATGACGCTCGGCTACAACGGCGTCTGGAAGTGGTTTTTGACGCCGGGCGTGATGCTGGTCACGCTTGGGTTGCTGTCGGGCGGGCTGGCCGTGGTCACGGCGTGGTGGGACGAGCGCGAGAACCTGTTCTGGCTGCTGCTGGCTGGGCTATCGCTGGCCGTGACGTACACCATCTCGGCGACGCTGGTCTCGTTCTACGTGGACCGCTATTTCATGATGGCGCTGCCGGCGGTGCTGCTCCTGATGCTGCACGGCTTCGCGCAGTGGCCGCGCTGGCTGCGCCTGGGCGCGCTCGCGATCGTGGTAGCGACCTCCGTCTACACCGTGCTGTTCTCGTTCCACACCGGCGATTACACGCGGGCCGACTGGCACGCGGCGGCGGATTACGTCGAGGCGCGCTGGCAGCCCGGCGACATGATCGTGGCCGAGCGCGAGAACGCGCGCGAGGCGTTCGAGCGCTACTTCGAGCACGACGGGGTGCAGCCGGGCGCCCATGTCACCCCGCTGGCCGCGCTGGACGTTCCGGCCAGCGAGCAGGCGGCGACGCTAGAGCCGCGCCGCGTGTGGGTGCTGTATCGCAACCCGATCGAAGACGTGCACCGCCAGGGGACGATGCCCGCCTTCGACCCGTTCAAGCGCGGGCTGAGCGCGACTGGCGACTGGCTGGCGGACGCGCGCGATCAGGTGGTCGAGATGCGCGCCTTTCGCGGCGTGACCGTGCTGCTGGTCGAGTTGCAGAGCAGCCAGGAGCAGCTAACAGCAGCCAAAGGCGGCTGAGAACAGCAAAGAACAGCGCGGAACAGCCAGAAACAGCCAGAAACAGCTTTGGGCTGCGTTTGGCTGTTTTTTGCTGCCTGGAGCTACCTTTCGCCACGTTTCCGGGGTAGGCAGCGCCCGATCACGGCGGTATACTGATGCGCCGGACCCGGATGAACGGTAGGTGGACCGCCCAGGATTGAGGAACGGGATGATGCGACGTCTGCTGCTTGGAAGCCTGATCGTCGGGGCGCTGGTGACTGCGCTGGTCGCGGCCCTGGCCTGGAACGCGCCACGCTCGGAAGCGAGCGGCCTGGCGCAGGCGACGCCGCTGCCAACCAACACGCCGCGTGCGACGATCCCGCCGACCAACACCCCGCGCCCGTCCGCGACGCCCTCGCCATCTCCCACCGGCACCTCGACCAGCACGCCGACCGCGACGCCCAGCCCGACGCCGACGACGGTCGGCCCGAACGAGTATCCCGAAAACTTCAACCCGCTGACCGGCCTGCCCTACCCCAACGCCGAAGCCGCCAAGCGCCGCAACCTGATCGTCAAGGTGTCGAACTTCCCCGAAGTCGTGCGGCCGCAGAGCGGGCTGGACAAGGCCGATATTGTCTTCGAGTATGAAGTCGAAGGCGGCGTGACGCGCTTCGCGGCGATCTACCGCAGCCAGGGCACGGATTTCGTCGGCAGCATCCGCAGCGCGCGCTTGCTCGATCTGGAATTAGTCCCGATGTTCGACGGGCTGCTGGCGTACAGCGGCTCGAACGAGTGGATCCGCCAGTACATTCTCGACTCGGACTGGAAATGGCGGGCGCTCTCGCCGCATCTCGGCGTCAACTGCCCGCCGTTCTGCCGCTATCCGCAGGAAGGCAAAGCCTACGAGCACACGCTCTTCGGCAACACGTACCAGATGTGGGAAGTGGCCGAGGAGCGGCAGGTGAATGAGGGCTTGCCAGGGCGAGGCTTCGCTTTCAGCGACACGCCGGACCCCGGCGGCGCCCCGGCGATGGATATTTTCATCGGCTCGTACAACAAGCGTCAGGACACGCGCTGGCAGTACAACCCCGCCGACGGGCGTTACTACCGCTGGAATTCGAGCCTGCCGCATGTCGACGCCGTGACCGGCAAGCAGCTCGCGGCGGATAATATTGTCGTGCTGGCCGCCGAGCATGTCGATCGCCCGGATATCTACGAGAGCGAAACCGGCAGCACCGTGATCGAAACGTACCTGTGGGGCAGCGGCGACGCGTATGTCTTCCGCGACGGCCTGTGGTACGAGGGGACGTGGTGGCACACCCAGGGGCGGACCGGCCTGTGGATCACCTATCCCGGCGGCGAGGAGTCGATCCACCTCAAGCCGGGCCAGACCTGGATCGAAGTCGTCCGGCCGTACATGTGGGGCGTCGAAGTGCTGGCCGAGCCGGTCGATATGGCGGCGACCAGCGCCGCCATCTACGCGACGCAGACGCAGGCGGTGATCATGACCGCGACCGCGATCGCGCCGTACATCACGCCTTCCCCGGCGACCGGGACGCCCACGCCGATCGACCTGCCCTGAGCGCGCGAAAAGGGCTGTGAGCGTGTATAGTAGGCGAAACGGCACGACGGCGATGAACGCGGTAGGTCGCAAGGAGGCGCGCGCATGAACCGGACGGTCCTCAGGTTGGGCATGCTCCTGCTCGCGCTGGCGCTGGCGGCGTGCGGGACGGCGCCGGTGAAGGACGTCTACACGGCGTCCGGCGACGCGACCGATCCCGGCGAGCTGGCGCGCACGACGCAGTTTCAGGCGAGCGACGACCTGAATGTGGTCGTCCAGCTGAACGCCCACAGCCGCGCGCTGACGCTGCAAGCGGTGTTTTCCGGCCCGGATGGCACGCAGATCGCGACCGACCCGATTGAGGCGGACGCGACCGTGGGCGAGGCGCTGCTCGGCCTGGACTGGGAAGCGCAGGGCGTCACCGGCTGGGCCGCCGGCGAGTGGCAGGTCGAAGTGCGGGTGGACGACGAAACCCACTCAGTGCTGCGCTTCACAGTTATGCCGGGCATCGAGCCAGCGCAGCCGGGCGGAACTGGTTAGCGGGGCCGGGAGCGGTGCGGATGTGCATTTTCGCGCCGTCTTTCGTGTGCTTCAACCATTGTTCACGTGCGCTTTGAGTGGTGTATACTCTGGGTAATTACGCAACAAGAAGGGTTTTTCAGGGAGGATAGCACACCGAGAAAAGGGGTTGCGCCTTTCTTAGCGCTTTCAAGATTATTTCTACACATTCAATCGAGTAAGGAGACCTCACACGCATGTCTGTTCAGGCTGAAGCAACCGAGCACATCAACGCCTATCAAGTCGCGCTACGACAATATGATCGTGCTGTTGCGTACTTAGACTTGCCGGCCGGTATCAAGAGTTTCCTGCGCTTTCCCAAGCGCGAGCTGTCAGTCAATTTCCCGGTGCGGATGGATAACGGCGACATCAACATTTTTAGCGGCTACCGCGTGCATCACAACACCGTGCTGGGGCCGTCGAAGGGCGGCATCCGCTATGCGCCGAACGTCGATCTCGACGAGGTGCGCGCGCTGGCGATGTGGATGACCTGGAAATGCGCGCTGGTCAACCTGCCCTACGGCGGGGCGAAAGGCGGCGTAATCTGCGATCCGTACTCCATGAGCCAGGCCGAGCTGGAGCGCCTGACCCGGCGCTACGCCGCCGAGATCAGCATCATCATCAGCCCGCACAGCGACATCCCGGCGCCCGACATGGGCACCAACTCGCAGACGATGGCCTGGATCATGGATACCTACAGCATGACGGTCGGGTATTCGGTCCCGGCAGTCGTCACCGGCAAGCCGATCAACATCGGCGGCAGCCAGGGCCGCACCGAGGCCACCGGGCGCGGCGTGATCATCTGCATGGACGAGGCGCTGCGCCGTCGCGGGCAGGACGATCCGTCCAAGATCAGCGTCGTGATCCAGGGCTTCGGCAACGTCGGCACCTGGGCCGCCAAGCACGCCTATGACCTCGGCTACAAGATCATCGCGATCAGCGACGTCACCGGCGGCTACTACAACGAGAACGGGCTGGACATCGACGACGTGCTGGCGCACACCGCCAAGCACCGCCATCGCCTGCTGGAAGGCTACACCGAGGCCGACCCGATCACCAACGCCGAGCTGCTCGCGCTCGAATGCGACGTGCTGGCGCCCTGCGCGCTCGAAAACCAGCTCACCGAGGCCAACGCCGCTAACGTGAAAGCCAGCATGATTGTCGAAGGCGCCAACGGCCCGACCACGCCCGAAGCCGACGACATCCTCAACGACAAGGGGATCGAGATCATCCCGGACATCCTGGCGAACGCGGGCGGCGTGACCGTCTCGTACTTCGAGTGGGTCCAGGGCCTTCAGTCGTTCTTCTGGGACGTGGAAGAGGTCAACCGCCAGCTTCGCCGCGTGCTGATCAAGGCATACGATGAAGTGATCACCACCCGCGAGCGTTACAACGTCGATATGCGCACCGCCGCGCAGATCACCGCGATCAAGCGCGTCGGCGAGGCGACCCGCACGCGCGGCATCTACCCATAAGCGAGCCGCAGAGCGCCGGTAGAGGTTCTACCCAACCGGTTCAGCGGGGGCGGAGCACACCGCCCCCGTTTTGCTGCCCGGAGTTCACTTCACGGCGGGCGCGGGGATGCGGTATAATGAGCCGCAACGCCGCGCCGCCGCCCCTGAGAGGAGAACGCATGCCCGACGCGCTCGCCAGCAGCCTCGAACGCCGCATCCTGGAGCGGAAGCTGCTTGAGATCGAGACGCCCTGGGCCAGCGAGATCGTTTTTCCCTATTATGACGGGCTTTCGATTCGCAACCTGGCGCATACGGTCGTGCGCTTGCTGGACGGCAGGCCGTCGGGCGGGTGGCTGGGGTCGGCGCCGCTCGACGGCGCGCTGTGGGAGCCGTATTGGGGCCGGGTCAAGCGCGTGGTGCTGTTCATCAGCGACGGCCTCGGCTGGCGTCTGCTGCAAGAGCTGATCGCGGGCGATCCGGCGCTTGCGCAGACCGTCGCCGATCTAACGGCGGGCGGGATGCTCGTCCCGCTGACCTCGGTCGCGCCCAGCACAACTGCCGCCGCCCTGCCCGCGATCTGGACTGGCAGCAGCCCCATCGCGACCGGGCTGGTCGGCACGCAGTTGTTCCTGCGGGAGTTCGGCACGCTGGCGAGCATGCTGCACTACCGGCCAGTCTGCGGGCGGCACCGCGCTGACGTGCTCGAAGAGTGGGGGCTGGATTTCGGCGCGCTGCTGCCGCTGAAGACGCTCGGCGAGGCGCTGGCCGAGCGCCGCATTCCCAGCCACCTGCTGCTGCAAAAGGACCTGCTCGGCTCCGGCCTGTCGCGGGTGATGCATCGCGGGGTGCAGCACGTGGTCCGCCACATCGGCTATACCGATCTGTGGATCAACCTGCGCGAGCTGCTGCGCGAGACACGCCGCGAGCGGTGCTTCATCAACGTCTATTGGAGCGCGGTGGACGCCGTGGCGCACCTGTACGGCGCGGCAACCGAACAAGCATTGGCCGAGATCGGGCGGCAGCTCGCGGACCTGCGCGCCGTGCTGGATGCCGGCGGGGTAGCCGACGGGCGCACGCTGTTTGCGCTGGTCGCCGATCATGGGCACAGCCCGATCACCGATTACGTGAGTATTCAGGACCATCCGCCGCTGGCCGAGGCGCTGCGCTGCGGCCCCGGCGGCGAGACGCGGTTTCGCTACCTGTATCTGCGCGAGGGCTACCGCGCCGGGGTGATCGATTATCTGCGCCAGACCATGCCAGATCGCTTCGCGGCGGTGTGCCCGGAGGAAGCGCAGGCGGCGGGCCTGTTCGGGCCGGACCCGCCCCACCGGGAAGCGGGCGCGCGCCTGGGCGATCTGGCCGTCATCGCGCGGGAAGGCGCCGGGCTGAGCGAGAAGCGCCAGGGGCCGCTGGCTTCGGCCAGCCGGCATGGCGGCCTCAGCGAGCGCGAGATGCTGGTCCCGCTGCTGATGCGGCTGTTGTAGCGAGCGCTTGAAATCGCACGGGTTTACGACAAAGGAAACCGGATGCAGAAGCTCTGGAAGCACCTGTTCGGCGAGGATCAGAGGCGCCGCCAACCCCCGGCGGTCGCACCGGAGCAGCAGGCAGTCAACGAGCTGCTCGAAACGGCGGCCACCGCGCTGGAACAGGGCTATTACGACACGGCGCTCGAAACCTACCAGCGCGGGCTGGAACGCGCGCGCTCGCGCGGGGACGCCCGCAGCGAGGAACATTTCTTGAGCGGGATCGGCGCGACCTACGTCGCCCGGCGCGATTTCGAGGCGGCGCGCCCAGTCCTCGACGAGGCGCTGGCCGTCGCGCGCAAGCTCGGCGACCGCCGCGCCATGACCCGCGCGCTGAACAATCTCGGCTCGTTCTTCGCCCAGCAGGAAGAATGGGGCGCGGCGCAGACCTATCACCAGCAGGCGCTGGACGAAGCGCGGCGGATCGGCGAGCCAGGCGTGCTGGCGCTGACGCTTGAGAACCTCGCCAAGGACTATCTCAACCAGGACAACCCCAGCTACGCCCAGCATCTGCTCAAAGAGGCGATGACGGTCCTGCCGCAGGGGGCACAAAACCCGATCGCCGCCCGCATCCTGGGGCTGCAAGCTGAGACCGCGCTCGCCACGGGCGACCGTGCGTTCGCGCACCGGCTGCTGAACCAGGCGGTCCGGTCCGCGCAGCAGACCGGGCAAAGCGAGCAGCACCTCCGCTGGCTACGCGCGCTCGCCGGGCTGGAAATGGAGAACCACAACTACCCGCTCGCCATCGAGTATTACCAGTCGGCGGAGAACCTGGCGTTGCGCCTCGGCAACCAGCCAGCCGAGTTCTTTATGAACAGCGCGCTCGATCTCAGCCTCGCCTACCAGCTCAGCGGCAACAGCGCGCAGGCCGAGGAATATGCCACGCGGGCGCTGGCCCAGGCGCGCAGCGCCGATAACGCCGCGCTGGAAGCCAACGCCCTGACCCGCCTCGGCATGGCAGCGCACACCACCGGCGACTGGTCACGCGCCGAGAGCCTGCTGGCCGAGGCGCTCACCTTCTACGAGAACGGCACGCTGGACGACCGCAGCGAGCAGGTTCAGATTCTGCTGGCGCTCGGCAACATCGCCACGCGACAACGCAACGTCGAGCGCGCCCGCGCAACCACCGGGCAGGCGCTGGCGATCGCGCGGGAGGCGGGCGACACCGGGCGGCAGGCCAGCGCGCTGCACCTGCTCGGCAACTTGGCGAACGAGCAGCGCGATCGCGCGCAGGCGCTGGAGCACTGGCAGGCGGCGCTCGACCTGCTTGGCGGCGACGACCCGGTCCAGGAAGCGCGCCTGCGCTGCGATATCGCCAGCGCGCGCCGCGAGAGCGGCGATTTCAAGGGCGCGCTCGGCGAGTACGAGCGGGCGCTGCTGCTGCTCAACAGCTTCAACCACCCGCCGACGCGCGGCCTGGTGCTGTCCAACGCGGCGACGCTCTACACTGACCTCGGCGACGTGGACACGGCCAAAGCGTTTTACGAGGAATCGATCGAGATCGCGCGCAACAGCGGCGATCTGCGCGCCGAGAGCCTGCGCCTGGGCAATCTCGGCTGGTTCTATTCCCTGACCGGCCAGCCACGCAGCGCGATCAACAAGCTGGAGGACGCGCTGAAGATCAGCCGCGCGCTGGACGACACGCTGATGATCGCGGTGCAGACCAACAACCTGGCCCGCACGTATTACCAGCTCGCCGATTACGACACGGCGCGCACGCTGCACAAGCAGGCCCTCGCCGCCGCCAACGCGCTCGGCGACGGGCGCTGGCAGGCGATCTTCCAGAGCGACACCGGCGCGACCTTCGAGGCGCTGGACCGCGCCGGCGAAGCGGAGACATTGTACACGTCCGCGCTGGAAAAAAGCCGCGCCAGCGGCGACCGCGAGAACCTGGTCCGCACGCTGGCCCGGCTGGCGGCGCTCTATCGGCGGACGGCGCGCGCCGAGCAGGCTCGCCCGCTGTTGGACGAAGCTCTGGCGATCGCCCGGCGCATGGACTACAAGAAAGGGCTGGCCGACATCGCCGCCGTGCAGGGCGATCTGGCGCAGGATAGCGGCGACTTTGAGGCCGCGCGGCGCTCTTACGCCGAAGCGCGCCGCCTGTACGCCATTCTGCACGACCCGCTGGCCGATCGCTTGCAGGAGCGCCTGACGGCGGTCCCCGACCGCGCCGCCGAAGGGCGCTAAGGCGGGGCGCGCTATTGCGCCACCGGTCACAAGGCTGTATCATCTGTCGCGTGCTGAACCGGTTTTCAGGCAAGGCGGGCCGCGCCGCTGTGGCCCGCATCAGGAGAAAGCGTTATGAAGAAGCCGTTTGGTCTGGTATTGCTGGCGCTGTTAGCTGTGCCGCTGCTCCTGATGGGGTGCAGCAGCGAGCCGCCGGAAGAAGCGAAAGATTATGTCGAGGCCCTGTTGGGCGGCGACGCCGGCGCAGCGCAGCAGATCGCGTGCGAGTCGTTCCAGGGGCGCACGGGCGAGCTGGCGGCCTATTTCAGCCAGAACAACGTTCGCGATTGGGACCTGAAGTATGATGTCGGCAAGGGCGGGCGCCAGGAAGAAACAATTGTCACCGGCGCGTTCACCTACGGCCCGGAGGATGTCGGGCGCGAGATCAAGCTTCAGGAAAAGGACAAGACCCGGATCGTGGTCTGGATGGACGAGCGGGGCGATGGCTGGTGCGTGAACGAGAAGACTACAGTCGGCGAAAACCTGCTGGCCCTGCGCGGCGGCTCGGCGGCGCCTGCCGTCGAGAGTGAAACCCCAGCTGAAGAAGCAACCGAAGCTGCCACCGAGGAACCCACCGAAG
>DAOKYY010000057.1:0-23137 GCA_035325905.1 Aggregatilineaceae bacterium | reverse complement strand
GGGGGTGAGGTAAAACGCGCGCAGCGCATGAGCCAATTACTTTCGATAGTTCACATAACTGCTGCTTTGCGCTGCTTCTGGCTGCTCTCAATACACCCGGCGGATCAGAAACTCCGCCAGCCGTCGAATGATGTCCTGCGTCGCGTTGTGGATGCCGGTGCGGTCCAGCGCCGCCAGCGCGCGCTCGTAGTGCGCCTGCGCGACGCGCTCAGTCTCCCCGGCGGCGTCGACCCGCGCCAGGATGTCCAGCACCGCCGTGATCGCTTCGTCGTCGAGCGCCTCGCGGGCGTAGAGCGACTGCAGCATAACGCGGTCGTTTGGGGCGGCCCGCGCGAAAGCGACCAGCACCGGGTACGATTTCTTTTTGTCGCGCAGATCGCTGGTGGCCGATTTGCCGGTCAGCGCTTCCTGACCCCAGATTCCCAGCGCGTCGTCGCGGATCTGGAACGCGACGCCCAGGCTGCGCGCGAACTCAGCATAGGCCGCGATTACAGCCTCGTCGTCGGTGCTGATCAGCGCGCCGATCTGCGCCGCCGCCTCGATCAGCGTGCCCGATTTGTGCGCGATCATGGTCAGATATTCGTCCGGCGACACGTCCTCGCGCGTCTCGAAGTCGATGTCGAGCACCTGTCCCTCGCAGGTCCACAGGCACGCCTGGGACAGCACTTGCGCGGCCCGCACGACCTTGTGCGCCGGGACGCCGCCGCGCAGCAGCCGCGTGACGGCGATGTTCGACAGGGCGTACAGCCCGTCCCCGGCGTTGATCGCCTGCGCGGTGCCCCAGCGCGTCCAGACTGCCGGGCGATGGCGGCGCTCGGCCGAGCGATCCATCACGTCATCGTGAATCAGCGTAAAGTTGTGCAGCATCTCCAGCGCCGCCGCCGCCGGGAGCACCGGCCGGTAGTCCCCGCCTACCGCCTGCGCGACCAGCGCCATCAGCAACGGGCGGATTTTCTTGCCGCCAACGCGACGCGCTTCGTCCGCCGCCTCGGCGGGCAGATCCCAGCCGAACTGGTGATCAACGATAGCCCACAGCAGCGGGGCGACCGGCCGCTGCTCGGCGCGGATCGCGCGCATTTCGGCGTCGATCGCGGCCACGATCGGCGCGATGATCGCATCATACGAAGGGGAGGCCATCGGCGCATCCTTTCGGGGTGGGTACGGCGCGAGCGTCTACAGTTTGGCACACGCCGCGCCGCCGCGCCACAAGCATCGCCGCGCCGATGCCGGTTCCGCCCGCGTCGGAGCAAGCCATTCGAGAAGAGTTTCCGCGTCACTCACGGAAGATTAATTGCCGCCCGCCGCCAAACGATCTAAACTTCCCGGCGCACCTACTGAGGAAGGGACCTTGAGCGCATCTCCACTGACCCAGATCCGCGTCTCGGCTCCCGGCAAGCTGATGCTGCTGGGCGAGCACGCCGTCGTCTATCAGCGCCCCTGCCTGGTGACGGCGATGGACGCGCGCCTGCACCTGACCCTGCAACTGACCGAGCCGGACGACGACAGCTTCACCGTCTTCGCGCCGGATGTCGGCGTGGACGGCAGCCGTGGGCGCGTGTCGGCGGCCTTCGCGGGCGGGCAGGCGCTCGCGCCCGGCACGCGCTTCATCGAGAGCACGCTCGCCGTGTTCCGCGAGCGGTACGGCCTGCCGCGCGGGCTGGTGATCTCGACGCGCAGCGATTTTCCGAGCACCTACGGTCTCGGCAGTTCGTCGGCGACCGTTGCGGCGATGCTGCTAGGGCTGACCCGGCTGTTCGACCTGGCGCTGGAGCCGGACGAGCTATTCGCGCTGGGGCTGGACGCTGTGCGCCGCGTGCAGCAGCTTGGCTCCGGCTTTGACCTGGCGACCGCGATTTACGGCGGGACGCTGTTCTACGACAACGCGCGCCCGCGCCAGATTCTGCCCCTTAACACGGTGAATATGCCGCTCGTCGTCGCCTACAGCGGCGTCAAGGCCGACACGCCAACCTATGTGCGGCGCGTCGCCGAGCGCCTGGAGCGGTGGCCGGATTCCGTGAACGGCGTGTTCGACGTGATGGCGCACATCGTCAAAGATGCGCGCTGCGCTCTGGAGGATAGCGACTGGCCGCGCCTGGGCGAGCTGATGGACATGCAGCACGGGCTGGCGCACGCGCTCGGCGTCGATACGGACGCGACCGCCCGCCTGGTCTTCGCCGCGCGCGAAGCGGGCGCCTATGGGGCCAAGCTCAGCGGCGCGGGCGGGGGAGATTGCGTCATCGCGCTGGCGCCGGATGGCAAGCGCGCCGCAATCGAAGCTGCGCTGGTTGAAGCCGGAGGTCTGATCGTGCGCAGCGCGCCGCATGCGCCGGGCGCGCGCCTTGAAAGCGGGAGCGCCCCGCCGTGACGTCACCCACCCCCTGGGCCGCCACCGCCCGAAGCTGCGCCAATATCGCCTTCATCAAATACTGGGGCCGCCGCGACCACGCCCTGCGCCTGCCGCTCAACGGCTCGATCTCGATGAACCTCGATGGCGCGACAACCACGACGACGGTGATTTTCGACCCCGCGCTCGACGCCGACCAGGTCACTATTCTCGATGTAGAGACTACGGAGAAAGCCGCGCGCCGCGTCTCCGAGCATCTGGATCGCGTTCGCGCGCGGGCCGGGATCGACATACGGGCGCGGGTTGTCTCGCGCAACTCGTTCCCGATGGGCACCGGGATCGCTTCCTCGGCCTCGGCCTTCGCCGCGCTGACCGCCGCCGCTTGCGCCGCCGCCGGACTCGATCTGAGCGATCGGGAGCTGTCGATTCTGGCGCGGCTTGGCTCCGGCTCGGCCTGCCGCTCGATTCCGGCCGGGTTCGTCGAGTGGCACGCGGGCGAGAGCAGCGAAACGTCTTACGCCGAGATGATCGCCCCGCCGGAGCACTGGGACCTGCGCGACCTGATCGCCATCGTCGAGACGGCGCACAAGGAGGTCGGGTCGAGCAAGGGGCAGGAGCTGGTCGACGCCAGCCCATTCGGCGCGGCGCGTCTCGCCGCCGCCGAGCGCGGCTTGCCAGTCGTGCGCCGCGCGATTCTGGAGCGCGATTTCGAGACGTTCGGCGAAGAAACCGAACAGGAAGCGATTCGGATGCACGCCGTCGCGCTGACCTCGCGCCCCAGCGTGCTCTACTGGTCGCCCGCGACAGTGCGGATCATGCACGCGGTGCGCGCCTGGCGGGCTGAGGGTCTGCCCGCTTATTTCACCATCGACGCCGGGGCTAATGTCCACGTGCTGTGCCAGGGCGCGGACGCGGGCGCGCTCGCCGAACAACTGCGCGCGCTCGAAGGCGTGCACTCGGTTCTGAGCAATCGCCCCGGCCCGGCGACGAGACTAATCGACACGCATTTGTTGAGCGATTAGTCCGTAACGAAAGACTATCCGCTCCGCTAATTGCTGATCGCTAAATCTGAAACCCTGGCTTGAACGGGACGATCTTGCGCCGGTAGTTGGCCGCGTGCTGCAACAGCTCGTTTTCCAGCGATTGCCAGCGCTCGCTCGCCAGCACCGCCTGGATCGTGCCCAGGTCCTCCGCCACGAATTCCGCCTGGCGCAGCGGGCAGTCGCCCCACAGCGTGTGATAAACCTGCGCGATATGCAAGCCCATCCCCTGGGCCGCCGGCACAAAATCGTTCATGACGAAATGATAATAGGCGTGCTGATCTCCCGGCTTCAGATCATAAAACAGCATGAGCTTGTAGCGCGGGGTGATGGATCGGCTCATGGCAAGTCATCGGTCCCTGCGTGCATCCGGTAGGTGATAGGTGTCGCGCTCACTGCCAGATGCCCGGAATCGCCGTGCCGCACTTCGGGCAGCGCCCGCCAGTTTCGGCCAGCGGATTGCCGGTGATCATATAGCCGGAGCGTCCGATCAAGGTTGTGTTACACGTCGGGCAGCGCGTATCTTCCCACTCGCCGCAGTTGCCCGGCAGATTGCCCGCGTAGACATAGCGCAGCCCGGCCTCCGCGCCGATCTCCGCCGCGCGGACGAGCGTCGCCGCCGTCGTCGGCGGCACGTTCATCATCTTATAGTCCGGGTGAAAGGCGGTCACGTGCCAGGGGATATCCGGCGAGACGCTGGCGATGTAGCGCGCCGCGTCGTACAGCTCGTCGCTGCTGTCGTTGAAGCCCGGCACGATCAGCGTCAGCACCTCGAGCCAGATACCCGCCTCGCGGACCCAGCGAATCGTGTCGAGCACGTTTTGCAGCACGCCGCCCAGCTCGCGCCGGTAGTGGCGGTCCTGCATGGTCTTCAGGTCGATCTTATAGGCGTCGATCCACGGCGTAAGGAAGTCGATCACTTCGCGCGTCCCGTTGCCGTTGGAAACGTACATCGTCAGCATCCCGGCGGCGCGGGCCAGTTTGAAGACCTCTACCGCCCACTCGGACGTGATCAGCGGCTCGTTGTAGGTGCTCGCCATGCCGCGCGCCCGGTAGCGCCGCCCTAGCTCGACCAGCTCCCCGGCGCTGATCGGGATATAGTCACGTCCGGCGGCGTCGTCGCGCAGGGTCTGAGAAATATCCCAGTTCTGGCAGTAGCTACACCGAAAGTCGCAGCCAAGCATCCCGAAGCTGAGCACGTTGGCGCCCGGCGTGACGTGGAAAAACGGCTTCTTCTCGACCGGGTCGACCTGGAGCGCGCCGACGTAGCCACGCGGCACGCGCAGCGTCCCGCCTTCGTTATAGCGAATTTTGCAGATACCGCGCCGCCCGTCTTTGATCAGGCACCGGTGCCCGCACGACAGGCAGCGCAGCTTACGCTCGTCGCCATCAACCACTTCGACCAGCGCGTCCGCCGCCGGCGCCGTCATCTCGTCGAGGCGTTGCTGTAATGTGACGGTCCTGGACATGATTGGCGCTCCTCACCACTCTGTCGCCCGCGCCGGAGTGTGCGCCTCCGCGCGCGGGCCTGCGCCGCTTTACACCACGACGAACGTCTCGCGCAGGGGCGCGGCGATTTCCGGCGCGCTGGCGAGATACGCCGCCAGCGCATCGACGGCCCGCAAGCTCAGGTCGCGCCGGTTCGTCCCGAATTTCGGCGGGACGCCCTGCGTGGTGACAAATGTCGCGGTATAGGTCGCGGCGCGGTCCACCGGCTGGCCTTCGATAAACAACTCCTGGAGGCGCGTGCCGGGTGGGTTTTCGATCTTGATGATCGCGGTCAGGCCGAGCGCGCGCTTGACATAACCGCCCTTCTGCCCGTAGGGATCGCGCGCGTAGGTGTGCTCAAGGTTCTCTTCCAGCAGGGTCCAGATTTCGTCGCCGGTCAAATCGACCAGCGACACCGGCGGGTTGACCGGAATGATATTGTGCAGGTCGTCGCGCGTGACCGGCCCTGGTAGCACCGGCGCGCCATAGCGCCAGCCGTTGGAGAAAGCGAGCGACGCGCCGGTCGCGTGCTGCAAGCCTTGCAGCAGAAAGTTGTCCATCGTGCTTTCCAGCGCGGTGGCGCGGTTGAGCGGCGTCGCGACGCGGCCCACGACCTCGCCTAGCTCGGCGTGATAGGGCGCGAGCACGTCCGACACAACCGCCTCGACCGCCGGATCGGGCGCGATCTGATCGTCGATCGTCAACAACTCATGGCGATAATTCACCACGCGCCCGCCTTCGACTTCCAGGTCGAGGCGTCCCAGAAACGCGCCGTGACTGCCAGACTGGATCACCAGTGTCTCACCGGCGCGGGCCGGGCGATACAGCCGGTTGTGCGTGTGGCTGCTGAGCAGCACGTCGATTCCGGGGACTTCGTGCGCCAGCTTCATATCCTGCGGGAAGCCGAGGTGTGACAGCACGACGACGAGATCGGCCCGCTCCTCGCGCCGCAGGTGATCGATCAGCCCCGGAAGCTCCGCGTTGCCCAGCGTGAAGCGCAGGCCCTCGCGGAATTGCGGCGGCATAATCGTCCCGGCGATCACCGCCGCCAGCCCGATCACGCCGGCGCGCAGCCCGCCCGCCTCGACCACGCGCCAGGCCGGGAACGGGCGCTCGCCGCTGGCTTCGTCGTAGATATTCGCCGCCAGCACGGGATAGGGCAGCCGCCCGGCCAGCTCGCGCAACCGGTCCGGCCCGTAGGCGAAATCCCAGTGCGCGGTCATGGCGTCGAAGCGCAGCGCCTCCAGCACCGGGACGAGCGCCTCGCCCCGCGTGTGGACCGCCGCGTAGGTGCCGTGCAGCGTGTCGCCCCCGTCGAAGGCCAGCGCCGCGCCGGGCCGCTCGGCCCGGATCCCGCCCAGCGCGCTTGCGATACGCGCGTAGCCGCCCGCCATGCGGTACACGGCGCGATCTCCTGACCAGAACAGCTCTGGGTGCGGCTCGAAATAGGCGTGACTATCGTTCATCTGAACGATGGTCAGCGTGCGGGGCATAAACGATCCTCCGGTGCGCGTCACTGCCCTGACGACAATGCAGATTCTCGCAAAGGCGCGGGCCAAAACCAAACGATCCCGGCGGTCAGGCGACGGAGCTTGAAAGCGTCAAATGTGCTCGTGGAATAGGGCTGAGGAAAGGCCAGCGTCTCGCTGCTCTGTGCAGTCTAGTGCTGTTTCTTGCTGTTTTTTTGCTGATCTTCGCTGCCCTTACACCGTCTCTAAGTGGCGTCCTTCTTTGGCGCGGCGGGCCAGCATCAGGATGTCGTAGGCGCTCTGGCGGACGTTGGTCGTCTCCGCGCCGAGCATCTCGGCCAGCTCGTCCACGCGGCCCTGATCGTTCAACTGCTCGACGCGCGTCACGGTGCGCTGTCCCTCGACGTGCTTGGTGACGCGGAAGTGCGCGTCGCCGAACCCGGCCAGCTGCGCCAGATGCGTGACGCACAGCACCTGGTGATGGCCCGAAAGCTGCCACAGCTTCTGCCCGACGATCGCGCCGACGCGCCCGCCGATGCCCTGATCGATCTCGTCGAAGATCAGCGTCGGCACGCGGTCGGCGTAGGACAGCACGCTTTTCAGCGCCAGCATGATGCGCGCCGTCTCGCCGCCGGACGCGACCTTGACCAGCGGGCGCAGCGGCTCGCCGACATTCGCCGCCATGTAGAACTCGATCTGATCGACGCCGGTCGCGCTGAAGGCGAAACGCTCGTCCTCGATGTACACGCCGTCCGGGTCCGGCTCGCGCGTGATGCGCGCCTCGAAGCGCGCGCCTTTCATCTTCAGGTCGCCCAGCTCGCGCACGATCGCTTCCGTCAGGCGGTCGGCGGCCTCGCGGCGGACCCGGCTCAGCGCGGCGGCAGCGTCGCCAATCGCGCGCAGCAGCCGATCTTCCTCGGCGCGCAGCGTCGCCAGGCGCTCCTCGCTGTGCGTGATCGTGTCCAGCTCTGCCTGGGCGTGGGCGGCGTGCGCCAGCACGTCCTCAATGGTCCCGCCGTACTTGCGCTTGAGCCGGTTGAGCAGCTCGACCCGCTCCTCGATCTCGTCCAGGCGGCGCGGATCGTACTCGGTGTCGTCGTTGTAATCGCGCAGCGTGCGCGCCAATTCGTCGGCCTGGATGCTGATCGACTCGGCCAGGGTGTACGCGTCTTGCAGGGCGGGATCGAGCCGGACGAGCTTGGAGAGCGCCAGCGCGGCCTGCGCCAGCCGGTCGGTCCCGGCCGATTCGCCTGCCTCGCCGACCAGCGCGTAATAGGCTTCATTCGCCAGCTCGGCAATCTTCTCGGCGTTGGCGAGGCGCGTCCGCTCCTGCGCCAGCTCGGCTTCTTCTTCGGGGCGCGGGTCGGCGGTGGTGATCTCCTCGATCTGGAACTGGAGCATATCCACCCGCCGGGCGAGCGCGGCCTCGTCGGTCAGCAGCGACGCGATCTCGGCGCGCACCGCGCCCAGCTCGCGCACCATCGCGGCCACCTCGGCGCGCTGCGCCTCGACGCCTGCGTACCGGTCGAGCAGGTAAAGGTGCTGCGACGGGCGCAGCAGCGACAGGTGCTCGCCCTGCCCGTGAATATCGACCAGTAGCCCGCCGATTTCGCGGTAAACCGACAGCGCGCAGGCGATCCCGTTGACCCGCGCCACGCTGCGCCCGTTGGCGCGCACCTCGCGGCTCAGAATAATCTCGTCCGCGCCGTCGCCTTCCAGCCCTTCCGCCTCCAGAATCGCGCGCAGATCGTCGCGCACGCCATCCGGCACGGAGAAGATGCCTTCGATCACGCTGCGCTCCGCCCCGCCGCGCACAAACGTCGCGTCCGAGCGCTCGCCCAGCAGCAGCGTGACCGCGTCGACAATGATCGACTTCCCGGCGCCGGTCTCGCCGGTGATCACCTGGAAGCCGGGCGCCAGACGGAGGTCCAGCGCGTCGATGATGGCGAAATCTTTAATCCGCAGCTCTTGCAGCATAGCTCGTAATTCGCTCGTGATAGCCTGCGATAACGCGCGTCGTCTACCGCCCGAAGAATGTCAGGCGCTGGCCGAATTGAGCGGTTGCCGTGCCCGTCGCCAGGAACATGAAGATCACGGCCATCAAGGGGTTGATCAGCAGCGCGGGCAGCGCGCCGATGATCACGCCCGCCGCGACCACGAGCGACGTATAGCGCCCGCGCCGCTTGCGCGTCAGCGCGCGCACGATCGCGCCGATCGCGCCGCCGACCGCCGACGACACAAAGAACGCGATGAAGATGATGAAAAACCCAAATCGAAACTGCGCCAGCAGATAAGCGCCGACCAGGCTGACGGCCACGCTAACCACGGCAGCGATCACGTAGTCGAGCGCCTGCGCGTCGAAAAACTTGTCCTGCTGCTGGCGGACACACTCGCGGCAGCGATAGCCGACAGGCGTCCGCACCGCGCACTTGGTGCACATCGGGCGGCCACAGCGGTTGCAGCGCAGCGTCGCCGCTTCCTTCGGATGCACCGGGCAGGTAAGGACTGCGTCTTCAGTTCCAGGCGAGGGGATCGGTTCGGTTTCGGATATCGTCATCAGCGTTCGCACTGTCCATTGGGCGGGCTATCAAGCTGCGCTCGCCTGCTGCTCAGAGCCGGCCCGCGCGCGGCGGGAAAGATGCGTCCGCCTGTTTGGGGATCGCTTCCCCCGGCACGCGGCCCGGCACGCGCGGCTCCAGCCGGTCGAGCAGGGAGCGGTAGAAATAATTGCGGTCGCGCAGCCGCACAAAGCGGCTGACATGATCGCTGGCGCGGATCGTGACGTGGTCGGACGACTCCAGGCTGGCGATCAGCTCGCCGTCCACCGTCAGCACGACCTCGGTCGCGGTGTGCGGATCGACCACCACCTGCACCGTCGCGCCCTGCGCCAGCACCATCGGGCGGTCCATGCTCAGGTGCGGCGCGACCGGCACGACCAGGATATTGCGCAATTCCGGCGGCAAAATCGGCCCGCCAACCGCCAGCGCGTAGGCCGTCGAGCCGGTCGGCGTGGCGACGATCAGCCCGTCGCCGTGATAGGTCGTCGCCCAGCCGCCGTCGATGTGCGTGTCGAGCCGGATCGAGCGCGCGATCGCGCCCCGGCTGATCACCACGTCGTTGAGCGCGTCGCTGTGGCCGAACAGCACCTCCGCCCGGCGGATTTCGCAGCGCAGCATCATGCGCTGCTCGATCCAGAAATCCCCGGCGAGCACCATTTCCAGGCTTTCTTCCCAGTCGTCCGGGCTGACCTCGGTCAGAAAGCCCAGGTGTCCGGCGTTGATGCCGAGCATCGGCACGTTGGCCGGCGCGCAGACCCGCGCGGCGCGCAGCATCGCGCCATCGCCGCCAATCGCGATCACCAGATCAGAGCCTTCCACCAGCGGCTGCGCGCGGCTGGCGTCCCAGGCAGTGCGGACCCACGCTTCAATCCCTTTCGCCTGTAACGCCTGCGCCACCGCCTGCGCGATCGGCGCTGTGCCGGAGCGCAGCGGGTGGGCCAGAATGCCGACATGCTGGAAAGACTGCACCGGGACCGGCCTTTCTATGCTCGCCGTGTTCAGTGATTATAACCGGGCCGAAAGCCGCGTCAAAGCTCACCCCCCCGGCCACTTTTCTTCTCTACATAAATGGAGAGCGGCAAAGGGTGAGGTGATCCGCTTGCGCCTACTCCCGGCGCTGGCCCGGCAGCGCGAGGTCGAGCGCGGTGGCGATGTTGCGCACGCGGACGATCTCCGGCCCGATTTTGCTCAGGTCCTCGCCGCGCGTGGTCTTGGGGACCATCACCTTCTTGAAGCCGAGCTTGGCCGCTTCGCGCACGCGCATTGCGGTCTGGCTGACGCCGCGTAGCTCGCCGCTGAGGCCCATCTCGCCAATGAACGCCATGTCCGCCGGGACCTGCACGTTCCACATGCTCGACGCGATCGCCACCGCCGTCGCCAGGTCCGAGGCCGGCTCGTCGATCTTCAGGCCGCTGATCACGTTGACGAAAATATCCTTCTCGAACAGGCGCATCCCCAGCCGCTGGCTGAGGACCGCCGTGATCAGCAGCAGGCGGTTGAAATCGACCCCGTTGGCGGTGCGGCGCGGGTTGGGGTAGACCGTCTGGCTGGCGAGCGCCTGGATCTCGACCAGCAGCGGGCGCGTGCCTTCCAGCGTGACCGCGATCGCGCTGCCGGGGGCGTTGATCTCGCGTTCCGCGATGAACACCTCGGACGGGTTCTCGATCTCCACCAGGCCGCGATCCAGCATCTCGAAGACGCCGACCTCGCTCGTCGCGCCGAAGCGGTTCTTGACGCTACGCAGCAGGCGGTACGCCTGAAAGCGGTCGCCTTCCAGGTAGAGCACGGTATCGACGATATGCTCCAGCACGCGCGGCCCGGCGATCACGCCTTCTTTGGTGACATGCCCGACCAGGAAAACGGCGATCCCGGTGTTCTTCGCCAGCTCGCGCAGGGCGCTGGCGCACTCGCGCACCTGGCTGACGCTGCCCGCCGACGACGCCTTGCCCTCAACGTAGGTCGTCTGGATCGAGTCCACGATCAGCAGGCGCGGGCGCGTCGCCTCGACGTGCGCCAGGATCGCGCCCAGCTCCGTCTCAGTCACCAGGAACAGGTCGCGCGGGGTGAGGCCCAGCCGCTCGGCGCGCATCTTGATCTGGCGCTCGCTCTCCTCGCCGCTGACGTAGAGCACCGGCCCGGCGACCGGCTCCATCACCGCCGCCATCTGAAGCAGCAGCGTGCTCTTGCCGATGCCCGGATCGCCGCCGACCAGCACGACGCTGCCCGGCACCAGCCCGCCGCCCAGCACGCGCGCCAGCTCCTCGACCGGGACCGGGTACCGCTCCCCGGCGTCGGCGGCGACCTCGCTCAGGCGCTGCGGCTGCGTGCGCGGGCGGGCCGAGACGCGCGCGGCCGTCGCCGGCGCTTCCGGCTCCTCGACCACCTCGATCATAGTGTTGAACTCGCCGCATTGCGGGCAGCGGCCCATCATGCGCGTCGAGCGACGCCCGCATTCCTGGCATTCGTAATACACGCGCGGTTTCGCCATCGCTGATGCTCTTTCGGATCGCTGTGGGGACTGTGCGGATTCTACCGCGAACGGGTGTTCTAGGCAAGGCTTTGCCCGGTTATGCCCTGCTGCGCGCGCCCAGCAAAACAGCGGGCCGAGCTTGCTCGGCCCCTAGAGGCTGTTATGCACTTTGTGACCTAGTTTCCAGACCATCCCCCCATCCTTCCGACCTGCGGTCGGCTTTCCGGGGGATGGGGGGCTTTTCTCGCGCGCGACGACCGCAGCAAAATGGATCACACACTCTCGCAAAACATGCCGCTTTTCGCTCACGGCTCACCGCTGTCAGCCATTGATGCGCGGATCGCCCGGCCCGACCTCGAACTGGTTGGCCCAGGGCATGTAGTGGCTGCGGAACTCTTCGCGGTCGATGATCACGCGGTCGCCCTCGTACACCGTGCGGTAGACGTAAACATCTGCTCCGCTCTGCGCGTAATCAACCTGGCGAATCTGGCCGAGACGCAGGTCGCTGCTGGCGCGGTAGATCGCCGGTGGGGGTGGCGTCTGCCCGCGAATGACCGGCCCTTCCTTGACCACGCGCCGCCCCAGGCTCGTGCTGTAGAACTTCCAGGTGATCGTGCTGTTGTTGAGATTCACGTAGGTCTCGATCAGCAGGTGATAGGGCGTGTCGTTCTTGAAGCGGAAGTCCACAATCGGCGAGTAGACCGTCGCGTCCATGCCCGGCCCCTCGCCGTGCTCGTAATAGCTGACGCGATAGGCGTGCTCGGTGCGCTCCAGAATCGGGTAGCCGCCGTAGAACGCGGTCTGGAAGGCGGTCGTGCTGACCTGGCACACGCCGCCGCCGACGCCCGTAATCGTCTGGTTGCCGACGATGATCAACCCCTGCTCATAGCCGGTCTCGACGCTGACATCGCCCAGCCACTCGTTAAACGAGAAGACGCCGCCCGGCGGGATGACCAACCCGTGAAAGTGCGAGGCCGCGACCTCGACGTTGCGTCGGCGCGCGGCGGACGAGCCGTAGAAATAGGTCGTGTGCGACACCACGTTCTCGGTGATGCCCAGCTCCGCCGCCGTCGCCGTGTCCGGGATGTCGGCCCGTATATGCTGGAAGGCCAGCGCCACGCGGCGCTCGGCGGGGTCGGCGGCGAACAGCGCGCGCTCGAAGCCGGCCAGCGTCGCCTCGACATCCAGCACCGTGCCGTCCACGCTGCGCGAGATGACCTCCAGCTGGCGCGTCTCGTCGTTGAACACGAAGCGCGCGTTCTGCGGCTGGACCTCCATCTCCGGCGCGATCTCGTCCAGCAGCGCGCGCGCCTCGCTCAGATCGACGCCAAGCTGGTAGACAACCGAGCCGTCGGGCTGCGTCGCCTTTTGGAGAACGAGCATCTTCTCCAGCGTCTCGACCGGCACCGGCCACGTCTGGTTTTCGGTTGCGCCCGCTCCTGCATAGAACTCCACCGGCGCGGCGAGCGCCTGGTCGATTTGCGTCGCGACCTCGGCAGTGTCCCACACCACCGGCGGGGTTTCGCTGATCACCAGCCCGATCGTGCTGGCCGTGCTCAGGCGCAGAATCTCGTTGCGCAGCACGCCGAGCGTCGCAGGGATGTCCACGCTGCGCCCGATCTGGCTCGGCGTCGTGGCGGCGCGCCCGTCGCGAATCGTCAGCGTGGCGTCGATCACCGGCTGGTTGACATAATCGCGCGCGATCTGCGCCAGCCGGGTTTGCGCCTCGGTCTGGTTGTAGATCACCACCGGCGCGACCGGGTAGCCGTTCAGCCAGGCGTCAAGCTGGTCGGCCAGGTTCGACAGCCAGCCGCCGCCGCGCCCGACCGCGTAAGCCGCGTTGACCGTCGCCGCCGCGTCGAAGCTCACGCCCGCCTCGCGCGCGGTCATCGTCCATTCCTGGTCGCCATGACGGAAGGTGAAGCGCGCCTGGTCGCCATAGCTGAAGCGCCGCTCCAGCGCGACGATCGCCTCGTCGCGCGTCATCCCGGCCAGGTTCAGGTCGAACACGGTCGAGACGCCGGGCAGAATCTGGTCGCGGTAGGCGAACTGGTAGCCCGCCAGCAGAATAACCAGCACCAGCGCGAGCAGGATCGCGCCGAAGAACAGCAGCAGCGGGACGCGCAGCAGCCAGGGGTTCGGCGGGCGTTGGGGCCGGGCGCCGCGCCGGGCGCGCGAAGCAGGTTGCGGATAGGTGGGGACGTTGGATGCGCGCATGATCGACGACCTGCCGGACTACTCTATCAAGACTGTTTTACCTCACCCCCTGGCCTCGCTACGCTCGGCCTTTCCCCCTCAGCCACGTTGGAGAGGGGAAAGCGAGGCGTGTCAGCGCCGAGCAGGGGTGAGGTAAACTGGCCGACGCGCGACGAATGTTGGATGCACCGCCCCAGATCAAACTCGCTCGCCGGGGTGGGAGAAAACGGGACGTATCGGGTATATTGAATGGAATCGTAACATGTTTACCGGCGGGTCACAACCGCCGCGCGCCCGGCGCTCAGCACGAAAGCGGAGTGAGCGATGCACAAGCTGGTAATCCTGTTCCGCCGCCCGGCCCAAGAGGCCACCTTTGAGATGCGCTATACGCGCAACCTGGCGCTGCTCGCCAAAATGCCCGGCGTGCGCCACGTCGAAGACGGCACGGTGCTCGGCAGCCCGGCCGGAGATGCGCCCTATGCGCGCACGATCGCGCTGCATTTCGATGATTTCGCTGCGCTCGACGCCGCCCTGACCGCGCCCGAAGGCGTCGCCGCCGGCAAGGACCTGATGGATTTCGCGCCCGACGCCGAACTGCTGTTTGTCGAAGCCTCGGACGAGCGCACCCAGCAGCCGCTCACGCCCGATAACCTGCGCGCCTACCTGGCCGAGCAGGGCATTCCCGCCGAGGTCTTCTTCCCCGGCGCGCCGACGCCGACCGTCGCGGCGGCGGCCCAGGCGCTCGGCGTCGAGCCGGACCAGATCGTGAAAACGGTCATCTTCCTGGTGGACGGCACGCCGTTCGCGGTCTTCGGCTGCGGGCTGCGCCGTGTAGACCCGGCCAAACTGGCCCAGCGGCTGAACATCAGCCTCAAGAAAGTCCGCCTCGCCAACGCCGACGAGGTGCAGAACCTCACCGGCTACCCGGTCGGAACGGTGCCGCCGCTGGGGCTGAAGACGCCGATGCCCGCGTTTATCGACCCGGCGGTGCAGCGCTACGACGTGATCTACGCGGGCGGCGGCGGGATCAACGCGCTGCTCAAAATCACGCCCGCTGACCTGATCCGCTACAGCCGGGCCGAGGTCGCGCCGATGCTGGCCGACGATTCACCGCCTGCCCCGCCGCCCGCCGCGCGCCCGTCCGAGGGTTGACGCCACGCCGCAGGCTGGTAAAATGGAGAGGTACAGGCCCCCATAGCTCAGGGGATAGAGCGTTGCCCTCCGGAGGCAGAGGCCCAGGTTCGAATCCTGGTGGGGGTACACTCGGCGAAACACGAACACCCGGCGCGATCTGGCCGGGTGTTTTTTGTTGGCACGCGCGCTCGTCTTTATGGCGCGGGGATCGTTAGCTGCTGGCCGATGCTGAGCGCGTTGGGGTTCGCCAGGCTGTTCGCGTTGATAATCGCCTGCGGATCGACCCCATACTGGCGTCCAATCGAGTAGATTGTGTCGCCGCTCTGGACGATATGCACCGTCGGCAGTCCTGCCGCGCCGCCGGGCGCGGGTTGGCCGGCCGGGGCCGCCGGAGCGCCTGCCGCCGGAGTCGGCGTGCCGCAGCCTGGCAGGCGCAGCTCCCACCCGACCTGGAGAATGGTGAATTCGCCCGCCGTCAGCACGGTCGGGTTGGCGGCGATCAGGTCTGCTACCGTCACCTCATTTTCCTGCGCGATCCTGAGCAGCGTGTCGCCGGACGCCACCACCGCGATGCACGGGTCCATGCCGGGCGGCAGTGGAGTCGGCGGAGGCAACAAGGTCGGGTCAATCGTGGCGGTGGGGATCGGCGTCGGAATGATGTCGCTCATGCTGGGCGTCGTGATCGTCACGCCCTGCGCGCCCGGGACGGCCCGCGTCGGCAGAAGATCGGCCAGGTCGCCGATCGGCGTCTGCGCCGGTGTGCTGGCCGGAACGCCCGGCCCGCCGGTCGTCGGCGTGGCCTGGAGCGGCTGGCGCGATGGCGTCGGGCTGAGCGCGGCGTCGCCGGTCGCGGTCGGCGTGCGGCTGGGCGTCAGGTCCTGCAACTCGACGCGGTTCGAGGTCGGCTCCAGGTTTTCGCCCGCGTTTTTGTAGCACGCCGATGCGCCGAACGGGATCGCCAGCGCCAGCACGACCAGCCCCAGCCGCGATCGCAAGTGGTGACGCGCCAGATGATGCCTCATGGTGCCCTGTCCTCTCATCGCCATCCCAGCGCCGTTTTCCGGTGTCTTCCGGCGTCCGCTGCCCCGCCATCAGAATACACCGATCGGGCCGTTTCCACAACGTCGCCCACCCGGTTTCCGCCTGACCACGTATTGCAAACGCCGGGGTCATCCTTTATAGTTGACGGCGGCGCCGGGAGCCGAGTCAAGCGCGTTTCCCGGCCAAGCACTCACCGTAGCACACTCAAGGAAGCCGAGTCTTAAAGGCGTTGTTTGATGACACTCCCTATCGAAAATCAGCTCCAGGCTGTTTCCAGCGCGCTCGCCGCAGTGCGCTTCCAAGAAGTCGGCAAGCTCTATTACTTTGGCAGCAGCCACCTGCCCGACCTGCTCCCCGGCGACTTCGTGATCGTCGAGACGGCGCGCGGCGTGCAGATGGGCCAGGTGATGAAGCTGCTCAGCGCGGACCATGACACGGTCGCGCGCGACTACAAGCCCATTCTGCGCAAGGCCACCCCGGCGGACATGATGAGCCAGAAGCTGTGGAAGGCGCGCGAGGTCGAGGCGTTGATCGTCTGCCGCGAGAAGGCGGCGGAGATCGGCGGGTACGCGAACGCCAAGTTCGTCGCCGCGCAGTACAACTTCGACGGCTCGCTGCTGACCTTCCTGTTCAGCGCGGAAGACAAGATCAACACCACCCGGCTGCGGCTGGCGCTGCGGCGCAACTTCAAAGCGCAAATCGACCTGCGCCAGATCGGCCCGCGCGATGTCGCCAAGCTGCTCGGCGGGCTGGGCGCGTGCGGCATCCCGCGCTGTTGCAGCACCTTCCTGACCGATTTCAGCCCGATCTCGATCAAGATGGCGAAGGCGCAGGGCATCTCGCTTAACCCGTCGGAGATCACCGGGATGTGCGGGCGGCTGCGCTGCTGCCTGATCTACGAGTACGAGCAATACGTCGAGGCGCGCAAGCAGCTTCCCAAGCGCAACAAGCGGATCGGCACGCCGCACGGCGAAGGCAAAGTGATCGACGTGCACCCGCTGAGCGACGCCGTGACGGTGCTGATCGAGGAAACGCGCTACCTGGTCCAGCGCGAGGACATCGTCCCGCTGGACGAGTTCGAGGCGCTGAAAGCCAAAGCCGAAGCCGGGTGCTCGAAGCACGAGAGCGGCGGCTGCGACTGTGGCGCGCAGCGCGGCGCCGCTTCCGCCGAGGCGGACACCGGCGACGACGCGGACGAGGACGACCTGGATACCACCGGCCTAGATACGACCGATTCGCCGCCGCCGATGGGCGCTGGCGGCCCGTCGCATGACGCCAGACCGGGCCAGGACGCGCCCGGTACCGGCAGCCGGCGGCACGACCGGCGCGCGCGTGGCGGGCGGGCGCATCCCCCGCGCCACTCGCGGCGGCAGGACTCCACTCGAAAAGGACCGAGCGACGCATGACGACGCCTGCGGAGGGGCCAGCCCTCAACCGGGTGATGGGCATTTTCGCCCACCCCGACGATCCGGAATTTTTCTGCGGCGGCACGTTCGCCAAATGGGCCGCCGAGGGGCGCGAAGTCATCTTCGTGCTGGCGACCAGCGGCGACAAAGGCTCCGGCGACTTCTCGCTGACCAGCGAGGCGCTGGTGCAGATGCGCGAGGCCGAGGAGCGCGCCGCCGCCGCCCAGCTTGGCGTGCAGGACGTGATCTTCCTGCGCTATCCCGACGGCGAGCTTCAGCCCACGCTCGACCTGCGCCGCCAGCTGACCCGTCTGATCCGCCTCAAGCGGCCCGACATCGTCGTGACCAACGACCCGACCGCGCGCTGGTACGGCACGACCTACCTCAATCACCCTGATCACCGGGCGATTGGCGACGCGGCGCTGGACGCGGTTTTCCCCGCCGCGCGCGATCACCTCAATTTCCCGGAGTTATACCGCGATGAGGGCTTGCAGCCGCACAAGGTCCGGCAAGTTTATCTGTGCGGCACGCACGAGCCGACCGTCAAGGTCGATGTGACCGATTTTCTGGAAACCAAGATCGCCGCGCTGCGCCACCACGTCAGCCAGATCGCGGATCTGGACGAGATGGCCCGGCGCCAGCGCGAGAACGTCGATCCGCAGTTCGCCGGGGACGGCATGCGCTACACCGAGGCGTTTCGCGTCTTCCACCTGGGCTGAGCCGGGCGGCGCGCGGGAACAGGTTGAGAAGCAAGCATGACCATCGACTTCACCCCCCAGATCGCCGCGCGGCAGAGCGCGTGGATCGAGCGCCGGCGTGACCTGCACCGCCACCCGGAGCTGGGCTTCCAGGAGGTTCGAACGGCGGGGATCGTCGCCGCCACGCTGAACGACCTCGGCCTGGAAGTGCAGACCGGCGTCGGCAAGACGGGCGTTGTCGCCGTGCTGGACGGCGCGAGCGATGGCCCGACCGTGCTGGTCCGCGCGGACATGGACGCGTTGCCGATCCGCGAGGAAAACACGACCGAGTATGCCTCCGAGACGCCCGGCGTGATGCACGCCTGCGGCCACGACGCCCACACGTCGATCGCGCTGGCGGTGGCAGAGCTGTTCAGCGCCCAGCGCGCCTCGATGGCAGGCCGCATCAAGTTCATCTTCCAGCCCGCCGAGGAAATCGGGCGCGGCGCGGACGCCATGATCAAGGACGGCGCGCTTAACGACCCGGCGCCGGACGTGGCGCTCGGCCTGCACCTGTGGAACGAGCAGCCGCTCGGCACGCTGGCGCTGACCGAAGGGCCGTTCATGGCGGGCGCGGGCGATTTCACGGTCCGCGTGCGCGGGCGTGGCGGTCATGGCGCGGCGCCGCACGAAGCGCGCGACCCGATCGTGGCCGCCAGCGCGATTGTCGGCGCGCTGCAAACCGTTATCACGCGCAGCTTGGCGCCGGTCGACAGCGCGGTGATCTCGGTCACGTCGTTTCAGGCCGGCAACGCCTTTAACATCATCCCGCCGGGCGCGGAATTGCGCGGCACGATCCGCATGTTCCGCCCGGATGTGCGCGACCGGCTGGTGACGCGGATGCGCGAGATCGCGCAGGGCGTCGCGGAGGCGTATGGGTGCAGCGCCGAGCTTGAGGTGCAGGAATTGACCCTGCCGGTTATCAATGACCCGGCGGTAATGCGGCGGCTGCGGAGCCTGTTCGCGCGCATCCATCCCGATCTGCCGCAGATCACTGGCTACCAGACCATGCTGGCCGAAGATATGTCGTATTTTCTTGACGCGGTGCCCGGCGCGTATTTCTTCGTCGGCTCGGCGAACGCCGCCCGCGACCTGGCCTACCCGCACCATCACCCGCGCTTCGACTTCGACGAAGCGGTCATCCCGCTGGCGGTCGAGCTGCTGGCGGCGGCGGTCGCCTCATACGTACTGCCCGGCGACGCGGCGGCGCCGGACGACCCGGCGGGCGGATAGCCTTATGCCCCACGTCAACATCTTTCGGTGGCGCCCCGGCAATGGCTGGATCGTGCTCGGCGGCGGCGGGAGCTGGCTCGACCCTAATGTGCAGGCGGTCGAAGCCGCCATGCTGACGCGCACGCTGTCACAAGGCCCGCTGGCCTATGTCTGGGCCGCGAGTGACCTGGAATCCGCCGACCAGCATATGGAGGCGCTGCGCGACCTCGGCGCGCGCACCGGGTACCTGGTCGACGTCGTAAACGAGGACGAAGAATCGGTCTACCAGCAGCTTAGCGAGGCGGGCGTGATCATCCTCGGCGAGGGGCCGCGCACGCGCGCGCTGCGCGAGGCGCTGTCCGGTGTCGCGCTCGGCGGGCTGGAAGAGGCGTTTTTCCAGGGCGCGACGGTCTACGCCGCCGGGGCGAGCGCCGGGCTGCTCGGCGCGGCGCTGGTCGAGCAGGGGACGCTGGTCGATGGCGTCGGGTGGCTGTCGGCGGCGGTGATCCTGCCCGGCTACACGCCCGATCAGGCCACCGACCTGCGCGCGTGGGTGCGCGGCGTGCCCGAAGGGTACGGCCTCGGACTGGGACCCGGCGCCGGACTCGCGCTGGGGCCGCAAGGCGAGGTCGAGGTGCTCGGCAACGGGGCCGTCACCGTCTCGCTCGGCCAGCATTTCGATCCGGGGCTGGGGCTGGCGGGCCAGGGCTGACGCCCGGCCGGGAGCGCAGATGAACGAGGACGCTCGCCCTTCGATTGCCGCACGCGCCGCGCCGATTCTCGATGGGGCGCCGCGCCGCGCCGTCTCGCTGGTGCCGAGCGTGACCGAGTCGTTGGTCGATCTCGACCTGGGCGGCTGGCTGATCGCCGTGACCGACGCTTGCACGCAGCCCCCTGGCGCGCTGGATCACCTGCCGCGCCTGGGCGACCCCGCCGCCCCGGACTGCGCGCGCGCGATCGCGCTGGAGCCGGACCTCGTATTCATTAGCGACGAGATCACCCCCCCCGACGACCTTGAGACGCTGCGCCAGGCCGGGCTGACGCTGTGGATCACGGGGCCGCGCAGCGTGTCCGAGATGCTCAACCTGCTGTGGGACCTGATGCACGTCTTCGACCACACGGCGATGGTCCCGCGCGTGCAAGCCATCGAGCGTGCGTATGACGCCACGCGCAGCGCCGCCCAGGCTGCCCCCCCGGCGCGCGTCTTCGCGGCGACCGGGCGCGACCCCTGGCGCACCTTCGGGCGCGACACGTATGCTGACGACCTGCTGCGCGTCTGCGGCGGCGAAAACGTGTTTGCGGCTTGGAGCAAGCGGGGCGTGACGCTGGACGACATCCTCGCCGCCCAGCCGGAGGTTGTGCTGCTGCCCAGCGAGCCGGGCGCCGCCTACGAAGACGACGCGACCCGGCTCGCCGCGCTGGACATCCCAGCCGCGCGAGCCAACCGCATCCACCGCGTCGACATGACGCTGCTAACCTGGGCGGGCACGCGCGCCGCCTACGCCCTGCGCGACCTTCCGGCGCTGCTCATGCCGGGCGGGGAATAGCGAGCAGCAGTCAGCGATTGCTCGTAGCAAAAGGCTAACTGCCAACCGCTATGTAAACTATCGAAAGTCATTGGCACATGCGATGCGCGCGTTGAACCTCACCCCCGGCCCCTCTCCAAGAGGGAGAGGGGAGACAAGCGGCGGCGTGGCTTGAAGTCCCCTCTCCGGCGCGGAGAGGGGATTGAGGGGTGAGGTAAGCCTTGCGAACGGCTGCATTTGCCAGATCATTTTGATAGGTCACTTAACGGCTTAATCCTCGGCGTGCTCGTGCGAGAACCACTCCAGCCCCAGCGGCAGCCAGCGGCGGCTGCGCGCCACGACCATCGGCAGGGCTTTGGGCATCAGGTCCGCGACAATTGGCGTCGTGCCGAGCGGGTCGCCGTCGATCTGCGTCGGCTCCGGCGTGCGGGTGTCGATCACGATCCGCTTGCGGGCGGAGAAGTACATGATCGACTCGGGCGGTAGCCCGCTGCCCGCGACGAGGTTGGTCACGCTGTTGAGCACGCGCCCAGGGTTCAGCGGGCGCAGCACCCCGGCGTAAAGCAGGCCATCGTCCGGCTGAATCGCCTCGTTGATGACCGAGATTCCGTTAATCCACGTCAGCGCGCCGGTCGCGGTAATGAACGCCAGGATGCCCTCGACCGTGATCGGGGGCTGGCCGTCGAGCGAGATCAGGTATTCGATCACGCGCGTCTGCCGCAAGGAGCGCAGGCCGGAGATGCCATACGCCAGGATGCCGAGCCGGTCCTTGTCCTCGCGCGTGACGTTGTACGCCACCTCCGCCTCGAAGCCGGTCGAGACGCGCAGCACAGAGCAGCGATCGCCCACCTTCGCCAGGTCAATGTAGCGGATCAGGCCCGGCCCCAGCGCCAGCTTCAGCGCCGCGTCGACGCGGTGTGGCAACCCCAGGAAGCCGGAGACGACGTTGCCCGTCCCGGCCGGGACCCACGAAAACGGCAGGGTCTCACGCCCCAGCGCGCGGTAGGCGCCGGACACGCCATCCATCAGCGTGCCGTCACCCCCGGCGACCAGGATGCGATCGGCGCCCTGCGCGGCCCCGTCGCGGATCGCCGCCGCAAAGTCGAACTCCGGCGTGGTAACGTGCAGCGCCACGCGCGGCGAGCGCACCTCGCGCAGTCGCTCGATCACTTCATTCCCACGCTTGGAGCCGGAAGCAGGGTTCACAATTGCCAGGACGTGCTTCGGCGCGTCTATCGGGGTTAGTTGGCTTTGCGTCATCGGCGCTCCCACCCTCTGGCCTGCCGATTCTAGTATACCCGCTTTTACGTTTCTCGTGGGATTCCGTCGCGCGTCACCAGCGAGCGAGAGCGAAAAGCTGCGCAGAACGGCAAAGAGTAGCCGGAGCACTTTTTCCGCTGCCTTCCGCTGTATTTTGCTGCTTCTGGCTGTTTCTAGCTGCCGTTAGCTGCCTTTAGCTGTCTTCCGCTGCCTTCAAATGATCACTTTCGGCAGCGTGGGGAGCAGGGTGGGTGACGGCGTCGCGGTCGGCGGCGTGGCCGCATCGGGCGTGTCCGTCAACGAAGGGGTGAGCGAGGGCGCCGGCGTGCGCACTGGACCGGGCGTATCGGACGGTGTAAGGGTAATGGTCGGCAGCGGCGTGTAGGTGCGGGTCGGCGTCGGCGTCGGATCGATCGCCTTGATCACGCTCTGGTGCATGTAGACCATGTCGCGGAACGCGCCTTCCGGGTTCAGCTCGACGACGTACCATTCCGCGTTGTCTTTCGAGCGCTCGTAGACGCAGACGCGCGTGCCCAGCGTCAGACTGTCCCGCGAGGGGCACAGGTCGTTATCCTCGCTGGGGCACTCGCGATAGCGCGCGCGCTCGACCGTAACCTCAAACCACTGGCACGGCGGCAGCGGCGTGTAGGTCGCGAAGCTGCGCACGGTTGGCAGCGCGCCAAGACCTCCGGCAGCGCCGGGCGCGGTCGCCGACGCCAGGGCCTGCCGCGTGACTTGCGCGGTGATATCGCCCTGATCCTCGAAGAAGCGCAGCATCCCGGTCCAGACGTAATAGCCGCCAAACACGAGCAGCGCGCCGATTAAGACAATCAGCAGCGGGGAAGGACCAGATGACCGGTAATGAGACATCGTGCAGCAGGATGACCTCTCCGGCAGGAGCGACGCGCGTCAGGGCGTGACTTCTCGGCATTTATCCCCAGCGGCCCGGCTGGAGTTCCCCCTGCACAACGATACCCAAAGTCAGCCGCCCCGGCAAAGACGCTTGCCCGACGGAGACGCCGGTCTAGAGGTTGTTAGGGACTTTATTGGCTGGTTGCCAGTTCATCTCCCCATCCTTCCGACCTTCGGTCGGCTTTCCTTCCCCCAGGATGAGGGAAGGAAAAGAACCGAACGGACTCCCCTTCCCTCCTTTTGGGGGCAAGGGGCCGGGGGATGGAGGGCTTTTCGCAGGCGCAAGTGCGTGACTGCTCCCCACGGCTAAAGCCGGGGGCTTCTACCGGTCAAAGCCGGAGGCT
>DAOKYY010000056.1:18670-23574 GCA_035325905.1 Aggregatilineaceae bacterium | reverse complement strand
AAGGCGTTCTTCATCGCGCCGGTGATGGTCGTGAAGACGTGCGTCTTGACCGTCGGCAGTTGGATGATGTTGCGCCCGTAGAAGCACTGCGGGATATAGATACCTTCAGGGTAGACGCGGTCGAGGACGAGCAGCGGCTCTTTCGGCTCGTAGCGCACCCACTCGAACTGCGGCTCGTAGAGGTGCCAGGTCTCGATGCCGTACTTGTCGGTGACGTAGCGGTGCTTGTTGTTGAACTCACCGGCGCGCGAGTCCACGACGACCGTGTCGTTGTGCCCCGCGACGATGCGCGGATAGCCAGCCGCCTGCAATTCCTGGATTACGCCTTCGATCTGCCACGGCGTGCTGGAGCACGCGGGATACCACGTATCCCACGAGATGTTGATCTTGAGGATGGTGTCTTTGTCTTTGGGCAGCGCGTCCTGATAGCCTGCCAGGCGCATCACTTCCCGCACGTCTTCCAGGACGGTTTCGGGCTGCGTGCGCAGGATCGCGACCTTGCCTTTGCCCGGAAATTCAGCCATGGATCCGGTCCCTCCCAGGGCCAATTTTGACGATGTGGCCTTTGTTTATCATCAAACCGAGTATAGCAGCCGGGCAGCGCCGTGTCGATAGGCGGTTCGGCTACGGCGCGGGCACGGCTCGCTCAATCCGGGTCAGGAGGTTGGTCAGGGCGCAGCTCGCAGGGGCCGCCGGGCTGCACGGTGTCGGGATGGAACCAGCGAGCGTAGGCGCACAGCGCGTCCTCGGAGATCGACGGGATCGGCGGCAGATCATACGTCCCCTGCTCGTCCGTCACATAAAAGCGGTCTACCCACTGCGTGACGCGCGCGCGGTCTGGCTGGACGACAACGGTAAAGGCGCTCGGAACGCTCTGGCCGCCGTCGAAATAGAGGCAGACCCACCCGCTGTGCGTAGTCCCTACCGGTAGCTGGAAGCCCTCGTCCCGGTAGAAAAAAGTGTTCAGCCCGCGCGCGTTGGCCTCGTGGACCGGGCAGGCGACCCCATCGCCGCCGAGATAGGTTGTCTCCGCCGGAAGGGCGCGGATCGCGCTGCGGGGCTGCCACCAGGGGTTGTGCCGCTCGCGGAAGTCCGCCGGGAAAGGCGTCGCCACGTCATTCCAGGGATAGCCCCAGCTCGCGTAGGAATACGCCTGCCCGGTGGCCTCGACCGACATCCAGAACCAGATTTCGTGCCTGCCATCCGCGCGCACGACGTGGACCGGGTCGCAAAAGTCAAGCCGGGCCAGCTCGATGTCGTCGCCGCGCCGCGTCCCGCCCAGCCAGTTGTAGCCCTCGACGCGCAGCGGGACCGGCTCGCCGCAGGTGGTGTGATGTACCGGCAGCAGCGGCGCGTCCGCAGGCTGGGCTGCCCCGTAGAACAGGAACGTCGCGGCGAGCAGCATGGCGAGCGCCAGCCCGGCCAGCAGAAATGAAACGCGGGGCACGATCCAATCGGTCATGCCCCACATTATACCCGGACGGCAGGCGCGCGCACCGCTCTTGACGCACGTGGGAGCGGGCAGCTATAATGCGGGCACCGGGGTGACTAGCTCAGCTGGTTAGAGCGCTTCCCTTACAAGGAAGAAGTCAGGGGTTCGAGTCCCTTGTCACCCACTCTTGCGAACACTCAAGCGCCCCGCCCGCCGGGGCGCAAGAACGCCCCGGCTCCGCGTTAGAGTCTGCTCAGAATCCCGCCTAATACATTGTCGCCAGACCGGCGGTCTGGTAAAATCACTCTTCGCTCTGACGCCGTTTTTTAAGGTGAGCGCGATTGACTCACGGCGGGTGTAGCAGTAAAATCAGAACAGGCGTTCCTGGCTCATCCGTTCGCATCGCACCCTCGTCGAGCCGCCTGCACGGCGCTCGTCGCTCCGGCTAATCACACGAGTTTTCACGAGGTCACAGGTCCTGGTTATGGGTCAAGACAAGATCGTCGTGCGTGGTGCGCGCGAACACAACCTCAAGAACATCGACGTCGTGATCCCCCGCGACAAGCTGGTGGTGATCACCGGCCTCAGCGGCAGCGGCAAAAGCTCACTGGCGTTCGACACGATCTTCGCGGAAGGGCAGCGCCGCTACGTCGAGTCGCTGTCGGCCTACGCGCGCCAGTTCCTCGGCCAGATGGACAAGCCCGACGTGGACCAGATCGAAGGGCTGTCGCCGTCGATCTCCATCGACCAGAAAAGCGTCAGCAACAACCCGCGCTCGACGGTCGGCACCGTCACCGAGATTTATGACTATCTGCGCCTGCTCTACGCCCGGATCGGCATCCCCCACTGCCCGGTGTGCGGCGAGCGGGTCGAGGCGCAGTCCGCCCAGCAGATCGTCGAGGCGATCGAGGGCTGGGGCGACGGCGCGCGCATCCAGGTGCTGGCGCCCGTGATTCAGGATCGCAAGGGCCGCCACGAGAAGGTGCTCGAAGACATCCAACAGGCAGGCTTCGTCCGCGCGCGCATCAACGGCGAAGTGCGCGATCTGAGCGAGAAGATCGAGCTGGAACGCTACAAGATGCACACGATTGAGGTCGTGGTCGACCGCCTGATCGTGCGCCGCTACGACGACCCTGAGGGCGAAGAAGCCGCCGCCGCGCGCACCCGCCTGACCGACTCGATTGAGACCGCGATGGAAATGGGCGGCGGCGTGGTGATCGTCAACGACGTGACCGACCCGGAGAACCCGGCCGATCACCTGTTCAGCGAGCACCTGGCATGCGTCTACGGGCATGTCAGCCTGCCGGAGATCGAGCCGCGCTCGTTCTCGTTCAACAGCCCGCACGGCGCCTGCCCGGCCTGCCAGGGGCTTGGCGTCAAGCGCGAGTTCGACCCGGAGCTGATCGTCCCCAACCCGAACCTGTCGATCCGGCAGGGCGCGCTCGCCCCGTGGGACACCACCAGCCAGGATAGCTGGACGCGCAAAATTCTCTACCAGACCTGCAAGGCGTTCGGCATCCCGCTCGACAAGCCGTGGCACGAGCTGGAGCCGAAACAGCAGGAGCTGCTGCTCTACGGGGCCGACCGCAAGGTGCGCGTCGAGCACACGCGCGAAGATGGCAGCCACTTCTCGTTCAACACCGAGTTCGAGGGCGTGTTGAACAACACCGCGCGGCGCTATCGCGAGACGACCAGCGACTACATGCGCGCCCAGTACGAGCAATACATGAGCGAGCGCCCCTGCGAGACGTGCGGCGGGCGCCGCCTGCGCCCGGAAGTGCTGGCCGTCACCATCAGCGACAAGGCAATCGACCAGGTGACGCAGATGCCGATCAAAGACCTGCTGCGCTGGGTTCAGGCGCTGCGGGGAACCGGGCCGCGCGTCAACGGGCACGCCTTGCTCAGCGAGCGCGAGCTAGCCATCGGCCACCAGATTTTGAAGGAGATCGAGGCCCGCGCGCAGTTCATGGTCAACGTCGGGCTGGACTATCTGACGCTCGCCCGCGCGGCGGGGTCACTGTCTGGCGGCGAGGCGCAGCGCATCCGCCTGGCGACGCAGATCGGCAGCCAGCTGACCGGCGTGCTGTACGTGCTGGACGAGCCGAGCATCGGCCTGCACCAGCGCGATAACGGCTTGCTGATCCAGGCGTTGGAAGGGATGCGCGACCTCGGCAATACGCTGCTGGTCGTCGAGCACGACCACGAGACGATGCTCTCCGCCGACTGGATCATCGACCTCGGCCCCGGCGCGGGCGAGCATGGCGGCTACGTTATCGCCGAAGGCACGCCCGCCGACATCATGCAGCATCCTGACAGCATCACCGGCGCGTACCTCTCCGGCCGGCGCTGCATCCCTGTGCCAGAGCGTCGCCGCGAGGGCAACGGCCAGCAGATCGTCATTCGCGGCGCGCGTGAGAATAACCTCAAAGACATCGACGTAACGGTCCCGCTGGGCAAGCTGATCGTGATCACCGGCGTCAGCGGATCGGGCAAGTCCACGCTGATGATCGACGTGCTTTACAAGAAGCTGGCGCAGACGATCTACCGCTCGAAGGACCGCCCCGGCGATCACGACGAGATTGAAGGGCTGGAGCAGATCGACAAGGTCATCCACATCGACCAGTCGCCGATCGGGCGCACGCCGCGCAGCAACCCCGGCACCTACACCAAGATGTACGACGCCATCCGCACGCTGTTCTCAGAGCTGCCGGAGAGCAAGATTCGCGGCTACACGCCGGGGCGTTTCAGCTTCAACGTCAAGGGCGGGCGCTGCGAGCACTGCCAGGGCGAGGGCCAGCTCCGCATCGAGATGCAATTCCTGCCGGATATTTACGTCCCGTGCGAGGTCTGTCACGGCGCGCGCTACAACCACGAGACGTTGCAAGTCAAGTACAAGGGCAAGAGCATCGCGGATGTGCTGAACCTGACCGTCAGCGAGGGGCTGGATTACTTCCAGAATATCCCGAACATCCGCACCAAGCTCGAAACGCTGGCGGCGGTCGGCCTCGGCTACATCCGCATCGGCCAGCCTGCGCCGACGCTCTCCGGCGGCGAGGCGCAGCGCGTCAAGCTCAGCCGCGAGCTATCGAAGCGCGCGACCGGCCAGACGCTCTACGTGCTCGACGAGCCATCGACCGGCCTGCACACCGCCGATGTCGCCAAGCTGATCGAGGTGCTTCAATCCCTGGTGGACAAGGGCAACACGGTGCTGATCATCGAGCACAACCCGGACATCATCAAAGTGGCCGATCACATTATCGACCTGGGGCCGGAAGGCGGCGACGACGGCGGCTACCTGATCGCCGAAGGCACGCCGGAGGAAGTGGCGCAGGTCAAGGAAAGCTTCACCGGGCGCTTCCTGGCGGATTACCTCGACTGGGCGGAGTGCAGCGAAGAGCCGCAAGAAGCAGCAGAGAGCAGCTAAGAGCAGAGAGAAACTGCTAAGAACAGCAAAGGGCAGCTAAAGGCAGCA
>DAOKYY010000056.1:14088-18570 GCA_035325905.1 Aggregatilineaceae bacterium | reverse complement strand
TCTTTGCTGCTCTTCGCTACCCTCCCCTACGCCCACCCAACGTTAAACTGACGGAACACAGGCTGATTTCAGGCGACGGCTTGAGTTCAAGGCAGTTTTATCCTAGACTGTGGGTAACAGGCACGATAAGCAAAGCCAAATCACAGGGGAGGATCACATGAAAGGACCTCGACGCGCAGCTCTGCTGGTCGCCGCACTCCTGGTCGCCGCGCTGATGGTTGGCCTGATGCCCGTTCGGAGCGCGTCCGCGCAGGCCCCGACCGCGACGGTCAACACCGGCGCTCTGCACCTCCGCAGCGGCCCCGGCGTGAGCTATCAGGTTGTGTTTTCCGTCTATCGCGGCACCGTGCTGACGCTGCTGGGCCGCAACGCCGACACATCGTGGCTGAAGGTCGCGCTCGATAACGGCGTCCAGGGCTGGGTGAATCGCTGGTATGTCTGGAGCGCGTACCCGCTCGCGTCGCTGCCGGTGGACGGCGGCACCATCCCGGTGCCCGCCCCGCTGCCGGTGCCGGCAGTCGGCACGATCAACAGCGGCGCGCTGAACGTGCGCCAGGCGCCGAGCATCTACAGCCCGCGCATCCGGGCGCTGCCGCGCGGGGCGCAGGTTGACCTGCTGGCGCGTGACTCGGCGACCATCTGGCTGAAAGTGCGCATGAGCGACGGCGTCGTCGGCTGGCTGAATGGCAACTACATCCTGACCTCGTACCCGAAGTCTAACCTTCCGGTCGAGGGGGTCTACGTCCCGCCCGCGCCAAACCCGCCGCCCCAAACCGGGCGCTATCACACCGTGCAGTATGGGGAGAACCTGTATCGCATCGGCCTGCGCTATGGCGTGAACTGGCTTTCGATCGCCGCCGCGAACGGCATCGGCTACCCGTACTGGGTCTACGCCGGGCAGGTGCTGCGCATCCCATAGCTCGCCTGCTGCATTCTCCGAAATATGGCGGGGCGCGTCCGAACAGATGCGCCTCGTTCTTTTCCGTTCCCGATCCCAAACATGCGAATAACGCCTTTTTTTGACTTACCGGTAATATTTGTATTGTGGAAACGGTTTACGATATATTCGCGTTTGCGGTGTGGGCAAGGGGTGTTTGCCCCTGCCAGTACAGTCCACTTTTTCATCGGAGGCAGAAATGTTCAAGAAAGCCAGTGTTTTGGTAGCCCTGGTTCTCGCGCTGGTGTTCGCCATCCCGGCGAGCGCAATCACGTGGGGGACGCCGGATGGCAACGCGCATCCGCACGTCGGGCTGATGGTCTTTGACGTGAACGGCGCCCCGGCCTGGCGTTGCTCCGGCACGCTGCTGTCGGAGACCGTGATGCTCACGGCGGGCCACTGCACCTATGGAGCAACGGGCGGGCGCGTCTGGTTCGACGCCGATGTGCGCGGCAACCCGGCCAACACCTATCCGTTTGCCGGGGGCGCAGCCATTGAGTTCGCGGCGATCCACACACATCCACAGTACAACGACGCAGCCTTCTTCCTGCACGATCTAGGGATCGTGATCCTCAGCCAGCCGGTGAGCGGCGTTCCTTACGCCAAGCTCGTTGATATTGGCCTGCTCGACCAACTGGCAACCAAGCGCGGCCAGCAAGTGCAGACCTTCACCCCGGTTGGCTACGGGGTGCAGGAGATTGTGCCCAATCCTGCTGACGAAGTGCGGTTGCTCATCCGCTACCGCGCCACGACTAAGATGATCGGCGTCAAGGGCACGTTCGGCATCCCGGATGGCGTCGCCGTCGTCTTTACCAACAACCCCGGCCAGCCGCACACCGGCGGGACCTGCTTTGGCGACTCCGGCGGCCCGATTTTCTGGGACGGTGACGGCAGGATCGCGGCGGTGACGTCGTTCGGCGTCAACCCGAACTGCGTCGGCAACGGCGGCGGCTACCGCATCGATCAGCCCGACGATCAGGCCTGGATCCGGAGCTTTGTGCCCGGAGCGTAAGCAGCTCTAGTTGGTAGACTAAGCGGGCCGCATCCCACGACGCGGCCCGTTTTTTGTCGCTTCTGCCCATGTGCGGCGCTGCCGCCCTGCCCCACCTGTCGCTATAATCGCCCTGCGACGCCACGCTCGACAAGGAGCCAACGATGTGGGGCACTCTCCTTAACGCGATCACCGTGCTGATCGGCAGCGCGCTCGGCCTGGTGATCGGCGGACGGCTGTCACCGCGTATACAAGAATCAGTGATGACCGGCCTGGGGCTGGTCACTGCCTACGTCGGGTTCAGCAACGCCGGAGCGACCGGCAACCTGATCATCCCGCTGGTCGCGCTGGTCAGCGGGGCGATCATGGGCGAGCTGCTGGCGCTCGACGCCCGGCTGGAAGGCTTCGCGGGGTGGGTCCACACACGCTTTGAGCGGCTGGAAACAGCCCAACCGCCGGGCGAAGGCGGCGCGCGGCGGGCGCGCTTTATCCAGGGCTTCATCACCGCCAGCCTGGTGTTCTGCGTCGGACCGCTGACCTTCGTCGGGTCGATTCAGGACGGCATGGGCTTGTCGATTGGCTTTGAGCAGCTCGCAATCAAGAGCGTGCTGGACCTGTTCGCCTCGCTCGCGTTCGCGTCGAGCCTGGGCATCGGCGTGATGTTCAGCGTGCTGACGGTGCTCGGCGTGCAGGGCGGGCTGGCGCTGCTCGGCAGCCTGGCGGGCGAGTTCATGAGCGACGCGATGATCAACGAGATGACGGCGGTTGGCGGCCTGATCCTGATCGGGCTGGCGCTGGTGCTGCTGGACCTGAAGAAGCCGCGCGTGGCGAACTATCTGCCGGGGCTGATCATCGCGCCGCTGATCGTGGCGGCCGGCCAGGCGCTTGGCATCGATCTCTATCCGTTCTAACAGGCGCCGCGCGTGCCGCGCTGAGCGTCTGGAGCCGGGCAGGTGTATCATCGAGATGACTCAACTCAGCGAAAGCATCCGCAGCGAAAGCAACAAGATGTCGTCGTGGCAGATTTTCCGCCGGCTGACCGATTATTGGGGCGCAATCGAGAACCCGGTCTTCGCGCGGGAGATTCAGCGCGTCCCGCTGTGGCAGCGGTACGCGTCGCGCGCGGCGCAGTCCAGCGGCCTGACCGTGACTCTCGGCGGCGTGCTGTGCTACCTGGGCCTGCTGATCGCCTATTACGCCGAGACCGTGCTGGTCCTGTTCGTGCCGCTGGCGCTGGGCTGGACGCTGCTCATCAGTCTGACGCTGGCGCCGATCGTCGTGCGCGAGCGCGAAGAAAATACCTGGCACACCCTGCGCACCACCCCGCTAGAGATCGACGCCATCGTGCTCGGCAAAGCCGCCGGGGCGCTGTGGTGGCTGCGCTACCTGCTGCGCGGCGTGATGGGCCTGACCGTGCTCGGCGCGGTCGGGGTGGGCATCGGCAGCCTGATCTTCGTCTCGTTCGAATCCGCGCCGCTGAGCAGGCTCCCGGTCCCGGTGGTGTGCGGGCTGACGCTGGCGCTGCCGCTCGTCAGCAGCGTGCTTTTCCTGGTCGATCGCGGCCAGCAGGCGGTTCTGGCCGCGCTGGCCGCGCTGGCCGTCAGCGCGCGCAGCCGGACGGTCCGCCTCGCCGCGCCGATGGCCGTCGTTACCGCGCTGACGGCGACCCTGCTCGACGCGGGGCTTGGCCTGCTGGTGCTGACGCAGCTCGGGCAGCTGACCGCGCCGCTGCATGAGACCGGGCTGCTGCTGATGCTGTTCGGCCCAACTGTGATGTACCTGGCCGAGCTGCCGGTCTGGGTGGCGCTGCTCGCCGCGCTCTCGACGATGCTGCTGCGCGAGACGCTGGTCTGGATCGGGTGGCGCTGGATGCTGCGCGCGGCGCGCCTGCCGTAGCCGTTTTCGACGCCCGGTTAAGATTCGGTTTGCACCTGGCCGCCGGCTTGCCTACAATCCCCTGTGGAGTCGCCCGATCGCTCGACCACCGACCTGAACCGGCGACGAGGAGAGAAGCAGACGCCCTCATGGCCCGCATTCTGATTGTTGAAGATGACGAGTCTTTGATCCTGATGCTGGAGATCGCGCTGAGGCCCCTTCATCACGAGGTGGTCCGCTGCCTGAGCGGGGCCGATGCTTTGCCGATGATGCGCGCCCAGCGGCCCGATCTGGTGATCCTTGACCTGATGATGCCAGCGGCGGGCGGTGACAGCGTGCTGGGAGCGATTCGCGCCGACGAGACGCTGCGCGATACACCGGTCATCGTGCTGTCTGCGCACCCCAAGGGCGAGAGCATCGCGGCAGGCGCAGGCGCCGACACCTTTCTCGGCAAACCGGTCGATATCCGTGTCTTTCGCGAAACCGTCAGCCGGCTGCTACAACGTTGAGTGATTGCGCGAAATAGGGGGATGCGCCGCGCCCGACGGCGAAGCCTCACCTCTTAACCCCTGGCCTCTTTTCCTCTGTCCGCTGGCGGAAAGGGGCCAGGGGAGGTTCCCGCGCCCGATCGATACGCCAAACGCTGTCAAAAACTCACATTCCTACCTCGTCCGCCGCG
>DAOKYY010000056.1:0-13988 GCA_035325905.1 Aggregatilineaceae bacterium | reverse complement strand
AGCTTGCCGATGTTGCGCCGCTCCTGAAGCATACGGTGCGCAGCGGCAGCCTCAGCCAGGTCGAATGTGCGATCCACGTGGGGGTGAAGCTCCCCCGCCGCGAACCAGCTCAACAGCGTCTCCGCCCAGCCGCGCACCAGTGTGGCCTGCGGCCAGAGCTTGGCGAGATTGACGCCCATCACGCCTTTGTTGGCGCTGGTCAGGGCGACGGGGTTGAACGCGATCCACGGGATCGACAACACCGTGCGCGCGGCGGCCCACCACGAGCGGCGCGGGCCGGGCGCCATCGCCGAGACGCCATGCAGGACGATCCGGCCCGCCGGAGCGAGGCTGCGGAAGCTCTTGAGCCACGACCGCCCGCCGACCGAATCGAGCGCGATATCCACCCCGCGCCCGCCGGTCAGATCGCGCACCGCCCGCTCGAAATCCACGCGGCGGTAATCGATCGGGTGCTCCACCCCCCGCGCTCGCAAGAACTCGTGCTTGCCAGCCGAAGCGGTCCCGTAGATCGTCGCGCCCGCCCGGCGGCAGAGGTCGACCGCCGCCAGCCCGACTCCGCCCGCCGCCGCGTGGATCAGCACGGCGTCACCGGGGCGGACCCGCGCCAGCTCGATCAGCGCGGCGTAGGCGGTCAGATAGGGCACCATGAAGCTCGCCGCCTGCTCGACCGCCATCCCGTCCGGGCGCGGCACCGCCGCCAGCGCCGGGACGCAGACCGCCTCGCTGTACCCGCCGAACTGCGTCAGCGCCAGGACCTGCTGCCCCACGCGCCCCGGATCGACGCCCTCGCCGACGGCGTCGATCCTCCCCGCGACCTCGTAGCCCGGCACATAAGGCGGGCGCGGCGCGTCGGGGTAGATTCCGAGGCGCCCCATGATGTCCGCGAAGTTCACACCCATCGCCGCGACGCGCACACGCACCTCGCCGGGCAGCGGGTGCGGCAGAGGCGCGCGCTGCACGCGCAGCACCTCCGGCCCGCCAGCGCGGATCACCCAAACCTGTCGCATCAGCTCATCCCTGTGAAAGTTACGGCTCGCCGCGCCCGGCTGCTCACTGACCGGCGCTCTCCGGTGCGCCGCTGCGCCACAGGCGCCACAGGCGGGGAAGCGCCACTGCCGCCAGCACGAGCGCGGGCAGGGTGTAGTATACCGCCAGACGCGCGTCAACGGGGCTGGGCAGCCGGAAGGCGCTGTTAGAGGTCGCGCCCCAGGTAGAGACCAGGAAAGCGGAGGCCGTCAGCCCGACCGTCAGCGCATGAAAACGCCAGTTCATGACAACGCTCGCCAGCGCGATGACGATCATCAGGTACCACGCCATCGAGAAGCGGCTGAGGAACAGGCCGAAATACAGCAGCACCACCAGCCAGCTGCGCAGCAGCCGGGGAACGGTATCGCTTGCAAGCCAGCCCAGCGTCACGATCAGCGCCAGCGCCCCGGCGATCGCGATCATCCTCGGCAGGCCGGAGAGCGTCGAGCCTTCGGTGCCGAGCAGCTCGAAATGCGCGCGGAAAAGCCCCAGCCCTTTCAGGAAGGGCAGGTAGAGCAGCGCGACAACCCCGGCGGCGAGCACAGCCTCGACCGCGATACGACGCCAATCCCCCTGCCGCAGTTCGCGCACGGCGTACACGGCGCCGAGCGGCAGCGTGAGCAGCTTCACCAGCGCCGATAGCACCAGCGGGACAACCGCCAATCGCTCGCGCCCAAATACCAGCGCGGCGACCGCCAGCAACAAAAAGCACACCATGACGGTATCCGATTTGCTGGTGGCTTGCAGCGCGACAATCGGGTTCCAGCCGAACAGGATCAGGCTGGTGGCGAGGCGGGGTGGAGCCAGCCGCGCGGCAATCCACCCGGCAAGCGCGAGATTGACGAGATGAAGCCCGAACAGCGCGCCCCGGTACACCAGCAGCGCCTTCACCACATTATCCCCGGCGATCATCGCCAGCCCGATGTTGACCAGGGTCCAGGCGGGCAGTTTGTTGTCGCCCGCGATATTGGTGTACTGATGGCTGGCGTAGGGATAGATCGGGTCCGACGGGAAGCGATCGGGCGCGACATAGTGCGGGTTCTGTTCGTATTCGGAGGCGACGCGCGCCGAAACCATGTAGTTGTAGATGTCGGTGTTGACGGTCGGCATGGCGAACACTGAGACCAGCGCCGCCAGCGTCGCGCCGGATGCGGCGATCACCACCGCCGCGCGCCCGCCGCCATTGCGCCACGTCACGGCCACCGCCAGCCCATACGCCCCGAAGCCCAGCGCCCAGAAGATCACCAGCAGCAGAGCGACGTTGTACCGGCTGGTCAGGCCGGGCATCTCCATGTCCGCCGCCGTATCCCACACCTCAAGACGCGGGATCAGGCGGGCGGTCGGGCGGTCCATCCGGCCCGGCGTCTGTGGGACATAGAACGCAAAAAACAAGCAGGCAGCCACCAGCGCGACCGCCGCGAGGGCCAGTATCCAGTTTTGGCGTCGCATCGCATACCCCGCCATCAGCGCGGCCCTTCATCAGGGGTGCGCTGCATATTTCCCTTTATTTGAATATTTACAAGCATACGCTCAAACCCTGCCGGTAGCCAACCTACGTTTGATCCGGCTTCCCTCACGCGCTAGACTGGCCGCCGGAAGATATAGCGGAAGGATGCTGTTGGGAATGCCGCCACTCTCCGCCGAAGCCGTCCGCCAGCAGGCCGCCTCGCTCGGATTCTCGCAGGTCGGGATTATCCCCGCCGCGCCGTCGCCGACCCTCGGCACTTACCTGCGCTGGATCGAGGAAGGGATGCACGGCGCGATGGGTTATATGGCGCGACCGGACCGCGTCGCCCGCCGCCAGGACCTCAGCGTAATTCTGCCGGGCGTGCGCTCGCTGATCGTGGTCGCGCAGGAATACGGCACGCGCGCCGTGCCGGAGGATGCGCTGCGCGATCCCCGGCGCGGGCGCATCTCGAACTACGCGTGGGGAGCAGACTACCACGACCTGATGACGCCGCGCCTGGAGGCGCTGGCCGGATGGCTGCGCGAGCACGCCGGGGACGAGGTGAGCAGCCGCGTCTATGTCGATACCGGCGCCATCCTGGAGCGCAGCCACGCGCAACAGGCGGGGCTGGGGTTTGTCGGCAAGAACACCATGCTGATTCACCCCCGGCGCGGCTCGTACCGCTTCCTGGGGGAGGTGTTGACCACGCTGCCGTTCGACGCCTATGACGCCCCGCACCGCGCGACGATGTGCGGCACCTGCACGCGCTGCCTGGTCGCCTGCCCGACCGGCGCTCTGCCGGAGCCGTACCGGCTGGACGCGCGGCGCTGCATCAGCTACCTGACGATCGAGCTGAAAGACACCATCCCGGTTGAACTGCGACCGCTGATGGGCAACTGGGTCTATGGCTGTGACCTCTGTCAGGAGGTCTGCCCGTTCACGCGCTTCGTGCAGCCGGCAGCGGAGCCAGCGTTTTATCCCACCGGCCTCGACCGCGCCGCGCCGCCCCTGGTCGATCTGCTGGCGCTCGACGACGAGACCTTTCGCGCCCGGTTCGCCGGCTCGCCGATTCTGCGAATCAAGCGCGAGCGGCTCGTGCGCAACGCCTGCGTCGCGGCGGGGAACAGCGGGCTGGCGGAGTTCGTTCCGGCGCTCGACCGCCTGGCGACGGCGGACGCCTCGCCGCTGGTCCGCGAGCACGCCGCCTGGGCGCTTGAGCGGCTGGCGAACGGCGTGTGACGGCGCCGGAAAACCTCAGCGCCCAACCGGGTGGGGTTGGGCGCTGAAGCACAAGGAGGAAAACATTGGCGCAACTCTGCGCTTACTGGATGGTGACTTAAAAAGAATTCTTTGGCAGGCACAAAGCTGTTTTAATTGCTAGCCGTGACTAAAGAATAGGGGAATCCGCGCAGTTTGGCGCGTGACAGGTGGCACCTAGATCGGTGCGGGCTGTCATCTTTGGGCCGCCGAACAAAAATACCGCATCCAGACTCCCCAGCCAGATGCGGTATTTCTTTGACGGCGTTCCGCGGTCCACATCGCGCCTGGCGGCCCAGGCCACCGTCAACTCATAAAGTATTAATTTGTCAAGGAGGCAGAAGAGAAACACAGTCCCAACGTGTGGCGTCTCGCGAGCGCGAGGGTCACACAGCCTGCTGTCACACGCCCATAGAATACGCCTCAACAGGAGCCGGAGACAGTCCCCAAATCCAGTATAAATTGTGACTTTTGTCACAAAACCGGCTTGGGGCGGCACTTCAACGCCGGAAGCCCCCGACCATGCCCCGCGCTCAGTCTTCGTCGGCGAGCGGCACGACGATGCGAACGGCGTGCGGGACGACTTCTGCGCGGATTTCCCGCCCCTCGAACACCTCGCCGTCGCGGGTCATCGTCTGTGGCGGGTCGGCGATGACGACGACTTCGCGCGCCTGCCACTGCGAGAGCGGCTGTCCGACTTCGCCCTGGGTCAGCGCCCCGGTTGCCGCCTCGACCACTGACTTGAAGTCCACCTTGTGGATCACCAGAACATCCATCAGGCCATCGCTCATATCGATGTCCTTCGAGAGCGACAGCCCGCCCACGCCCAGGCTGCCGAAGTTGGTGATCATCAGGTTGACGCCTTCCACCTCGATCTGCTCGCCGTCGAGCATCAGGTGATAGCGGACCGGCGGCAGGCTGCGGAGGTTGCGCAGCACCGCGCCGAGGTACGCGCGCAGCCCGGACTTGTCTTTTTCCTCGCGGGTCGCGGCCTTGATCATTTCCCCTTCCAGGCCCATCCCCAGGTGGAAGAAGTAATGATCGCCGGTGCGCCCCATATCCACGCGGCGCAGGCGGCTCGCGCCGGGCGCCAGCAGCGCCAGAGCGCCGGTCAGGTCGCGCGGGATGCCCAGCTCCATCGAGACAACGTTCGCCGTCCCGCCGGGCAGGATCAGCATCGGAACGCCGCTGCCGACCAGCCCGCAGGCCGCGTCGAGCACCGTGCCGTCGCCGCCGTAGACCGCGACCACGTCTACGCCGTTTTCGGCGGCGGCGCGGGCCGACCGTTCGGCGTCGCCAGGGCCTTTCGTAATCGTCACATCCCAGTCCAGGCCCAGCTCGCTGAACGCGGTGTTCATCGGCTTGAGCACCGGCACCTCGGCGCCGGACGCGGGGTTGATGATGACGTGTACGCGCTCAAACGCCGGGCTGGGGCTGTATACCGGCGCGGCGCCGGCCTGCGCTTCAACAGTATCGGTCATGGTCGGTCCTCATGGGTCTGCGCGGCGGGGCCGCAGGCAGACTCAACACTATGGTGATTGTATGCACAGCGCGGCCCGACTAATCCACGTCCGAGACCGGGCGCGCGGGCGGCGGGTTCTCCGGGTCGGGCTGGGGCAGGTCGTCCTTCGAGCGGATCGGGATGACGGTGGTCTCGACCCGATATTGTTCCACGTCGTGCAGCGTGCCGAATTCCGCGCCGACATGCGCAACCGCGTAGGCCGCCGCTGCCGCCGCCAGGCACAGCGCCTCGTCCGGCCGCTCGCCGCGCCGCCGCGCCGCGAGATACCCGGCGACCAGGCCCTCGGTCTGGCCGCTGTGCGTGCCAAACTCGACCTGAGGCTGGTCCGCCATCCAGACCCCCTCCTCGGTGACGAGCAGCGCGTCCATGCGGCGCGGCATCGACACCAGCACGCGCCGCGCGCCGCGCTCGCGGAGCTGCTGCGCGCAGTAAACCACATCCTCATAAGCGCGCACCGGGAAGTTGAACAGCCCTTCCAGCTCGGTCCGCGTCAGGTAGATCAGGTCCGGCCCGGCGGGGAGCGACTGCTCCAGCGCCGCGCCGCCGCCCGCGTTGATCGCGACTTTCGCCCCGGCGCGCTGCGCCACGTCGATCAGCCCCTGATAGGCGTCAGTTGGCACGCTGGCTGGCAGCCCCCCGGCGAAAATCACCGTGTCACCGGCGTTGATTAACTGGATCAGCGTATCGCTCACCACGCGCAGGTCGTCGAGCGTCACGCCCTCGCTCTCTTCCAGAATCACGGTTTCGTGATTCAGCCCGGTGTCCTTGATCACGATGTTGCTGCGGGTCAGACCGGCGCGGCGCAGCACGGTGATCGGGAACTGCTCCTCGGCCAGCAGCGCCTCATACGCGCGGCCCGTCGGGTCCGCGCCGATCAACGCGATGGCGTGGACCGGGACGCTCAGCGCGTGCAGGGCGCGGGCGACGTTCATGCCGCGTCCGGCCACGTGCAGGCGCGTTGTTTCGACCGTGCGGTTATGGTACCCTAGCGCCAGGAAATGCGTGGTCAGCGTCCGGTCGAGCGAGGGGTTTAGCGTCACCGTGATCGCCTTGCTCTCCTGAAGAATCTCGGTTGGCTCGGTCGCCGCGTCGCTCATTTTGGTTCTCCCTTCATTCGCTGCACGGACAGGCGGGGGTTCGAGACCCGCTCACCCTGACTATACGGGAAGGCGCGATGGACTGGCAAACTCCCGCCGGGCAGAGTGCTCAGGACCTGCTCCGCTCGCTGCTTGACCAGCCGCGCCTGGGGCTGGTGACGGACGTGGACGGGACGATCAGCCCGATTGTGGCCGATCCCGACGCGGCCCAGGTCACGCCCCGCGCTCGCGCCCTGCTGGACGCGCTGCGCTCGCACCTCGCGCTGGTAGCGGTGATCAGTGGCCGAGCCGTAGCGGACGTGCGCGAGCGGATTGGCGTGCCGGGGCTGATCGTCGCCGGCAATCACGGGCTGGAAACGTGGGCCGATGGCGCGGTTCGCCTTGCCCCGGAAGCCGCCGCCTACCGCCCTGCCCTCGAAGCGGCGCGTGACGCGCTGCACGCGGCGCTGCCGCCCGGCATGCAGATCGAGGACAAAGGCGCGACGCTCTCGGTCCACTACCGCCGCGCGCCCGATCCGGCTGCCGCTGAAGCCACCTTCGGGCCGGTCGCGCAGGCTGTCGCGGACGCTCACGGCTTGCGCCTGTTCCACGGGCGGATGGTCTTCGAGCTGCGCCCGCCGCTCGACATCGACAAAGGGACCGCGTTCCGCCGCCTGGTGCGCGATTACGCGCTGGATGGCGCGGTGTACCTGGGCGACGACACAACCGACGCGGATGCCTTGCGCGCCGCCCGCGATCTGCGCGCCGCCGGGACGTGCTACGCGCTGGCGCTCGGCGTGGAATCGGACGACACGCCGGAGTCCGTCCGCGCCGCCTCGGACATGCTGCTGCCCGGCGTGGCGGGCGTCGAAGACTTCCTGGCCTGGTTGCTGAGCGCGCTCAGCGCATCCTCGACCTGACGATAAAACCACTGGCGCACGTCCGCGCCCTGCACCTGCTGGCGCATCGCTTCGGCGCGCGCGCGGCGCTCGTCGAGCGGCATGTTGAGCGCCTGGTGCAGCGCCTCGGCGGTGCTGTAGATGTCGAACGGCGAGACAACCAGCGCGTAGTCGCCCAGCTCGTAGAACACCCCGGCGTGCTCGGACAGCAGCAACACGCCGTCGCGCTGGTTGACCAGCGCGCCCTCCTTGGCGACCAGGTTCATGCCATCGGCGATCGGATTGACCAGCAGCACGTCGTAAAGTTGCATCGCCGCCAGCGCGCGGGGGTAGCTCTCGCCCACCAGGATGCGCACCGGCTCCCAGTACTGGTCGCTGAACTCGGCGTTGATCATCCCCGCCTGCGCCATGATCTGCTGCAAGTAGTCCTGGTATTCGCTGACTTCCATGCGCGACGGCACCAGCAGCGCCATCATCTGGACGCGGCCCCGGTGCTCCGGGTGGTTCACCAGCAGCGAGCGAAAGGCTTCCAGCCCGCGCAGGATATTCTTGCTCGGCTCGATGCGGTCCACGCGCAGGATCAGGCGGTGATCGCCGATCGCGTTGATCATCTGCGACTTCAGCAGGCGCGTCTCCGGCTCCTCGACCAGCGATTGCACCTTTTCCACGTCGATTGAGATGGGGTACGCGCGCGCCTCGATCTTGCGGTCCTGGTAGTAGATCGAATCGCGGCTGCCGCGCGAGTGCGCGTCCGGGATGTAGAAGCGGCAGCACTGCACGAAGTTGAACGCGTCGCGCCGGGTCTGAAAGCCGATGCGGTTCGAGGCCAGCAGGCTGACCAGAATCTCGCTGCGGATCGACTCCGGCAAAATGCGCCAGGCGTCCGGCCCCGGCCAGGGGATGTGAATAAAAGGCTGAATCTGGACCTCGTCGCCCAGGCGCTCGCGCAGGAAGCGCGGCACGAGGTACAGGTGGTAGTCCTGCGGAAAGATGATCACAGGGCGGCCCGCGTCTTTCACGCTGTCCGCGATCACGTCGGCGAACAAACGGTTGATCGCGGCGTAGCCGCTGCGCCACGCTTTCCACGTTTGCAGCGTGATGCTCGGCGTGCGGGGGATGTCCCACAACTGGTGCTGGATGAACCACAGCAGGGGGTTGGCGATGATATTGTAATACTGCTCGTAACGCGCCCGCGAAGGCTGCACCAGCCGCAATCGGATATTCTCGACTTCGGTCGGCTGGTCGCCGGTCTGCGCGATCCAGGCGCGGTCGGTCTTGCTGAGCGCGGCGGCGACCCAGAGCACGTCGTGCTGTTCGGCGAGCGCGCCGAGGGCCGTTACCAGCCCGCCGCTGCCGCGCTCGACCTGGAGCGATCCGTTCTTGGCTCGGAACTTGAACGGGCCGCGATTCGACGCGATCACGATCAGCGGGCTTGTGTCGCCGGGCTGTAATAGATCGCCCAGGGGATCCTCGGCCACCGTCATACGCAGGCTTCTCCCTCACCAGACCCGGACGCCGGGGGTCGAAGTCAATGCATGGCGCCTCTCCTTTTGATTATAGCATCCTCAGGATCGCGTTCGGGCGCGGCGGCGAGCGCCCGTTATTGCGGCTCAAGCGACGAGCAGTCAACCGAGCCGGTCAGCGTCAGCTCGACATTCACCGCGCGGCCTTCGCTGAACTGCTGCCAGGTCGCCAGATCGGGCACCTCGCAAGTGTGCCGCTTGCCATCGACCTCGATCACCACTTCGTAGACCTCGCGTCGCTGGCCCTCGCGCTCGGCGCCCAGCCCGCCCGATCCGCTGGCCGCGCCCAGGGTGAAGAGCGGCCAGGCCGGGGCCGTCGCGGCGTCCTCTCCGGCGGCGCGCACGCTGCGGGCCGTCATCCAGCGATTGACCGTGTACTCGCAGAAGTCGTCGTAGACCGGCTCGTCGCGGTAATCGATCACGGTGCGGCACTCGCGGCGGAACGTGCCATCGCCCTGATCGACATCAGTGCATTCCTCGTGCGATCCGGCCTCGACGCGGCGCGTGTCGCGCTGGCGCTCGCGGCAGCTGACGTTGTACGCGCCGCCCGGCACCTGATCGTCCCAGGCGCTGTCCTCAACCGGAACGAACTGCTGAATCTCGATCACGCGCTCCCAGCTCGCGCTCTGAACCGCGCCAGTCCCGGCCTTGCGATACGTCACCGCGTAGATGATCGCGCCGCAAGCGACCAGCAGCGCCAGCAGCACGCCGCCGACGATCAGGCGCGTTTTGGTCAGCCCCATGAAGACCGGCTGCGCCTTTTCGTCAGCTTTGATGCGCGTCATCTCCGCCTGGAAGTTGTCGAGCACGACATCGCGCTTGGCGTCGCTCGCGGCCCCGGCGGTGCCCAGCTCGCGGGCGGCCTGGACCGGCGCGACCTGCCCGGTCGCCAGGTTCGCGCCGCACGCCACGCAGAACGTCGCCGCCGCGCTGTTCGGCTGGCTGCACGCCGGGCAAATGCGGTCCGCGCCAACGTAGCGGTGATCTTCGACCGCGACCATATCCGCTTCCGCCGGGAAGTAGCGCCAGGCCGGGTCCTGCGCCGCGCCGCAGTTCGGACAGTGCCGGTGATCCAGGCCGAGCAGCTTTTCGGTGCCGCAGAAGCGGCAGTCCCACAACATCTGGTAGGTGCCCGCGCCGTGCTGGCGGGCGAGCGGATCGGGAGCCTGGTCGTCGGTCATAGCAGTCAGCCTTTGGGCAGTCCTTCGGCAAAGCGCGCTCCGAAAAGCTTATATCACGGCGCCCGCGCCCGCAAACCGGATGAATCGCCCGGCGACCCGTTGCCGCCCGGCCAGCTTGCGAGTACGATTAGCTCTGACCGGGCACGCAACCAGGAAGGAGCGGGCGTGGTGGGTAAGAACGCGAAGCACAACCGCAAGCAGGCGCATAATCACGCGCTGCACGGCATCCGGCTCGGTATCGACCTGGGCGGGACGAAGATTCTGGCGGGGGTGGTGGACGATCACGGGCGCATTCTGGGCAGCGCCAAGCGAAAAACGCGCGCCGAGCGCGGCGCCGATGCGGTCATCGAGCGCATCGCCCGCACCGCGCGGGACGCCGTCGCCGAGACCGGCCTCGACATGAGCGCGATCCGCGCTGCCGGCATCGGCGCGCCGGGCGTAGCGGACTACCGCACCGGCGTGATCGAGTTCGCGCCCAACCTCAACAACTGGACCAACGTCCCGCTCGGCCCGCGCCTGGAGCACGAGCTAGGCGTGCCGGTCATCGTCGAGAACGACGTGAACGCCGGGACCTACGGCGAGGCGACGGTCGGCGCGGCGGCGGGCTTCCGGTCGGTGGTCGGGGTGTTTCCCGGCACCGGCATCGGCGGCGGGATCATGCTCGACGGGGCGCTGCTGCGCGGGGCGCACAACGGCGCGGGCGAGATCGGTCACGTGGTCGTGATGATCGACGGGCCGCGCTGCGGCTGCGGGCGGCGCGGGTGCATCGAGGCGCTCGCCAGCCGCACCGCGATCGAGCGCGATATCCTCGGCGAGCTACGCGGGGGCCGCCACAGCATAATCACGGACCTGATCGACCCCGGCGATCCGCAGATCACCAGCGGCACGCTCGCCAGCGCGCTCGAAGCGCGCGATCCGCTGGTTACTGACGTGATCGAGCGCGCCGCGTACCATCTTGGCGTCTTTACCGCCGGTATGATCAACACGCTGGACCCGGAATGCGTCGTTTACGGCGGGGGATTGATCGAGGCGTGCGGCGCGGTGATGCTGCCAATCATCCGCGAGACCACCTTCCGCTACCTGATTCGCCCGATCGAGCCGGATCGGCTGCCGATTCTTGAAGCGGCGCTGGGGGATAACGCGGTGCTGCTGGGCGCGGCGATGCTCGCCAGCGCCGTCGTCCCGCAGGAGACCTGAACGCCCTTACCTGCCCGGCTCGCCGCCGGGTGCAGCGGGAGCGGCGGGCGCGCTATCGCCGGAACTCAGCAGAGGGGTCATATCCAGCCGGGTGATCGGCTTGACGCCGCCGTTCTTGCCGGGCGGCTCGGCCAGCGGCAGGTAGAGCGTAAAGACGCTGCCAACGTTTAGCTCGCTCTCGACCGTCACCCGCCCGCCGTGCGCTTGCGCGATGGCCTGCACCAGGCTCAGGCCGAGGCCGGTCCCCTGGACGTGGCGTGTGCGCGGGTCATGCACGCGGTAGAACTGGCGGAACAAGTGCGCCATCGACTCCTGGGGGATGCCGTAGCCGGTATCGGCGACGCGCACGATCGCGTGCTCGCCCTCGACCGCCAGGGTGACATCGACGCGCCCCCCGGCGGGAGTGTACTTGATCGCGTTGCTCACCAGGTTGTCAATCGCCTGCCCCACCATCACGGCGTGCCCGCGCAACTGCTTCGCCGGGCGGCTCTGCTCGGTATAGGCCAGCGTCAATTGCTGGCTGGACGCCTTGCCCTGGTTGCGCTTGATCACCTTCTCGACCAACGCCGGAAGATCGAACGGCGTGGCCGACTGCGCGCCCAGCGACTCGGCCTGCTCCAGATCGACCACGTCCTGAATCAACTGGTCCATCCGCTCCAGGCTGTTGACCACCATGCTCCACAACTGGGCGCGCTGCTCGGCGGGGAGGTCCGGCTCGTCCAGCAATTCGAGCGAGCCACGCGCCAGCCCCAGCGGGTTGCGCAGGTCGTGCGACAGGACGTGGATCATGTCGGTCTTCAGGCGCTCGATCCGCCGGAGCTGCGAGACATCCTGTCCGACGCAGACGTAGCGATCGACGGCCCCACTGGGGCGCTGGATGGCGGCGATATGCAACAGGTACTCGCCCGCCGCGCCGAGGTTGACTTCGAGCAGCGTCCCCGGCTTGACCGAAGGCAGCGCGTCGCCAAAGCGCGACTTGACCAGATCGAGGAACGAGACGTCCGACCCCGGCTCGATCGCGACGCCGACCCGCTCGAATACGCGGCGCGCTTCGGGGTTAGCGATCAGCAAGCGCCCGGTCGCGTCGAAGACCGCGATCGCCGCCGCCGTGTGCTCCAGAATGGCGCGAAGCTGCTGCTGATCCTGCCGGACAATCTCATGAAGCTGCGCCTTAGCGATCGCGGTCGCCGCTTGTGGCGCCAGCATCATCAGGGTGTCTTGCGGCGGCTGCACATCGCCGGGCGTGGCGCGTGGCGCCAGCACCTGCAACACACCGAGGACCCGCGAGCGGTAAAAGAGCGGCACGGCCAGCAGCATTTCCCCGGCGACAGGTTGGCCCTCGAAGACCGGATTGGCCGCTTCCCAGCCGGTGAAATCGGTGATCGCGCCCGGCTGGCCGGAGAGCGCCACCATCCCCGCCTGGCCGCGCCCGCTGGCGACCCGAAAGCCGAGCAATGATTTGTCCGCGCCGGACACCGCGCTGACGACCAGGGCGCCGTCGTCCTGAACCAGCAGCACCGCCCCGACCCGCCCCTGGACCAGCCCGACCGCCTCCTCGACGATGCGGGTCAGCACGGCGTCGAGCGTGAGGTCCTCGGCGATCAGGCGCGCGACCTGGGCGACCGCCTGCTGGCGCTGCTCGGCGCGTTTCAGCCGGAAGGCGAGCCGCATGTTGCGCACCGCGGTCGACACCTGCGCGGCGAACAGGCGCCCAAGCTGCAAGTGCGCCCCGTTGAAGCGCCCGGGCGTGTCCGAAAATAGCGCCACGAAGCCGATTAACTGCTGGTCGATCATCAGCGGCAGGCGCATGTACGACCACGCGCCGGCGGCCTCGGCTTCGCGCACGCGCATCGCGGAGCGCAGCATCTCGGGCAGGCGCTCGCGCAGCAACACCTCGTCGCCCAGGTACATCATCCGCTCGTCGCGCGAGAACCGGGCGAACTGCTCCTGGCAGACGCGCAAGTACGCCTCCGGCACGCCCAGGCCGAGGGCGTCCGAAAGCGTCGTGTACTCGCCGTCGGCCAGCAGCACGGCCAGGCGGTCGGCGTCAACCGCGACCCGCGCGACATGGGGTAAGTCGCCCAGGATGGTGGTTTCTTCAAAGACATCGGGGAGGTTCAGCGCCGCCTGGAGCAAGCCTTCCAGGTGCCGCATGCGGTCTTTCAGCTCGTGGAGCGGCGGCTCCTCGTCCCGCTCGCGCCCGGCGGCGCGCTCGCGCCGCGCGACCGCCTGTCCCACGACGGACAGCGCGCGCTGAAGCTCGGCCACCGGGGCCGCGCGCCGGACGCAGGCGTCGAAGTCGGCGCAGATCGACGGCTGCGCCGGATCGGGCAGCGTCTCGACCAGCGCCAGCACGCCGCAGGTCGGGCTGGCTCGGCGCACTGCCTGCGCGAGCGGCGCGAGATCACCGGGCGGCGACGGAAGCGCCAGCACCACGCAGCGCGCCAGCCCGCGCTCGACGGCGCGCAGGGCCGCTGCCGGATGAGTCACATGATAAATGTGATGGGACTGAGCCAGCGCGTGTGAAAGAGGAGACTCCGGACCTAACCAGAGAACGTCGCCCCGTTCATCGGCGTGAACCGAGGCTGAGCTGACGTGATTACCCGGACGACTCATACACGCGACCACCCATCGACCCACCAAACACCCAGGAACCCGCCAACCGCCTAGCCGGAACGCCTGGCTCCGCCGTCCCCACCCGCTTGACTGCTCCCGGACACCTACCGATAAGTATAACACGAGCGCACGGGCGGGACAGACGCGCCTGGCCGCGAATTTACGCCTTTTAATGCCTTCTGACACAAACCTGACATCTGCTGAGTTGTGGGCCAGCCAGCGATTTTACCGAGTTCTAATCCGG
>DAOKYY010000055.1:5956-23768 GCA_035325905.1 Aggregatilineaceae bacterium | reverse complement strand
AGAAACCCAGCGGCGGGCGCGGTTTGAAGTCCCCTCTCCGGCGCGGAGAGGGGATTGAGGGGTGAGAGGTTTCCCACGCCGGGCTGATACGCCAATGACTTTCGATAGTTCACATAGCGACAGGCGGTTAGCAATGAGCCGCTGGCAACGGCAAGAACCAGTGCCAGCCCCGCGCCGATAGAAGAAGCAAACGGGCCGAGCAAGCTCGGCCCCTACAGTTCTTTGGCTGGTTTTCGCTGTTTTTAGCTGCTTCTTCTAGCTGCTCCCAAGCAGCTCTTTCACCGCCTGCGCCGCGCCTGCGCGCGGGACGCGCACCTCATACCCGTCGCGCAGCCGCTTGAAGCCCACCACGCCCTGTTGAAGCTCGTCCGCGCCCAGGAAGGCGACTACCGCCGCGCCCTTGCGGTCGGCGTACTGGACCTGCTTGCCGATCGAGCGGTTGGGCTGCATGATGGCCTCGGTGCGGATGCCCGCCGCGCGCAGATCGTGCGCCAGCGCCAGCGACGCGGCCTGCGTCTCCGGCCCGAAGACGGTCACGACCGCCTGCACGACCGTCCCGGTTAGCTCCGGCGGGTACAGATTGAGCAGGTCCATCAGGTCGATGATGCGCTCGATCCCCAGGCTGGAGCCGGTCGTCGGCAGGCTGTGCTTGCGGAACATGCCGACCAGCTCGTCGTAGCGCCCGCCGCCGGTCACGCTGCCGAGGTTGTCGGGCTTGGTGATGTACGTCTCGTAGACCGGGCCAGTGTAGTAGCCCAGCCCGCGCACCATCGCCAGATCGACCGTGTATCGCTCCGGCGCGACGCCCTGCGCCGCCAGATATGCGACGATCTGCTCTAGCTCGGCGATGCCTTCCAGCGCGATCGGGATGTCCTTCAGCTGCGCGCGCACCTCGCCCAGCGCCTCGATCCCGCCGTGACGCAGCGCCAGCAGATCGGTCATGCGCCCGATCACACCGTCCGCGATCCCTCCGGCGGCCAGCTCGCGGCGCACGCCGTCCAGCCCGATCTTGTCGAGCTTGTCGATGCTGCGATACAGGCTGCCCAGCTGCGCGTCCGGCACCCCCGCGTAGATGCCGATCCCGATCAGGATTTTGCGGTTGTTGATGTGCACCGTGAAATCATGAAAGCCCAGCCGGTCGAGGGCGGTGGTCAGCAGGCTGATGATCTCGGCGTCGGCAGCCATGCTCTCGACGCCGACAATGTCCACGTCGCACTGCACAAACTCGCGGTAGCGGCCCTTCTGCGGGCGGTCGCCGCGCCACACCGGCGCGATATGGTAGCGCCGGAACGGCATCGACAGCTCGTGCTCGTGCATGGCGAAGTAGCGCGCCAGCGGCACCGTCAGGTCATAGCGCAGGGCCAGCTCCTCCTTGCCGCCGGGGTGCTGCGCGTGGAAGATTAGCTTGTCGGCTTCTTCGCCGCTCTTGCCGAGCAGCGTCTCCAGCATCTCCAGCGTCGGCGTGTAGATCGGCTCGAAGCCGAAGGTCTGGAAGACCTCGGTCACTACGCCGATCACGTAATCACGCTTGAGCACCTCGCCGGGCAGAAAATCGCGCATGCCCTTCGGCAGCCGGGGGTTGATCTGTGCCATGCCTGCTTACTCCATCTGGCTTGCTGGAACCGGGTCGGGACACAAAAAAGCGGGACGTCCGGCGCCCACGCTTTTCATCCGCAGCGGCGTGCGTCGCCTAAACGTCATGCAATCGTGGTGATCGGGCGGTGGTTGTCGTGGCGACGCATGTGATATGTTCCTTTCAACTGCGTTGTTCAAGTATAGACAGCTTACCTGGGGCTGTAAAGCATTCTGCGCGTATTCCGTGCGCTTCAGCCCTGCCACGCCGAAGGAAGAACGCCTGCTATGCCGGTTAACGTCCAATGGTTCGAGCCGGACCGCGTCCTGGTGTACGAGTTCAACGGACGGATCACGCTCGGCGATCTCGAAACGCTCTATCGTCTCGAAGCGCCCTTCTACGACAGCCTCGAACCGGGCGCCTGCCTCGCGGTCCTGCTCGATCTGACTCACCTGTACAGCGTTCCGGCCGAGCTATTCGCGCCGCTGCAACAGTCGCGCATGGTCAACGATCCGCGCGTGCGCGTGGCAGGCGTAGCCGGTGCGAACTCTTATCTGCGCGCGCTGGCAACCAGCCTGGGTCTGATCGCCGCGAAGCGCACCGGGTTTGCCTTCTACCAGACGCGCGCCGAGGCGCTCCGTCAGCTGGGCGGCCAGCCGACCTTGCCCGTGACGGAGGCCATTTGAGCCGCTCCGTCAGTCTCGTCAATCTCCGGCGAGCCGCGCGTAAATCAACATATCGGCCAGCTTGCCCTCCACATCGCGCACGAAATGGCGCAAGCGCCCTTCGAGCGCGTATCCGGCGCGCTCGGCCACGGCGGCGCTGCGCGTGTTGCGCGCGTCACAGCGAATCTCGACCCGCCGCGCGCCGAGCACGTCAAAGGCGAAGCGCGTCTGGGCGCGCACGGCCTCGGTGATGTAGCCCTGCCGCTGCAAGCTGGTACGCACCCAATAGCCGATCTCGAAAAACGGCACGCTCCAGTCGCGGCACATCAGGCCGCTGCCGCCGACAAACAAACCGTCTTCCTTGCGCAGCAGAATCATCGGCAGGCTTTCGCGCGTCAGCCACTGGGCCGCCGCCTGCCGGTAAAACTGCTCGGTCACTTCGAGCGAAGGAAGCGGGTGCACCCACGGCATCCAGGGCTTCAGCTCGGCCTCGGACTCGCGGATCGCCTCGTTGCCCGCCGCGCCGTCGCCAGGGCGCGGCGCACGAATGAGCAACCGCTCCGTCTCGAAGCGGTCGGGGAAATCGCGCAGGATGGGGTTGAGTGGCGCAGGCATGACCGTTCGCTCCAGTGGCAGACCCGCTCTACAGCGCGTGGAGCGCGTCGAGCAGCGCGCCGCTGCGCACGATCTCGAGCAACGCGGTGATGCTCGGCCCCAGCGCCACGTCGCGGGTGATCGGGCGTAGCAGCACGCCCGGCGCGATCTCGACCTGTCGCAGCACGTCGAGCGCCGCCGCCGTGCCGCGTCCGAGCTGCGCGCCGGGGCTGGCGGCCAGCCGCAGCTCGACCGCCTGATAGGCGCACAGCAATTCGATGGCGATCACCGTCTGCGCGTGCGCGGCGATCTGCGCCGCCTGGCGGGCCGCGATCGTGCTCATGCTGACGTGGTCCTCGCGGTTGGCGCTGCTGGGGATGCTGTCGACGCTGGCCGGATGCGCCAGCACCTTGTTCTCGCTCACCAGCGCGGCGGCGGTGTACTGGGCCATCATCAGGCCGTTGTTCAGCCCTTCTTCGCCCGGCGGATCGACGATCAGGAATGGCGGCAGGCCGCGATTGAGCCGCCCATCCGTCAGCAAGAAGGTGCGCCGCTCGGAGATGCTCGCCAGATCGGCCAGCGCGATTTTCAGGAAGTCGAGCGCGTAGCCGACCGGCGCGCCGTGAAAGTTCCCGCCGGACACCGCTTTGTTCAGGCGCGGCAGGTGCAGCGGGCCTTCGCCGGCGGCAAAGATCAGCGGGTTATCGGTCACGGCGTTGATCTCGCGCTCCAGCACGCCGCCCACATAGTCGAGCGTGTCCAGGCACGCGCCGAGCACGACCGGCGCGGCGCGCAGGCTGTACGGGTCCTGCGGCGGCCCGTCGGACGGCTCCAGGTCGCGGTCGGCGTCGCCGCGCACCAGGGTGCTGCCCTTCAGCAGGTCGTAGACAAAGGCCGCCACGCGCTGCTGGCCGCGATGGCCGCGCACGGCGTGAAGATGGGGCAGCAGGGCGTCGCGGAAGCCGCGCAGCGCCTCCAGCGACAGCGCGAGCGCGATCTCGGCGTTCGCCAGCGCGCGGAAGGCGTCGTGCCACGCCAGGACGCCGATCGCCGCGCTGACCGCCGTGCCGTTGATCAGCGCCACGCCTTCTTTCGCGCCGAGCGCCACGCGCGGGATCCCGGCGGCGGCCATCGCCTCGGCGCCATCGACGAGCGCGCCCCGCCAGAACGCCTGCCCGTTGGCGCCGGGATGCGGTTCCTCGCCCGGCGCGGGCGCGCTGAGCACCAGCGCCAGATGCGCCAGCGGCGCGAGGTCGCCTGACGCGCCCAGCGATCCCTGGCACGGCATGGCCGGGATCACGCCCCGGTTCAGCATTGCGACCAGCGTATTGATCACCTCCGGCCGCACACCGCTGTAGCCCTGCGCCAGCGTGTGGGCGCGGATCAGCAGCGTGGCGCGCACCACGTTCTCCGGCAGCAGATCGCCCACGCCAACCGCATGGCTGAGCAGCAGATTGCGGCTAAGCTGCGCCGCCTGCTCGCGGTGGCGGAACACGGCGCGCCCGGCGTTGTCGCCGAAGCCGGTGTTGACGCCGTAGATCACCAGCGGGTCGCGGCCCTCGCGGTCTGCCGCCTCGATCTCATCCAGCGCGTGGCGCACCCAGCCCGCGCTACGCTCGACTCGCGCGGCGCGGGACGAGTCTGCGCCGTTGGCCGGATGCTCCGCCAGCGGCTCAACCGTCTGCGCGCCGCGCGCGACACGAATCACATCCTCAATGGTCAAATCTTGCCGGCCGAGCGCCAGCGCGGTAGAAGCCTGTGAGAACGTGGAGTGGGGCAAAGTCTTTTATCCTCGCAAAATCATTTCGATCACCGCCGGTTAAAAAGACGCCGCCCGGAGAGCCGGACGGCGTCCGCTGTGCGCTCTATTGTAACGCATGTCCGGCTAGCGTACCGGCACCGCGCCGATTACCATGAAGGGCGCGCCTTCGACCGGCAGCGGCGCGCGGTCTGCGAACCAGTAAACGCTCACCGTGACGCGATACGTGCCGGGCGCCAGATCGTCCGGCAGGATCAGGGTGTGGCGGTCGAAGGTCGGCGCGCCCGGCTCCCAGGTGGTGGTGGGCGCGTCGCCGGGCGGCGCGTCGCTCTGCGCGATCACGGTGTCGGCGTCGAGCGGCATCAGGTACACGCCGACCGAATAATCGCGCGCCAGCGGGGCCTGGGCCGACCACCACAGATCGACGTGCAGGCGCCCGCCCGGCGCGGCGTAGGCTGGCAAGATCGCGTCGTGCAGGGCCAGCGCAGCGCCGAACAGAGCTGGATCGCCCGCCGGATCGGGCCGCTCGAACAGCGCGACCTCGATCGCCGGCTCGTCGGGGTACAGCGCGGCGTAACGCTCGCCGAGCGGCACCTCGACCGTCTGCACGCGCCGGTAGCCGAGCGCGCCCGCGTCCAGCGCGGAAAGCACCTGCCCCGGCTGGAGCCATTGCACGACCCACGCCCGCCGCACGTGGCTGAGCGTACCTTCCAGATGTGGCAGCGGCGGCTCTCGCGGCGAGCGCGTGTGATCGACCCAGGGCAGGGTGCGGATCACGCGCGGCGCGTCGTCCGGCGCGGCGCGCTCGATCTCGTACTGGAAGGCGTTGTCGTCCCAGCCGGTCTCCAGCACAATCACGTCGCCGGGGGAATATCCCTGCGCGACGGCCTGCGCGGCGCGGTCAGAGGGCAGGCGCGGCTGGATCTCGACCGGATCGGCCAGCGTTACCGCCAGCCACGCCAGCGCGAAAACCGCCGCCGCGCGCCGGCCCAGCCGCGCCAGTCCCGCCCCTGCGACCAGCATCACCAGCGGCGTCAGATAGGCCAGCATCCGCGCCGCCAGCACGCCGAACCACAGATTCGCGACGACCATGAACAGCGCCAGGCCCGCGCCGCCGAGCACCAGGTACGCCCAGGCCGTCCCGCGCAGCGTGCGCCATGCGACGCGCCAGCCGAGCAGCGCGATCAGGTACGCGCCGCCGAGCAGCGCGACCTGCTCGCCGAACAGCAGGCGCGCGACGGGCAGCAGGTTGGCGGGCGTCGTCTGGATGCTGCCGGGAAAGCCGCCGATCCCGGCGGTGAGATAGTCCGTCTGGCGGGTGAGGATCACGATTAGCCACGGCGCGAACAGGATCAGCGCCCCACCGTAGGCCGCCAGCAAGCCGAGTTTCTGGCGCGGCGCTCCGCGCCACAGCAGCAGCCCGACCGCCGCCTGAGCCGCCAGCGCCAGCGCGCCGAGATAGAGCGTGTACAGCACGAACGCGGCGCTCAGCGCGTAGAGCGCGCCATAGCGCACGCCGGGCGCGCGCAGAAACCGCAGGAAGAACAGCGCGCTCAGCGCCACGCCGAGCAGCAGCCAGCCATACACGCGGATCTCGGCGGTGTAATAGACGGCCAGCGGCAGCGCGGCCAGGAGCAGCGCACCAAAACGCGCCGCGCGCCGCCCCAGCCAGTCCGCGCCGAGGCGGTAGGTCACGGCGACGCTCAGCAGCCCGGCGGCGATCGCGGGGAAGCGCAGCGCCAGGTGCGACGGCCCGGCCAGCGTCCACCAGCCGCTCAGCGCGAGGTAGTACAGCGGCGGGTGGCGGTCGTCGGCCAGCTTGTCGAGGATCACGCCGGGCCGGTGATCGCGCGCCGCCCAGGTGGACCAGCCCTCATCGGTCCAGGCTGGGCGGGTCGCCGCGCCGGACAGACGCAGCGCGGCGGCCAGCAGCAGGATCAGCACCAGCAGCCCCAGCGCGCAAACCTCAGCGTTAAATCCCCGGCTCCTTCTCTCCTGTCCGCTAGCGGAGATGGGCCTGGGGTAAGGTTCCGCATGTTTGGCCGTCAGGCGCATCACAGCCTCTAATCCAGCGCGCGGCGCACCATGTCCAGCGCGTCGAGCGCGCCGAGGTTGCGCACGGTGACGCCGTAAGCCAGGTGTTCCGCGTCAAACGCGGCGGCGCGGCCATCCGGCGGGCCATTGAGATGCACGCCGTCCGCGCCCAGGCCGTAGTCGGGCAGCGGTTGCAGCGCGGCCCAGGTGTCCCACAGCGGGATCGCGTAGCCGGCGGCGAGATCGCGCACGATGGCGTTGAACTCGCGCACGCGGGCGTCGCGCTCGGCGCTGAGCGGCTGGGGCGGAATCGTGCTCAACACCGGGATCACGCCCCAGGCTAATGACTCCTCGAGAATACGCGTCAGGTTGGCGCGGTAACTGTCCGCCGCGCGGCCGGCGGCGATGTCGTTGGTCCCCAGCGTGATCAGCGCGACGCTGGGCCGCGCCGTGCGATACTCGCAGGCCAGCGGCGTCTCGCCCGCTGCGCACGCGCCTGCGACGTTCTGCGCCGGATCGAGCGCGTCGGCGGTCGTCCAGCCGACCGCGACCGCCCATGACCACGCGCCGAACGATGGCTCGCCGCGTCCGTTGGGCCGCCCGAAAGCGTCGAGCGCGGCCTGCAGCGCGCCGTAGTCGCCGAGATCGTAGTCGCCTTGCGCGAACGGCTTGAGGAAGCGGCTGTCGGCGCTGAGGCTGTCGCCGACCAGCGTAAAAACGCCCGGCAGATTGCCGCGCGCCTGTCCCTGGTGGTAGATGTCGCGCAGCCGGTCGCGCTGCGCTGGGCTGATCCAGCCGGTCACGCCGCTCACCTCGCCCGCGCCAAAAAAGCGGCTCCACGCGAACACCAGCGCGGCGGCCCCGGCCAGCGCGATCGCGAACGCCGCTCCCCGGCGCCATCGCCGGCGCATCAATCGCTTATCCGCCCCTGCCCTAGCCGAACCAGCTTTCCGGCGGCATATCCTCGGTCCAGAAGGCGAACAGCTCGCCTACCGAGCGGCCCTCGTGGTTGCAGCGGATCGCCTCGCCGATCACCGGCGCGACCGATTCGATCTTCAGCTTGGGAATGCCCTTAATCGCGTGCGGCGCGTAGACCGTGTCGGTGCAGACGATCTCGTCCACGCACGGCAGATGGTTCAGGCGCGCGATCGCGTTGCCGCTGAACAGCCCGTGCGTGCAGGCCAGCGAAAAATGCTCAACCCCCTGGTCGGACATCGCCTGCACAATCTCGAACATCGTGCTGCCGGTCGCGATCTCGTCATCGATCACGATCGCGCGCTTGGGGGTCGGGCCGCCGCTGCCGAGGATGGTCGCGATCTCGACCTCGGCATCGCCGAGCCGCACCTTGCTGCCGACGGCGAGCGGCAGCCGCAGCGAGTAGGCCAGCTTGGTCGCTTGCTTGGCGTAGCCGACATCCGGCGACACCACGACCGTATCCGTCAGGTCCTGTTTCTTATAATGGTCCACAATCACGCGCAGCGCGGTGAGGTGGTCGAGCGGCACGTCGAAGAAGCCGTGGGTCTGCGCCGAATGCAGCGCCATCGCGATCGCGCGGTCCGCGCCCGCCGTGACGATCAGGCGCGCGACCAGCTTGGCGGTAATCGAGATGCGCGGCGCGTCTTTTTTGTCGGAGCGTCCATAGGAGTAGTAAGGGATGACCGCCGTGACACGCGCCGCGTCCCCTGAGCGGGCGATGTCCAGCATCATCAACATTTGCATCATGTGGCGGTGAACCGGGCTGGTGAGCGACTGGATGATGTAAACGTCCTTGTTTCGAACGCTTTCGCCGAGCTGGACGCGCAGCGTTCCGTTGCTGAAGCGCTCGATGCGCGTGGGACGCAGCGGGACACCCAGATGCTCGCAAATCGCCCGCGCCAGCGGCTCGTTGGATGTCCCGGCGAAGATGTAAGGACCTTCCGCAGTCAAGCTCGACCTCCTTCATTCCGGCCGGCAGGTGGAAAGTATCGCTCTACTTTACCGCTACTGCCCAGACTCGCAACCTTACGTTTCGGCTTACGCGCTGGCGTTTAACCGGCCGATCCCGAATAGCACGCTTGGCACCAGCCGGGCTATAATGCGCGGCAGGAACGGCTCACGCACGCCGCGCGCGTGGGGAGGCTGTATGCCATACGGGGTCCGCTCGTTGCGCTGGCCCGACGATCGCGCCGCGCTCGTCGCGCACTTCCGCCAGGCCCATGGCCCCGGCGAAGACGAGCTGCTGAGCGCGTGGTATGGCACCCTGCCCGGCTTCGACCCGCGCAACAGTTTCGTGATCGAAGACGAGAGCGGCGCGATCACCGCTCACGCCATGCTCATCCCGCGCCAGCTCCAGATCGGCGCGAGCGCGCTGCCGACCGCCGAGATCGCCGTGCTGGACGCGCCGGGCGGCTCCGCGCAGCGCAATTTGCAGCACGCGCTGTTCGCGGCTCTGCACGCGCGCATGTCCGAGCGAGGCGACGCGCTCGGCCTGCTGCTGGGGTCGCCGGACGTGGGCGAGACCTGGCAGTACGAGTACGCGGTGGGGCTGTACCTGACCAGCTTCGAATCCGGCATCGCGACCGAGTCGCTGCTGAAAGCGGGGCGCTGGGACGCGGCGCACAGCTACGAGCGCCGCACGGCCGACCGGCTGGGCATCTGCCGCCAGCCGGTGACGGTCCGCCGCTTTTACAGCAGCGATCTGCCGGACGTGGCGGAACTCTACGCCGCCGAAAGCGCGCGCGGGCATTACGTCGTCGCGCGCGACCCGGCCACCTGGGCCTGGCAGCTCGACTATCTGGCCCGGATGGGCCGCTACGAGCCGGACGATTTTCTGGTGGCGGAGAGTGAGGGGCACGTCGTCGCCTACGCCCGCCTGGTGACGCAGGGACCGGTCAACTGGTTCCTCGAGCGCGACGCGGCCACGTTCGGCGTGGTCGAGGCGGCGGGCGACCACCCCGACGGGATCGAGGCGCTGCTGGCCGCGATCGGGCACACCGCGCTGACCTTCGGTGTGGAGCGAGTCGGCCTCTACGTCCACCCACACAGCCCGCTGATGCGGCACGCCCTGGCGCGCGGCGCCTGCCAGCGCGCCTTCACCGGCGCCGGGTTGGTGCGCCTGCACGATCTCGACGAGGCGCTCGACCGGCTGCGCCCGGCGCTTGAGCAGCGCCGCCTGGATAGCCCCTACGCCGCGCGCGCCTATCATCTGATCGTGCGGACCGAAACCGATCAGGGCGAGGTCTTTCTGGGGATGGGCGAGCCAGAAGTCGTCGAGCTGGAAGCGCCCTCGACCGTTGTCGCACGCCTGATCACTGGCTGGTACGGGCTGGATCACCTGACGACCGGCTATCACGAGCGGTACGCGCCGCTGCTGCGGGCGCTCTTTCCCCAGGGCGATCCCCGGATCGCGCTGGCCGATTTGCTGTGAAATTCGTTGCAGAATCGACAGGACCGGATCAACCCATCCGCAGGAGCCTGGTATGTCTCAGATCACGGTACGGCAAGCCAACCTGGCCGATTCCGCCGCCATTACCGCGCTGACGACGGCGAATGTCGAAACCTGGACGCGACGCGGCCCCGGCGGCGAGCCGGTTACGGCGGAGTACGAGGACCTGACCCTCTTCGAGCGCTGGCAGAACGCCGGACCCTGGGCCAGCGTCGAGATGTGCGCGGTCCACATCGCCAATCTGCTGCGCGGCAGCGACGGGATTCCGCTGGTGGCCGAGGTCGGCGGGCGCGTCGGCGCCGAGGCCGAGATCTACATTGGCCGCGAGCCGGAGCCGTTCGGCCATCATATCAATATCGCCCGGCTGATGGTGGACCCCGATTTCGATGAGATCGGGCTGGGGAGCGCGCTGCTGACCTATATCCAGCAGATCGCCGAGGCGATCCGCTGCAAGCGCGTGACGGTCGCCCACGCCGCGCCCGAAGCCGCGCTCTACGAGCATCACCGCTTCATCCGCGCCCACACCGGCCAGCGCGTCGTCTTCAAGGCGCAGGAAGGGCGCGTGTTCTACAAAGCGTCCGAGTTGACGACCTTCGATCCGCGCCAGATCGACGGCTGGCATATGCCGCTGGGGCGCTATCAGAACGCCCGCCAGGAATGGGACCGGATGCCGCCCGGCTTCTGGAACAGCGTCCCGGAGATCGTCGAGATCGAGACGGCGCGCCTGCATCTGACCGTCACCGGCCAGGAAGCCTACGCGCTGTTGCAGCAGGACCGCGACCAGCCGCAGCGCGTGCACGCCTTTATCTGGTCGCGCCGCCCGATCAGCCCGCTCCTGGTGATGGCGCTGCGCGACTGGGCCACGCATCACGGCTACGAGGAGCTGATCAGCTTCGCGTGGGATCACGTCATCGCGCAGGTGGACGCCGAGCCTGCGCCGGAGCCGTACATCCAGCACCTTTACGCGCGGGCGCTGTAAGCGGCTGAAGGGATAATTCCGGCGGCGACAAGATAAAGTTGACGTTTATCGTCTTTATTCGGTACAATCCGATCAGAGACGGGCATCACAAGAGGCGCACGGATGGAATACCATCGAAGCTGCATGTGTCTGGAGCGGGGGCGTTGAGCCACCGCCATCGGACCTGACGACCTAGCGACAAACCACCAGGCCAACGGCTGAACGGCGTGGCACACGTTCCCAGGAGCGGGCAGACATTCTGCTCGCAACAAACGGGCGATCGCCACGCTTTTGTTTTGCCCGTTGGCCGTTTTTTGTGCCGGAGCTTTGCACGGAACTGAGGAGCACCAATGAACACCGAACGTGACGTGGATCACAGCGCGATACGCACCAACCAGATTTTCACGATTACGCTGCTTGGGCTGGCGTTCGTGCTGGCCGCGCCCGCGATTAGCGGCGTCACCGGCGTGATCATGTTGCTCTCGGCGGCGATTCCCCCGCTGGGGCTGTTCACGCGCATCTATCGCCACCTGCTGAAACCGGCCGGGATCATGCGCTCGCGCGCCATCCCGGACAACCCTGAGCCGCACCGCTTCGCGCAGCTTTTGGGCGGCGTGGCCGTTACGCTCGGCACGCTGCTCGTATTGGTGGGCGTCTCGATTGCCGGTTGGGCGCTGATCATCGTCGTGATTGCGCTGGCGAGCCTGAACCTGTTCGCGGGCTGGTGCGCCGGGTGCATGCTGTACTACTGGCTCAACCGGCTGGGCGTGCCGGGGTTTACCCGCTCGCGGACTGAGGGAGCGCGATGATCGAGCGTCTGCTGATTCTGGCGCTCGCCGCCGCCGCCGGACTGCTGGCCTACCGCGCGGTCTGCTGCTGGCAAATCCGGCGCGCCGCGCAAGCCGCCGACCGCGATCCGCTGCTCGACGGTCTGCGACCGGGCATCCCGGCCATCGTCTACTTCACTTCGCCAAGCTGCGCCCCGTGCCGGACCCAGCAGCGACCGGCGATCCGGCGCCTGCTGGACGAGCTGCACGGCAGCGTCCAGGTGATCGAGGTGGATGCGCTCAACCAGCCAGACGCGGCGGATCGCTGGGGCGTGCTGAGCGTTCCCACGACCTTCGTGCTGGACGGGCGCGGGACGCTGCGCCAAGTTAATCATGGCGTCGCGGGGACCGAAAAGCTCAAGCAGCAGCTTCTCAGCCTGAATTGACGCGGCGCGCGTCAAAGCCAGAGCGTCTGCGCGCTAAGCCTCGTCTTGCGAATGGTGAGACGGCAGCAGCGCGCGCTCCAGCGCGGCGGTGAGGCTCGGCGGGTCCGCCAGAGAGACAATCGTGATTGCCGCGCCCGCCATCCCGGCGCGGAGCGCGCTGCCCGGATCGGCCAGCTCGTCGGCGGCGCGCCCTGATCCAGCGACCGCGATCACCGGGTGGCCCAACGCGGCGTGCGCCGCGACCTCCTCGCGCACAATCGGGCCGCCGTTGACGATCAGCGCGACGCCGGGCACCTGCGCCCCGCGCAGCAAGCCCACCAGCAGGCTGCTCTCGACGCCGAACGTATCCGCCTCGATCAGCACGAAATGCGAGTGCCCAGCGTCAAGCGGGGGGCGGTCGTCGGGGGACGGGCCGGCGCCGGGATAGCTGACTGCGCCGCGCGGCGCGACGCCCACCAGCGGAAACGTCCCGCCGATCGCGCGCCGGGCCGCGCCGAGGGCCGCCATCGTCCCGGCCTGCGTGCCGCCATCCGCCACCAGGACCCGGCGCTGCTCGGCGAATGGGGCGAGGCTCGCCGCGAAGAAGCGCGTCACGTCATCGATCAGGTCCGGCTCCATCGCGCTCGCGCCGCCATGCACCACGACGACCGCCCGGTAGGGCGGCAGATCGAGCGCCGCCAGCGCCGCGCCGGGATCGGTGTCTGGCGGCACGGCCACCGCGCGCGCTGGCCCGGTCTCGAATGGAATCAGGAATCGCGGGAACTCGGCCATTGTCGCTTCTCCAGGCGCTCGGCGCGCCGCCAAGCCGGGGCGCAGTCTGATTATAGTCCGCGTGCCGGAGGGCGCGCACCTCGCCGCTGCGCCGGGAGCGGGTGATAGGTTGACAGGCCAGGGAAGCGGGCTAGGATCGTCGGGCGAGGGTGTGACGTTACTATGGACGCGAATGGCGCACGGCAGCGAGAGCGGGCTTTTCTAGAGGAGCAGCTGGTCGAGGCGCAGCACAAAATCGCACGCCTCGAAAACGTGCGGAACGGCTGTCACGACTGCGCGGAAGCCAACGGGCTGGACGCGCTCTTGAGCGCCGCCGCGGCCGAGCGCCGCCTGATCGAAGACCTGATCGCGCGTGAGGAAAGCGATCAGCCCCCTCTGGCGCTGGGCGCCGTGATCATGGCGCGCATCCGCCGGTTGGACACCCAGCGCGCCAACCTCGCGCTGCGCTGGCGCCGGGGTCGCCCGACACCGCCCGCCTATTGGGAAACGGCGAACGAGCGCACCGTCCTTGAGCAGTTGCTGCGCCGCTGGAACGCCTGGCAGGCCGGACGCCCGTACTACCCGAACGTGTCCAATGGCGCGGCCAACCGGGTCGCGTCCCCCGCCCGTCCCATCGCGGCGCCCGCGCGGGCAAACCCCTGGGAAACGCCCTCTGCGCTTCCGGCTTCCGCGCCCGCCGACGCTAACGAAGACCCGGAAAAGCTGCTGGCGCTGAACGAAACGCGCCGCGCCGAGCTGCTGGCTGCGCTCGAACGCGGCGGGATCGCGCCGGACCACGTCGAGATCGTCTTCGCGTCCGACCAGATCGTCTTTCTGACCGCCTACGCGCATGACGAGCGCGAGCGCCGCGTCATGATCAATACCCTCCTGCGCGCAGACTACGTCGCGACCGTGATGGCGGACATCCGCGTGAACGCCCCGGCCCGCTGCCCGATCTGCCGGGCGCGACAGAGTTTCCGGCCCGCGCCGCCAGCGAGCGGAATCCCGCCGATGGAGCGCTGATCGCCCGCTTCCCTCGCGCCAGCCACCTGCCAGCCTAAAACCATCGCGTTCAAGAGGTTTTCAGGTCAATCGAGTCGATCATGTGCTCGATCACGTCGTGCGGAATCTCCTCCCGGTCGTTAAAGGCGGTGACGCGCACGGTCATCCAGAACATCTTATCGCTGTGGGGAATGTACACGTCATAGTAGGCTGAGTCTCCGCCGCCGCCCATCACGAAATCTTCAAGCGAGCTGCCGGTATCGCGCAGCGAGACGCGGTAGACGCTCGCCGTATGCCCGTCGATCTGCGGGGCGCTCTCGTCATAGTCAAGCTGGTAGTCCACCCCATCGAGCAAGCCGTACTCGGTGTACATTTCATAGACCATTTTCGCCTCGCTGCTCGCGAAGTAGCGGCCAGAGTTCTGCGGCACGTCCATCGCGATCACGGAGACGAGCAGATCGGGGGATTCCTGAAAACTGAGCAGCCCGCTCATCGCGCTCGAAAGCATCTGTCCGAAATCCAGCTCTGCGCCGGTGAAATAATCGACCTCATTGTAGCGCGGGTCGTTGGCGACGCCGCACACGGTGTAGCCCTGCGGATCGGCTTTGCACACGCCGCCCCACGCCTCAGGATACTCGATCGAGAAGCTCCCGGCGTCCAGAGTCTCCATCTCCGGCAGGCCGCCGCCCTTGATCCAGCCGCGCTGCCTGGCGGCCAGCACCAGCACGCTGACCAGCGCGATCAGCGCGAAAATAACCACCAGCACCCCGATCAGCGTGCTTGACGAAGCCGATTTACGGCTGGGCCGGGCCGGGGCCGCGCCGGGGCCGGCTGGCACCTTCTCGCTGACAAAGCTCAGACCGGGACCCCATTCCGGCTGGTGGCCGGTGCCGGGCTGCTGCCCGCGCAGCGCCGCGAAAGGGTCGTCCGCAGGCTCGATGCCTGCGAATGGGTCGAAGGTCACGCCCAGGTCGAGCGTCGGATCGAATGACGCGGGCGCGCCGGTGCTGTAGGCCGGCTCCGAACGCGCAGGTGATGGCGTGGAGGGCGTAGACGGCGCGGCGGAGGGCGGAGGGGCAGATGTAGCGGGCCGGGGTGCAGCGGGCGGTGGTGGCGTCTCAAACCGGAAGAACGAGTCGTCCGGCTCGTCTGGCCGGTCAAGCTCCGCGAGGCGCGCCCGCGCGCGGTCATCCTCAGGGCGCAGCCGCAACGCGCGCTCCAGGCAAGTACGGACGTTCGCCGGCTGGCTTACTGCCTGGGACATCAACCACCAGCCCTCGGCGTCGCGCGGGTGCGCCGTCAAATAGGCTTTGAGCAGGCGACCGGCGGCATCGCGCTGGCCCGATTGCAGTAGATCGGCGGCGCGAGCCAGTTCGGGGGGCAAGGCGGGCGTCGTCATCGCGCATCCTCCTCGGACAAGCCGGTCGCCCGGCCACATAAACGGCTCCCCACCCGCTGGCGGCGCAAAACGGCGCGGCCCGAACCGGACTGCGCCGCTCATGCTCAGTATACTGTCCCCAAAAGACGAACGGTGTGAAAAACTCCCGAAATTTTCAGGCGAAGGTGTGCGCGCGAGCGGCGAAAATCAGCACCCCGGCGGCGATTGCCGCGTTGAGCGACTCCGCGCCGGGCGCCATCGGGATTCGCACGCGAGTGTGCGGCACGCGCGCCGCCGCCGCGCCGAAGCCGTGCGCCTCGCCGCCGACGACGATGATGGACGGGGCGCGCCAGTCGATCGCGGTGTAGAGCGTGTCTCCGGCGGCGTCGGCCAGGTAGACACGGTGCGCGGGGTAGGACGCCGCGATCGAGTCCCAGTCCAGCGTGCGCAGCGGGACGCGGTAGTGCGCGCCCATCGCCGCGCGGATCGCTTTCGGATTGGTCGGATCGACCGTGCCCCGCGTCAGCAGCAGCAGGTCCACGCCCGCCGCCGCGCCGGTGCGGATCAGCGTGCCGAGATTGCCCGGGTCACGCCAGCCGTCTGCGACCACGATCAGCGCCGGATCGTCCGGCACGGGCAGTTCCGGGAGCGGGAACACGCCGAGCACGCCCTGAGGCGTCTCGGTGTCAGAAAGCGCCGCCATCAGGTCCGGTGTGACCTCGAAGACGGGGCGCTGGTCGGCGCGCAGGCGCTCCAACACGGCGTGAGCGGGCGCGCCGGGCGCGTCCGCCTCGGCGACGTGGAGCGCGAAATCGGGCCGCGCGCCCGCGTCGAGCGCGTCGGCCATCAGGCGCGCGCCTTCGAGGACCAGCCGCTGCTGCTTGCGCCGCGCCTTGCCCTGCTGCTGAAGCATGCGCACCAGCTTGACACGCTCGTTTTGTGGGCTGCTGATCAGCATGGCGAACTCCGGGAAAGCGATTAGCGACGAGTTGCTACAACCAAAAAACCGGCGGAACGCATCGCGGCGGGCGCCGGTCTTCGGAACGTGCTCGGTGGGAACAGGCTACGACTGCTTCGCCAGCGCCACAATCGAGGCGAAGGTTTGCGCGTCGCGCACTGCGAGATCGGCTAGAACCTTGCGGTCCAGCTCGACATTGGCGCTCTTCAGCCCGTGCATCAGGCGGCTGTAGGACAGCCCGCTGAGGCGCGCCGCCGCGTTGATCCGCGTGATCCACAGCCGGCGCAGGTCGCGGCGGCGGTTGCGGCGGTCGCGGTAGGCGTACCACTGGCTCTTCATCATGGCTTCGTTGGCGCGCCGGAAGAGCCGGTGCTTGGTGCCCCACTGGCCCTTCGTCATCTTCAGGATTTTCTTGTGGCGGCGGCGCGTCACCACGCCTGTCTTCACACGACTCATCGATTATGCTCCTCTGCTCGTCCGCCCGGCGGGCGCAAGGGCCGCTTAGGCCGGGGGATTCTGCTTATATTTGCCGAGGTAGGGGGCGAGACGGCGCACGCGCCTGGCCTCGGCGCTGTTCTTGACTTCCTGCATCACGGCGAACTGGGCCTTCGAGCGTTTCGACTTGCGGCGGCGCAGGTGGCTCTTGCCGCCCTTCGTCCGCATCACCTTGCCGCTACCCGTCACGCGGAAGCGCTTGGCTGCCGCCTTATAGGTCTTCAGCTTGTATTTTTTCTGCTTTTTCGCCACGAACCGCACTCCCTATAAACACGTGAGCACCGCACAGGGCGTGCGGCGCAAAAAACCTCTGCCGGGGACCGCCAGCGGCGACCGCTACTTCTTCTCCGGGGCGGGCGCCAGCACCATCAGCATCGTGCGGCCTTCCATATTGGGGGCCTGCTCCACGACGGCGACGTCCTTCAGCTCGTCCGCGACCTCGCTGAGCATATCGCGCGCGATTTCCGGGTAGGTAATCTCGCGGCCCCGGAAGCGGATGCGAACTTTGACCTTCATCCCCTCTTCGAGCCAGCGCCGCGCGTCGCGCACTTTGAACGATCGGTGATGGTCGTCCGTCTTGGGCCGCAACCGGATCTCTTTGACTTCGACCTGCTTTTGCTGTTTGCGGGCTTCACGTTCTTTTTTGGCGCGCTCGTACTGGAACTTGCCAAAATCCATAATCTTGCAGACCGGCGGGTTGGCGGTGGGCGCCACTTCGACCAAGTCTAGCTCACGCTCGCTCGCAAGCTGCAAGGCGCGGTGGATCGGCACGACGCCATGGTTCTCATTCTTGTCGTCAATCAGACGAACTTCGCGTGCACGAATCCGGTCGTTGATCCGGTAATCTCCTGTGCTTATGGCCCTTGTCCTTTCGCGACTTTTCACCGTCTTCTCGGCTGACTTTGGGCTGTCAGTGTAGCATAGCCGTCCCGTTTCGTCAACGGTCATACGCGAGAAAAACAGCTAGCGACAGCTACAACAGCCAAGTGCAGCAAAAAGCAGCTTAGAG
>DAOKYY010000055.1:0-5856 GCA_035325905.1 Aggregatilineaceae bacterium | reverse complement strand
CTTAGAGCGCGCTCCCGCTGGGCGTTGCTCACAGCACGAACGACTGGTGCATCTCCGGGATGCTGACTTCCTCGTATCCCGCCTCATCGCGCAGACCCTGCGCCAGCGCCAGGGCGGACTCTTCCTCGCCGTGCACCAGGAAGGTGCGGCGCGGGCGCTTGGAGATGGCGCGCGCCCAGGCGATCAGCTCGCTGCGGTCGGCGTGGCCCGAAAACCCGTTGATCACCTCGACCTGCGCGCGCACAGTGTATTCCTCGCCGAAAATCCGCACCGGCGATATGCCATCGACCAGGCGGCGGCCCAGCGTGTCAGGGGCCTGCCAGCCGACGATCAGGATCGTGTTGTCCGGGTCTTCGATCCGGTTGCGCAGGTGATGCAGAATGCGCCCGGTCTCGGCCATGCCGCTCGCGCTGATCACAATGAACGGGTCGCGGCGGAAGTTCAGCTCCTTGCTCTGCTCGACCGAGCGCGTATAGATCAGCTCGTCGAAGCCGAACGGGTCGCCTTCGGCCAGCATGAAGGCGCGGATCTCGGCGTCGTAGGCTTCGGGATGCAGCCGGAAGACGGAGGTCGCGTTGATCGCCAGCGGGCTGTCCACGAAAATCGGCACCGGCGGGATATCGCGCTGGACGATCATGCGGTGCAGCGTGTAAACCAGCTGCTGCGTGCGCCCGACCGCAAAGGCCGGGATGATCAGCGCCCCGCCCCGGCGATAGGTCGCCTTGACGATCTCCTCCAACCGTTTTTCGGAGTCGAAGAACGGCTCGTGCTCGCGGCTGCCGTAGGTGCTCTCCAGCAGCAGCACGTCGGCGTGGCCGACCGTCTCCGGGTCGCGCAAAATCGGCGTGTTGGCGCGGCCCAGGTCTCCGCTGAACACCAGCCGCACGTCGCGTCCGGTGTCGCGGTCTTCGATGTCGAGCGCCACGATCGCGCTGCCGAGCATGTGCCCCGCGTCGAGAAACGTCACGTGCACGCCGGGCAGAATCTCCCGCTGGCGGTGATAGCCGATGGCGGAGAACGATTCGAGGCTGTTCACGGCGTCCTCGATCGTGTACAGCGGCTCGACCGGCGGCTCGCCGCTGCGCGCGCGCTTCTTGTTCAGAAACTCGGCGTCGCGCTCGTGGATCGATCCGCTGTCCATCAGCATCGTCGAGCACAGATCGCGCGTGGCGAACGTGCAGACGATGTCGCCACTGAAACCACTCTTGACCAGGTTCGGAATGTTGCCGCTGTGATCGATGTGGGCATGGCTCAACACCATCGCGTCGATTGAGGCGGGGTCGAAGGGCAAGTTGCGATTGCGCTCGAACGACTCGCTGCGCTTGCCCTGGTACAGCCCGCAATCAAGCAGGATGCGCTGGTCGTTGACTTCAATCAGATGCTGCGACCCGGTAACGGTTCGCGCCGCACCATGAAATGTGATCTTCATCGCCCATTCCTTCCGCCTGAGATCGCCAAGATGAATCACCCGCTGCGGGCGACGGGCGCGATCAGCCCTCGCCCGTCGCGCGTTTGAGCAGCGCGATCAGCTCGTCGCCGTATTCCGCGCGCCGCCAGGGGCCTAGCCCCGGAATATCGTCCAGCTCCTCGACCCGCCGGGGAACCTCCCGCGCCAGCACCCACAGCGTCTCGCGGGGCATGATCACGTCGGATTCGACGCCGCGCTCGGCGGCGCGCTCCTTGCGCCAGGTGCGCAGCGCCTCGTAGCGATCCTGGACCGCCTGATCCGGCGGGCGCCGGCGGCGCGGAGGCGCGGGCGGGCTGGCCCGCTCGCCGCGCGCGATGGCGTCCAGAATCGAGTCCCCGTAGCGGCGCGCCGGGCTGCCGCCCAGCCCGCGCACGGCGTCCAGGTCGGCCGGGCGGCGCGGACGAAGCTGCGCCAGCTCGATCAGCGTCTTGTCGCTGAAAATCCGAAAGGCCGGCACGTCCCGCCGCCGCGCCAGCGCATCGCGCAAGAGGTACAGCTCGCGCACAATCGCCACCTGGCTGCGGCGCAGCTTCTGCACGCCGTGGATGCGCCAGTAGCCCTCCGGGTCGAATTCGTATGCGGCGGGCGGCAGATCGGGCAGCGCCGCGAAAATCTCGCGGGCTTCCTCGGTGCGTCCCAGCGCCCTAAGCTCGTCCGCCAGCCGGTCGCGTAGCGCCGGCAGATAGTGCGTATCCATCTGCGCGTAAAGCAACTGCTCGGCTGGCAGGGGCCGCACGGACCAGTCGGCCCGCTGAAACTTCTTTTCGGCGCGCACGCCGAACTGCTCTTCGAGGATCGGCCCCAGCCCGACCTGCGGCCAGCCGCAGATGCGCGCGGCCAGCATCGTGTCAAAGACGCGGCTGAATCGAAAGCCGAAATCGCGCTTGAGCGAGATGATGTCGTACTCCGCCGCGTGAAAGACGATCTCGGTCGCCGGGTCCGCCAGGATCTCGCCCAGCGCGCTCAGGTCGTCCAGCGCCAGCGGATCGACGATGTAATCGCGCTCGCGCGTCGAAAGCTGAATCAGGCAGACATGCTCGTAGTAGGCGTAGAGGCTGTTGGACTCGGTATCGACCGCCAGCAGCGGCGTGCCCCGCAGCGTATCGACCAGGGTTCGTAGCTGGCGTGGGTGGCGGATCGTTTCGGCAGGCTCCAGCTTAAAGGGCAGCGGCGTCACAACCACCCCCGGTGACGGAAGTAGGCGAGCATCGAGGCGGCGATCCCGAACATCATCCCGATCACCAGCAGAAACGCGCCGCCCCAGTCGGCAGCGGGCAGCGTGACGTTCATGCCGTAGATGCCGCTGATCAGCGTGAGGGGCAGCATAATCACCGAGATCACGGTCAGGATACGCATCACCTCATTCAGCCGGTAGCTGACGAGCGTGTTGGCCGTGTCGGACAGGCCGCGGATCACTTCCAGGTCTTCTTCGATGATTTCGTAGCCTTTGATCAGGTGGTCGAGGATGTCGCCAAAATACACGTCGAGGTCTTCACGGATATAGGGCCGGTCAACCTTCTCCAGGTTTTCGACGATCACCAGCTGCGGGCGGATAATGCGCCGCAGCGCGATGATGTCCCGCCGGATAAACGACAGGTCCTGGATGATCTGGCGCGAGTCCTCGGTGAAAATCTCTTCCTCGATGGCGCGGATGTTGGCGTCAACCTTGTACAGAATCGGGAAGATGTAGTCCACCAGGCGGTCGATCACGGTGTGGAAAATCTTGCTGGCGCCGCGCCCCATATACTGCGCGCGCAGCTCTTCATTGGTCTGGCACTGCTCAAACAGGTGGCGCAGCGGCTTGAGCGTCCCGTCGTGGACCGTGATCAGGTAGCCGCTGCCGACGAACAGATCGACCTCGGCGGCCCGGCTGACACGCTGGACCGGGTCCCACAGCGGAAAGTGCATGACGACGAACATATAGTCGTCGTACTCGTCCATCTTGGGGCGCTCAATCCGGCTCTGGAGGTCTTCGAGGTCCAGCGGGTGGAAATGGGGATAGTTCTCCCGCAGGTCTTGCACGTCCTGCGGTGTCACACGCTCAATGTTCGTCCAGGTGACTCGTCCGTACTGAATCTTTTCCGTCGCCATGCGCCACATTATCGCGTGATGGCAGCTTTCGAGCAACCCGCAGACCACGTCCGGAATCAAGGAAACAGCTTCCGGGCCAGCGCGAAAGTCTGATAGAATCCGGTATGCTCGCTCGCGCCCGCTGCGGCGCTGGCCCGGCAGGATTCGCCTCACCATGCCTAACGCTCTCGTCTCGCTCCGTCACGCAACCCGCCTGGTCAGGCGCGCCCTGCGCCGCGCCTGGCGCGTGGTATGGCGGGCGGCGCTGGCGGTGGCGCTGGCCGCCGCGCTCGGCGACGGCATCGTGCGCGACGTGTCGCTGCGCGATCACGTCGTCACGCTAGCGCAGGACGTGCTGTTTGACTACGTAAGCTGGGAAATCGACGCGCTGTGGGGCAAGGCCCGCCAGGAATTGCTCGGCGTGCATCCCTACCTCGACGAGGAGACACGCCGCCAGCGCACGGTCGCCTATCTCGACACGCTGCGCGAGGCGCGCGCGCTGGAGCGCGAGATCGAGGCGATCTACGCCGGCCCGGCCGAGTCGGACCCGGCTGCCGCCAGTTCGGCGCTGGCCGCCGAGCGCGACCGCCTGCGCGCAACGCTCACCGCCGACCAGCCGCTTGTCGAGAGCGTGATCGAGGGGCAGGTCTCGGCGGCGCTGGCGGACGCGGGCTTCGCCACGCTGGGCCAGGTGCTCCCTCCGGTGTCGATGCATTTCACCCAGGTCCCGACGCTGCTGGTGGTCTCCCCGCGTGACCATATCGAGATGGAGGTCAACGTCAGCCTGGACCCGCTGACAATCGCGCAGCGCGAGGCGCTGGAAAGCGACGTAGACGCATCGCTCGACGTGTCGTCGCTGGTTGTGCCTCTGGGCGGCGTCGGCCTCTACCCCAGCATGATCGTCGAGACCGATACGCTGGCGCGTGCTTTCGAAGTGACCGCCCACGAGTGGGCGCACCACTACCTGATGGCCTTTCCGCTGGGGCTGGAATACACCCTGCGGCCCGAAACGCGCATCATCAACGAGACCGTGGCGACCTTTTTCGGGCGGGCGGTCGCGCAGCGGGTCATGGCGCGCTTCTATCCCGACCTTCCCGCGCCGCAGTATCCGAGCTTTCTGGCCGCCGCCGAGACGGCCACGCCGGACACGCCCGCCGCGTTTGACTTTGGGCGGGCGCTGCACGAGACGCGCGCGACGGTCGACGCGATGCTGGCGCGCGGCGAGATCGAGGCGGCGGAAGCGTATATGGAGCAGCGGCGGCGCCTGTTCGTGGCGCAGGGCTACCCGATCCGCAAGCTGAACCAGGCGTATTTCGCCTTCTACGGCGGCTATCAGGGCGAGCCGGGCGCGGGCGGCGCCGACCCGATCGGCCCGGCCGTCGAGGAGTTGCTGGCGCTCAGCCCCAGCTTGGATGCCTGGCTGCGCCAGATGCGCACGATCACCACCCGCGCCGAGCTGCTCGACGCGCTCGACGCGGCCCGCGCCGCGCATACCTCCCCATGACCGCTCTCATCACCGCAAAGGAGCTTGCTATGCCGCTCGCCATCGAACCCATTCTGGAACACCTGGGGCTGGCGCACGAGCCGCCGAGCGTTGCCGCGCTCGACAGGTTGCTGGCGGCCTGGGCGGAGCGCATCCCGTGGGAGTCTGCCTCGCGCATTGCGCTGCACCAGGACCCCGGCGCGCCCGCCGATTACGCCCGCCTGCCGGAGCGGTTTTTCGCGGATGCGCGGCGCTGGGGCAGCGGCGGGACGTGCTTCGAAAGCAATCTGGCGCTGCGCGCATTGCTTGAGGCGCTCGGCTTTCAGGTCACGCTGCACTTCTGCGACATGGGCGAGCAGCGTGACCCGCACTGCGCCGCGCTGGTGGAACTAGAAGACGCGGTGTACCTGGCCGACGCGGGGTACCCGGTTGCCGCCGCGCTGCCGCTCGATCCTGACGCGCCGACCGAGCGCGAAACGCCCGCCGCCATCTTCCGCGCGATCCCGCAGGCCGGAGGGCGCTGGGAAATCCGCCGCATGGGGCGCAACGGGTACGACGATCAGGCGTTTGTGCTCAAGCGCGCGCCGGTCGACGCGGGCACCTTTCACGCCCGGCTGCTGCGCGACCACGAGCCGGACGGATTCTTTCTCGACGAGGTGATTCTGTCGCGGACCGGGCCGGACGGGATGCTGCGCTACAGCGAGGGCAAGGGGCTGGTGCGGCGCACGCCGGACGGCGAAAGCGAGGTCGCGCTGTCCGCGAACGAGAGCGCCGACCTGCCGCGCACGCTGGCGCGCCTGTTTGACTACGAGGAAGACGTGCTGCGGCGCGCGCT
>DAOKYY010000054.1:19667-23933 GCA_035325905.1 Aggregatilineaceae bacterium | reverse complement strand
TGAGCAGTGAGCGAAAGGCGAGCCTCACCCCCGGCCCCTCTCCGCCGGCGGAGAGGGGAGCAAAGCGGCGGGCCGGGTTTGAAGCCCTGGCCCTGCTCATCGCTCATCGCTCACGAGGTTTGGCCGCCCGCGCCCGCGATCGCTATGCTCTGTAGTGGACCGGATCGCTCCCCAAAGGACCGCACCATGAGCACACCCTGCCCTGACCCCTCGCCGCGCGCCGCGCCGCCGCGCGCGTACTGGCCGACGGACGGCTGGCGCACCGCCGCGCCCGAAGATCATGGCGTGGACCCCGCCGCGCTGGACCGGTTGCGCGCCCACCTCGACGAGCACTACCCGCACCTCGACAGCCTGCTGGTCGTGCGGAATGGCACCCTGCTGCGCGAGGACTACAAGGGCGGGGCCGGGCCGGACGACCTGCGCAACGTCAAGTCTGCCACCAAGAGCGTGCTGTCCGCGCTGATCGGCGTCGCGCTGGACACCGGCGACCTGCCGGACATCCGCGAGCCGATCGGCAGCTTCTTCGCCGGGCACTTCGCCTCGATCGCGGACCGCGCCAAGCGCGCGATCACGCTGGAAGACCTGCTGACGATGCGCTCCGGCCTGGAGTGGGACGAATGGGGCGGGACGACGATCCAGATGACCGCCAGCCCGGACTGGGTGCGCTTCGTGCTGGAGCGCCCGCTAGCGCACCCGCCCGGCGAGCGGTTCAGCTACAGCACGGGCGACACGCAGCTGCTCGCCGCCGCGCTGCAACAGGCGAGCGGGATGACGCTGCTCGACTACGCCGACCTGTACCTCTTTCGCCCGCTGGGGATCACCGCGCGCCGCTGGGCCAGCGACCCGCAGGGCGTCACGGTCGGCGGGTCGGAGCTGGCGCTGCGCCCGCGCGATATGGCGAAGCTCGGCCTGCTCTACCTCAGCCAGGGGCGCTGGGAGGGCAGCCAGATCATCCCGGCGGACTGGGCGCGCGTCTCGACCGAGCCGCACCTGACGGTCGTCCCGAAGGACGCCAGCGGCCGCCCGCCGCTGTGCTACGGCTATCTGTGGTGGCTGCGCCCGCAGGAGCGCCTGGGCAGCTTCATCGCGGTCGGGCACGGCGGGCAGTTCATCTACGTGCTGCCCGCGCTGGACCTGGCGGTGGTCATGACCGGCGACCTGAAGACCGCGCCGGAGATTTTCAACGACAACCGCATGATCCGCGAGTTCAACGCCGTCGAGGAATTCATCGTCCCTGCCGTGCAGAGTTAATTTGTGAAATCTAACGCACGGCGCTTGACTGGGCCAGCGATTCCGGCGTATAATTAGCACATACGTTCTAACTCGCACCGCGCGATTGGCCCGGCCAGGAGGCACGCATGATCGACCGCTCGCTCGATCCGCTGGTCTGCTACGCCGCGCCGGGGCCGCTCACCGCGCTGTTCGCGGGCGATTCTGGACGTGAGCCGCATCCCGCCCCACCAGGTCACGCTGTAGGGTCCAGGAGAATCACGCGGCGGGCCGAGGTGCCCGCCGCGCATGTGCCGATGATGTTGCGTCGCGCCTAGAAGCGCCGCCACCAGACGCTGGTCAGCGCGAAGATGATCAGCGCGCCGAAGAACGCCGCGACCACGTCGATCCAGCGGATGACCAGCTCGCCGCCGAGGATGCCGGTCGGCTCCAGGTCGAGCAGGCTGAACAGGAACCCGCCGATGAACGAGCCGATCAAGCCGATCACGATCAGCCCGGTCAGGCTCATGCCGCGCCCGCGCACCAGGATGTTGGCGAACAGACCGGCGACCAGCCCGATAATGATCCAGGTGATGATCTGCCCGACGGTCGTGCTGACGGTCACGGGCTTATCGGTCACTGCCTGAAGCAGAAAAATCGTCATGGTCCTCTCCTCACCTTGCGGTGGTCCCCCCAGAAATGAAGCCTGTGGAGATTATGATGCGTCCTGGCGCGCCTGCCAACTTGCGGCGCGGCGCGTGTCAGGGCTATTCGGCGCGCTCGAAGAGGTGCGCGACGGCGGTGCCGCCCAGCCCGCCCAGGTTGAGCGCCAGGGCATAGCGCGCCTCTGGCACCTGATTCTCGCCCGCGTCGCCGCGCAGCTGGCGCACAATCTCGACCGCCTGATAAACGCCGGTCGCGCCAAGCGGGTTGCCGCGCGCCTTCAGGCCGCCGAAGGTGCTGATCGGCAGGCGACCGTCGCGGCCCAGCGCGCCCTCGGCGGCCAGCGTCCAGCCCTCGCCGCGCGCCGCGAAGCCCGCCGCCTCCAGCTGGAGCGCGGCCAGCACGGTGTAGCTGTCGTGCAGCTCGGCCAGGTCGATCGCGTCGGGTCCGACCCCGGCCTGCGCGTAGGCGCGGCCCGCCGCCAGGTTCGCCGCCTGCAAGAACAACAGGTCGCGCCGGTTGTGCAGCGCCAGCGTATCGGTCGCCGCTGCGCTACCGCGCACCAGCACCGGGCGCGGGACGCTGTCCAGCGCGCGCTCGGCGGTCGTGAGGATGATCGCCGCCGCGCCGTCGCCTTCCGGCGCGCTGTCGAACAGGTTGACCGGGTCCGCCACGACCGGGGCCTTCGAAAACGCGCCGGGCCGCAGCTTGTTGCGGTACATGGCGAAGGGGTTGGTCGCGCCGTTGGCGTGGGCGTTGATCGAGAAGCCCTCGAACTGATCGAGGGTGACGCCGTGCTCGTGCATGTAACGGCGCATCAGCAGCGCGGCCAGCGCCGCGGGGGTCGCGCCCGGCCCGGCCTCGTAGTCGGCGTCGAGCGCGGTCGCCAGCGCGGTGTCACGCTCGCTGCCGGTGCGGTCGGTCGCCTTCTCGACGCCGAGCACCAGGACGGTCTCCGCCGCGCCGCCCGCGACCATCAGCGCGCCCTGGCGCAGCGCCAGCCCGCCGGACGCGTCCGCCGCCTCGACGCGCAGCGCCTCGACGCCCGGCATCCCGGCGTAGTCGGCCACCAGCGCGCCGAGGTGGTTCTGCGCGCTGAGGTTGCCGCCCAGCGCGTTCGCCACGATCAGCGCGTCCACCCGCTCGATCCCGGCGTCCTTGAGCGCGGCTTGCAGCGCGTCGAGCGCCAGCTGGCGCAGGCCCAGCTCCCAATGCTCGCCCACGGGCGTCTGCCCGATTCCGATAATCGCTACGTCTCGCATCGTGTGTCTCGTCTCCGTTATGCGCGGCATCTAATCGACGCGCAGCTTGCCGCGATAGCGCGCATACAGCGCGTAGTCGATCTCGACCCGGCGCGCGACATACGCCTGCGTGCGCGGGGCTTTGTCGCGGCGCGCGGCGATATGCTCAGTCACCAGCAGGTCGAAGGCATCCGACCCGGCGCCGCTGCCGTAGCTGACCATCAGAATCCGGTCGCCCGGCTCGGCCACGTCGAGCGTCGCGGTCAGGCCGAGCAGCGACGACCCGGCGTAGACGTTGCCGACCACGCCCGACAGCAGCCCCGGCTCGATCTGCTCCGCCGCGAAGCCGAGCAGGCTCGCCGCGCGCTGCGGGAACTTGACGTTCGGCTGGTGGAAGACGGCGTAGCGATAATCCTGCGCGGTGGTGCCCATCATCTCCATCAGGCGGCGCCCGGCGCTGACCGAGTGCTCGAAGTAGGCCGGCTCGCCGGTGAAGCGGTCGCCGTGGCTGGGATAGGTTTCGTGCGCGCGGCGCCAGAAGTCGGGCGTGTCGGTCACGAAGCTGTAGCTACCCTGGATCAGGGCCAGGCTTTCCGCCGCCGGGCCAAGCAGGAAGGCCGCGCCGCCCGCCGCCGCCGTGTATTCGAGCGCGTCGCCGGGGCGGCCCTGCGCGGTGTCCATACCGATCGCCAGCACGTACTGGCCCATGCCGCTGCCGACGAAGCCGATCCCGGCCTGCATCGCCTCGGACCCGGCCTTGCAGGCGAACTCCCAGTCCGCCGCCTGGATGTTGGGGGCCGCGCCGATGCTCTCGGCCACGATGGTCGAGGACGGCTTGACGGCGTAGGGGTGGCTCTCGCTGCCAACCCACACGGCGCGGATCAGGCGCGGATCGATCCCGGCGCGGGCCAGCGCGTTCTGCGCCGCCTCGATCGCCATCGTGATCACGTCTTCGTCCAGCCCCGCGACCGCTTTCTCTTTGATCGGCACGCCACCTATGCCGCCGGTCCACACCCGCGCGACCTCGCTGGCCGGCAGGCGAAACTGCGGCACGTAGGCGCCATAGCCGGCGATGCCCACCGGACGATCCGGCTTGAGCACCGACTGTCCCACTGCCAGAGGATTTGCACCACTCGTCATGCGTGTCTGCTCC
>DAOKYY010000054.1:0-19567 GCA_035325905.1 Aggregatilineaceae bacterium | reverse complement strand
GCTAACCGCTGCTTTGCCGTATCTCGCGCAGCAGCGCCTCGGCCCGCTGCGCGGAAATGCGCCCGTCGGCGACCATGCGATTGGCGATGGCCTGCACCTCGCCGCCGGATGCGCCCGCCGCGACCGCGATCTGCTTGGCGTGCAGGCTCATGTGCCCGCGCTGGATGCCCTCGGTCGCCAGGGCGCGGATCGCGGCGAGATTTTGCGCCAGCCCGACCGCCGCCATGATCTGCGCCAGCTCCTGCGCGCCGGGGCTGCCCAGCACCTTGAGCGCGGCGCGCGCCGCCGGATGTACGCGCGTCGCGCCGCCGACCGTTCCAACCGCGACCGGCAGCTCGATCGCGCCGCGCAGGTCGCCCGCCGCGTCGAGCGTCCACTCCGTCAGCGAGCGGTAGCGGCCGTCGCGGGCAGCCCAGGCGTGCGCCCCGGCTTCGAGCGCGCGCCAGTCGTTGCCGGTGGCGATCGCGACCGCGTCCATGCCGTTCATGACGCCCTTGTTGTGGGTCGCGGCGCGATAGGGATCGACCGCCGCGAAGACCGCCGCCTCGACAATGGCGCGCGCCACGTCCGGCCCGGCCATCGTCTCGGTCGCCAGCGCCCGCGCCGGGATGGTGCACGCCGCGCGCGCTTTGCGCCGGTCCGCCAGGTTGCTGAGGATGCGCAGGCTGACGCGCCCGCCGGTCAGCGCCTCAATGCGGGGCGCGAGCCGCTCGACGGTGGTGTTGACGGCGTTGGCGCCCATCGCGTCGCGCACGTCGAACAGCAGATGCACGACCAGCATCGGCCCGGCGGGCGTCTCCGGGAAGGGACGGACTTCCAGCCCGCGCGCCCCGCCGCCCAGGTCCACGATCACGCGGTCGCAGCAGTCGGCCTCGGCCAGCAGCTCGTCCTGCGCGTCCAGCACGCGGGCCGCCGCCGCGTCGAGATCGGCCACGTCGAGCACCTGAATCTGCCCGATCATCACCGGGTCGTCGGCGGAGGTCGTGAAGCCGCCGCCCTCGCGCGCGAGTTTCGCGGCGAAGCTCACCCCGGCGACGACGCTCGGCTCCTCGACGACCATCGGCACCAGCACGTCGCGCCCGTTGATGACGAAATTGGTCGCGATCCCCAGCGGCAGCGCGTAGACGCCGATCACGTTCTCGATCATGTGATCGGCCTGCTCGGCGGTCAGCCCGGCGCGGCCCTCAAGCGCGGCCTGCTCGTCGGGCGTCAGACCGGCCCAGGCCGCGACGATCCGGGCGCGCTCGTCCCGGCGGCGGCGATAGAACCCCGACAGGCGCGAGGAAGATGGGGGCTGTTCTGGCATGGGACCCCTGCTGTGTGAGCGTGCAGCACGACGGCGCGCACGCGAAACCGCGCAGAGCATAGCAGCGAATGGCTCTCAAAAACTATCAGGGACGCTGCCAAATGCTGTCAAAGACAGCGAGGAACAGCGAAGACAGGGAAAAGCGGCCAAGAGCAGAACACGTCTCACGGCGCGATCTCTTTCTTTTAACGCACTTGGAGCAACGGGCAGAGTGAGATAGGCCGCCGCATAGTTGCCGCCCGCCCGCCCGCATGGTACAACCACCCGCCATGCGCAGACTCCGTAACGTCTCGATCCTGGCCCTGGTCATCCTGATCGGCACCGCCGCCCTCGCTACCGCCCTGGCCTACTACACCGTCCGCCGCCCGCTGCCCAAGCAGGAAGGCGAGCTGGTCGTGCAGGGGATGCAGGACGCGATCACGATCTACCGCGACAGCTGGGGCGTGCCGCACGCCTACGCCGCCAACCCGTATGACCTGTTCTTCGCGCAGGGCTACGTCCACGCGCAGGACCGCTGGTGGCAGATGGACCTCAGCCGCCGGATCGGGCGCGGCACGCTCAGCGCGCTGTTCGGCGAGGACGACGCGATCCAGGCGACCGACCGGCTGGCGCGCACGCTCGGCTGGGAGCAGACCGCCATCGCCAACTACAACGCCTCGACCTTCGAGACGCGCGCCGTGCTGCACGCCTACGCCGCCGGGGTCAACGCCTATATCGAGGGGCGCTCGCCCGGCGATCTGGCGGTCGAATACACCCTGCTCGACCTGCGCATGGACGACATCCCGCTGGAGCCGTGGTCGCCGCTCGACTCGCTGGCGTGGCTGCTAGCCTACCAGTGGCGACAGAGCGGGAACGTGGCGCAGGAGATCATGCGCGCCCAGGCGCTGACGCGCGTGGACGAGGCCATGCTGGCGTATTACAGCCCGGCGCTGCCGGACGGCGCGACCACGATCCTGCGCGCCGCCGACCTCGGATTGCCCGCCGAGTCGCCGCCCGCCGACGCCCCGGCGAGCGACGCAACCCCGCCCGCCGATTTCTCGCGCCTGCCGCTGGCGGAAGTGCTGGCCGGGTTCGACCTGCTTGGCCCGCGCGAGATGCCGGAAGGGACCGCCTGGGTCGTCTCCGGCGCGCGGACCGCGAGCGGCAGCCCGTTGATCGCCACCGCGCCGGGTCAGGTGCTGGAGATGCCGTCGCCCTGGTACGAGGTCGGGCTGTACTGCATCGAGACGCCGGAGCTGTGCCCGTACAACCTCGCCGGGCTAAGCGTGCCGGGCGTGCCGGGGGTGTTCAGCGGGCACAACGGGCGCGCCGCCTGGGCATTGAACGGCGCGTGGATCGACGAGCAAGATTTGTTCGTGGTGCGTCTGAACCCGGACAACGCGCTGCAATACGCCTGGGAAGGCGGCTGGCGCGACATGGCCGTGCGCGAGGAGATACTGGCGATCAACGGCGCGGACGGGCCGCAGACCTTCACCGTCGCCAGCACGCACCTGGGGCCGGTCATCGCGGCGACATCCCCGCTGCTGGAGCGCGACCAGGCGCTGGTCGTGCGGTGGACCGCCTACGACGCGCCCGCCGACCCGCTGATCGCGCTGTTTCGGCTCAACCGCGCGCAGACGTGGGACGAGGCGCGCGCCGCGCTGAGCCAGTGGACCTTCGCCGCGCAGAACGCGCTGTACGCGGACGTGGACGGCACGATCGGCTACCAGCTTGCCGGGCGGGTGCCGGTCCGCGCGCCAGGGCATAGCGGGCTGGCGCCGGTCCCGGTGGAAGGCGAGGCCGCTGCGTGGCGCGGCCTGCTGCCGGTCGAGCGGCTGCCCGCCCTCGCCAACCCGCCCACCGGCCTGATCGTCGCCGCGAACAACGCGATTGTGCCGCCTCACCATCCCGACGCCCCGGCGCTGACTTCGCTCGCCGCGCCGGGCGCGCGCGCCGCGCAGATCACCGCCCGCTTGCAGGAGCATCGCGCCCACACCGGCGACACCTTCGCCGACATTCAGGCCGGTGATTTCAGCCCCAGCGCGGCGGCGGCGCTGCCGGTCGTGCGGGCGGCGCTGCCCGCCGAGGGCAGGCTGGGCGAGATGGTCGCCTGGCTGGGCGAGTGGGACGCGCGCTTCACGCTCGACAGCCCGCAGGCGGCGCTGTTCGGCGCATTCTGGCTGCGGCTGGCGGAGTACACCTACGCCGACGAATTAGGCGCGCCCCCGTGCGACTGCTTCAGGGTCCGCCAGGGGCTGCTGGCGCTGCTCGACGCCCCAAGCCACCCGTGGTGGGACGACGTGCAGACGCGTTTCGTGGTCGAGCGCCGTGACGCGATTCTGCGCCGCGCGCTGGAACAGGCGATCGTCGATCTGACGCAGGCGCAGGGGGCGAACCGCGACGCCTGGAAATGGGGCCATCTGCACACCGCGACCTTCAGCGCGGGCGTCGCCGGGCACACGATCGCGGGCAGCACCGGCGCGGGGCTGCTCGGCGAGCAGTTCGTCGTCGGGCCGCTGCCGGTCGGGGGAACGGGCGATTCGATCAACACGACGCGCAGCGCCGCCGAAGGCCGCGCCCGCGCGCGCGTGCTGAGCGCCCCCGCCGCGCGCCTGATCCTCGACCTGGCGTCGCTCGAAAGCAGCCGCGCGATCCTGACGACCGGGCAGAGCAACCACCTCGCCAGCAGCCACTACCGCGACATGGTCGATCCGTGGCGGTTCGTCAAATATCACACCGTGCTGTGGGAGCGCGCCAGCGTCGAGCAGGCTGCCGACGTGATGCTGGCGCTGGAGCCGGTGTATATCCCGCTCGCCACTCCCGCGCCAACACCGCAATCGTAAAGTTTACAAGTATAAAGAATTAACGAATACGTCTATTTTTATCAATTCTTAATATCTGATTGATCCCGCTTTGATCTCTACCCCGGATAATCAGGTTAGGCCAGTGCCATAGCGACCTGAGCGATCCCTTTACCTTCATTCACACGCGCGCAGGGCCTGGTCGAACACGATAGAGGTGGGGGAATGACCAAGCAGGAGTGGGACGCCGTTAATTATCGAGGCCAGATACACCAGAACGGGCTGCTCGAGCTGGTGGTGGACGGCGAGTTTTCGCCCCAGCTGACCCAGCAGCTTCTTCATTTTGTCGAGCAGATGGCGCACGAGAGCGGGCCGCTGACCGGGTTGATGCTCGATCTGCGCTGCTCGACCTCGGTCAGCATCGTGCGCGCCTCGAACCTGGTCGAGGCGCTCAGCCGGATCGTCACGCCGATGGCGGTCGTGTTCATCTGGAACCAGCAGCACCAGATCGCCAGCCTGATTCATCACACGCTGGCGCGGCGCGACGCGATCGCGTACTTTACCAATCCCACCGACGCGTGGAACTACCTGCTGCGGCGTGTCCGGGTCTAGCCGGCCAGCTAGCCGGATTTGGCGTTGCCGGACACCAGCGAGCGGATCAGCGCCAGCCCCTGCGCCAGAACCAGCGTAAAGACCGCCACCCAGATCGCCTGTTGCCCGCGCGCCGCTTGCTCGAGCGCGGGCGACGGCGGCGTCACAATCTCGACCGTTTGCCCTGGCTGATTGGCGAACAGATCGTACCCCTCGGCCTGGAGGCGCGCCGCCTCCCCTGGCGATAGCTGCTCCGGGCGGTACGGCTCGGAGACCACGACCGCCGTGACACGCCCGTCCGCCCGGCGCTGGGTCAGCACGCGCGCCGTGCGCGAGTTGAGGAAATCGTAGACGTACAGCTCGCGCAGCAGCACCTTGACCAGCACAGCCAGCGGCAGCGCCAGCAGCAGCCCGATGAACCCGAACAGCGACGCCGCGATGACCTGCGCGCTCAAGACGACCGCCGCCGGCATATCGATCTGGCGGCGCATGATGCGCGGCATGATCAGGTTGCTCTGGACCTGCTGGACGACGAGATAGCCGATGATCACCAGCGGAATCTTCGCCGGCTCGTCCGCCAGCGTGACCAGGATCGCGACCGACACCGAGACCAGCGCGCCGAAGTTCGGGACGAACTCCATGATGCCCGACAGCGCGCCCAGGGCAATCGGGCTGGGGATATTGATGATCACGGCGTTCAGGAAGGTGATCAGCGCCCCGGCAGTCAGCATCGAGATCACCTGCCCGACGAACCAGGCGCGCAGCGTCCCGGCCAGCTCGACCAGGATTTCCAATGCGCGCGGGCGATAGCCCTGCGGCACCAGCGTCAGCGTCCCGTCGAGATAGTTGGTCGGGTCGCCCACGAAGAAGAGGGCGATGAAAAGAATAAACAAAAAGTTGGCGATCAACCCGCCAACGCCCGACACGAACGGGAAAATCCGACCGGAGATCGCGCCGACCTGCTTGGACAGCCAGTCCTCGCTCTGGCCTTCCATCAGCGCGTCCCAATCGATCTCCGGCAGGACGCCATGCTCGTTCGACAGGCGATCGTACTCGGCCCGCACCTGATCAAACGTGTCGGGAAGCTGGTCGACCAGCTCTTGCACCTGCTCGACCACGGTCGAGACCAGCAGCACGCCCAGCAAACCGCCGATCACCAGGACAAGCACCAGCGTCAGCAAGAGGGCGACGCCGCGCGGCAGCCCCATGCGCTCGAAACGGTGGATCGGCCCTTGCAGCGCCAGCGCGACGATCACCGCCAGGAAAATCTGCATGACGGCGTTGCGCACCGACCACAGGCCGATGAACAGCACCACGACCAGGACCGCAAACGCGACGCGCATCACCCATTCGGCCAGCGACATGCGGCCGAACAGAATCGGTTGCCGGTTCATGGGAGGAGGCATGGACACAGGCGGAGGCCCGCTAGATGACGATCTTGCCCATGACGAGCAGCAGCAAGAAGCCTGCCAGGCTGGTCACGAGGAAGCAGCCAATCGACACAAACATGCGCTCCGCCGCCGTCATGCCGAACAGGCGGTCGCTGCGCGCGTGCTCCAAATACGTCTCGTAGCTCTCGACGACGATCTCTTCTTCCAACGCCTGGCGGCGCAGCTCGTCAATACTGTTGAGCCGGTTATCGGCCATCCCGGACCTCCCACACGTTCGCACGATCCGATTCAAGCATACTGGAAATCACCCACGCCGCCAATATGACGCGGAGCCGCGCTCAGTGGTCGAGCGCGTCTTCCGCCAGCGGCAGGAACCAGCGCAGGAAAGCGCGCTTGCTGGCGGCCAGGTCGCGGCTCAGATCGAAATGCATCGGCGGAAAACGCGCCTGGTCGTCGCCCACCCGCCACAGCGCCGAGCTGAGCCAGATCGGGCGCGTGTCGGTCGAGACGCGGCGCACCACGCCGGTCGCGCCGATCTTGTCGAGCTTGTCGGCGTCGTGCAGGATGTCGCCCAGCGCGTCGCCGTCGTCTTCCTTGAGGATCGCCGCCTGGATCGCCGCGATGCGGTCGGGCGGCAGGTAGCCGCGCAGCACGCGCCCGGCGAAGGATGCGCCCAGCTCTTCATGCGGCTGGCTGGTGCGCAGCTCGTCCAGCTTGGCGACATCGTGGCAGAGGCTGAGCAGGTAGGCTTCTTCGGGCGGCAGCCCTTCATCCTCGGCCAGCGCCAGCGCGACCCCGGTCACGCGCAGCACGTGCGCCCACAGGTGCGGCCAGCCGGGGTGCCAGCCTGCCAGGTGGCGGCGGACGTGCTCGGCCACCTGTTCGCAGAAGGCGTCCGGCGGCGTCGGGTCGTACCACTCGTCGCCCAACTGATTGACGAACCGCTGCGCCAGCGGCGACGCCGTGTCGTCCAGCAGCACGTCCACCCAATCGCCGAGGGTGTCCATTCGCCGCTCGGCGCCGACCAGCAGCCGGGTCAGCAGCGCCAGCACTGCATCCCGCCCGGTTGAATTTCGCGTCTCGTCGCTCATGGCCGCCTCGTCGTCGTCTCGATGCGAAGACCTGCCCGATCATGTTACACTAGAGGCTCCGTTCACGAAACATCTCGCCCGCCCGCCTGGCAGGAGCGCCCATGATCGCACCTCTCTCCCCGCGCGAACAGGATCGCCTCGCACAACTCCGCGACGAGGGCCAGCCCGCCGAGGCGCGGCGCGCCCAGGCCATCCTGATGACCTACGAAGGGCGCGACGCCGGAGCGATCGCCGCCGCGATCCAGGTCAGCAAAAGCACGGTCTGGCGCTGGCGCCGCGCGTGGCAGCGCGACCGCCTCGGCCTGTTCGCGCCGCCCGGCGACGAAGCGTCCAGCGGCGACCTGCCGAGCGCGACCGGGCCGGACCAGGCGCCAGCGCCGATTCCCGGCGTGACCGCGCCGCGCCTGCCGCTGGAACTGCGCGAGACGGTCGGCGTGCTCCCTGACGACCCGCTGGCCGAGGCCGGGCGCAAGGTGCTGCTCTACCACTTCGAGCGGATGCTGCTCCACGAGCCGGGCACGCGCCTGGGCGAGGACATCGAGGCTCTGCACGATATGCGGGTCGCCACGCGCCGGATGCGCAGCGCCTTTCGCCTGTTCAAATTCGCCTACACGCCGAAGGCGATCCGGCCCTTCCGCGACGAGCTACGCGCCATCGGCGGGTCGCTCGGCGCGGTGCGCGATCTCGACGTGGCGCTGGACAAGGCGTGGCGCTACGCAGGCGAGCATCACGGCGCGGACCTTAGCGCGCTGCTGACGTTGTGGGAAACCCGGCGCAGCGAGGCGCGCGACCACCTGATCGCGGAACTGGAGAGCAAGCGGTTCGCCCGCTTCGTCAAGCATTTTGATCGGTTCCTGCGCACGCCCGCCGCTGGAGTTGCGCCGCAGCCTGCGCCGGACAGCCCCGCCCCGCGCGAAGTGCGCCATGTCGCGCCGGTGCTGATCGCGGCACACATCGCCCAGGTCCGCGCCTACGAGCCGGTCGTGGCGGGCGCCCCGGTCGCCACGCTGCACGCGCTGCGAATCGAGTTCAAGCGCCTGCGCTACACGCTGGAGTTCTTCGAAGAGGTGCTGGGGCCAGAGGCGAAGCGGGTCATCAAGGAGATCAAGCGGATGCAGGATCACCTGGGCGACCTGCACGACGCCGACGTGGCCGCGCTGGAGATCGCCGCGCTGCTGGACGAGCACGAGGCGGCCTACAGCGGCACGCCAGGCTTCGCCCGGCCGGACCTCGGCGGGGTCTACGACTACCTCGCGGCGCAGGTGCAGGAACGGCAGCGCCTGCAAGACGCCTTCCCCGATGCCTGGGCGAGCTTTCTGGACGAGGGGCTGCGGCGCGACCTCGCGCTGGCGGTTGCGGCGCTGTGACACGCGCCCGCGCGGCGGGTCACTTCACCTCGATATCGCGGCGCAGCACCAGCCCGTCGCCGGCCGGCTCGCCGCCGACCGTGACCGGCAGCCGCCCGCCCTCAATTGGGTCATAGATGCCGATCCGCAGCGCCGCCGTGCCCGCCGGGATGTCTTCGGGAACTGGCAGAATCCAGTAATCGAGCAGTGATTCGCCGGGGCGCCAGAAGCGCGTCGGGTACGCGCCTTGCAGCGGGACGCCGTCCCAGCCGGTCAGCCGGTCCCCGTCCTGATCCAGCAAGTGGATGAAGATGCTGTAATCGCGCGGCGGCGGGGCGCTCGCGGTCGGGCGCCAGTAGAGCGTCAGGATGATGCGCTGGCCGCGCGTCCAGGCCAGGTTGCTCATGTCATAGCCGATGAACTCGGCGAAGTCTCCGAACAGCACGCGCTCGGCCACGCGCCCGCCCGGCTGCATCGGTGTTGCGCGCGCTTCCGGGTGGATGGTGAAGGCGTTGAAGCGGAAATTGCCATCATCGACCGGCAGCGAGCCATCCGGGCTGAGCGGGATCGGCTCCAGCACGGTCGGCCACGGCGCGCCATCCGGCCCGGACGCGCCCACGCGGTGATAGGCGACGGCGACCGCCGCGTCCGCCGTGAGCGAGTTCGGCCATTTCCCCGCCTGCTGCATCAGGAAGTCCGACACCGACCCGGCGAGGTAGAGGTCCGCGCCTTCCAGGTCTTCAAGCCGTACCGGCAGCGCGTCGAGCGCGCGGCTGGTGCGGATGTCCCACGTCGGGAAGTAGAACGGCAGGCGCTCCTCGCCCGGCGCGACGACGACCGGCTCGCCATGCTCGGCGGCGTAGTCCTCAAGCATGTGCACGACGACCATCAGCGCCGGGTTGCCCGCGTCGTACTTGGCGCGGTCGTCGCGCAGGCTGCCGTCCAGCCAGGGCCGCGCGCTGAACTCGACCGCCGCCGCAACCGCCAGCGCCGTGATCGCCGCGAGCGCCAGCCCGCCCGCCAGCCGCCCTGCCCGCCGCCCCGCCAGCCAGGGCCACAGCCAGCCGTCGATCAGCGCCGCCGCCTGGACCGCCAGCAGGGGCACAATCGCGAAGCTCAGCCGGTAGTGGTACGAGTAGTTGAAGAACCAGACGACGCCGTAGGGCAGGGCCAGCGCCCACAACAGCAAAACCGTCTCGCGCCGGGCGCGCGGCCAGCCGCGCCAAGCGTCCAAGCCCGACGCGACCAGCAGTCCCGCGCCCGCGATCACCAGCAGCGTCTCAGGCAAGCTCAGCGCGCCGCGCGCGGTCAGGTCGCCGCGCAGCCAGCGCCATAGCTCGCGCAGCGCGTTGCCCTGCGTCACGCGCTCGACATCCAGCGCGCTCGGCAGCGCCCCGATCAGCAGCAAGCCCGCCGCCAGCAACGGCAGCCAGCGCGGAAAGCGCCGCTCGCCCTGCCGCGCCGCGCGCCCGATCATCAGCCCGCCCGCCGCCAGCAGCGCCAGCAGGATCGGCCAGCCCAGCTCCTGCCCGGACCGTTGCGCGAAGCCGTGCCAGTAATCCGCCGGAAACGTGACCGCCTCGTGGCCGAGCAGCAGGTTGCGGATGTACCACGCGCCGCCGAGCGGGGCGCTCGCCAGCCCCGTGATCAGCGCGACGCGCAGCTTCGGCCACAGCGCCGCCCACTTCAGCCGTGTGATCAGCGCCCAGCCTGCGATCGCCAGCGCCACGCCGAGCGCCCAGGCCCCGGCGGTCGGCTTGGTCCACAGCGCGCCGCCAAGCAGCACGCCGCTCAGCGCCGCCTCGCGCGCCCGCCCGCCGCGCCACGCCTCGATGAAAAACGCGCTCGCGCCGGTCAGGTAGAGCGTCAGCGGCGCTTCGAGATCGCCCGCCCCGGCCCAGGCCGCGCTATGCGGATACAGCGTCCAGATCGCCGCCGTCAGCAGGCCCACTCGCCGCGAGCGGAATGCCAGCCGTCCCAGCGTGTAGGCCATCAGCGCCAGCGCCGCGTGGTACCAGGGCAGCACGGCGCGCGCGGCGTGGTCGTCGATCGCGTCGCCGCCGAGCGCGCTCCACGCCTGTTGAAACGTCGTGTAGCTCAGCGACAGGTGCGGCGGGTAATAGCCGAGGCCGTCCGGGATGGCTTCATCCAGCACGAACAGCCGGGCGTTGTAGGCGTAGACCCACTGCGGATCGTAGGCCAGGAACGGCCAGTAGGCGATGACCGCGACCGTCGCGACGAAGACCAGCGCGATCGCGGCCAGGATCAGCCATTCCGCCGCGCCCCAGCGCCGATCCGCGTCCCGCAGCGGGACAGGCGCTTCGGGCCGCCCGCGCCGCCAGCGCCAGAGCGTGATTCCCATGCCGGGCAGGGCGACCAGCGCGGACGCGGCCAGCGTCGGGCCGAGACGCAGCGCGCCCGCCGCGCCGAGCGCCGCCATCGCCGCCGTGTAACCGAGCGGCCCCAGCGCCATCCCGACCGCCAGCACGACCGCCCGCTCATGCCACAGGCCGCGCGGCAGCAGCGCCAGCGCCCAGGGCAGGCCGGCGCCCAGGAATATCCAGGCCGCCAGCGGCGCGAGCGCGATCATCGGCGCGAGCCAGTCCGGGATCATGGCTTCGCGCCGTAGGTGATGTGGTAGATGCGGAAGCCGTCGATCTCGGCCAGCAGCGCGGCGTCCCCGGCGGCCATCGCGCCCGGCAGCGGGCTGCCCGGCGACAGCACCAGGTAGCGGTAGCGCGCCAGCGCGTCACGGCGCGGCAGCCCGCCGACCACCACCCGCGCCGTGTGGACGTGGAGCGGCAGGAAATACGTGTCGCTGAGCACGGTCCCTCGTGCCGGAAGCGCGTCGAGATAGCGCGCCACGTCATAGACCGGGCCAAGCGTCACGCGGTGGCGCTCGGCGTCGGTCATCAGCGGGTCGTCGATCAGCGCGCTCTTGAACTGGACCGCTTTGCGCGCCGCCGGGAGCGCCAGCGCGATCACCAGCGCCGCCGCCCCCAGCGCCAACGCGCGCCGGGTGGATACGTTGGCCGGGCGCGGCGCCCGCGCGCTCAGCCGGACCAGCGCCCGCGCGCCCATCACCGCCGCCAGCGGCAGGATCGTCATCAGGAAGCGCACCTCGTAAGACGCCAGCCGCCACCACAGCGCCGCGAACGGCAGCGTGAAAACCAGCAGCACCCGCGCGCTGTCCCGCTCCGGGCCAGGCAGGCGCAGCGCCTCGACCAGCGCCAGCCCCATGCCGAGCGTCAGGATCGCGCCCATGACGAAGAACTGCTCGATCCCCAGGTGGGCGAGAAAGGGCGCCAGGTTTTCCAGCGTGGGCTGCGCGCGGTCAGCCCACAGCGTCGCCGGGACGGGCCGCCCGAACAGCGCGAGATTGCGCAGATACCAGGGACCAGCGGTCATCAGCAGCCCCAGCCCGGCCAGCGCCGCGTGACGCCACGTCAGGCGCGCCCCATCCTGGCGCGGCAGCATCCCGTAGGCCACAATCGCGGCCAGCGACACCGCGAACGCCAGCGCGCTGTTCTTGGTCCACGCCGCCAGCCCGGCCATGATCCCGGCCAGCAGCGCATCGCGCCCGGCGCCGCGCTGGACCAGCCGCCACGCGAACAGCGCCCCCAGCGCCCCGAAAAAACCCGCCGGTACGTCGGTGTACCCGCTCGCGGACCAGCGCACGAAGATCGGCGTGAGGGCCAGCAGCAGCGCGGCGATCAGCCCCGTCCGCCGGTCGTAGAGCGTCGCGCCGAGCGCGCCCGCCGCCCCGAACGCGCCGAGCGCCAGCGCCGCCGCAAACCCGCGCGCGAGGTATTCGTCCAACTCACCCGCCACCAGATGCGCGTAGGTGTAGCTCAGCGGGACCAGCAGCGGGTACGCCTCGTACAGCCCGCCGTCACGCGGCAGGGCGCGCGTCTCGTAGATGGCGCGGCTCTGCGGCGCGTAGATCGACACGGCGTCGTCGTCGTTGAACGGCCAGTAGAGCAGGTTGAACATGATCAGGAGCAGCATCAGGCCGGTGACGCCGAGCGCGACCGCCGCCAGCGGCTCCGCGCGCAGCCACGCGATCCGGCCACGCCGGCGAGGGGTTCGCTCGCGCCGGGCCAGCAGCGCCAGCCCCGCCCCAAGCACGATCGCCATCATGGCCCAGATAGCATTCCGGCTTAGCGCGCCCGCCAGCGCCAGGCCGAGCATCGCCAGCGTCAGCGCGCCGAGGCTGAGCGCCAGCGTGACCAGCGCGGTCAGCAGCGGCGTCCGGCCCCGGCCCAGCGCCAGCGCCGCCCAGGGATAGGCGAAGACCAGCCCCGCCAGCGCCGGGAGCACATCGCGCGCGTCGATCAGCAGCATGTCAGGCGCGCTCCTCGACGCGCCAGCGCGGCCAGACGAACCGCACAGCCCAGTCCACGCCCGCCGCCGCGACCAGCGCGATCCCCGGCTGGAGCGGCAGATAGTACCGCTGCCAGTTCAGCGGATTGGAGATCACCAGCGCCAGCGCGATCAGCAGCGGCCAGAGCAGCGCCAGCAGCGCCGGGCCGTCGCGCCAGCGTTTCGCCAGCGCCAGCCCGCCGAACACAAAAGCGGCGGCCAGCAGCCCACCCCAGACCGGCCCGCCGCCGCGCCCGGCCAGCGCGCTGGACTCGTAGTCCGCGATCTGGTCGCCAATATACTCCTGCCACACCGGGACCTCGTAATATTGCGCGGGCGCGAAAAACGCGTGATCGACCAGCGCCGCCGGGCGCTCCCACCACGCGTCGAAGCCGCCGTAGCCCTTCAATTGGCCCTCGATCACCCGCTGCCGCGTCTCCACCACGCGCTCCGGCATGTGGAGCGGGTCCGACCACCAGGCCGGGTTGAGCGCCAGAAAGACCGCCAGCGCCAGCGCCCCGGCGACCGCCAGCCGCGCGACGTGCGTCGCGTCGAAGCGCGCCCCCTCGGCCCGGCGGATCAGCGGCTCGACCAGCGCGACCGGGAACGCCACGGCCAGCGCGAGCGCATTCGTGTGCTTGCTAGCGAGCGCGAACCCGCCCGCCACGCCGAGCGCCAGCGCCCAGGCCCAGCGCGCCCGCCCGCTTGCGTTCGGCCGCGCCTGCGCGCGCAGCAGCCCGATCGCGGCCAGGATGACCAGCGTCGCGCCGAGCAGCATCGCGCCTTCCATCATCGAGCGCCGCCCGTTGAGCAGCACGGACGGCTGCGTAACATACAGCCCGGTCGCGACCCAGGCCGCCCACCGCGCCGGGACGATCCAGCGCGTGATGATAAACAGCGCCAGCGCGCTCAGCGCCAGCAACGCCGCCGACGACACACGCCCGGCGCGCAACAGCCCGTCAGAGGGCATGTGCCCGAACGCGCGGTTGTAGGTCCACTCGTTCCACTCGCCTTGCGGGTCGTAAAAGCCCCAGATCCAGGGCTGGTTGAGGTCATCGACGGCGTATCCGGCCAGGTCCCACGCCAGCCCCATCGCCATCTTCGAGACGGTGCCGTTGATGATGCGAAGCTCCTGATCCAGCGGGTCGATCGGCGGGTCGCGGTAGAGCACGCGGTCCACATCGCGCTGTTGAACCAGGAAGTGATAGTCGTGGCTCATGTAGAGCAGCATCGACTCGTCGCCATGAAACGGCGCGGCGTCGATCCCGGCGAAGATATACACCGCCAGCGCCAGCAGCCACAGGGCGTCCAGCGCCCAGCCGATCCGCTGCCCCCTGCCCACTCCTGCGCTCTCGCTCACCCGTCTCTTCCGTCCAAGAACAGCGCGCCGGGCACATGCGCCCAGGCGCGCGTATTATACCGCAGGGGAAGCGACCGGGCGCTCGCCGCCTTGCCGTCGCTTGCCACACGCGGCGCTTCGGCGTTCCCGCTCCGTGCTCTGCTCTAGGCGATCGTGATCAGCACCTTGTTCTGCTCGACGCTGTCACCCGCCCTGACGCTGACGCGGTGGATCGTGCCGTCGCGCGGCGCTTTCAGCTCGTTCTCCATCTTCATCGATTCGAGCAGGATCACGGTGTCGCCTTTGGCGACGGCCTGGCCCTCGACGACCGGCACGCGCACGATCAGGCCGGGCATCGGCGCGCGGATCGCCACCTCGCCGGAGACATCGCCGAACGCCATGAAGGCGCTCGCCAGCCGCCGGCTGCGCTCGTCCGTGACCTTGACCTCGTACAGGTCGCCCGCCATCAGGACGTGATACAGGTCGTCGCGCTCCTCGACCACCGCCTCGTAGCTGAGATGGTCCACCAGCAGCGAGTACAGCTCGCCTTCGCGCAGCTCGCAGAAGTCGATCGAGCGCGGCTCGTTGTCGATCAGGACCCGCCCGTCTTCGTTGATCTCGACCTCAAACGTGCGGCCATTGACCGTCGCCTGATATTTCATACGCGCTACTCCCGTCGCGGCTCAGCCGGCCAGCATCCCGCGCTGGAGCGGCCCGGCCAGCGAACCGGCGAGCAGGTCCATCAGATAGGCCACGAACTGCTCCGGCGTGCCCTGCGCCTCGTCGTTGACAACCGTTTGGTCCACCAGCGCCTCGACGGCCAGCACGTAGCGTCCAACAGGCAGCTCAAGCCGGTAGAGCGCCGCGTCCGCGCCGCAGGCGTTGTCCGCGACCGGCCGGCGATAGACGCGCCCGCCGATCAGCGCGCCCTCGGCGTAGGACTCGAACGCGCCGCTCTCGACCAGCTGCTCAGAGCGCGCATCGTCCGCGACGACGGCGCGGGCGCTTTCCTCGTTGCCGAAGTCGTCGACCTCGAAGCGCAGCGACCAGAACGGCAGGTCTTCGGGCGCCGGGGGACATTCCTCGACCGCCAGCGCGAGCGCCGCGCCGCCGAGGTAGTCGTTTTCCGCCAGGTATCCGGTCATATACTGCTCAAGCGCGTCGCCGCCCACGCTGCCCCACCCGGCGGCGCGCTCGTCCAGCGTGCGCGTCCCGGACAGCTCGCTCACCACCGCGAACGGCGCGCCGATCTGGTCCCCGATCAGGCGCTCCAGCAGCGTCAGCCAGTGCTCAAAGGTCGGCGCGGCGTCCGGCTCGGCGGCGATCCCCTCCGCGCCTTCGACGATCACGACCGTTCGCAACGCGTCGCCTTCAAAATCCGGCAACTGCTCAGGGTCGCGCGGGGTCAGCAGTTCCGCCGCGCCCTGCCCGGAATAGACCTGCCCGAAGATCGTGTGCAGCCGGTTCAGCCAGGGGGTCGGCGCATAGGTAATGAAAAACTGGCTGCCGTTCGTGTCGGGGCCAGCGTTTGCCATCGCCAGGATGCCCGGCTTGTCGAAGATCAGGTCGCCGATCTCGTCGGGGAACTCGTACCCCGGCCCGCCGCTTCCGGTCGCGGTCGGATCGCCGCCCTGGGCCATGAAGCCCGGCAGCACGCGGTGAAACGTCGTGTTGTTGTAGTACCCTTGCCGCGCCAGAAAGACGAAATTGTTGACCGCGACCGGCGCCTCGTCTTCCAGCAGATCGACGGCAATCGGCCCCTGCGCGGTGCAAAGCACGGCCCAGTAATCGACCCCTTCTTCCAGAACCTGCCCGGCCTGCTCAAAGTCGCGCGTTTCCGGCTCGGCGATGTCTTGCGTCGCCGCCTCGCAGATCGCTTCGGGCGACTGCCCGTCCTGCGCGAAGATCGCCGCCGCTGGCGTCGCCACCAGCCACGCCGCGACCAGCGCCAGGCTCACCAGCGCGTTCAACCACTTCAACCTCATAATGCGCTCCCTTATCTCCGATAGTCTGTCTAACGCTCGCGTTACGCCGCCTCCGGCAGCAGGAAGAACGCCAGCGCGATAATCAGATACACGCCCAACAGCATCAAGCCTTCAAACCAGTTGGTCTCGCCGTCCTCCGCCACCAGCGACCCGACGTAAGACGCCGCCGCCAGCGCGACGATCTCCGGCGTGGTGAAGGCCAGAATCAGCTTGTCCTCAAACAGCAGGCTGATGAAGACCAGCACCGGCGCGACGAACAGCGCGATTTGCAGGCTGGACCCCAGCGCGATGGTCATCGCCAGCTCCATCCGGTTCTTGATCGCCTGCTGGACCGCGACCAGGTGCTCGGCCACGTTGCCGATAATCGGCACGATGATCACGCCGACGAACAGCTCGCTCCAGCCTAGCTCCTCGACCACCGGCTCGACGGTCGTCACCAGGAACTCCGACATGAACACGATGGCGAGCGTCGCCGCCGCCAGCACGCCAAGCGCCGTCGGCATCGACCACTGCGGCGGGTGATGGTGCTCGGCGGTCGCGCCGGTCCCTTCGTGCGCCACCAGCGAATAGACGATGTTTCCAGCGTAGAGCAAAATGAGGATCAGCGCGATGCCCTCGCTCAGCAGCAGCTCGCTCTCGAAGGCTTCCATCTCGACGAAGGTCACGTCGAACAGCGACGGGATCGCCAGCGCCATGAAGGCCAAAATCACCAGCGTGGCGCTCATCATCGCGCCGCGCCGGTCGAAGGTCTGAATCCCGTTCTTCAGGCCGCCCAGGAAGATCGCCAGCCCCATCACCAGCAGCAGGTTGCCCAGAATCGAGCCGATGATCGAGGCGCGGACCAGCTCCAGCAGCCCTTCGCGCAGCGCGAAGATCGTGATGATCAGCTCGGCGGCGTTGCCGAGCGTGGCGTTCAGCAGCCCGCCGATCTGCGGGCCGGTGCGCGCGGCGATCTCCTCGGTCGAGGCGCCCATCAGCGCCGCCAGCGGGACAATCGCCAGCGCCGACGTGACGAAAACGGCCACCGGGTCGCCGTCGCTCAAGCGCAGAATCACGGCGATCGGCACGAAAATCAACAGCGCGTAGACGCTCAACAACTTCCGAATGATGCCCACCAGGTCCCCCTTGCGCCGGAGCCGCCCCGGCCGCTCGTCTGGCTCACGCTCACGCCGGGCAGGCTTAGCGGTGCATCCGCTCCCAGCGGCCAATCCACTTCCAGTTCGACACGTCGCGCTTGGGTCGCGCCACGATCTGCGACGCCTGCTGGCGCTGCTGGTGCTCGACCAGCGTCGCCAGGATCGCGGCCACTTCCTCGCGGTGCGGGTCGCGCGTGTCGGCCTGAAGGTTCATGAACTCCTCGACGAACTGCGTGTCGTAGCGCCCCGCCAGAAAGCGCGTGCTGTCAATCAGCTTCTGGTGAAACGGCAGATTGGTCTTCAGGCCCATGATCTTATACTCGGCCAGCGCGCGGCGCATCCGCAGCAGCGCCTCGCCGCGCGTGTCACCCCAGGTGATCAGCTTCGCCAGCAACGAGTCGTAATAGGGCGTGACCTCGTACCCGGCGTAAATCCCGGCGTCCAGCCGGACGCCCGGCCCGGTCGGCGCGACGTGAACCATCACCTCGCCCACCGACGGCAGAAAATTGTTGTACGGGTCCTCGGCGTTGATGCGGCACTCGACCGCCCAGCCCTTGAAGCTGACGCCGCCTTCCGGCCCCATCCGCCGCCCGCGCGCGATGCGAATCTGCTCTTTGACCAGGTCCACGCCTGTCACCAGCTCCGTGACCGGGTGCTCGACCTGCAAGCGCGTGTTCATTTCCAGAAAATAGAAGTTCCGGTCCGAATCGACCAGAAACTCGATCGTCCCGGCGTTGACGTAGTTGACCGCCTGCGCCGCGCGGATCGCCGCCTGCCCCATCCGCTCGCGCAGGCTGTCGTCCATAAACGGGCTGGGCGATTCTTCGAACAGCTTCTGGTGGCGGCGCTGGATGCTGCACTCGCGCTCGCCCAGGTGGATCGTGTTGCCGTGCATGTCCGCCAGAATCTGAAACTCGATGTGGCGCGCGCCTTCCAGCAGCTTTTCGAGGTAGACTGTCCCGTCGCCGAACGCGGCCTCGGCCTCGCGGTGCGCCGCCGCCAGCGCGTCCTTGAGCTGCGACGGCTCGCGCACGACGCGCATCCCCTTGCCGCCGCCGCCCGCCGCCGCCTTGACCATCAGCGGATAGCCGACCTGCGCCCCCGCCGCGACCAGCTCGTCGTCGTTGAGACCCGGCTCGGTGCCCGGCACGACCGGCACGCCCGACGCCTGGATCAGCGCCCGCGCCGCCAGCTTGTCGCCCATCTGCGCAATCGCTTTCGGCGAAGGGCCGATGAAGACGATCCCCTCGTCCTGGCACGCCTGCGCGAAGTCCGATCGCTCGCTGAGGAAGCCGTAACCGGGATGGATCGCGTCCGCGCCGGATTGGCGCGCTACCTCGATAATCCGCTCGATGTTGAGGTAGCTCTCGCGCGGGGCGGGCGGGCCGATGCGGTACACCTCGTCCGCGTAGCGCACGTGCAGCGCCTCGCGGTCGGCGTCGGAATAGACCGCCACGGTGCGGATGCCGCCCAGCTCGCGGCAGGCGCGGATCACGCGCACCGCGATCTCGCCCCGGTTGGCGATCAGGACTTTCTTAATGGAAAAAGTTTCAGCCATCGACGTTGCCTGCCTTGTGCTCTGTTGACGATTGCGGCGCGGCGGGAGACCACTCCTGCGCCGCCGCGCTCACGATGTGCGCCTGAAAAATGTCGCCGCACGACGACTGTACGCTGGCGCGCAGCGTGTCGCCGGGCTGCACGGCGCGCACCGCGTCAATGGTCTGCTGCCAGGTCGGGTTCACGTCCTCGGACCCTTCCGGCGGCAGCATCACGCGCAGCGCGACGTGGCTCTGGATACGGTAGAAATCCCAGACCCAGATCACCTGCAAGCGCCGCACCACGTCGTAGCCGCTCCACATCACCTGGCGCTCGGTCACTTCGAGCGACTTCAGCTGCGCGGCGATCTGCTGCCAGCGCGCCTGCTGCGCCGCGTCTTCCAGCGCCAGGTCGAGCGTCAGCGTCGCCGGCTCCTCGGCGGGCGCGCCCGCCGGCGGGCGGCTGTAGCACACGTAATTCTGCACCGCGACCGACGACAGCACCGCGCTCGCGCCCAGCACCAGCCAGCGGCGGCGGGGCGGCGTTCGGCCGGCCTGCGCTTGAGTCTGCTCCGGCGCCGCTTGCGCCTGCGGCCCGGCCTGTCCGTCGCTCACCGTTCACCTCTGCGGGCGCGTTCTCCCACCCAGCCGTTAAGTGACCTTCCGAAATGATCTGGCGAATGCGGCGCTTCGCAAGGCTTACCT
>DAOKYY010000053.1:0-24283 GCA_035325905.1 Aggregatilineaceae bacterium | reverse complement strand
TGAGGTAAATCTTGCGAATCGCCGCATGTGCCAGAACATTTCGAAAGGTCACTTAACCGCTGAATTTTCCTTGCATCGCTGCCTGCGCTAGAATCGCGGGCAGTTTCGTTAACTTTTCTAAACCGCACGCGCAGGAGCAGAGGGCAGACATGACCGACGAGCGAGCACCCCGCGGGCTGTATTTCGAGCAGTTCGAAGAAGGCATGGCGCTGGAAACCCAGGGACGGACGATCACCGAAGCCGACATCGTCAGCTTCGCCGGGCTGTCAGGCGACTTCAACCCGATGCACACCGACGCCGCCTACGCCGCCGGGACGCAGTTCGGCCAGCGCGTCGCGCATGGGCTGCTGGGGTTGTCGGTCGCCAGCGGGCTGTCGTACCAGCTCGGCTTTCTCGACGGGACAGTGCTGGCCTTCACCGGGCTGGAATGGAAATTCCGCGCGCCGATCGTCATCGGCGACACGATTCGCGTGCAGGTTAAGGTCACTAAGAAGCGCGAGATGAAAGCGGCCGGCGGCGGCTTCGTCTCGTTCGACGTGCAGGTGGTCAACCAGGAGGGCAAAGTCACGCAGAAGGGCGAGTGGACGATTCTGGTCGCCAGCCGCCCGGTGGCGTGATCGCGCATCCCTGTTCCGCCATCACGAACGTATAATGAAAAGCAGCGATTAGCGGCACGGAGTATGCTCTCAGGTCGCGGCGAACAGCCAATCGCTCATCGCTCACAAGAGGTGCGCTATGGCAGAGGGACCTGATCCGAAGACCACGCGGCCCGACGACGCGGCCAATCCCCCGCAAGGGGGATGGCACGAGCCGCCCGTGGATGCGGAGGCGTCACGCCCGGTGACGCCCGGCGGGTGGTACACCCCGGAAAACGCGCCGTCCCCTGAGCCTGCCGCAAGCGCGCCTCCGTCCGGGCCTGCGGCGGGCAGCCAGCCCCCGTCGCCGGAGCCAACGGCGCCCGGCGCGGCCCCGGCGCAGACCGGCGGGTGGTACCGTCCGCTTGATTCACGGATCGACGACTTGCTCGGTGGCGCGGCGGACACCATTGTCGAGGGGACCGGCGCATCGCAGGGCGGCAAGCCACCTGACGCGACCCAAGCGCAGGCCGCGCACGACACGCAGTCGCAGCCGCCGCCCGATGACGAGAGCGGGACGCCAATTCTCGACGCGCGCACGGCGCAGCCGGTCTCGCGCGCGACCGGCCCGGTGATCGAGGAGCCGCCGCGCTCGACCGAGAGCACGCCCGTCCCGGCTGACACGCCGCCCGAGCCGGCGGCGGCGGTCACGCCGGAAGCCGCGACCGAGCCGGAGCCGTCCCCATTCGAGCAGGCCGAGCGCAAGATCGCGGTGCTGCGCCAGCGTTACCAGGCCGGGCAGCTCACGCGCGAGGAGCTGCAAAAAGAGCTGCGCAACCTGATGATCCTCGACGACGAGGGGCATTGGTGGATGCTCGGCCTGGAGAGCAATCGCTGGTACTACTACGATGGGCGCGATTGGGTCCCCGGGACGCCGCCCGGCCACGAGAAGTTGGTGCGCGGCAGCAGCGTGCGCACCGAAACCGGCTTGCAGGAAGTGATCGACGCGGAAGGCACGGTGGGACGGCAAGCTCCGGCAATCGAGCTGGACGAAGACAACATGCCGCTGCCGCAGCACGTCCCGCAGGAAGACATGGGCGCGACGCTGGTCTCGCCCGCGTCGCCGCTGCTGGAGCCGGTGCGCCGCTCCGACGCGCCGACGCGGCCCAAAGGCCAGCAGGTCGAGATTGACCGGGGCGGCTTTGTCGCCAGCCCGCTCAGCCCCCAGGTCACGCAGCCCGCGCGCCCGATCCAGGCCGGCAGCGAGGACCTGACGATCCAGACCGTGCCGGTGCCCGGCGAGCAGACCATGCCCTCGGCGGCGCAGGCCGGTGGCGTAACCGTCCCGCACGTGATCGGCGGGGCGGCAGCCGAGGCGATCAGCAAGCCCAAGCCGCGCCTCGGCGAGTTCCCCCAGCCGGATTACAGCGCCGCGCTCAATATCGAGCACAACCGCGCCTGGTACACCAAGTGGGGGATCCGGCTGGCGGTGATCGGCGTGATCGGCGGCATGGCGCTGACCCTGATCGTGCTGCTCGGCATGGTCGCGTACTACTTCTATATCATCGGCGCATACGACGAGCGCGTCGCCCAGTTGGGCGATCTGGTGGCCGACTTCGAGACGACGCGCATCTTCGACGCCAACGGCACGCAGCTCGCCGAGTTCAACAGCCCCGAAACCGGCGCGCGCACCGAGGTCCCACTGGCGCAGATTTCGCCCTGGCTGATTCACGCGACCATCGCCACCGAAAACGAGACGTTCTACACCGACCCCGGCTTCAGCGTGCTGGCGATCGTCCGCGCCGCGATCCAGAACATCCAGGCCGGGCAGACGGTCTCCGGCGCGAGCACGATCACGCAGCAGCTGGCGCGCGCGCTGGTGCTGGACACCGAGTTCGCGCGGCAGATCAGCAACGAGCGCAAGCTGACCGAAGTAATCGTCGCGTCCGAGATCGTGCGCCAGTACGACAAAAACCAGATACTTGAGATTTACCTCAACGAGTTCTTCTACGGAAACCTCGCCTACGGCGTCGAGGCGGCCTCGCAGACGTACTTCGGCAAACCGGCCCGCGATCTCAACCCTGCCGAGGCGGCCTTTATCGCCGGGCTGCCGCAGTCTCCCGCGACCTACGACCCGGTGATCAACCGCGAGGCGGCGATGGGGCGCATGGAGCAGGTGCTGCGCCTGATGTCCGAGGCGAACGGCACCGGCTGCATCACGATCCAGCACCAGGACGAGTCCGAATGGCAGGTGCCAAGCGGCGGCACGCTATGCGTCACGGCGGTCAAACAGCCGGCGGGCGATGTCGTCTACTACTACCAGGCGCCCGGCATGGCCGAGCCGCAGGAAATGACGCTCGACATCACGCGCGTCAAGATCGCGGAATTCAAGCGCCCGGAGTTCCGCGCGACGCACCCGCACTTCGTCAACTACGTCTGGCAGCAGCTTGAAGAAAGCTACGGCACGCAGGCGATCTACTCGGCCGGGTTCCGCGTCTACACCACGCTCAACGAGCCGATCCAGAGCGCAGCGGAGCAGGCCGTCACCGAGCACCTGGCCTACGTCAACCAGGTCTATGGGGCGCGGGTCAACAACGCCTCGGTGGTCGTGATCCGGCCGGCGGATGGCGCGGTGATGGCGATGGTCGGCAGCGCCGACTACTACAACGACGAGATCGACGGGCAGGTGAACGTCGCCTTTACGGCGCAGCAGGCCGGCTCTGCGATCAAACCGCTCGTCTACCTGTCCGCCTTCGAGCCGGACGACGCGGGGCGCTATCTGACGCCCGCCTCGGTGATCTGGGACGTGCCGACCAACTTCAACGGCTATATTCCGCGCAACTTCGACGGCACGTTCAATGGGCCGGTCAGCGTCCGCTACGCGCTCGGCAACTCGCTCAACATCCCGGCCGTCAAGACGCTGGAGCGCACCGGAATCGAGCGCTTCACCGCGCTGGCGAAACGGGTCGGGATTGTCTTTCCGCTTGGCGATCCGGTCGAGCGCCAGGCGGGCCTGCCGACGGCGCTGGGCGCGGTCGAGGTGCGGCTGTTCGACATGGTCTCGGCCTTCGCCATGCTCGCCAACAACGGGCGGCGCATCGAGCCGTACTCGATCGTCTACATCGAGGACAGCCAGGGCAACGAAGTTTACCGCGCCAATACCAGCCCGCAGGGGTTGCAGGTCGTCAACCCGGAATACGCTTATCTGATCACCAATATCCTGTCGGACAACGACGCGCGCGCCGCCGAGTTCGGGCGCGGCCAGCCGATGGAGCTGTCGGGCGGGCGCCCCGCCGCGATCAAGACCGGCACTAGCGGCTCGCAGAACATCTACGACGTGTGGGCGTTGGGATATACGCCGCAGTTCGTGACCGGCGTGTGGGTCGGCAACACCGACGATTCGCCGATCTACAACGTCACCGGTTATTACGCCGCCGCGCCGATCTGGAACCGCGTGATGGAAGTTGCGCATCAGGGCCAGCCGATCCAGCAGTTCGTCGAGCCGCCGGGCATCGTCCGCGCCGAGATCTGCGCAGACTCTGGCACGCTGCCCAGCCAGTTTTGCGCGGGGCGCACCCGCACCGAGATTTTCGCCCAGGGCGCGCCACCGCCCGGCGCGGACCGCGACATCTTCCGCCAGCTTCAAGTCGATGGCTACACCGGCAAGCTGGCGAACCAATACTGCCAGGACGACGTCGAGCAGCGGACCTTCGTCGCGATCAGCGACCCGGCGGCCTACGACTGGATCAACAACGGCGGTGGCGCGAGCTGGGCGACCAGCCGCGGCCTGGAGCTGCCGGTCATGCCGCCGCCCAGCGAGGAATGCGCGCCCAACGAGCCGAGGCCGTTCGTGGTCGTCAGCTCGCCCGCCGAGAACCAGACCGTCCAGGGCGTGATCCAGCTTCGCGGCGCGGTGACTATGCCAGACTTCAACCGCTACGAAGTCCGCTACGGCGTCTCGCACGCGCCGGAAGCTTTCAGCCAGCCGATCCTCGTCGAGACGGTGCAGCGGCCTGAAGGCGAATCGGTGCTGGGCGAGATCGACACGCGCCAGCTTCAGAACGGCCCGTACACACTGCGGCTGGTGGCAATCGACGCCTTCGGACGCGACGTGCGGCGCGACATTCATATCAATATCGACAATCCGCAGCCGACCGCGACGCCCGCGCCGACTCTGGCCCCGACGCCGACGCTTGGCCCGGATGTTTTCGCGACGCCGCTGCCGGAAGGCGTCCTGCCGCCCGGCGTGCTGCCGTCGCCGACGCTCGCGCCGACGCTGACGCCCACCTGGACGCTGACGCCGACGCCGTAGGAAGCGAGGAGCAGTAAAGAACAGCACAGAGCAGCAAAAAGCAGCGAAAGAACAGGCTTTTTGCTGCTTCTGGTTGTCTTGCGCTTGCCTTTCGCCGCGCTCTCCGAGGCCCTTATGGAGTGGGAAGATCGAACAGTCCCCCGGCGCGAGCCGGGCCGCACGCTGCGCACGCTGACCCCGGACGACATCCCTGCCGCCGTCGCGCTGACGCACGCGGTCGGCTGGCGGCACGGCCCGCCGGAGTGGGCGCGCCTGCTGGCGTGGTCGCCGGAAGGATGCTTCGCGATCGAGGAAGAAGAGCGCGGCCTGGTCGGCACGGTCAGCACCACGCCCTACGGGACGGCGCTGGCCTGGATCGGGATGCTCGTCGTCGCGCCGGACCGCCAGCGGCAGGGCCTGGGCGCGCAATTGATGCGCGCCGCGCTCGACTACCTGATCACGCGCGACACGGCGCGGATCATGCTGATCGCGACCGACGCCGGTCTACCGCTCTATCGCAGTCTCGGCTTTCGCGAGGCCGGGCTGATCGAGCGGTGGCAGGGGCGCGCCAGCACCTACCTGGGGCCGCGCGCCCGCGCTATGCGCCGCGAGGACGTGGATGCGGTGCTGGAGCTGGACACCGTCCTGTTCGGCACGCGCCGCCGCCACGTGATCGCGCGGCTGCTGGACGAGTTCCCCGATCTGGCCTGGGTCGATGTCCAGCGCGGGCAGACAGAAGGCTACCTGCTGGCGCGGCGGACGCCCAGCGGCGTGACGATTGGGCCGTGGATGGCGTGGAGTTCGGCCTCGGCGGAGCGGTTGCTGCGCTCGGCGCTCGAACGGGTGCAGGGCGCGGAGATCACGCTCAACGTCCCGGCGCACAACGCCCGCGCCCGGATTCTGGCGAGCGATCACAACCTCAAGCGGGTGCGTGACTTCACGCGCATGATCTACGGCGAAGCGCCGCTGCCCCACGCCGAATCCATGGCCGAGCTGGCGGTCGCCGGGCTGGCGACGGGCTGAGCCGGCGGGATGGTCTAGCCCAGGCGCGCGCGGTAGCCGGGCGCGAGCAGCGTTAGCGTGTCGAGCAACAGCGGCAGGCCAACGAGCGCGTGCCACTCACCCGCCTGCGGGCCGAGCGCGGCGCGGCAGTTGACCGCCAGCTCGCTCACCATCGCGTGATGGAGGTAATCCGCCAGCGCGGACTCGACCGGCGCGAGGACGAAATAGGTGTGGCGCGCCCCGGCGGGAAGGTCCGGCTCCGGCAGGCGACGGAACGGCGCGGCGCGCATCTGCTCCAGCCCCGGCAGGCGAGGGTAGTCCGGCGGCAGCAGCGCGCCCTCGATCTCGGCGATGACCAGTTCCAGGTCATGCGCTTCCAGCACGTGCAGCCGCTCGACAAACCCGCCGATGTGCGCCGCGCCCTGCCAGCCGCCCACGAACGGCGCCGTCTCAGGCGCGGGCCAGATCGCCAGCGGCGGGCCGCCCGGCGCGCCCCAGGCCAGCGTCAGCGGCTCGCGCGAGGCGTCGGTGGAATCGCCGCGCGCGCTCAGCGCGAACACGCCACGTTCGCCGTGCGCCTGGGCGGCGTGCGCGCCCTGTTGCACCCAGAGCATGGTCTGCGCGTAGGGCGGGATGCGCCACGCGGAATTGCTCGCTACGAGTGCGCCTTCGATCGCGATCATGGCGGGGTAGATTTACACGTCGTGCAGGTCGTCGAGCAGGATCAGCCCGCGCCGCAGCGCGATCAGCGAGGCATCGACGCGCGACGAAGCGCCCAACTGCTCCATCAGCGCCATGATCTGCTGCGCGATCAGCTCCGGCGCCAGACGCAGCCGCTCGGCCAGCTGCTCGTTCGTCTGCCCGGCGGCGATGCCGGTCAGCAGCGCGCGGTCGAGGTCGCTCAGCGCGCCGCTCTCCGGCTCGGCGCGGCCCACCAGCCCCTGCACCACGCGCTCCGCGACGCCACGTCCCAGCACGACGTGCCCCCCGGCGACCTCCTGCACCGCGCGCACCAGGTCTTCCTCGTTGGCCGTCTTCAACACATAGCCGTGCGCCCCGGCGCGCAGCGCCCGCATGATGTAGGCGTCTTCGTCGCGCCCGGTCAGCACCAGCACGCGCACATCCGGCCAGCTCGCGCGGACCTCCGGCAGAACCTCCAGCCCGCCGCGCCCCGGCATGTTGAGGTCGAGCAGCAGCACGTCGGGGTGATGCTCGCGCACCAGCGCGACCGCCTGGTCGCCGTCGTCGGCCTCGCCGACCACCTCGATACACTCGGTATCGTTGAGGTAGACCGCCAGCGTCATGCGCAGAATGCGGTGATCGTCCGCCAGTACGACGCGGATCGGCTTGGCGCACGGCTCGGCTGGCTCGCGCGGGGTCACGCGCTCGGCGGTTTCCTGCGTATCGCTCGGCGCCGGGGTGTGCATCACGGTGCGCCCGGTCTCGGCAGCGACCGCGCCCAGCGCGGCGGCCATCGCCCCGGCGGACTCGAAACGCTCCTCCGGCTTTTTGGCGAGCGCCTGAAGCAGCACCCGCTCCAGGCCAGGCGGCAGCCCGGCGACCAGCTCGCTCGGCGGCTTGGGCGTCTTCTTGACCTGTTGCAGCAGCAGCACGCCGATGTCGTCCGCGTCGAAGGGCAGCACGCCCGTCACCAGCTCGTAGAGCACGATCCCCGTCGAGTAGATGTCGGTGCGCCCGTCGAGCGGCAGCCCCTGCGCCTGCTCCGGCGAGAGATACGCGGGCGTGCCGATGATCCGGCCCATCGCGGTCAGGCGCTTGGTCTCGCCGCTGATCGCCAGCCCGAAATCCATCAGCTTGATCTGCCCGGCCGGGGTGATGTGGATATTGGCCGGCTTGATGTCACGGTGGATCAGGTTCTGGCGGTGCGCGTAGTCCAGCGCCAGGCAGATCTGGCGCCCGAACTCCGCCACGACGCTCGGTGGCGAGGGGATGAAGGCGTAGAGCGGGCGGCCCTCGATGTGCTCGATGACCAGGTACGGGCGCTCCTCGTCCTCGCCCACATCGTAGATCGCCATGATGTTCGGGTGGTTCAGGCGGGCGGCGGCGTATGCCTCGCGCTGGAAACGCTGGCGGGTCGTGTCGTCCACCCAGGGCAGCAGCACCTTAATCGCGACGGTGCGCTGCAAACGTGTGTCCACGCCCCGGTAGACGGCGGCGGTCGCGCCCTCGCCGATCAATTCCTGGATTTCGTAGCGGTTGCCAAGCTTTTTGCCGATCATCGCGCCGCCTGTTCTCACCATTCTCGCGCTGGGGTCGAAGTGCGCCAGAGTGTACAAACGCCCGGCGCGATCTGCAAGGCGTTATGTTAAGCAGGCCGCAGCCGCCGCACGCCTGCGCGCGGGGTCAGACGGGCGCGGGGCAATCGGCGGGCGGACGCAGTTGCCGCGCAGGGCCGGTCGGTGATAAGTTGTACGGAGGGAACTGTGATGCAATCGAGACGAGGACGATAGCTGGATGCACGGATCCAAATGGGCGTTGATGCTGGTCGCTGGCGCGCTGCTGATGGCGGGGCTGGCGTGTGGCTTGGTGGACGATATCCGCAGCGTGGTGGAAACGGTCGACGAGGCGGTGAAGCTGCTTCAAGAGCTGGACGATCAGAGCGCCTGGGAGCGCGTCTCGAACAGCCTGGATACGCTCGCGCAGCAAGCGGACGGGTACGCCGCGACGCTCCGCTTGCAGGAAGGCCCCGGCGACGCCGCCGGGACGGGATTTTCCGGCGCGCTGAGCCGCGATGTCGTGGTCACGATGCAGGTGGACGGCGCGAATAACGCGCTGGCCCAGCTTCAGAGCGGCGGCGCGGCGCAGAATTACTACGTTCAGGCGCGGGGCGCGGACGCGCGCAACGGCGACGTGTACCGCGTCGAGAACGGGCAGTTCGTGTGCGTCAGCGACAGCCCCGAGGCGCGGCTGCTGCGCGACGGCCTGAGCGGCTACTTCGATGAATTCGGGCTGGAGGCGAAAGGCGTCCAGATGCTGGCCGTCGCCACCAAAGTTGACGATGAAGCGGTGATCGCGGGCCGCCAGGCGGACCACTACAGGCTGGAGTCGCGCATCCCGCAGGCGATCGAGATTCTGCGCAAGTTCGACAACGCCGAGCTGAAGCGCAAGCTGGACGAGGCCGGGACCTTCACCCTCAGCGGCGATCTGTACACCGATGAGACGACCGGCGGGCTGCTGAAGCTGGAGAGCATCTACCACAACACCGATCACGCGCAGCGCGTGGTGTTGACGTTCGAGGTGACGCAGTGGGGCGGGATCGCGCCGATCGCGCCGCCCGCGCCCGAGGCGATCGTCCAGCCCTGCCCGTAACCGGAAAACAGCGAACGGCAGCGAAAAGCAGCGAAGGGCAGGCAAGAACAGCCAAGAACGACACGATGTGTAGGGGCGCAGCTTGCTGCGCCCGCTCGTTTTTTAGGGCGCGAACGGGCCACGTTGCTTCGCCCGGCTAACCTTGTCACGCGCGCTAAATGCTCAGGTCGTCGCCGCCAAAGTCGTCCGCTCCGAGGCTGCCGCCCGGCGCGACCCCGCCCATACCGCCGCCCAGATCGCCGCCCGTGTCGCCGGCCAGATCGGGCATGGTCGCCTCGATGTCCTCCGGTGATTCGCCGCGCTCCAGCCGCGTGACCACCTCGTCGAACTCCGGCCCCATATCCTCGCCGACCTCGTCGCCCATTTCGCGCAGCATCCGGCCCAGCGTGGCTGGGTCGGCGTTTTCCAGGTCGTCAAAGGCCGCGTCGTCGTCCGCGTCGCCCGAAAACAGGCGCGACAGCGACGAGCGCTTGATCGCCACGCGCGAGATCAGACGGGTAAGGTCGGTGCTCTGGCAGCGCGGGCAGGCGGGCGTCGCCGCGCTATACGCCGCGATCGAGTCGTAGCGCAGCGCGACCTTGCGCCCGCAGGCGTTGCAGCGAAACTCGTAGACGGGCATCGCTTAGCTATCCCCTTTGCTTGTGTGCATCGCGTTTGTGCCTGCCAGATTAGCACGTGGAGCGCGCCTGTCAAGTCGCTCGCCAGCCGAGAATGGACCGCCAACAGGTGCGCGTTCCCTGCAGTTGCGGCATACTTGAGCCAGCGCGAGCCAGCAGGAGCAACTTATGAAACCTACGACGATCGATCCCAACGTTCCGGTTGAGCTGTCCGCAGAGAATGTTATGGACGACGTGCGCCACCTGAGCGTAGTGATCGGCCCGCGCCGCCCGGCTAGCGCGGGCGAGCGCGCCGCCGCCGCGTATGTCCACAGCGCGATCCGCGCGCTCCACAGTCGCTGGGAGGTGATCAACCAGCCGTTTCGGACGGTGCCCGGTTTCCGCTACCGCATCGCGCCGATCTCGGCGCTGGCTGGGCTGGCGCTGCTCGGCGGTCTGCGCTCTGGCCGGACAGGGCGGTGGACCGCCGGACTGGTGTCGGTCGGGCTGAGCATCCTCAGCCGCGACGCTTTTCTCGCGCGTCCGGGGCCGATCGAAGGTGTGCTGGCGCAAGGCGAGTCCGAGAACGTGATCGTGCGGATTCCGCCGCGCCACGCCGTTCGGCGGCGCGTGGTGTTCGTCGCGCACCTCGATTCGGGGGTGCACCGCATGACGACCGGTAGCCGCCTGGTGGGGCAGCTTCCCCGCACGCTCGGCGCGGTGACGCTGCTGGCGCTGGTCGGCGGCGTGCTGACCGCGCTGGCCGGAGGCGGTCAGCGCTGGCGCACGCTCCGCGCCGCGATCGCCGGGCTGGCGCTGGGCGGGGCGGGGCTGGCCGTGCTGGACGAGAGCGGCCCTTCGGTCGCCGGGGCGAACGGCAACGCTTCCGGCGTGGCGGCGCTGCTGGCGCTGGCCCGCGCGCTGCGACGCGTCCCGCTCGAAAATACGGAAGTGATCCTGGCGTTTACCGGCAGCGCGACCGCCGTCTCAGCCGGGGCCGACCGGCTCGCGATCGAGTACGGCGCGAGCTGGGCGGACGCGCTGTGGATCGTGGTCAGCAATGTGGGCGCGGGCGAGCTATGCTGGGCGACGCGTCATGGCATCAGCCCCTACGCGTATTATCACCCGCACCCCGAAGCGGCCCGCGTGATGGAGCGCGTCGCGGACGCGCGCCCCGACCTGGGGCTGATGGGCAAGGCCATGCTCACGCTCGACGAAGTGTCCAACCTGCGCGACCGCGACCTGATGGCGGTCGGGCTGATGGGCTACGACCGCGTCAGCGGCCACATCCCAAACTGGCGGCGGCGCACCGACACGATTCACGAGATCGACCCGCTGACGGTCGAGCGCGCCGCGCAGACCTTGTGGACCGCCGCGCAAGTCGTCGATCAGGCCGAAATCTGGCCGCCGCGCGCCTGAGCCGGCCAGCGCCGAGACATCCCGCCTCGATTGCGCCACGATCCGCGAATTGCTAGACTCTGCATAATCCCCAGCGTGGGATTAAATACTCGTCCGCCATGCCAGGAGCGATGCCATGACCGACCTACATGATGCTAACCAACCCGACTGGCTGGAAGAGTTTGAGAATCTTGCCAACGACCAGCTCGATGAAGGCTCCGCCTGCGACCAGATTCACCCGATTATTGCCGCGTGGTATAAAGAACTCATGGGAGGGGATCCTCCCGAAGCGCGTGATTCGGTCTGGCAGGCGCTCCAATGCCTGACGACCGAGGTGTTGAACGACATCCCGCTCTCGCTGGTCGAGGTGCTATCCTCGAAGGAGCTTGACGAAGACCTCGCGGACTGGGTGACTGAGATTCTGCTGGTCGGTCGGGCGTTCCAGATGGCGCTGAACAGCGGGCGGCTGGACGATCTGTAGGCTGCTTGCGCCGCGTCAGCGTGACATGAAGCCGGGCGGACCACACGATCCGCCCGGTTAATGGCTGCGATGGCGGCGAGACACGCGGCTGGCCCGCGCGGATCAGTCCGTCAGCTCGATCGGGCGCTCCGGCAGGGGCGGGCTGGTCTGCTCCAGCGCGGCGAAGATCAGCAGCGCCAGCGCGACGATCGCCAGGAACCCGACGCCCGTTCCCAGCAGGGTGAGGAAAGGCAGCCCCAGCACGATCCCCGCCAGCACGAAGGGCAACACGCTGGCGATCCCGGCGCAGGCCAGATAATGGAGCGCCTCGGACGCCGCGCCGCCGCGCAGCCCCTGCTTTTTCTTCGAGTCGCGCGCCAGCTTGACGCCGATCACCAGCCCGAGCGCGATCCCGATCAAGACGGCCAGCAGCCAGTCGCTCATGCGCTCCGCCCCTTAGAACAGCGTGTAGATCAGCGGGCCACCGCCGCTGGTCGATCCGAGCACGATCACGATCGCGAAGACGATCAGCGCGATGATCATCGGAATCAGCCACCACATCTTGGCAGCCCACAGAAACGCGAACAGCTCGCCCAGAATGCCCAGGCGGGCCTTGACGCCGGCGAGCTTGCCGGGCTGTTTGCGGGTGCGCTCAGTCATGCTTATGTCCCCTGTCCGTCCTTGCCGATCAAGTACGATCCCATCATCAGCCAGTCGATCCCGCTGTTGCTGAAGGTCCACCAGGCGTTGGCGGGCGTGCTGACGATCGGCTCGCCGCGCAGGTTGAACGATGTGTTCATCAGGATTGGCACGCCGGTCGCCTGCCCGAAGCGGCGCACCAGCTCGTAATAGCGCGGGTTAGTCTGGCGGTCGATGGTTTGCAGACGGCCCGTGCCGCCTTCGTGCGTGGTCGCCTTCGCCACGTCGAGCTTATCCTCGTGGATCGGGCTGACCGCCAGCATGAAGCGCGGCAGATAGGCATTTGCCACATTCGGATACGCGAAATAGTCCGGCGCGTCCTCGCAGGTCACGACAGGCGCGAACGGGCGAAACGGCTCGCGGAACTTGATCTTGGTGTTGACAATCTCTTTCATCTCGGCGCGGCGCGGGTCCGCCAGGATGCTGCGGTTGCCGAGGGCGCGCGGCCCCCACTCGAAGCGGCCCTGGAACAGCCCGATCACCTTCTGATCGAGGATTTCCTGCACCACGCGGTCGATGAGCTGGTCGTCGCCCGCGCCGTAATAGGTATAGGGGATGCCCTGGGCGTCGAGGAACGCGCCGATCTCGGCGTCGTCGTAGTCTTCGCCGTAGTAGGCGTGCGACATGATCATGTGGCGCGGCTGGCCGAGCACCATATGATAGGCCCACAGCGCCGCGCCGAGCGCGCCGCCGTCGTCGCCCGCCGCCGGCTGGATGTACACGTCCTCGAACGGGGTCTGCGTCAGGATTTTGTAGTTGGCGACGCTGTTGAGCGCCACGCCCCCGGCCATGACGAGGTACTTCGCTTTCGTGCGCGCGTGGAGCGCGTTCGCCATGTTGACCAGCGCCTCTTCGGTCACGGCCTGGATGCTGGCTGCTACGTCGGCGTAATACTGGTTACGGCGCAGCGCCTCGGTCTCGCCCGCGCGGGCCGGATCGCTCTTGGCGGTGAAGAAGTCGTCGCTGTGGACACGCGGCGGGCCAAACAGCTTCAGGAAGCGGTCGTTGATGCTCTGGCTGGCCGAGTGGTGGAACGCGAAATAATCCATATTCAGCGCAAAGCTGCCGTCAGCGTTGAGCGTGATGAGCTGCTTGACCTTATCCACGTAGCGCGGCTCGCCATAGGGCGCCATGCCCATGACTTTGTACTCGCCGCTGTTGACGTGGAAGCCGAGAAACGCGGTGAACGCCGAGTACAGCAGGCCGAGCGAATGCGGGAAGCGCTGCTCCCAGAACAATTCAATTGTGTTCGGCGCGGAGCCATCCCACGGCCCGCGCGCGAAGCCGAGCGTGGTCGTGGTCCACTCGCCCACGCCGTCGACCGTGATCACCGCCGCCTCGTCGTAGGGCGAAGGGAAGAAGGCGCTGGCCGCGTGCGACAGGTGATGATCGCAGAACAGGACCTGCTCCGGGCGCACGCCGAGGTGCTGCTGGATTAGGCTCTTGATCCAGAACTTCTCGCTGACGTAGGCCGTCACCGCCTCGCGCCAGAAGTCCCACGAGCGCGGGAAGGTGCTCAGGGCCGTTTGCAGGATGCGCCCGACCTTGACCATCGGCTTCTCGTAAAACACCACGTAGTCGAGGTCGTGGCCGGAAATTCCGCCGCGCGCCAGGCAGAAGTCGATCGCGCCGTGCGGGAAGCCGCTGTCGTGCTTCTTGCGCGAGATGCGCTCTTCCATCGAAGCGGCCACCAGCGCGCCATCGCGCAGCAGCACCGCCGCCGAGTCGTGATAGAAACAGGAGATGCCCAGAATATCCATGTGGCTAGAACTGCTTTCGCGCTTCGTCGAGCGTGCTGATCAGGGGGGGACGTTCCAGCCAGCGGCGCGGCGTGCGGCGCAGGTGAAGCGGGTCGCTGAGCAGGCGGACGCCAGCGGCAAAGGGGACGAAAATGGTGAAGTAGAACAGAACGGCAAACAGACGCCCCTGGAAGTCACCATACACTTCGCCGATGATCTTCCAGCGATCCCACGCAGCGCGAATTAACTCTCCCACAATGGTATCCCCCAGTGACTTACGAGTGCGCGCCAGAGATCGGCGGGGATCTCGGCGCGGGGCGCATCGGGCGCGCGGCCTCGCGAGCGTGCCTGAAACGCGCAGTGAATTATAATGAGCGGGCCGGGGCTGTCAATAGCGCGGGGATGGCGCCGCCGCGCCGCCACCCCCCCCTTGAGGCTCGCTTGACAAGGGATCGGCGCTGTGCTACAGTACCGGCGACAAGCATATATTAACGCTTGCTTTATTGATTGAGTCTTATACGTAACCTCGTGAGACGTGCCCGACTTCCGCTCCGGTCACGGGTGGCGCGGTCCGAGCGGCTGGCGTCTGGTCAGGAGATACACGGTGGTCAAATCACGGAACGAGCAGCTCGTGGAACGCTTGCGCGACTTGCAGATCAGCTCGCCGGATGTCGAAGCGGCGGCGATTGTCAGCGTCGATGGCCTGAGCATCGCCTCGTCGCTGCCCTCCAATATTGAAGAAGACCGCGTCTCGGCCATGTCCGCGGCGATGCTGTCGCTCGGCGAGCGGATCGCAACCGAGCTGGGGCGCGGCACGCTGGAACAGGTCTACGTCAAGGGCGAGCGCGGTTTTGTGATTCTCAGCGCGGTCGGTGAAGAGGCGGTGCTGACCGTCCTGGCGCGCCAGCAAGCCAAGCTCGGCCTGATCTTTCTCGATATGAGCCGCGCCGTGAAGGAGCTTGCCAAGCTCGTCTAGCGGGGCCGCGCGTTTTAGCCCGGCGCAGGGCAGACTCAGGCGTCTGACGGCGTGGGGGCCGCGCGCCCTGCCTGGTCTTTTTTCGCATCGGGCGCGACGATCCCACATCCCATCGAACCACCAGCGCCGGCAGCCTGATCCTCCGGCTGACCGCTACGCACCGTCTGGCAGGGGGCCAGTTGTGAGCGAATATCCCAGCCAACAACCGAGCGAATCACCCCGCTTGCTGATCGTCGAGGATGATCTGGATCTGGCCGAGATGCTGGCGGCGTACTTCCGCGTGCACGGGTACGAAGTCACCAGCGCGGCCTGGGGCGAAGATGCCGTGCGGCTCTCGCAAGCTGCCCCGCCCGATCTCGCGATCCTCGACATCCGCCTGCCCGACATCGACGGCTACGACGTGTGCCGCCGCCTGCGTACCCAGCGCCGGACGCAGGATGTGCCGGTTATCTTCCTGACCGAAAAGCGTGACCGCGTCGATAAGCTGGCCGGGCTGGAGCTTGGCGTCGTGGACTACATCACCAAGCCCTTCGACATCCAGGAACTGCGGCTGCGCGTGCGCAACACGCTTCGCCGCGCGGTCCATACTGCCTACGTCAACTCCGTGACACACCTGCCGGAAGGCGCTGCCGTCGCAGCGCGGGTGGCGGCGCTGATCGACAGGAGCGAGGCGTGGAGCGCAGTTGAGATCGCGGTAGAAGGGCTGCCAGTCTTCCGCGAGCGGTATGGGTTTGTCGCAGCCGATGACGTGCTGAGAGCCGTGGCGCTGATGATCGGCAATGCGCTGCGCGACCGCCCGCGCGAGGCGGACTTCGCCGGGCACCTTGACGCGCATAGCTTCGTGATCCTGACCGATCACGCGCACGCGGGCTTGCTGCGCGAGCGGCTGGAAGCCCGCCTCCAGCAGTCGATCGCGTTCTTCTATCCGCTCAAGGACCGCGCGCAGGACCGCGCGCAGGCGCGCGCTCACCGAGGCGGCCCCGCGCTGCGGCTGTTCATCAGCCAGCTTGATTCCGGCGCCGGCCCTTTTGCCGGCGTGAGTGCTCTGCGCCGCGCGCTTGAGGCCCGGCGCGTGCTGGCCGCCGAGTAGACGGAGCGCGTGATCGGTGGCTGGCGAGCGCGTGCTGTTCGTCGAAGACGCGGACGAGATCCGGCATTTTCTGGCCGAAGTCCTCACGTCCGCCGGGTACGATGTCCTGACGGGCGCTGACGGGGCTGAAGGCTTCACGCTGGCGCGCGACCTGCGCCCGGACCTGCTAATCGCCGATTACTTGATGCCGGGCATGACCGGGCTGGAAATGCTCGCCGCGCTGCGCGGCGAGGGGCTGCAATGCCCCTTTATCCTGATCACCGCCGAAGGCTCCGAGGCGCTGGCCGTCGAGGCGCTGCGGCTTGGCGTCAACGACTATCTGATCAAGCCCTTCGAGCCGGACGACCTGCTCGAAGCGGCGGCGCGCGTGCTGCGCGAGCACTGGACGCGGCAGATCACCGACCACATCCCCCAGCAGCTTCTCGCCGCTAACCGCCAGCTTGAGCAGCGCCTGCACGATCTCGATACGCTGGTCCAGCTCGGCCAGCGCGTCTCGTCCACGCTGGACCTCCAGCCGGTGCTCGATCATGTCGTCCAGGCGGCGAAGGCCATCACCCGCGCCGAAAGCGGTATTCTGCTGCTGGCCGAGGACGGCTCACAGGACCTCTACCTCTACACCGCGACCGAGGCGCTGTCGGATCGGGCCGAGGCGCGGCGGGTGCTGGTTTCGGACAGCGCCGCCGGGGAGGTGATGCGTCGCCGCACGCCCCTGGTGCTGACCGATGTGCGCGCCTCTGCGCCGGGCACCGATTTCTTCTTCCGCGACCTGGCCTATGTCCCGCTGCTGATGCAGGGCCGCGCAATCGGCGTGCTGGGCGTGGTCAACCAGCAGGTCAGCGCGGGCTTCGAGCCGGGGACGCTCCAGCTGCTGAGCGTGCTGGGCGATTTCGCCGCGATCGCGATCACCAACGCGCAGTCTTACGCCGCCGCCGTCCACGAGCGCGATACGCTCGACACGGTGCTGACCGACACCGAAGACGCGATCATCGTGGTCGATACGCAGGGGCGGGTGCTGCTCTGCAATCCGGCGGCGTGCCGCACCTTCGATCTGGATCGGGACGCCGTGATCGGGCAGCGGCTGGACGACATAACTGACCATGACGGCTTGCGCGAGCTGTTCGCCAAAGAAGCCCGCGCCAGCCGCCTGCGTACAACCGAGCTAGCCGTCGCCGGTGGCAAGCGCACCCTCAACGCGCACCTGACGATCGTCGAGGGGGTCGGCAAGATCGCCGTCATGCAAGACATCACCCACCTGAAAGAGCTGGATCGGATCAAGAGCGAGTTCGTCACGACCGTCTCGCACGACCTGCGCTCGCCCCTGACCGCGATCCTCGGCTACCTGGAGCTGCTGCGTCGCTCCGGCCCGTTCAACAGCAACCAGGAAGACTTCGCCCGGCGCATCGTCAACAGCGTGCAATCGATCACGACGCTGATCAACGATCTGCTAGAGCTGGGAAAGATCGAGGCGGGCTTCGACCAGGACCGCGAGCTAGCCGCGCTGGGGCCGATTATCGAGAGCGCGGTCAGCGAGCGCCAGCACGAGTGGGAAGCCAAGCAGCAGGCGCTGGGCGTGGCGTTGGCGGGCGACCTGCCGCCAGTGCTCGGACACCCGCTGCGCCTGCGCCAGCTGGTCAGCAACCTGCTCGAAAACGCGATCAAGTACACGCCCAACGGCGGCCAGGTGTCTCTCTCACTGGAGAGCAACGGTGATTTCCTGGTGCTGCGCGTGAGCGACAGCGGAATCGGCATCCCCCAGCAGGACCAGCCGTACATCTTCGATAAGTTCTATCGCACCGAGCAGGCGATCGATGAGTACAAAGGGACCGGCCTCGGCCTCTCCATCGTCAAGAGCATCGTCGAGCAGCACCAGGGGCGCATCTGGGTCGATAGCGAGGTGGGCAAAGGCAGCACCTTCACCGTCATGCTACCGGCGTATACGAACCACCGCTGAGAGTGAAGACAGGCATAATCTCACTCGCAGATTCGGAGATAAGCAACGAGGGCAGCCGTGATGACTGCCCTCGCGTGTTCTACAGAGTGCGTTCAGAACTACTGGGCCTGGAAGCTGGCCTGGATCTCGTTGGCCGTGGCGGTCAGTTGCTGGAGCGCGCTGGCGACATCGCCGCCGCCGCTCAGCAGGTTGTCAAAGGTCGCTTCGGCTTCGTCGCGGACCACGTCGTAGCTGGCGATCTGCGGCTCAACCTTGCCCTCGCCCTGGAGTAGATTCCACGCCTGTTCGTACTGCGGCAGGTCCGCGAACAGCTCCGCCATGCCTTCCTGCGCGGAGTAGCGCACCGGGAAGTACTGGCTGGCAACCGCCCAACCCGCCTGCTGCGCCGGATCGGTCAGCCAGCGGATGAACAGCCACGACGCCAGTTCGGCTTCGGGCGTGCTCTTGGTCACGCTGACGCTCGCGCCGTAGACATTCACGACCGGGACGTCAGTGTACGGCAGGGCCGTCACGCCCCACTCAAACGGAGTCTCGAACGCGTCCTCGATGCCCTGCTTGATGAACGGCAGGCCGGAGGTTGACCCCATGAAGAAGAGCGCTTTACCGGCGGCGAAGTTGTTCTGGTCGCCATACTGCTCGGCGATCAAGGTCGCGCAGCCGTCGTTGTAGAGGTCCACCATGAACTGGATGTAGTCGACCGTCGCCTGGCCGGTGTAGTCGTACTGGCCGTCCACGTATAGCTCGCCGCCGTTGGCGAAGGTGCCCGCCGCGATATTCGAGGCGTCGGTGCGGATCGTGTAGCCGACCGTGTCGTCGCCCTCATAGCCGCTCCAACCCTGCTCGGTGAAGGCGCAGGCCATCTCGCGGAACTCTTCCCAGGTGGTCGGCGGGCCGTCATAGCCTAGCTCGGTCAGCGCGGTCTGGTTGTAGTACAGCCCTTCGAGCGAGCGGTTGGGCGGGAAGCCGATGCGGACGCCGTCTTCGGTCTTGTCCTGCTCGAAGAAGGCCGGGACAAAGTCCGCGATTTCGGCCTCGTTCAGGCCCCAGGTCGGGTCGAGGACATAGGTGTCGAGGTTCTCGACCAGACCGCCCGCCTGATAATAAGCCAGCGACTGGTTCTGGTACGCCACGACGATGTTTGGAACGTCGCCGGTCGGGATGCCCGCGATCATCTTGGTGTAGATGTCGCCGTAGCCGCCCTGGTTGGACGCTTCGACGGTGATGCCCCAGGGATTGTTGGCGTTGAAGTCAGCGATGATCGCGTCCAGGAATTCCTGGCGCGTGCCGCTGTGCTGGTGCCACCAGGTGATGGTCTGGTTGCGCGGATCGACGCCCGCCAGCGGCCCTTCGGTGGCTGGCTCGACAGGCAGATCGAACGTGTTACGGAACCCGCTGTCATCCTGCGCGCCCGCCGGAACGAGCGGCAGCGCGAGCGCCGCGACCAGCAGCAAAGTGGCAAGAATACCCAGTTTTCGCATTGCTTGAGTCCTCCTTAGACCTTTGACAAAACGGCTCCGGGATGGCCCCGTCGTCCACGACAACATTACACGACAAACGGCAACCTTGCGGTAACGGACGGCAAAATCTGTTTACCGCACTCGAAAGAATTTTAACAAATATTACCCTCCTGAGGCTTAACGCACCTCCTCGTAGTGTATATCGAGTTGGGCCATCCTACAACAGATTCTCGCCCCTGGGTTTCGCGAACCGCTGCACGCTCAATCGGCGCGGGTTCCTACGTGAATCTGATGGCTCCGTGAGCCGCCGCGATGTAAAATCGTCAGCGTAGCCCAACCGCGCAGCGCGGTTCGGCGTTGGCACTATAATGAGTAAAACAACCGGGAGCGAAATGCCAGCGCGTTGCTGCTTGACGCCGTCCGGGCGCATAGGGGGCGGTTTCGGCCCGGCGAACGACCCCCCGGATGACCATCTTGACCACCGGGCAGGGCGCCGCAAGGCGCTCTGCGTGCACAGTCACACAGACGTACTGGTAGCAAAGGGACCAAACGATCATGATGCGATTTGACCGCTTCACCGAGCGCGCGCAGGACGCGGCCGTGCGAGCCTACGAGATCCTGCAACGCTACGCACATAATCAAGTGGACACCGAGCACATGCTGCTCGCCCTGCTGGAGCAGCCCGACGGGGTGATCCCGCAGATTCTTGAGAAGATGTCGGTCGACCAGGAGGCGATTCGCCAGCGCCTGGACGAGGTGCTGCGCGCCAGCCCGAAGGCGGCCATCTATGGCGGCGGCGCGGGGCAGGTCTTCATCACGCCGCGCGTCAAGCGCGTGGTGGATGTCGCCAACGAAGAGGCCAACCACCTCAAGGACGAATACATCAGCACCGAGCACCTGTTCCTGGCGATCCTGACCGAGCGGCGCACGGCCGTCGCGCGGATTCTGGCGGACGCCGGAATCACGAAGGACCGCGTGCTGGACGTGGTGAAGGACATTCGCGGCGGGCAGCGTGTCACCGACCCGCAGGCCGAGACGCGCTATCGCACGCTGGAGAAGTACAGCCGCGACCTGACTCGTATGGCGGTCGAGGGCAAGCTCGACCCCGTGATCGGGCGCGACGACGAAATCCTGCGCGTGATCCAGATCCTCAGCCGCCGCACCAAGAACAACCCGGTGCTGATCGGCGAGGCGGGCGTTGGCAAAACCGCCATCGTCGAAGGGCTGGCGCAGAAGATCGCGTCGAACGACGTGCCCGAAATTCTGATGGGCAAGCGTGTCGTCAGCCTGGACCTCGGCGGCATGATCGCCGGGAGCCGCTTCCGGGGCGAGTTCGAGGAGCGCCTCAAGGCCGCCATCGAGGAGATTCAGCGGTCCGAAGGCGAGATCATCCTGTTCATCGACGAGCTGCACCAGGTCGTCGGCGCGGGCGCGGCCTCCGGCGCGCTGGACGCCAGCAATATGATGAAGCCCGCCCTGGCGCGCGGCGAGCTGAACTGCATCGGCGCGACCACGCTGGACGAGTATCGCCAGTATGTCGAGCGCGACTCGGCGCTGGACCGCCGCTTCGCACCGGTCTACGTGGACGAGCCGAGCGTGGACGCCACGATCGAGATGCTCTACGGCCTGCGCGACCGCTACGAAGCGCATCATAAGGTTACTTACTCCGATTCGGCCCTGATCGCCGCCGCGCGGCTGAGCCATCGCTACGTGACCGAGCGCAAGCTGCCGGACAAGGCCATCGACCTGATGGACGAGGCCGCGTCCAAGCTGCGCGTCGCGCTCTACTCGATGACCGACGAGCTGAAAGCCATGAAGAAAGAGCTGGACCGGCTGGCCGCCGAGGAGGAAGAAGCCAGCCTGGTGCGCGACTACGAGCGCGCGGCGGTGGTGAAGTCGCACCGGCTCCAGCTTGAGCAGGACTACGAAGACGAGCGCGAGCGCTGGAAGCGCGAGCACACGCTCGACGAGGTGGTGGACGAGGGCGATATCGCCGAGGTCGTCGCGCAGTGGACGGGCATCCCGGTCAACCAGATGCTCGAAACCGAAGCGCAAAAGTTGCTGCGGATGGAAGAGGTGCTGCACGAGCGCATCATCGGCCAGGCTGCCGCCGTCGCCGCCATCGCCGACGCGATCCGCCGCGCGCGCAGCGGCCTGAAGGACCCGAAGCGCCCGATTGGCTCGTTCATCTTCCTGGGCAGCAGCGGCGTCGGCAAGACCGAGCTAGCGAAGGCGCTGGCCGAGTTCATGTTCGACGACGAAGACGCGCTGCTGCGGATCGACATGAGCGAATACCGCGAGCAGCACACCGTCAGCCGCCTGTTTGGCGCGCCGCCCGGCTATGTCGGCTACGAGGAAGGCGGCCAGCTGACCGAAGCGGTGCGCCGCCGTCCCTACCGCGTCATCCTGTTCGACGAGATCGAAAAGGCGCACCCGGAAGTCTGGAATGCGCTGATGCAGATTCTCGAAGACGGGCGCATGACCGACGGCCAGGGGCGGACGGTGGACTTCCGCAACTCGGTCATCATCATGACCAGCAACCTCGGCACGCAGTTCGCCAACAAGGGCGGGGCGCTCGGCTTCGTGCCGGATGGCGACCCGAAGCTGGTGGCCGATCACAAGCAGATCGAAGAGGCGATGCGCAAGACGTTCCGGCCCGAGTTCCTGAACCGGATTGACGAGATCATCGTCTTCGAGCCGCTGACGGTCGAGCACGTCGAGCAGATCGTCGATCTCCAGATGCGCGAGATCGCGGCGCGGATGGCCGAGCAGGAGCTATACGTCTCCCTGACCGAAGACGCCCGCCTCAAGCTGGCGCGGATCGGCTATGATGCGGAGTTCGGGGCGCGCCCGCTGCGCCGCGCGCTCCAGCGGTATGTCGAAAGCCCGCTCAGCGTCCAGTTGCTGCGCGGCGAGTTCAAGCGTGGCGATATGGTCCAGGTCTTCGTCAACGACCGGGGCGAGATCGACTTCCAGCGGATCGAGGGCGAGCCGCTGCCCCGCGCGGTCAAGGCCGATGTCGAGCCAGCGGACGCCGAATAAGCGCCGCTCAATCCCCGAACAGTCAAAAATCCCGCGAGCATCGCCGCTCGCGGGATTTGTTTCTTCCGAGAGGGCAGGCCCCGATTCAGAGCGGCCCTATTTCTCTCGCACGCGGCCTTCTGACAGCGTGAGATTGTCGAATGCGACCGCGATCGACCGCCCCTCGTCCACCCCGGCGAAGAAGCCGACCTGCCCCGCACGGCGGTACGCGTTGCTCGTCACGCTGCCCAGAAACTCGCCGTTGACGCTCAGCGCCAGCGTGTCGCCCAGGCAGGCGGCGCGGATCGTGTTGGTGGCCGCGCCCTGCTTGATGACCCCGCTCTGGCGCCAGGGCAGCAGGCCGTCGAAGGTCAGAATCTGATCGTCAAGCTCGCCGATGCCAAAGTGCCCGTCGCCGCCGATCAGGAAGACGTAGCCGTTCTGCTCGCCCGGCTCGTCGCCTGCCAGCCGGCACCCGACGCCGTAGAGATTATCCTTGTCCTCGCTCAGCTGCTCGGCCTCGACCTCGATGATCACGTCCTCGTATAGCGCGCCGCCCGCGCCCCACGTGAAGGAAGCCGTGCGCCCGGCGTGGTGCTCCAGCACGTAGCGCCCGTCGCGCACGGCCAGCGCGGAGTCGGGCGTCGGGGCGTCCGCCGGATAGCTGCCTTCTTCCCACCCGCCGCTCGCGTCGAAGGTCTCGGTCGCGAGGATCGCGCCCGTGTCAATCGCCGGCTCGGAGTCGCCGCCGCACGCCGCCAGCGCAAGCATCGCTGCCCCGGCCAGCAGCGGGAGATATCGCCTTGTCATCGTGCCTTTGCTCCTGTGGTGAAGGCCGCCGCCGCGCTACATCAGGGCCGGTTCTGGGCCGCCCAGATTATAATCGGCCACGGTTTCCCGGCCAATTCGCCCATTGGCAGATCGGCAACCTCCGGCTACAATCGAATCGTTAAGAGAATTTTACTTTCGTCACGTTTGCTTCAGCTATCGCTCAGAACACGTAAGGAAGCGCCCGATGGTCGCCAAGTCCGTAGAATTTCTTACGCGCATTCCAGCGCGCACGAAAGCGCTCTTCAAGCGCAAGCCGGACCCGTTTATCAGCCGCTTGCAGGAGCAGGGCGCGCTGAGCGTGCAGGGCGCCGAGGCGCTGGTGGCCTATATGGGCAAGCCCAGCAAGAAAAACGCGCACCGCGTCCGCCAGCTTGAGAAGTCTGCCGACGAAGTCCGCCGGATTCTGGTTGACGAGCTGAACCGGACGTTTGTCACGCCGATTGACCGCGAAGATATCGCCATGCTCTCGCGGGCGATTGACGATATCCTGGACGACACCTGGTTCACCATCAACGAGATGGACATTCTCGACGTGACGCCGAACGCGTTTCTGGCCGAGATGGCCGAGTTGCTGCGGCGCGGCGCCGAGGAGATCGCGCTGGCGATGGACCGCCTGTCGGAGCATCCCAACGTCGCCAGCTCGCACGCGGTCCGCGCGCGCGCCGTCACCAACGAGATGGAGACGCTCTACGCGCGGGCGCTGGCGGAGTTGTTCAAGGACCCGAAAGAGCTGGACGCGGTCGTGAACATGCTCAAGCTGCGCGAAATCTACCGGCACCTGTTCCACGCGGCGGGGCGCATCGGCGACGCGGCGAACACGCTTGACGACATCGTCGTGAAATTCTTCTAGCCCGGCTTTTTGTATAG
>DAOKYY010000052.1:0-25249 GCA_035325905.1 Aggregatilineaceae bacterium | reverse complement strand
CGGGTTGCAGAAAGAAACGAGGCCGAATCAAACGATTCGGCCTCGCATTGTCTAGGCGTCGCGCTGGCGCTTAGCGGCTCTACTGCGCAGCGGGCGTGTAGTCGATGAACCACTTGTAGTACAGGTAGTCGAGAAACCCGTCGGTCTTCATGCTGGCGATGGCCTCGTTGACCGGCTGGACCAGCTCGCTGCCCTTCGGGAAGATGAAGCCCATCTCGTCCTTCGAGATCGGGTCGCCGACGAGCTTGACTTCCTGGCCGGTCGTGCTGACAAAGCCAGCGGCGGCGGATGCGTCGGCGGGCATGGCGTCGATGTCACCGACCAGCAATGCCTGGACCAGCGCGCCGAACTCGTTGTAGACCACCCGCCGCGCGTCCGGCACCAGCCCCTCGGTCACGAAGAAGCCCGCCGTCCCGGCCTGCACGCCGAGAACCAGCTCGTCGTTGGCGGCGAACTCGTCGATGTTGGCGAAGCGCTCCTCGTCCGCCCGGACCAGCAGGTACTGGTCAAGGTTGATGTACGGGTCGCTGAAATCGACGACCTCCTTGCGCTCCGGGTAGATGCTGATGCCGGTCATGCCCATGTCGTACTGGCCTTCGCCGACCGACTGGATCATGGCCTCCCAGCTGACGTTCTGGTAGACCGGCGTGCAGTTGATCCGCCCGCACAGCTCGGCCACCATGTCGTACTCGTAGCCCATCACCTCGCCGCTCTGCGGGTTCTCGAACTGGAACGGCGTGTACAGGTTCTCGACCGCGATCACGATCTCCTGGCCGCCCAGATCAGGCAGCACGGCGTATAGCTCGCCGCTCTCCGGGCTGTAGTTGATGAACCACTTGTAGTACAGGTAGTCGAGAAACCCGTCGGTCTTCATGCTGGCGATGGCCTCGTTGACCGGCTGGACCAGCTCGCTGCCCTTCGGGAAGATGAAGCCCATCTCGTCCTTCGAGATCGGGTCGCCGACGAGCTTGACTTCCTGGCCGGTCGTGCTGACAAAGCCAGCGGCGGCGGATGCGTCGGCGGGCATGGCGTCGATGTCACCGACCAGCAATGCCTGGACCAGCGCGCCGAACTCGTTGTAGACCACCCGCCGCGCGTCCGGCACCAGCCCCTCGGTCACGAAGAAGCCCGCCGTCCCGGCCTGCACGCCGAGAACCAGCTCGTCGTTGGCGGCGAACTCGTCGATGTTGGCGAAGCGCTCCTCGTCCGCCCGGACCAGCAGGTACTGGTCAAGGTTGATGTACGGGTCGCTGAAATCGACGACCTCCTTGCGCTCCGGGTAGATGCTGATGCCGGTCATGCCCATGTCGTACTGGCCTTCGCCGACCGACTGGATCATGGCCTCCCAGCTGACGTTCTGGTAGACCGGCGTGCAGTTGATCCGCCCGCACAGCTCGGCCACCATGTCGTACTCGTAGCCCATCACCTCGCCGCTCTGCGGGTTCTCGAACTGGAACGGCGTGTACAGGTTCTCGACCGCGATGTTGATCTCGCGGCCGCCGAGATCGGGGAGGTCAGGGTACACCGGGCCGGCCGCCGAGGCCGGGACGAGCGATGCCGCCAGCATCACGAGCAGCATGCCTATCACCAGAAGTCTTCTACTCAACATGCGCTGTTCTCCTCGTTAGGTCCAGATCGCAACTTATCGGGATGCATGATTAGTGTAGTGTCCAACCTGCGCTTCTGCAAGCGATCCTCTTAGAAAACCCGCGCCCCGCTTGCGGCAGGCGAGCGGGGATCAATGGCAACTGGCCTTATGACTTAAGGCACTGTAGACCGGCCCACGAACGATCTACTATAACCGCGAACAGAGTTTGTGAAGGAGAGCACAAATGCTGTACGCGGGCTTGGGGATTGCCGCCGTGCTGGGCGCAATCCTGGCAATACGAGCGACCCGCCTGCTGTCCTCCGCGCTGTGGCTGGCCGTCGTGAGCGCCCTGGTGTCCATCATGCTCTACCAGATGGGCGCGCGCCAGGTGGCCGTAATTGAGCTAAGCGTCGGGTCTGGACTGGTGACGGTGCTATTTGTTTTCGCGATCAGCATCGCGGGCGACGACGGCCTGCGTGAGGCTGACGCGCTGCCGCGCTGGCTGACGGTCGGCGCGGTCGGGGCGCTGCTGGCGCTGCTGGTCGGTATGGCGCTGCCGGTTGGCGAAGTGGACGTGCGGGCTGGCGGCTTCTCGATTGAGGCGACGCTGTGGGACCAGCGGGCGCTGGATGTGCTGGTCCAGGTCGTGCTGATCTTCACCGGCGTGCTGTGCCTGCTGGGGCTGCTGGCCGACACCCGGCCCGGCGTGCAGGCGACGGCGCACGTGGCCCCGGCGCATGTCGAGCGCCCGGCTGCGCTGCCGCTCGACAGCGTGGAGCCGGAGCCGGTCGAAGAGCCGGCGCTGGAGGAAGCGGTCGTATGAACACGCTCGAAATCGTGCTGGTGGCCGCGTTCGCCCTGGCGGGCGTTGGCCTCTACGGCCTGCTGATCACGCGCAACCTGATCAAGGTCGTGATCGCGCTCCAGATCATGATCAAGGGCGCGCTGCTGGCGCTGGTCATGGCCGGGCGCGCCAGCGACCAGCTGGCGCTGGGGCAAAGCCTCGCCATGACGGTGATCGTGGCGGACACGGTCGTCGCGGTGATCGGGCTGGCGTTCGCGGTGCAGGTCAAGCGGCTGCGCGGCACGCTCGATCTGCGCGCGCTGTCGGAGCTGCGAGGGTAACGGCATGACGGATTGGCTGGTTGGACTGACCATCGGCCTGCCCTGGATCGGGGCGCTGGCCGTCTGGCTGGCGGGGGATCGCCGCGCGGACGCGCAGCATAAGCTGGCAGTCGCGTTCTCGGTCGCGGCGGGCGCCGCCGCGCTGCTCCTGCTGCCGTCCTATGGCGATGGGGCCGCGCTGAGCATCGAGGTCGGCAGCGTCTTTGGCGCGTTCACCTTCGTGCCGGACGGCCTGGGGGTGTTTCTCGCCGCCGTCGCGACGGTCGTCGGCAGCCTGGCGGTGATCTTTTCGGTGGATTACATGCGCGGCGAGGCGAGCCTGGGCCGTTATTACGCGCTGGTGCTGCTGTTCATCGGCGCGATGGTCGGGCTGGCGCTCAGCGGCAGCCTGTTCCTGATGTTCGTCTTCTGGGAGATCACGGCGCTGTGCTCTTACGCGCTGATCGCGTTCTACAACGACGATCCGAAGGCGGTCGCGGGCGGCATCCGCGCGCTGATCATCACGCAGGTCGGCGGGCTGGGCCTGCTGGCGGGCGCGCTGATCGCCTACGCCTACCTGGGCGACACGCAGATCAGCACCTTCCTGGCGCGGGCCGACACGCTGCCCGCCGGGATGCTGGCGGTGATGGCCTTCGGGGCGCTGATTGCGGCGGCAGCCAAGTCCGCCCAGGTGCCGTTCCACACCTGGCTGCCCGGCGCGATGGAAGCCCCAACCCCGGTCAGCGCGCTGATCCACGCCGCGACGATGGTCAACGCGGGCGTGTACCTTTTGGCGCGCTTCTACCCGGCGTTTGAGGGGGTTACGGGCTGGAAGACGGCGGTCGTGGTTATCGGGCTGCTGTCGGCCTTCCTGGCGGCGCTGATGGCCCTTGTCGCGACCGATCTCAAGCGCGTGCTGGCCTATTCGACCATCAGCCAGCTGGGGTACATGGTCTACGCGGTGGGCGTCGGCGGCGTGTTCGCCAGCCAGTTCCACCTGCTGAGCCACGCGGTCTTCAAGGCGCTGCTGTTCCTGGCGGCGGGCGCGGTGATCCACGGCGTCGGCACGCGCGATATGCGCCGGATGGGCGGGCTGCGCCGCGAGATGCCGTTCGTGCGGACGGTCTTCGTCATCGGCGCGCTGGCGCTGGCCGGGCTGCCGTTCTTCAACGGCTTCTGGAGCAAGGAGCTGGTGCTTGAAGACGGGCTGCACGACGGGCCGGTCTGGGCCTATGCGGGGATGTTGATCGCGGCGGGGATCACGGCGCTGTACACGGCGCGCATGGTGTGGCTGGTCTTCTACGGCGAGCGGCGCGGCGCGGGCCACGCTCACGACGCGGGGCAGGCGATGAAGCTGGCGACCGGCGCCCTGGCGGCGGGCACGCTGACGACCTGGCTGCTGGCCGGGCCGTTCGGCAAGATGCTCACCGAGAGCCTGCCGTTCCACAACCTGCACGCGCCCGGCGCGCTCGACCTGTACGGGACGATCCTGACCGCTCCCGCGACGTATCTCGCGCTGGCGGTGATCGGGCTGGGGCTGGCGGCGTGGGCGTTCCGCGACCGGCTGGCAAGGATCGGTGAATCCTTCGCGTGGCTGGCACGCGCCGCCGACCGCGATTTCGGCTTTGAGTGGCTCAACCAGCGCATTGTCTCGGCGACGACGGCGGCGGCGGACGCCGTGCGTATGACGCAAACCGGCCTGCTCAACTGGAACGTGCTGGGCATCGTTGGCGGGCTGGTGATCGTGCTGGCCGTGCTGGCGCTGGGGGCGTAAGGCGATGAATGAGATGACCGCATTCACCTGGATGATCGCGCTGCCGCTGCTGGCGACGCCGGTCGTCTACCTGATCGGGCGGCTGGCGCGGGATGGCGGTCGCGCGGCGCGCTGGACGGCGCTGATCGCGCTGCTGATCACGTGGGTTCCCTTCGCGCAGGCGGCGGCGGACCTCGGCGACGGCGCGCAGACCTACACCCTCGGCGCGGTGTCGCTGCGGCTGGACGACTTCGCACTGCTGCTGGCGGCGCTGTCGCTCGGCCTGGGCACGCTCGTGACGCTCTACTCCGGCCCGTATATGCAGGCGGAAGACGGCCAGGAGAAGTATTACGCCTCGCTGGTCGCCGTGGTCGGGATCATGATCGGCCTCGGCTGCGCGGCGGACCTGTTCAACCTGTGGGTCTGGTTCGAGGCGATGGCGATCGCGACCTTTTTGCTGGTCGCCTTCTACCACGAGCAACCCGCCTCGCTCGAAGCGGGCGTCAAGTACCTGGTGCAGAGCGCGGTCGGCTCGGCGCTGGTCCTGTTCGGGATCGCGCTGGTGCTGGCCGAGACCGGCGCGCTCGATCTGGCCGAGATCCGCGCCCAGGCTGATAACGCGACGATTCTGCTGGCGGCGGGCGCGCTGATGACGATCGGCTTCGGCGTCAAGGTGGCGATGGTTCCGCTGCATACCTGGCTGCCGGACGCGCACTCGCAGGCGCCCAGCGGCATCAGCGCGATGCTCTCCGGCGTCGTGATCGAGGCCGGGCTGGTCGCGCTGCTGCGCGCGCTTGGCGCGCTCGGCGGCGTCACCGGATCATGGGGCGAGCTGCTGATGCTGTTCGGCGCGCTGAACATGGCCGCCGGGAACCTGCTCGCGCTGCGCCAGAAGCAGGTCAAGCGGCTGCTGGCGTATTCCAGCCTGGCGCACGTCGGCTATATGCTGGCCGGCGTCGGGATCGCGATCTACGCGCGCGAGGCGACCGGCGCGCAGGGCGCGCTGTTCCACATGCTCAATCACGGGCTGATGAAGGGATTGGCCTTCCTGGCGGCGGGCGCGCTGCTCTACACGCTGCACGTCGCGGCTGGCGATCACGGCCCGCTGACGGTGCGCGACCTGGACGGGGCCGCCTCGCGCTACCCGCTGATCGCGCTCGGCCTGAGCGTGGCCGTGCTCGGCCTGGGCGGGCTGCCGCCGCTGGCCGGGTTCATGTCGAAGTGGCAGATTTTCGCCGCCGGGTTCGAGACGCGCAACCACTGGATCGAGGCGCTGGCGATCTTCGCCGGGCTGAACAGCGTGCTCTCGCTCGGCTACTACGCGCCGCTGGTCAACGCGGCCTATCGCCACGCGCCTTCGGAGGCGGTGACGAAGGGCCAGCCGGTCCCGGCGCTGCTTCAGGCGCCGGTGATCGCGCTGACGGTGGCGGTGATCGCGGTCGGGGTGTGGCCGCCGCTGCTCCAATGGCTGTCGGAGCCGGCGGGCCAGGCGCTGCTGGCGGCGTTCGGGCTGTAGGCGGGCGGGATAAGGGAGAGTCGAGACGATGGAAGACATCTTGCTGGCGCCGCCGATCGCGTTCGGGATTTACCTGGCCCTGACCGGCGCGCTGAGCGGGTTCGGGCGGATGCTGGCCGGGCCAGTTGGCGAGCCATCCGAGACGAAGGTCAGCACCTACGCGAGCGGCGAGGCGGCCCCCGCGCGCCCGGCGGCGCCCGGCTATCGCCAGTTCTTTACAATCGCGCTGTTCTTCGCGATCGTGCATCTGGGCGTGCTGATGCTCGGCAGCAGCGACCTCTCAGCGGTCGCGGCGGCCTTTCTCGTCGGGCTGATCCTGGCGCTGCTGGCGCTGATCCTGGGCTAGCGCGGCGCAACAAGGGGACGGAATGGCACTCAATCTCGATCAGACCTGGCAGGCGGCGCTCGACAAGCTGCGGACCTGGGCGCGGATCAACTCGCCCTGGGCGATCCACTTCAACAGCGGGTCGTGCAACGGCTGCGACATCGAAATTTTGGCGACGCTCACCCCGCGCTATGACGTGGAGCGGTTCGGGATCAAGCTGCAAGGCAGCCCGCGCCACGCCGACGTGCTGATCTGCACCGGCCCGGTGACGCGCCAGGCGCGCGACCGGCTGGTTCGCATCTACGAGCAGATGCCGGAGCCGAAGTTCGTCATCGCCGTGGGATCGTGTGCGCTATCGGGCGGCGCGTTTCGCGGCTGCTACAACATCCTGGGTGGCATCGACCAGGTGATCCCGGTGGATGCCTATGTGCCCGGCTGCCCGCCGCGCCCGGAAGCGATCATCGACGGCGTGGTCAAGCTGCTGGCGAAGCTCCAGGGCCACGACACCTCCGAGGGGCCGATTGTGATCGGAGACCCCGACGACGATCCGGCGCTGGCCCCGGAGCCTGAGCGGGAGGAAGCGAGCGCGCGATGAGCACGGAAACCTGTTTGCAGGCGGCGGCTTCGCTGTTAGGAGCGTGGGCGCAAGAGACGGTCGAGCCGGAGCCGGGCCGCGCGGACGTGGTGATCGCGCCCGGCGACCTGATCGCGGCGGCGGGCGCGCTGATCGGCGCGCGCTGGGGCTACCTGACCGCCATCACCGGGCTGGACCTCGGCCCGGAGGACGGGCGGCTGGAAGTGCTGTATCACTTCGCGTGCGGCGCGGCGGTTGTGACGTTCCGCGTGCGCGTCCCGCGCGAGGGCGCGGCGGTGCCCTCGCTGGTCGGCGTCATCCCGTCGATCAGCTTCTACGAGCGCGAGCTGATGGAGATGTTCGGCGTTACCGTCGAGGGCACGCCCAACGCCGACAAGCTCTTTCTGCCGGAAGACTGGCCGGACGGCGTCTACCCGCTGCGCAAGGATTTTTCGATGGAGCAGCTGGAAAAGCAGGCCGAGGACTAAGCGATGCCGACCGAGAAATTCATCATTCCGATTGGCCCGCAGCACCCGGCGTTGAAAGAGCCGGGGCATTTCGAGTTCAGCGTCGATGGCGAAGTCGTGAAGGACGCCAGCGTCCGCCTCGGCTACGTGCATCGCGGGATCGAGAAGGGCTGCGAGACGCGCAACTACGTGCAGGCGGCCTATCTCGTCGAGCGTATCTGCGGCATCTGCTCGCACGTCCACGCGACCGCGTTCTGCCTGGGGGTCGAGCGGCTGGCAGGGGTCGAAGCGCCGCCGCGCGCCCAGGCCATCCGCCAGATCGTGGCCGAGCTAGAGCGCATCCACAGCCACCTGCTATGGGTGGGCGTCGCCGCCCACGAAGCTGGGTTCGACACGCTGTTCATGTACTCGTGGCGCGACCGCGAGACGGTGATGAACCTGCTCGAAGGCATCACCGGCAACCGCGTCAACTATTCGGCCAATGTGCTCGGCGGCGTGAAGTGCGACATCGGGCCGGAGCAGGCCGAGGCGATCCTGGAGGGGCTGGCGTTTCTGGAGGAGCGCACGCGCCACTACCTGGAAGTCGTCTCGACCGACGCGATGTTCCTGCGCCGCACGCGCGGGATCGGCGTGATGACGCGCGACGACGCCGAGCGGCTGGGGGTGGTCGGGCCGACGGCGCGCGCTTCCGGCGTGCCGCGCGACGTGCGCGTGGACGCGCCGTACCTGCTCTACCGCGAGCACCCGGTCCACTTGATCGTCGAAGAAGCGGGCGACCTCGAAGCGCGCTTCAAGGTGCGCGTGCGCGAGCTGTTCGAGAGCTTCCGCGTGCTGCGCGAGCTGCTGGCCGCGCTGCCCGAAGGTGAGCTGACGACCCGCATCCCGCGCCGCATCAAGCCGGCCGAGACGATCAGCCGGGTCGAGGCGCCGCGCGGCGAATTGTTCTACTACATCAAGAGCAACGGCACCGACACCGCCGAGCGAGTCAAGGTCCGCACCCCCACCCTGCCCAACATGGCGTCGGTGGTCGTGACGTCGGTCGGGCACCAGCTCGCGGACGTGCCGATGATTCTGGCCGGGATCGACCCGTGCTTCTCCTGCAACGACCGCATGGCTGTCGTCCGTCAGGGCGGCGAGCCGCAGGTCTGGACGTGGGAGCGGCTGCGGCAGTATGGGATAGAGCATTACCGATGAACACGCTGACTGCGCTGATCGCGCTGCTGTTTTTCCCTGGCGGGCTGTTTATCCTGCTGGCGGGCATGGCCTACGAGTGGGCTGACCGCAAGCTGGTCGCCCGCTTCCAGAACCGGATCGGGCCGCGCTGGTTCCAGCCGCTGGCCGACAACATCAAGCTGCTGGCGAAGGAAGAGGTCGTGCCGGAGGGCGTGCATCGCGGCCTGTTTCTGACGCTGCCCGTGCTCGCGCTTTCGGGCGCGCTGACGGCGGTGCTGTACGTGCCGGTCTTCGGGCTGGCGCCGTCGTACAGCTTCGGCGGGGACCTGATCGTGACGATCTACCTGCTCAGCCTGCTGACGATGTGCACCGGGCTGGCGGGCGCCAACACGCTCAACCGCTTCTCGCTGATCGGGGCGACGCGCACGCTGACCCAGCTGTTCTCGTATGAAGCGCCGTTCTTGCTGGCGCTGCTCGGCCCCGCCCTGGCGGCGGGAAGCTGGCGCATCAGCGCCATCGCGGACTACGGCGCCGACCGCTGGCTGATCCTCGCCCAGCCGGTTGGCTTCGTGGTGGCGTTGATCGGGCTGATGGGCAAGCTCGAGCTGCCGCCCTTCGACGCGCCGGAAGCCGAGACCGAGATCGTGGCGGGCGCGCTGACCGAGTACAGCGGGCGCGGGCTGGCGCTGTTCCACCTGGGCAAAGGCGTCGAGCTGATCGTCGGGCTGACGCTGGTCGCGGCCTTTTACCTGGGCGGGGTGGCAAACCCGATCGCGTTTTTCGCCAAGACGCTGGCGTTGCTGCTGCTGCTGGCGGGCCTGCAATCGCTGCTGGCGCGGCTGCGGATCGACCAGACGGTCGGGTTGTGGTGGCGCTATGGCACCATTCTGGTTCTGATCCAGTTCCTGGTGTTGATCGCGTGGGAGGGATTGGTGGCATGAAGGTGATGACGATGTGGCGGGACGCGATCGGCGGGCTGTTCAAGCCGCCGGTGACGCAGCGGTACCCGTTCGTGCGCCTGGCCGCGCCGGAGAATTTGCGGGGCCATCTCGAATGGCACGCCGATAGCTGCACCGGGTGCGGCCTGTGCGCCAAAGACTGCCCGGCTGAAGCAATTGAAGTGATCGTGCTCGACAAGAAGGCCAAGCGCTTCGTGTTTCGCTATCACGTCGATCGCTGCACGTTCTGCGCGCAGTGCGTCGAAAGCTGCCGCCAGGGGTGCCTGGCGCTCACCGACCAGTGGGAGCTGGCGGCGGTGAACAAGGACGATTTCCTCGTCCATTACGGGAAGGCAGAGGATGTCGAGGCCGCGCTGGCAGGTGAGCCTGCGGCAGGCGCTCCGGCAGCGGAGTGAGACGCCGCGCGTCGCGATCGTCGGCGTCGGGCACGCGCTGAGCGGCGACGACGCCGCCGGGCTGGCGGCCGTCCGCGCGCTCGAAGCCGCGCTGGAGCCGAACGACCGGCTGCTGCTGGTGGACGCCGGTTCCGCGCCGGAGAACGCGAGCGGGCTGCTGCGCCGGTTCGCGCCCGATCTCGTGCTGCTGATCGACGCGGCGCAGATGGACGAGCCGCCCGGCGCGGTGCGCTGGTTGGACTGGCAGGAGATCACCGGCGTCAGCGCCTCGACCCACACCTTGCCGCTGCACCTGCTGGCGCGCTACCTGATGACCGAGCTGGGCTGCATCGTGTCGCTGCTCGGCATCCAGCCCGCCACGAACGCGCTCGACGCGCCACTGTCGCCGGACGTGCAAGACGCGGTCGAGGCGGTCGCGGCGGGCCTGGCGGCGGCGCTGGCCGGGCTGTGACGGCGCCTCACAGCCGCGCGGCGGCGGCCTCGTCCACCATCCACACCAGCCGCCCATCCATCGGGGCGATCAACTGCGAAGGCAGCACGTCCGGGCGATAGTCCCCCTTCAGAACCTCGCGCAGCCGCTCCGCCTTTCCCGCCCCTTCGACCATGAAGATCACGTTCCGTCCAGCATTGATCGCCGGGGCGGTCAGCGTGATGCGCCACGTGTCGAGCTGCGGCACGTAGTTCGCCACCACCCAGCGATCCGGGTCGGTGATCGCCAGCGCCTCGGTGTGCGGAAACAGCGAGGCGGTGTGCCCGTCTGGCCCCATGCCTTGTAGCAGGTAGTCGAAGCGCGGCTGCGGCTCGCCGGGCGCGCCTTCCGCGAAGAACTCGCGCAGCAGGCGCTCGTAATGATCGGCGGCCAGCTCCGGCGCCAGCTCGGTGCGCATCCGGTGAATCTGCGCCGGGGGGATCGGCACGTGATCGAGCAGCCGCTCCTTCGCCAGCCGGTAGTTGCTGTCTTCGTGATCGGGCGGAACGGCCCGGTCATCGCCCCAGAAGACGTGCACGCTGCCCCACACGATCCGGTCGCGGAAGGCGTGCGACGCCAGATGGTCAAACAGCGGGCCGGGGGTTGATCCGCCGCATAGCGCGATCGAGAAGCGCCCGCGCTGGTCGATGGCTTCCTGCGCACAAGCCGCAATATCCCCGGCGACGGCCTCGACCAGCGCCGCGCGCGCCGGAAACACTTTAACCTGATCCACCGCTCATCTCCTTATTCTGCTCGTGGTTTTCGCAGCCCCGCCGCCAGGACCGGTCATCGCGGGCGATGAACGCCTCGGCCTCGGCCGGTCCGGCGCTGCCGCGCCGGTACACGGGCAGCGGGCCAGGAACTTCGTCGGCGGCGCACACGACCGGGTCGATCAACCGCCACGCCGCCTCGATCTCGTCGCTGCGCGTGAACAGCGAGGCATCGCCGTTGAGCGCGTCGAGCAGCAGCCGCTCGTAGGCGTCAGGCAGCGCATCGCCGCCGAACGACGAGCGGTAGTGAAATTCCATATCGACCGAGCGCGTTTCCTGGCCGGAGCCGGGCAGCTTGGCCTCGAACTGGAGGTGAATCCCTTCGTCGGGCTGGATGCACAGCGACAGCACGTTCGGCGCGAAGCACGCCTCGTCCGCCTCGCGCCCGAACATCATGACCGGCGGACAGGTGAACTCAACGACGATCTCGCTGACCTTGTCGGCCAGCGCCTTGCCAGAGCGCAGGTAGAACGGCACACCCTGCCAGCGCCAGTTGTCGATCATCAGCTTGAGCGCGGCGTAGGTCGGCGTGCGCGAGTCCGGCGCGACGCCCTTCGCCTGGTGGTAGTCCTCGTACTGCGCCAGCACGACATCGCCGGGCTGGACCGGGCGGACCGAGTTCAGCACCTTGACCTTCTCATTGCGCAGCGCATCGGCGTTGAACGAGGCGGGCGGCTCCATTGCGATCAGGCTCAGCAGTTGCAACAGGTGGTTCTGGAACATATCGCGCACCACGCCGGCGGAATCGTAGTAGCCGCCGCGATGCCCGATATCGCCCGACTCCATGACCGTGATCTGCACGTTGTCGATGTAGTTGCGGTTCCAGACCGGCTCGAAGATCGTGTTGGCGAAGCGGAAGAACAGGATGTTCTGCGCGGTCTCTTTGCCGAGATAGTGATCGATCCGGTAGACCTGGCTTTCCTCGAAGGCGTGATGCAGCAGGTCGTTCAGCTCGCGTGCGGAGTTCAGGTCATGCCCGAAGGGTTTTTCGACCACGATGCGCCGCCAGCCGTGCGACTCGTCCATCATCCCGAAGCGCCCCAGGTGCTCGATGATGGGCCGGTACAGGGACGGCGCGACCGCGAGATAGCACAACCGGTTGGCCTGCTGCGTGCCTTCGATGGTCTCCAGAAACTCCTCAAGCTGTTCGTAGCCCTCGTCGGCGAGCGCGTTGCGCGCCTGGTACCAAATACGCTGCACGAAAGATTTCCACCGGGCCGCGTCGAAGCGGTCTCCGATCTGTTCGGCGGCGTGCTGGCGCAGGTGCTCGCGGAACTGCTCGTGCGTGTACGGCGTGCGTGCGAGGCCGACGATATGCAGGTTGTCCGGGAGGCTGTCTTTGGCGTAGAGGTTGAACAGCGCGGGAATCAGCTTGCGTTCCGTCAGGTCGCCCGACGCCCCAAAGATGATGATGGTCGTCGACGACGGAGATTGTGGCATGCAATTACACTCCTGCGATAGCTCCGATGTCCCCAGAGTATAGCAGCAGCGCCGGGCCGTGGACGGGATCGCAGGTCAGCGGGGCGTAAGTTCGTAGAGCGCGTAGTCTCCGGCGCTGTCGAGATCGACTCGCCGGGCCGCGACGCCTGCGCGCGCCAGCGCGTCGAGCCAGGGCGCGGCGTGGGCTGCCGATGGCGCGACAAAATAGCGTGTCTCGGCGCGCCCGGCCATCTCGTCCGCCAGCGCCTCCGGCTGCGGGGTGTGAACGACGCGCACGCCGGGCGGGTCGCCGAGATAGAAAGCCAGCTCCCACCCCAGGCCGTTTTCGTAGACGACTGCGCCCGCCAGATCGCGGTTGAGCGCGCCTGCCAGCGCGTCGATCCCGGTGTGGCGGCCCTGGTCCCCGCCGAGCGGCGCCTCGCCACGCAGCGCGGACACGATTCCGGGCGACATCGCCACGACCGCCAGCGCCAGCAGCATGACTGGCGCGGCGCGGCCCAACTTCGCTGCCCGAACGGATCGCACCGCTCCCCGCGCGGCAAGGATCAGCAGAAACGGCACAAGCAGGTGCAGGTAACGGTCGTAGGTGTTAACTGCGATCAGCCAGTGCGCCGCTAAGAACGCAACGGCCCAGGCTGCGATCAGCCAGTCCGAAAGCGCGGCGCGGGTCCGCGATCGCCAGCCGGTCGCCAGCAGTGCGAGCGCGCCCGCCAGCAGCACGAAGCTGAGCAGCGGCGCGCCGGTGACGTAGCGGAGCCAGACCGCCCACGCTTCCAGGCGCGGCAGCAGCTCGTCGGAGCGGATGAAGCGGCCCGGATTGTTCCGCGCGGCATTGAGCGCCCAAAAGCTCTGCGGGGCGCGGGCGGCGTCCCACAGCGCCAGCAGCGCCAGCCCGACGACCAGCGGCGCGGCGAAGCGCGCCAGCCGCGTCAGGATCGCGCGTGGCGGGTCGCTCTCGCGGGTCGTCTGCGCCAGCCCCAGCGCGGCGATCAGCGGCAGGGCGAGCGCGGCGTTGAGCTTGGCGGCGATCATCAGCGCGGCGGCGGCCCCGGCCAGCGCCCAGCGCCCGCGCGCCGCCAGCAGCGCCGCGACGAGCGCCCACAGCGTCGCCTGCACGTCGGTGAAGGCGGTCGCCGCGAACGCGAGATCATAGGGCGACAGCGCGAGCAACAGCGCGGCCAGCAGCCCGGTCGCCCGGTCGCCGGAGAGCGCGCTCGCCAGCCGGTAGAGCATGGCGAGCGTGAGCACGCTGGCGAAGACGTTGGGCAGCCGGGCGGCGAACTCCGATGGCCCCCACAGCGCGAACGACAGCGCCAGGCTGTAGATCGTCAGCGGCGGCTTGTCGAGGTCAGCGCCGCGCAGCAGCAGGTCGTCCTGCGCCGTGATCGTCCGCGCCTGGGCCGCGAACAGCGCCTCGTCCGGGTGCAGCCGCGCGTCCACGCCCAGCAGCGCGATCCGCAGCAGCGCCCCGATCAGAATCACAAGCGCCGGCAGCAAGACCGGCGCAGGCGAAGTGAATCGGAAGCGCGAAGCGGGCGGCGTCATTCCGTGAAACGGTAGCGGAACAGCGTCCACATCGCGATCACGCCGTCTTTCCAGGTGATCTTCTTGCCTTCGTTCCACTCGCGGCCATTGTACGAGATCGGCACCTCGTAAATCCGATGGCCGCGCTTGAGGACTTTGGCCGTAATCTCCGGCTCGAAGTCAAAGCGGCGCGAGCGTAGCCGGATATCGCGCACGATCTCGGCGCGGAAGACTTTGTAGCAGGTCTCCATGTCGCTCAGGATCGCGTTGTAGAGGATGTTGGTGACGAGCGTCAGCGTGCGGTTGGCGACCATGTTCCAGAAGAACATCGCCTTGCGCGGCCCGCCGAGGAAGCGCGAGCCGTAGACGACCTTCGAGATGCCTTCTTCGATCGGGCGCAGCAGGACCGGGTACTCGCGCGGGTCGTATTCCAGGTCGGCGTCCTGAATCAGCAGCACGTCGCCGGTGGCCGCCTTGAATCCAGTACGGACCGCCGCGCCTTTGCCCTGGTTGTGGTCGTGCAGGATGATCTTGAGGTCGTCGCGCGGGTCGAGTTCCGCCAAAACCTCGCGTGTGCCATCGGTTGAGCCGTCGTCCACGACGATGATCTCGTGCGCCAGCCCGACGGCGCGCACCCGGTCGACCACGGTGGCGACGGTCGTCCGCTCGTTGTAGCAAGGGATGATCACGGAAAGCTTGAGATCCACGGCGCCGTCCTTCCGAGGGAGGTTTGATCCATGCACAGCCGCGCCAGTATACCTGAGCGGCGAGCGAGAATCAACCGCGCGGAGTGGGCGGTCAGGCGGCGGAATGCTGACGGGAGCAATCCTGGCTTAGAGCGTATTATGCACTCTGGCGAACCAACGTAGCCGCATCGTTGCCGTGTGCCGGGGTGTAAAGTGCATAACAGGCGCTAGCCGGAATCGCTCGGTATTAACGGCTCAAGCTGGCTGATAAGCGCGGGAATATCCTGCTGCACTGTTTCCCAAACAACATCGAGCCGGATCGAGAAGTACTGATGAACCAGGCGATGCCGCATGCCGGTGATGTTATGCCAGTCGATCCCTGGAACAGCGGTCCGGGTTTCGTGCGTGATCAAGCGGGCCGCTTCACAATTACCTGTAACTCGCGGATCACCGCACTCTGTATCAATTCGTTCGACGCGAACTGCTCAGCCGTGACGCTATCCACAAAACGTCCGATTTTGCGGGCAGCGATCAGCATATCCAAAAGCAGAGCATCGTCACGCCGCATAAATCACCTCGGCGGAAGACAGGATCGCGCGCCGGCGGAGATAGTTTGGGCTGGCGTGCACCGCATCTTTATCGACCACATCCACGCGGCGGCCAAAAATCGTGCTTAACTCGACCTCCATCGCGGCGAGGTCTTTGAACTTGTATACCGTGCCCGGCGCAAAGCTGAGCAGCACGTCCACATCGCTCTCCGGCGTGAAGTCGTCGCGCAGGACCGAGCCGAAGAGCGCAAATTCGATCACATTCCACCGCTGACAGAAGGCAGCGATCTGCGCGCTCGAAACAGAAATGCGGGGTTTTGATGTCCCCATTCGCGTATCCTCGTAAGTGATTCACCTGCTATTGTACCTCTGTCCGCCGCTTGGCGCAGCGGGCAGGGCGCGGTAAGCTAGGAGCGTCGGGGAGCGCACCCCCGCGCCGCTCGCTTTGTCAGGAGACTCCGTGACCCACGACTCAACCTTTACCATTCGCGCGCAGCGCAGCGACGACCAGGACGAGCTGTTCCTGCTGCTGACCCACGAAGCGGCTTTGCTCGATTCGGTCGAGCTGCCCTATATGACCGAAGAAAGCTTCCGCGACCGCTTCAGCAATCCGCCCGCCGACACCCATGTGCTGATCGCCGAGAGCGTGCTGCCCAGCGCGCGGCGGCGGATCGTCGGCGCGGCCTGGCTTCACACCCAGACTAACCGCCTGCGCCACTCGGCCCGGCTGACGCTGCTCTGCCTGCCGCAGTACCGGCGCGGCGACGGCGAGTCCCGCTTGTTGGAGGCGGCGCTGGCGCTGGCGGATGACTGGCTGGGGCTGCGGCGCGTGGAGCTGGTGGTTTACGCGGGCGATCCTGACATCGAGACGTATTACGCCGGGTTTGGCTTCGAGCGCGAGGCGACCATGCGGCGCTACGCGGTCCGGCAGGGCGCTTACGCCAACGCGTGGCTGCTGGCGCGGCTGCACACGCCGGATCGGGAGGCGCGGTCATGACCAAGCGTGCCCACCGCCCGGTGATCATTCGCGGGCAGGAAGCCGAGGATTGGGAGGATGTCGCCGCGATCTTCGAAGGCGAGCGCGTGGTCGCCGGGACGCTTCAGCTCCCGTACCAGTCGCGCGACGCGATCCGCGATCGCATCGAAAACCCGCGCCCAGATATACGTGTGCTGGTCGCGGTGGTAGAGGGGCGCGTGGTCGGAACGCTGGGGCTTCACTTCAGCCGCGGGCGGCAGGCGCACATGGCGCACCTCGGCATGATGGTCCACGACAGCTACCAGGGACAGGGCATCGGGGCGGCGCTGCTCGAAGCGGCGGTGACGCTGGCCGAGCGCTGGCTGGCGATCACCCGGCTGGAGCTGACCGTCTACACCGACAACGAGCCGGCGCTGGCGCTCTATCGCAAGTTCGGGTTCGAGATCGAGGGGACGCTGCGCGACTACGCGTTCCGCGATGGCCGCTATGTGGACGCCTACCTGATGGCGCGCCTGCGCGATAAGGCGTAGCCGGTGAGCGCGCACACGCCTTCGCATCTCGCCGCCGCGCGCGGCGAGCCGAGCTATGTCTGGCGCGACGGGCAGGAGCGCCGCCTGCGCATGATCAATCACTGGGCCGACCTGCGCGGCGCGTGCGTGCTCGAAGCCGGCTGCGGCCTGGGCGCGTACAGCAGCCAGATCCGCCGTCGTTTTTCGCTCTGCGTTGAAGCGTTCGACATCGAGCTGGAGCGCATCGAATTCGCCCGGCGCGACATACCCCACGCGCTGGTCGCCGCCGCCGAAGCCGCACCCTACCGCTCAGATTATTTCGATGTGGTGATCTCGAATGAGGTGATCGAGCACGTGCAGGACGACCGCGCCGCCGTTGCGGAGATGGTGCGCGTGCTGCGCCCCGGCGGGCGGATCGTGCTGTTCTGCCCGAACCGCTGGTACCCGGTCGAGCAACACGGCTGGTACCGGCGCGGGGAATACCGCTTCGGGAATATCCCGCTGATCAACTACCTGCCCGACCGCTGGCGGAACCGGCTGGCGCCGCACGTGCGCGCCTACACCGCGCGCGGGCTGCGGCGGCTGTTCGACGGGCTGCCGGTGCGGATCGTGCACCACAGCCGCATCTTCGGCGGCTACGACAACATCATCTATCGCTACCCCCACGCCGGGCGCTGGCTGCGCGACGCGCTTTACCTGGCCGAGCGCACGCCGCTGCGCGTGCTGGCGCTGTCCCACCTGCTGGTGGTCGAGAAGACCGTTTGACGCGCCACGCGCCCGTTAGTCAAGCGGATCGGTTGAGCGGACCACGTTCAGACCGCGCTGCGCGAAGCTCTCGAAGTATTGGTTCGCCAGCGCGTCGAAGTCGATCTGCGGGTGCCGGACCGACGACATGCAGTCGATCAGCACGTACCACTTGCTGAGGGCTTCAGGCTTGGCGTGCGTGTGACGCACGACCGAGGTGATCGTCTCCAGCACGCAGTGGCTCTTGGCCTGCCCGGCGATGTAAATCCGGTCATAGCTCATCAGGTTCTTTAGAAATTCGACGTTGAGATCGCCCTGTGGCTCGCCCACCACTTTGACCTCTGGCTCCAGCATCGAGTAAAATTCGGTCTTCGCGATCATCCCCTTGTGCAAGAAGTCCGGCTCGGAGGCGCGCGCGGCGGCATGGAACGCGATCGCCTCGTACAGCGCCGGGGTGATGGCGTGGCCGAGCGTCCCGATCATGGTGTGATAAGGCCAGATCATCAGCTGCTTTTTGGCGTCGGTTTCCAGCTCGTGGACATAGCGCACCGACCACTGCGGCTCGTAGACCGGCTGCCACACGCCCCGGTCGACTTCGTCGCAGGAGATCACGGTGTAGGGCGCCGGGTTGCGGCCTTCGGCGTTTACCCACCAGGTCGGGTAGAAGATCTGCGCGGGAACATGGCTGTCGAGCGAGGCGGCGATCGTGGTGATTTGCTCGCTGTGCCGAAAAATCCACTCGATGGTCCGGCGCGTGTCGTCCACCGCGCCCGGCACGCTCAGCGCGCCGTCGGTGTGGATGAAGTCCACCTGGGGATCGACCAGCAACAGCAGAATGCGCCGCCCGTCGTCGCTGGCAGGGGGCTGATTGCTCGCGAGTCCGGCGTCGATTGCCGCCTCGGTCCGGGGCACGTAGAGCGTGCCGACATCTTCCGCGTGGTAGAAAGCAGGCATAGTTCTCATACTGCCATTATAAGCAGCCGGCGCGCTGCGTGACCAGCCGGAATGCCGGGGGTTCGCCGGGAGGAGACGCCGCCGGGGATGCCTGTAAGCTTCAGCGAAATTTACATTATTGTGATGACAACGCTTGTGTGATAAAGTCTTAATGAAGGAGAAGTCGCTTGTCGGGCTGTAACATGCGCCGCCGAGGGTAGGGGGTGCCCACGGTCCGCGAACCGACCGCTCTGTATGAACCCTGGTCCCGAATTATCACGGCTGAAACTCCCGCGCCGCCAAGTGGTTACACTGGCGGCTTGTTTGCTGGCGGCGCTGTTGGTGACTCGGATCGCCTACGTCTGGCCGCTCGCGCGCCCCTGGCTGGCGGCGGCGCTTAGCGCCGTGGCAGGTATGGCGCTCGGCGTGCGGGTAGCGGCGCGGCGCGGGCCGCTCGCGCCTGAGCAGCCCCCAAGCCACGATCGCCTTTTCCATGAGACACAAACCCTCAGCGCCGAGTTACAGGCGCTGGTGAACAGCTCGCGCGAGTTCAGCGCGACGCTGGACATTCCGGCCCTGGCGGCCAGCGTCGTCCAGCGGCTGCACCGCGCGGCGTCGGCTCGCGCCGTGGCGCTCTACGAGTGGAACCCCGAAAACAACACGCTTCACCGGCTGGCTTACCACCCGCCAGAGGTCGCTGACCAGGCTCAGCGCCTGCTCGAAACGCATCACGCGGCCCTGGTGGAGTCGCTGGGCAGCCCGCGTCCGATCACCCTGGCTCTGGACGGCGGCGCGCACCGGGCGTCGGCGCTGCCGCTGGTCGCGCGGGAGCGCCCGGTTGGGCTGGCCGTCCTGTGGGATCAGCCCGCCGAGCGCGAATTGCCCGGCGCCCAACGCCTGGTCGAGGGGATGATCCACCAGGCGGCGGTCGCGCTCCAGAACGCGCAGACCTACTCGCGGGCCGATGCGTCATTGCGCGAGCGCGTGATTGAGCTAAGCGCGATCGAAGTCATCTCGCGCCATATGTCGGCCACGTTGGACTTGGAGACGATTATCAACGACGTGGTGGCCGCCGCCATGTCCGCGATCGACGCTGCCATCGGCTGCTGTGGCCTGGCGCTGGATGACGAGCGGTTTATGCTGGTCGCCATGCTTGACCAGAGCGGCGCACAGCCAGAGCTGCCGATTATGGGGCACGTCTCGCAGGGCCTGACCGGCCGCGTGCTGCGCGAGCACCGGCCGTTTGTGACCGGGGATGTGCTGGCCGAGCCGGGCGGCGTGCCCCTGTTCGACGGGATGCGCTCTGAGCTATGCGTGCCGATTATGCGCGAGGGGCGTCCGATTGGCCTGCTCGTCTTCGAAGATCCGCGCTCGAACGCGTTTACCGAGGCGCACATGCGCTTTGTCGGCACGCTGGCCGAGCACGCGGCGATCGCCATCGAGAATGCGCGGCTGTTCACCGACCGCCGCCGCCAGATCGAGACGCTGGTCAGCCTGCGCCGGATCTCGACGCAGCTGCTGGCGGCCACCCGGCTGGAGACGGTCGCCGAGACGATCCTGCGTTACGTGACCGGCGCGCTGCACGCCGAGTGCGCTTTTTTGTACTGGATCAGCGATGGCGGCGAGACGGGCGGCGCGCGGCTGGCTGGCGCTCAGACAGAGGGGTGCCCGCTGTCCGGCGATCCCGATGACTTCGTGTGGCAGGCGGCGCAGAGCGGCCAGCCCTATTATTCGGTCGATGCGGGCACGCTGCCCGCCTATCACCTGTTCATGCCGCTGCGCGACTTCGAGGCGCGCGCCTGCGTCCCGATCCGGCGCGGCGACCACACGCTCGGCGTGCTCGACGCGCTCATCACGGACTCGCACTACTACACGCCCAACGAAGTTCAGGCGCTGGAGGTGATCGCGACGCAGGCGGCGGTCGCGGTCGAGAGCATCCGCCTGAATGAAGCGATCCGCGCCGGGCGCGATCAGTTGCAGGCCATCCTCGACTCCACGCGCGAGGGGATGCTGCTGTTTGATCTGGAAGGGCGCTTGCTGCGCGCCAACCGCGCGGCGGAAGATATGCTGGAGCAGCCTCTCGCCGAGGCGCAAGGGCGCAGCTACATCGACTGGCTGCGCGCGCAGCGCCCGGCGCGGGTTAAGGCGCTGACGGGTCACACGCTGCCCGAGCTGCGGCGCTATTTGCAGGAAGTGATGCGCGATCCAACCCGCGTGATGCGCCGCCAGTTCGTGCAGCAGCGCGAGAGCGGCCCGCGCACGATTGACGAGACCGGCTCGCCGGTGCTGGATGAGCGCGGCGAGACGGTGATCGGCTGGATGCTGGTCTGGCACGACATCACCGAGGAGCGCAGGCTAGACGACCTGCGCCAGGAACTCAGCAGCATGATCGTGCACGACTTGCGCAGCCCGCTGACCGCGATCATCAGCAGCCTGACGCTGCTCGACGATCTGCTGGCGGAGGAGTCAGTTGATCGCCTGGTGATGCGCGAAGTGATCAGCATCGCTTCCGCCAGCGGCGAGACTATGCTGCGCCTGGTCGAGTCGCTGCTGGACATCGCGCGGCTGGAACAGAACCGGATCGCGCTCGATCTGGGCGCCTATCGCCTGCGCGACGTGGTGGATAGCGCCTACGCCTCGGTGCTCAGCCTGGCGCTCGAAGCCGGGATCACGATTGACACGCATCTGCCCGACGACCTGCCGCCGGTTTGGATTGACGGCGAGCAGATTCACCGCGTGCTGGTCAACCTGCTCGACAACGCGCTGCGACACACCCCGGCGCACGGCTCCGTGTTAGTCCATGCGGAGCGGATGCAGGGCGGCGACACGGTGTGCGTCTCGGTCTGCGACTCCGGCCCTGGCATCCCGGCCGGCGAGCGCGGCGCGATCTTCGACAAGTTCACCCAGCTTGATCACCCGGTGCTGCGCGGGCACAAAGGCTCTGGCCTGGGCCTGACTTTCTGCAAGCTGGTCATCGAGGCGCATGGCGGCCAGATCTGGGTGGACGATGATGCGGCTCTGGGCGGGGCGGCGTTCCACTTCTCGCTGTCGCCCGCCAGGCGACCCGCACCCCGCACGCCGGCGGCGCTGCTCGACGGCCATGATCTGCTTCAGGACACACCGGCGTAGAATTCGCGAAAAATTCACCTCAGGCGCCGCCGCAAAACGCTTTCCCGTGATACAGTTAAAGAGCTACGGATTCGCTTTTTTTCGGGCGCCATTCTTGGGTATGATGGCGCGAAGAAGCGGGCCGAAGGGTAGGCGGGATACTCCGGGATGGGCAAGTTGCTTCGGACGGGCGGGCTAGCCTGGGCGGCGGCGCTGGCGGCGCTGTTTCTTCTGCTGGCGCGGCCTGCCCCCATGCCTGACGATCTCGCCGAGTGGTTTTTCTTCGCCGCGCTGATCGCGCTGCTGATCAATCTGGGGCGGCGCACCGCGCGCGGCCTTGTGTCTCCGGCCATGACCGGCGTGCTGCTGGCCTACCTGACCCTGGGCGCGGGCGCGTCGCCTGCCGAGGCGCTGTGGTGCATTGCGTCGGGCAGCGCGGCGGGTCACGCGCTGTGGCTGGCGCGGCTGCTCCCCGCCCGGCGCGACGCAGTCGAGCGCGTGACGCTGGCGCATCATTTCCTGCTCGGCGCGGCCCGGCTGGTGCTCGGCGCGTTCGCGGGCGGGGCGCTGTATCAGGCGCTGGATGGGACGCTGCCGCTGCGCGCCCTTTCGGAAGCGGACGCGCTGCCGCTGGCGGGCCTGGCCGGTGGGTACGTGCTGGTCGCGGTTGGCCTGCGGACGCTTGAGCGGCTGCTGATCGGGCGGGGGTGGCGCGGGCCGGGCGAAGCCGAGCTGCCGGCGCTGGTCGCGATCACGCTGCTGCCGCTGCCGCTCGCCCCGCTCGGCGCCGTCGCCTATCACGCGCTCGGGGCCGGCGTGTTTGCCCTGGTGATCGGCAATCTGCTCATTTTCGTGCTGGCGATCCGCCTGACGACCGACGCCCGGCTGCGACTGCGCCAGCAGGTCGATGAGCTGTCGTCGCTCTCGACGGTCAGCCGCGCGATCTCCACCGCGCTGCCGCTCGACGACTTGCTGAAGCTGGTCGCGCAGCAGGCGCTGACGCTGCTTGACGCGTCGCGCTGCGAAGTCGCCCTGTTGGAGCCGGATCAGCAACGGGTGCGCGTGCTGCGCGTGCAGCGCGGCGGCCCGGTGGTTTCCGGCGAGCCGCGCCCGCTCGGCTCCGGCCTGCTCGATCACGTCATCCGCGAGCGCGCGCCGCTGCTGATCGCGGACCAGGTGGCCGCGCGCGCCCGGACGCTCCAGCTTGCCGCGCCGGACGAGGCGGTCGAATCGTGGATGGGCGTGCCGCTGCTGGCGGCGGACCGGGTGCTGGGCTGCCTGGCGGTCACTTCTGAGGACCCGGCGCGGCGCTTCACGACCGGCGACATGGAGCTGCTTGGCACGCTGTCGGCGCAGGTGGGGGTCGTCGCGACCAACGCGCGCCTCGACGCGCAGGCCGAAGACCGCGCGCAGCGGCTGGCGCTGCTGAACAATGTCGCGTCCACGCTCAGCGGGACGCTCGAAGTTCAACCTATGCTTGACCTGATCAGCGCGTCAGCGCAGGCCGTCGGATCGTGTGACGCGATGGCCCTGTATTTGTGGCCGGAAGGCACGACGCATGAGCTGGTGCTGGTCCGCCAGCGCGGGCTGAGCGACCGCTTCGCGACCGCGCCGCCCGATCCGCTGCTGCTGGTAGTGGATGACCTGGTGCGCCGCCGCCAGCCGCTGATTGTCAGCGACGTGCACACCGACCGCCGCGCCCGGCACCTGAGGCCCCGCCTCGACGCCGAAGGCAAGCGCGCCTGGATCGAGTTCCTGCTGCGCAAGGGCGATGACCTGCTCGGCGTGCTGGTGTGCTATTACGACGAGCCGCGCGCGTTCAGCCCGGACCTGATCGAGCTGCTGCGCAATTTCGCCAGCCAGGCGGGGCTGGCGCTGCGCAACGCCCAGCTTTTCACCCGGACCCACGAGGCGCTCCAACGCCGTGTCGATCAGCTTTTCGCGCTGGCCGAGATCAGTCGCGAGCTGGCCGCCATGCTGGACCTCAACCGGCTGTTCCAGCTGGTGCTCAACCGCGCGGCGGAGGCGACCGGCTCGCAGAGCGGGGCGCTGCTGCTGCGCGCGTCACGGCGCGGCGCGCCGCCGCGACTGGTCGCCAGCCGGGGCCTCGATCTGGCCCATTTCGACCCGATCAGCATCCTGGCCGGGGCGATTGCCTACACCTACCAGACCGGCTACCCGACGCTGATCCCGGACACGATCCACGAAGCCGAATACATCCCGCTGGTCGAAGGGACGCGCGCGCAGCTCAACGTCCCGATCGTGCGCGGCGACGATGTGCTGGGCGTGATCGTGCTCGGCAGCGACCGCCCCAACTTCTACGACGATGACGATCAGTCATTCGTAATGCAGCTTGCCACCCAGGCGCGGATCGCCATCGACAACGCGCGCCTGTTCCAGCGGATTGAGATCGAGCGCGACCGGCTCCAGATCATCCTCGACAGCATGAAGGAAGCGGTTGTGCTGATCGACGCCGCCGGGCGGTTTGCGCTGGCGAACCCGCGCGTCGAAACGCTGTTCGGGCTGGACCCGGCGGCGCTGCTGGGGCGGCCGGTCAGTGCGCTGGTGCGTGACCCGGCGCTGGCGCTGGCCGATCGATTTGGGTTCAAGGGAGAGGGGCTGGCGCGGCTGGTCGCGACGCTCGAAGAAGGGACCTGGGATGCGTCGCTTCAGGATGGCAGCCGCACCAGCTACGAGGTATCGGCGCCGCGCCCGCGCTGGATCGACCGCGTAGTCGTGCCGGTGCGCGACGGCCCCGGCGCGACGATCGGCGTGCTGCTGGTGTTCAGCGACATGACGCGCGAGCGCGAGCTGGCCCAGGCGCGCGAAGACCTCAGCCGCATGATCGTGCATGATCTGCGCGGCCCGCTGACCGCGATCTCGACCGGCCTTAAGCTGCTGCGCGACGTAGCGAGCGGGCATGGCGCGCTGGGCGAGACCGTCGTCCAGACGACCGACACCTCCGGGCGGGCGGTGCGCAAGATGCTGGGCCTGGTCGATTCGCTGCTTGACATCGCCAAGCTGGAGAACGGCGTGATGAAGCTGGAGCGCGAGCCGGTGCTCTTTCCGTCCGTCTGCCGGGCGGTGATCGAGGAGTACGCGCCGCTGGCCGAGGACCTGGCGATCCACCTGCGCGCCGACCTGCGCGCCGGCCTGCCCGCGCTGTACGTGGACGAGGAGAAGGTGGAACGCGTGCTGCTCAACCTGGTCGATAACGCGACCAAGTTCACGCCTGCCGAGGGATACATCATCGTGCGCGCCGCGCCGCTGCCAGCCGGTGAAGGCGCCGAGCCGATGGTCCAGATCACCGTCGAGGACAACGGGCCGGGCATCCCTGACGAGGATAAGGAGCGGTTGTTCAACCGCTTCACGCAGCTGGAGACGCGGCAAGGGCGGCGGCGTGGGACCGGTCTGGGGCTGGCCTTCTGCCGGCTGGCGGTTGAGGCGCACGGCGGGCGAATCTGGATCGAGGACGCGCCGGACGGCGGCGCGCGCTTTGTCTTCACCCTACCGGCAGTCAACATCCCCGAATGGGAGCTATCGGACGACTGGGAGGCTGAGGCCGAATAGGCGGTGCTAGGGCCTGTTATGCATTTGCGTCCGAGAAAAGCCCCCCATCCCCCGGCCCCTTGCCCCCAAATGAGGGAAGGGGAGTCCGTCCGGCTCTTTTCCTTCCCTCGTTCTGGGG
>DAOKYY010000051.1:0-25413 GCA_035325905.1 Aggregatilineaceae bacterium | reverse complement strand
TTCCGGCAAAAAGCGCGGATTCTCGCCTCAGATCAGCGCCCTAGCTCCCACGCGAGGTGCTGAATCTCTGGCAGGATCAGCTTCTCCCATGCCAGCGACACCGCCGCTGGAGAGCCGGGCGTGGACACGATCACCGCGCCGCGATAGACTCCCGCGACCGCGCGCGAGAGCATCGCCGCTGCGCCGACCTGCTCGTAGCTCAACATGCGGAACAATTCCCCGAAGCCGGGCAGAGTCTTTTCGAGCTTGCGACTCAACGCGTCGAAAGTACGGTCACGCGAGGACAGGCCGGTGCCGCCGTTGAAAAGCACGATCCGCGCGCCGGTCTCCACCATCTCATCCAGCGCGGCGCTCACCTGCTCGACCTCGTCCTTGATCAGGCGATAGCCTGTGACCGTATGTCCGGCGGACGCGATCGCATGGCGGAGGTAGGCGTAGTTCGTGTCCGTCTCCGGCGTGCGCGAGTCGCTGACCGTCACGATCGCGAGGGCGACTGGCCCCTGCTGCGCGGCGAGCGACTTGTGGTGCTGGCTGCTGGAGGAAGGCATCTCTCCGTCTCCTACGGGCGGCGCCAACAGGGGGTTGAGCGTACCACGCCACGCGCCAAACGCAAACACGAGGCGACCCCTTCCCGTGGGCCGCCCCGTGCGGGCGCTGTGAATCGTTGCGCTGCGCTAAAGCGTGTACAGATACCGCTCCGACTCCCAGGCCGTGACGTGGATGCGATATTCTTCCCACTCGGCGCGGCGGGCGCGGTCGTAGACTCCGTAGATATGCTCGCCGAGCGCCTGTCGCAGCAGCGCGTCCTTGGCAAGCTCGTCCAGCGCCTCTTCGAGCGTGCCGGGCAGAGTATGGACGCCGCAGGCTTCGCGCTGCGCCTGGGTCCAGTGGAACACGTCGTCGGTCACGGCGTCGGGCGGCTCAAGCTCGCGCTCGATCCCGTCCAGCCCGGCTTCGAGCATCACGGCGAAGGCGAGATACGGGTTGCAGCTTGGATCGGGGAACCGCAGCTCGACGCGCGTGCTCTGCTCGCGGCCCGGCGAATAGCGCGGCACCCGGATCATGGCCGAGCGGTTGCGCTGCGCCCAGCACACGTAGACCGGCGCTTCGTAGCCGGGCGTCAGGCGCTTGTAGCTGTTGACGGTCGGCGCGACGATGGCCGCCATGCCGCGCGCGTGCTCCAACTGCCCGGCGATGAAATGGCGGGCCAGCTTCGAGAGCTTGTACTCCCCATCGGCATCGTAGAACAGGTTGGTGCCGGTCTCGATATCCATCAGGCTCTGGTGCACATGCATCCCGCTGCCGTTGATGCCGAAAATCGGCTTTGGCATGAAGGTGGCGAACAGGCCATGCTTGGCCGCCAGCCCTTTGACCGTGTACTTGAAGGTGATGGCGTTGTCCGCAGAATGCAGCGCAGGCTCGTACCGGAAGTCGATTTCGTGCTGGCCGACGGCGACCTCGTGATGGCTCATTTCGACATGAATCCGCAGCGCCAGCAGCGCCTTGACGATGTCGCTCCGCACACGCTGGGCTTCATCCTCCGGCGAGAAATCGAAATAGCCGCCGACGTCGTGCGGGACGGCGCGCTGCTCGCCGTTCGTCTCGCGGAACAGGAAAAACTCCAGCTCGGGGCCGGTGTTGTAGACGAAGCCCAATTTTTCAGCGTGCTGGATCGCCCGCTTCAGTGCGAAGCGCGGGTCGGCCTCGAAGGGTTCGCCGTCCGGCCCGTGCACGTCGCACAACACCCGCGCCCGCAGGTCGCTGGTGCCGTTGTTGCGCGTCCAGGGCAGGATGCGGAACGTGACCGGGTCCGGCTGGAGATACATATCCGATTCCTGGATGCGGGCGAAGCCCTGGATCGAGGACCCGTCGAACCAGATGCCGCGCTCGATGGCTTCTTCGAGCCGCTCGGCTGGAAGGGTCACGCTCTTGGTGACGCCGAAGATGTCGGTGAACTGAAGGTCGATGAACTTGACCTCTTCTCTCTTGGTGGTTTCGATGATCGCGCGGGTCTTGTCGTCCATTCGGCTGGATTCTCCTGCGTGCTTGAGCGGCCGGAAATGACCAGGATCGGGTGATGAATGCAGTACACTCAAGCATTATACGGGGCCGGGCGACCGTATCAAGCGATCATTTTGTGCGATCTGGCTAAAAGAGAGCGCGCCGAAACAGGCGAATTTCGCGATCTGCTTCGGCGCACAGATGGAAATTGTGCAGGTTGCACAGAGGTTTAGCGTGCCGCTGTAATAAACTGCCCAAGCGCCTCGGCGCTGTTCAGCGTGTGACGCTCCGCTGCGCGGTCGATGCGCTTGATCAACCCGGTTAGAACGTCTTTCGGCCCGATCTCGACGAACGTTTCGATCCCGGCCTGGCGCATGGCAAGGACCGTCTCGGTCCAGCGCACCGTCGAGGTCAACTGCGCCGCCAGCTCAGAACGGATCGCGGCGACGCTGGTCAAAGGGCTTGCCTCCACGTTGCCGATGACGGGGATCGCGGGAGCGGAAAACTCGGTAGCATCCAGCGCGGCCCGAAATTCGCCGGTGATTGCGCTCATCAGCGGCGAGTGCGACGCGACGCTGACGGCCAGCGGGATCGCGCGCTTAGCTCCTGCTTCCAGCGCCAGCGGCACGGCGGCTTCGACCGCGCTGCGGCCCCCGGAAATGACGAGTTGCCCCTCGCAGTTGTCATTCGCCAGCACCAGTGGCTGCCCGATCTGCTCGCTGACCGTCGCGCATAGCGCGCGCACTGCCTCGGCGTCCAGCCCGAGCACGGCGGCCATCGCGCCGGGGCGGCGCGCGCCCGCTTCTTTCATCAGCCGTCCGCGCTCGCGCACGAGGCGCAGGCCCGGCGCGAACTCCAGCGCGCCCGACGCGTGCAGCGCGGTCAGCTCGCCTAGGCTGTGCCCGGCCACCATCGCGGGACGCACCTCGCCAAGCTCGGCGGCGAGCACGCGCAGAACCGCCGCACCCATCACATACAACGCCGGCTGCGTGTTGATCGTGTCGCTCAGGGCGTCTTCAGGGCCGTCGAAGCAAAGACGCGACAGGGCGAAGCCCAGCGCCTCGTCCGCTTCCTCGAAGACTTGCCGCGCGGCGGGGTAGGTGGCGGCCAGGTCCGCGCCCATGCCAACCTGCTGCGACCCCTGACCGGGGAACACAAATGCGGTCGTCGTCCAGTCGAGCATAGCGTCATCCTTTCGTGCGGGCATCGCGCGGCGATGGCCGAAGAAATAATACCCTGAAAAATAACGCAAAGAGCCGTGCAGCACGATGCGCACGGCCCCGGTGAAGCTCAATCAGACGTGATCGCCTATTCCTCTTCCTGCTGAGCGATCACTTCGCGGCCCCGGTACGTTCCGCAGTGTGGACAAACATGGTGCGCGCGCGTGTAGCCGCCACACTCGGGGCAGACAACCAGGTGGCTCATCTCAAGTTTGTCGTGCGAACGCCGCTTGTTACGACGTGTTTTTGATACTTTGCGCTTGGGCAGCGGACCCATGAAACGTTCTCCTTAGACATCCCTGTGTTGGCGACGACGCCAGACAACGCGGCGATTATAAAGCAGCCGGCGAGGGCCTGTCAAGGCTGGTTCGCGGGAGCGCGTCGCCCTGGCGCTAGTCCACCGAGGTCTGCTGCGCGCCGGAATCGACCTCGGCCATCACCCCGGCCGGGCGGGTCGCCGGGGCCGGATCGGCGCTTGTCTGGCGGGCGCGGATAGCTTCGCGCTCTTCCAGAACACGCGCGATGCCGTTGCGCGCGACGGTTAGGTTCTGGATTAGCTGCGCCTCAAGCTCCTTGAGCACCTGAAGCACGTACTGGTCGGCGTCGGCGCGGATGGCGTCGGCCTCGCGGCGCGCCTGCTCGATAATGTTCCTGGCGCGGGCGTCGGCGGTCTGCGTGACCGAGTCACGCCGCACAAGCTCGTCGCTTTTCTCGCGCGCCAGCTCGAGCATACGGGTCGCTTCTTCATTGGCCTGGGCCAGCAGCCGGTCGCGCTGATTGATGAGGCGCGACGCCTTTTCGATCTGGTCCGGCACGGAGATGCGCATCTGATCGATGATCTCCAGCGCGCGCTCCTCGTCGATCAGCGTAAACTTGCTGAAGGGTACATGACGCCCTTCGTCAATCAGGTCTTCCAGCCGGTCCACCAGGTGCTGAATGTCCATGATGTGCACTGCCTCCCCTCTTCCACCCGTGCGCTAATCTTTGCCCAGGCTGGTCATATACGACGACGAGACCCCGCGCGATTTCAGCTCGGCAAACCGTCTGGCGAGCGCGCTGACGACGTGCGGCGGAGCCATCCACGAGACGTCGCCCCCAAGCGATGCGACTTCACGCACGGTGCTGGAGCTGATGTGAAGGTGCTCCTCGGCCGCAATGAAATTCACGATCTCGATGCCGGGCGCCAGCCGCCGGTTCGCCAGCGCCATGCGGAATTCCAGCTCGAAGTCGGAGAAGACGCGTAGACCACGCACAATCGCGCTCGCCCCGACATCCTTAGCATAGTCTACAGTTAGTTGATTATATGACGCAACTCGGACACGGTCATCATCCCCGATTGCCTCTTCGATCAGCGCAATACGCTCCGGGCCGGTGAACAGGTCCACCTTGTCAGGATGGACGTAAACGCCGATCACCAGCTCGTCAAAGACCGCGAGCGCGCGGCGCGCGATGTCAAGGTGCCCGTAGTGGACCGGGTTAAAGCTGCCGGGGTAAAGCGCGCGGCGCACGGTTTGCACGGCGATCTCCTTGAGTGGGCCAACCGGCCAGACGCTAGCTCACATCGGCGCGCTGATCGAGCAGCGCGCTGACCCGCCACGCCAGGAACTGGTGCTCCGGCGCGAGCAGGTCCGGGTCTTCGGCGTAGATCGTGCGCGCCTCGCGCTGCGCCAGCTCGACCAGGCGGGGGTTCACCGCCGCGGCCAGCCGGAACTCGCCCGCGCCACTCTGGCGCAAGCCGAGCATGTCGCCCGCGCCGCGCAGCCGCCAGTCGATCTCCGCCAGCTGGAAGCCATCATTCGTCTCTTCCAGCGCGCGGAGGCGCTGCTGGGCGTCCGGCGTGGTCGCGGTCGAGACCAGGATGCAGTACGACTTGTGCGCGCCGCGTCCCACGCGTCCTCGGAACTGGTGAAGCTGCGCCAGCCCGAAACGCTCTGCGTTTTCGATCAGGATCACGCTCGCATTCGGCACGTCGATCCCGACTTCCACAACCGAGGTCGAGACCAGAATATCCAGCTCGCCGCGCGCGAATGCGCTCATCACGGCGTCCTTCTCGCCGGGGGCCATACGGCCATGCAGCAGGCCGACACGCTGCTTGGGAAACACCTCGCGGCTGAGGCGCTCGTATTCGTCGGTCGCCGCGCCGACTTCCTCCAGCCGCTCCGACGCCTCGACCAGCGGGTAGACGACGAACGCCTGCCGTCCCTGCGCGATCTGCGACCGAATGAAGCCGTAGGCGCGCTCGCGCTCGTTGAGGCCGATCACGCGCGTCTCGACCGGCGTGCGGCCCGGCGGGATTTCGTCAATGATCGACAGGTCCAGATCGGCGTAGAGGGTCAGCGCCAGCGTGCGCGGAATCGGCGTGGCGGTCATCACCAGCAGGTGAGGATTCGCGCCCTTGCTGCGCAGCGTGCCGCGCTGCTCGACGCCGAAGCGGTGCTGCTCGTCGATGATCGCCAGCCCCAACGCGTTGAACTCGACCCCTTCCTGGATCAGCGCGTGCGTGCCGATCACGATGTGGACCGAGCCGCCAGCCAGCCCTGCGAGAATCTCCTGCCGCTCGGCTTCGCCGGTGTTGCCGGTGAGCAGGCGCACCTGGATCGCGTCCCCCCTCGGCGCGCAGCGCATAAGCTGCGCGATAGTCCGCGCGTGCTGTTCAGCGAGAATGCTGGTCGGGGCCATCAGCGCGGCCTGCTTGCCGGCGTGCACCGCCGCGCCCATCGCTACCGCCGCGACCGCTGTCTTGCCGGAGCCGACGTCGCCCTGCAACAGCCGGTTCATCGGCACATCCTTCGCCATGTCATCCAGAATCTCGCGCAGCGCGCGGCGTTGCGCGGTCGTCAGGTCGAAGGGCAGGCTGTCCTTGAACGGCTCGACGAAGTCGTCGGTGGCAGGGATCGGCTGGCCGGGCGCGGATTGCCAGGCGCGCCGCTGGCGCATCATGGCGACCTGGAAAATGAACAGGTCGTCGAACGTCAGCCGGGTGCGCGCTTCGTCAAGCGCCTCGTGCGTTTCCGGGTAGTGGACCTGTTCTAGCGCCCAGCTCAGATCGGCCAGCTCGGTGCGGCTCATCACGCTGTCCGGCAGATAGTCCGGCACTTTGGCGGCCCATTCGTCCAGAGTTTGCCGCACTAGGCGGCGCATCGTCCGCGCCGACAGCCCTTTGGTGAGCGAATAGACCGGGACGATCCGCCCGGTGTGCAAATGCTCGCGCTCGACCATCTCCCATTCCGGGTTCGTCATCATCAGCTCGCCCCGGAACAGCTCGACTTTGCCGCTGAGCACCACCTGGCCGCCCGGTTGGAACTGGCGCTGAAGCCACATCTGCCCGAAGAATACGACGCGCATCACCGCCGTGTCATCATCGACCGTCATCAGCAGGTAGGGCCGGCCGCCGCGCGCCTGGCGCTTGACGACCGACTGCACAGCGGCAATGACGGTCGTGATCTCGCCCGGCTGGAGTTTGTTCAGCGTCCGCATCCGCGTGTAATCGTCGTAGCGCGCCGGGTAGTTGAACAGCATATCCTTGATGGTGTGGATGCCCAGGCGCTCCAGCTTCTCGGCCATCTTGCCGCCGACCTTGTGCAGAACCGTGACCGGCGTTTCCTGGAGGCGCCGGAACTGCGCGATCGCCTCGTCGCCGGGCAGCGGGGCGCGCCGGGTACGGCGCGGCGTCGCGGGGCGCGGGCGCGGCGCGGGCGACGGAACGTAATCGTCCTCGTCGTCGGCCTCGGCGTGGGTGGCGTCATGATCCGTATCCGGCATGGCATCCCGCTCGCCGGGGATCGGCACCTGGTCCTCGTCTTCCGCTTCGTCCTCGCCCGATCCATACGCCTCGACGGGCGCCTGGGCGCCTGGCGCGGGCGAGAGCAGAGGCTTGAGCGGCGGCGTGGTTGGCGGCGGGGCAGGGGAGGGCGCAGCAGGAGCAGGCTGCTCGGCCCACTGCGGCGGCAGAGGCGGCAGATCGGCGGGCGCGGGAATGCGGCCCATCACGCGCCCTACCATGTAGCGGATGGCTTCGTGGCGCGCGTCGTGAGTTTCGAGCGCGTCATAGGCGCGCAGCCTGGCCGCCATTTCCTCAACCAGTTGGTGATGTTCGGGGCGGCGCGCCTGGCGGTGGGCCTCGTTGGCCCAGTTGCTCGCGAAGGATTGCAGTCCCCCGATCACCGCCGTATTGCGGTATCCGGTGTCCTGCTCCAGTTTCAGAATCTTGATCAGAGTCTCAAGGGCCGAAGGCATAGCGTCTAATCCACTTTTCTAGAAGGCGACCGTCGGGCGGTCATTCTGCTGGCTCGTTCTGGCGAATAATCGCGATGCCCAATCCATTCGGGCCGACATGCACGCCGATCACCGGCGTTACCTCGACGATCGGGACGAGGCGATCGGGCGGGTGCAGGTCCGCCAGGGCATCGGAGAGCCTCCCCGCTCCGTCCGGGTTGGCTGTATGGAGGATGGCGAGCTGCTCCAGCGGGGCTGCCTGGCGCGCGAAATCGACCAGCGCGCTGAACGCCCGTTCGCGGGTCCGCACGCGCCCTTGCGAGCTAACCACGCTCAGGTGCAGCCGAATCAAGGGCTTGACCTGCAAGAAACTGCCGAAGAACGCCGTCGCCCACCCAACACGACCGCTGCGTCGCAAAAATTCGAACGTGTCGAGCGCCGCGTAGACATCGGCGCGCGGTTGCAGAGCGACGAGCCGCGCTTCGATCTCCGCTGGTGCCGCGCCCTGGCCGGCCAGGCGCACGGCTTCCATCACCTGCCAGCCGAGGCCCATCGTGACCATCTGGCTGTCGATCACCGTGACGCGAGCCGGGTCGGTTTGCTCTGCCGCCAGCCGGAAGATGTTGAAGATACCGCTCAGCGCGGCGGGCGCGCAGATCGCGATCACCTGATCGGCGTCGCGCAGCGCCCCGGACAGCACCTCAACCGCCTGGCCGAGCGGCGGCGCGGCGGTGGTCGGCAGCGTCGCCTCGGCGCTTAGGCGCCGGTAAAACGTCTCGCGAGTGAGCTGCACCCCGTCGTCGGCCAGGCTTTCCTGCCCGAAATGCACGTAGGTTGGCACGATGCGAATATCGTGCTGCTTGACCCAAGCGGCAGGGATGTCGCATGTGCTGTCCGCCATGACGAGGATGCGGGGCATTACAGCTCCTCCTCGTCCTCAGGGATTGCTTCGCAGATCATCATCCCCATGGCGTCCGGCCCGATCAGCGCGCCCAGGCTGGGGCGGTAGAGCGCCACCGGGAACTCGCGCTCTGGAAACTCGAACGCGAGCCGCTCGCGCAGAAGGCGGGTCTGCTCAGTGGGGTACGACGTGTGCTGCAAGATGATCAGTTGCTCGATATCGCTGAATTCGATGACGAACTCGACCAGCCGATCAATCGCCTGCGCGTCGGTGCGAACCTTCTCGATTGGCATCAGCGCGCCTTCCTCGATGGTCAGCACCGGCTTGATATCGAGCATCGAGCCGAGCATTGCCTGGGCCTCGCTGATGAGGTTGTTGTGGCGCAGGTAATCGAGCGAGCCGACGTAGAACACGGAATACACGCGCGACACCATGCCGCGCACGCGGTGCACAACGTCCTCGAAGCTAGCCCCCTCGGCGGCGACCCGGCCTGCCGCTTCGACCAGCATCGCCAGCCCTGCCGAGGTGGTCAGCGAATCGATCACCTCGATTTCGCAGCGGCCAAGCAGCGTGCGCGCGCCTTGCCTGGCGTTTTCCCAGACCGCGCCCAGCCCTGAGGAGAGGTGAATCGAGACGATATGGTCAGTCTCATGGTTAAGGCGCGTGTAAAGGCTTGCGAAAGTCTCGGCTGGCGGCGATTCGAGGCGCGCCGGGGTGCGCTGGCTGGCGACGCTGCGCAGAAATGCCTCGGAATCGAGGTCGATGCCTTCGCGAAAGGAGCGGGTGGGCAGGCTGATGGTGAGCGGAACCACCTCGATCTGATAGCGATCGATCACCGTGGGATCGAGGAACTGAGCCGAGCTATCGGTCACAATTCGGACTCTACCCACACTGGCCTCCATTCCGATTCCGGTCCTTCAGCCGCTGTGCCTGCATCTATTTGACGCCTGCGCGCCACGATCTTACTCGCTTACTCGGCGCTGAGGATGAAATGATAGTGCGGCTGGCCTCCGAAGACGATCTCAAATTCCAGCCCGTCATAGCTCTCTTGCAGGGCGGCAACGAGCGCCTCGGCCTCAGTGCGGTGGATGCCGTTGCCGTAATAGAGCGTGACCAGCTCGCGCTCGCCGGCGCGCATCTGCGCCAGGACATCGCGCAGCACCTGCTCCAGGCTGTCGCCCGACACTGCGAGCACACCATCCACCAGCCCGATGATTTGCCCCTGGCTGACCTCGACGCCGTTCAGCTCCACGCTGCGCGTCGCCGTGGTGATTTCGCCGGTCACTACCCCGTCTTTCGCCGCGTCCATCGCGCGCGCGGTTGCGGCCAGGTCGCCTTGCGGATCGTATGGCAATAGCGCGCTAATCCCCTGTGGCATGGTGCGCGTCGGGACGATCACTACGTCCTGATCGGTCGCCAACCGGGCGGCCTGCTCCGCCGCGAGAATGATGTTCTTGTTGTTTGGGAGCAAAACGATCTTCTTTGTCGGGACACGCTGGATGGCGTCCAGAATTTCCTGCGTGCTGGGATTGTTCGTCTGCCCGCCCATCACCAGCTCGGTCGCGCCGAGCTGGCGGAAGACGCGCGCCAGCCCGTCGCCTGAGGCAACCGCCACCACGCCGATGTTGTCCTCGCCGAGGTCGAAGGCGGGGACCAGATGTTCCTCGGCGGGAGCGGCTTCGGCGGGCACGTCGCCAGTGCGCTCGCGCAGATACTCCTGGTACTGCGCCTGCATATTCTCGACGACGATGTCGCTCAGCGTGCCGAGGCTGATCCCATAGCTGAGCGGGATGCCGGGGTCATGCACATGGACGTGCACTTTGACCGCTTCCTCGTTGCCGACCACCAGGGTTGACCAGCCCATCGCGTCGATCGCCGCGCGGATCACGCCCACGTTCAGATCGCGCCCGGTGATGATAAATTGCACATCATAGCCGTACCCCATTTCGTCTTCCGGGGCCAGCGTCGTCGCCAGGCCCTCGACGGCGACGGGTGCGGCGGCGGGCTGCTCGACCGGCTCGCCGCGCAGGCTGCGTGCCATACCCTCCAGGATGAACACCAGCCCGCTCCCTCCTGAGTCGACCACACCGGCTTTCTGCAAAATGGGCAGCATTTCGGGCGTGCGCGCCAGCGCGTCTTTGGCGCGCAGCACGACGCGATCCATCAGGCCCGCGAGATCCCGGTGCGAGGGGTAGGCGGCCTCGGCTTCTTCGGCGGCCTCGCGGGCGACGGTCAGAATAGTCCCTTCCACCGGCTTGATCACGCCGCGATAGGCCGTGTCGGAGGCTTCGCGCAGCGCGCGCGCCAGCAGCTCCGCATCGAAGGTGGCGTGATCACGCAGGGCATGGGCGAACCCCTGCCAGATCTGCGAGAGGATGGTGCCGGAGTTGCCGCGCGATCCCATCATAGCGCCGTGCGCGATTTTGGCGGCGACCTGTCCGGCGTGCGCGCCGTCGTAGGTCCCGGCCTCCTTGAGCGCATTGCGCATAGTCATTAGCATATTGGTGCCGGTATCGCCATCCGGCACCGGAAAGACGTTTAGCTGGTTGACCAGCGCGTGATGCTGGTCAAGCCAGTCGCGCCCTGCCTGGACCAGGGTGCGGAGCATCCGCCCATCTGCCGCAGCCGTTGCGTTGCCTTGCTTTGAGTCGTCGATCATGAGCGGAAATGCACCTTATTTGTCGCGGCTAACGCGCAGCCCCTGAACGTGAACGTTGACCTGCCCGACCGGAACGCCGATACTCTGCTCGACGGTATAGCGCACCGCGTTGATCAGGCTGTTCGCAACCGACGCGATGCGCGTGCCGTACTCGATGATGACGTACACGTCGATCACGACCTGCGATTCTTCCTGGCGCACCTGAATACCCCGGTTCGGATCGCGGGTAATGCTCGCGGCAATATCAGACGCGAAATTGGCGGACGCCATCCCGACGACGCCATAGGTCTGGAGCGCGGCATGGCTTGCCAGAGTCGCAATCGCGTTGGAGGAGATCTCGATGATTCCGTGTGGCGTTTCGCTGATCGTCATTCGTCTGTCGCTTCCGTCTCGCGGGTGTACGGAGTCACGAGCGCCCGGGCAGCGCGACGGCCGGTCGCGGCGCCAGGGTGGCCCCTATTCTATCCGCCATGCCGCCTGAATACCAGGGCAGGTGGCCGCGCAACTCCGGGCGCCGCCGGGCGCGTATTGCCCGAAATAACCCTTGCTTAACCCCCGCCGCTGTGGTAGCATGACCCCCGTCTATTTGAGCAGAATGCCCGAGGTATCTCTCATGGCTAAGTGCGAAGTGTGCGGCAAGACGCCGCAATTCGGACACAACGTCAGTCACTCGAACCGGCGCACGAAGCGACAGTTCTTGCCGAATATTCAGCGCATTAAAATCCTGGAAAACGGGCGCCTGGTGAGCAAGAATTTGTGCACCAAGTGCATTCGCACGCTGAGCAAGGACGCCAAGATCGACTGAGTGCGGCTGTTTCCGCGCTCGAAAGGCGCGAGAACGGTGACGATGATCCACGAGAGCCAGCGCAAGCTGGCTTTTTGTGTTCTCCAATGCGTCGGAATGCGCCCTCAGCGTAGCGCCGCACGGATCGCCGCCATCGCCGCGGCGATTCCTTCTGGCGCGCCGAAGATCGCCGTCCCGGCGACCAGCACGTTCGCGCCGTGCGCCACGACCTGCGGCGCTGTGTGCGCGTCTATCCCGCCATCGACTTCCAGATCGATCTCGCGCCCGGCGGCCTCGATCATCCGGTGAATCTCGCGCAGCTTGGGCAGCGTCTCCGGGATAAATGATTGCCCGCCAAAGCCGGGGTTGACCGTCATCGCCAGCACCATATCGACAAACGGCAGAATTTCCTTAATCGCAACAGCGGGAGTGTGCGGGTTGAGCACCACCGCCGGACGCACGCCTGCCTCGCGGATTTGCTGCACGACGCGGTGCAGGTGCGGGCAGGCTTCGACATGCACCGAAATCAGGTTCGCCCCGGCGTCCGCGAACGCTTGAATGTGCTTCTCCGGCTCGACGATCATCAGGTGCACGTCGAGGGGCAGGCGGGTCACGCGGCGCGCGGCGGCGACGATCAGCGGCCCCATCGTGATGTTCGGGACGAAGCGCCCATCCATGATGTCGATGTGGATGTAGTCGGCGCCAGCGGCTTCGACGGCGGCGATTTGCTCTCCAAGGCGGGTGAAATCGGCGGCCAGAATCGACGGCGCGATGCGAATCGGTGCGGACACAGACATCTCCTTGCAGGGAACGCCCCGCCGGTGTAAGCGGGGCGCGCGAGGCCAGCGCGCACGGCTAACCGGCGGGGCCAGCTAATCCTTGTCTTCCAGGCGCTGATCGACGATCTTCCTGAACGGGTCGGCGCCCGGCTTGACCAGCACCTCGCGCGTGCGGCCACCGCTGGTCGCCTCGCCGATGATGCCCAGTTGGTGCAGCAGGTCCATGATGCGCGCCGCGCGCGGGTAGCCCAGCCCCAGGCGGCGCTGGATCAGCGAAGCCGACGCTTCCTGCTCCGCGATGACGACCGCGATCGCTTCTTCGAGCATCGGATCGGTTTCGGACAGCACCTCACGCCGCGTCAGGCCGCGCTCCCACGGCGGCATCCCGCGCGGCTCGGCGCGCCCGTCGCGGAGCGCGTCCTCATGCCAGCGCGCCCAGTATTCGACCACTGCGTTGACCTCTTCATCCGAGATATAGCAGCCTTGCAGGCGGCGCGGCCCGGCGGCGTCCGGCCCCAGGAAAAGCATATCGCCGCGCCCCATCAGGCTCTCGGCGCCCCCGTGATCGAGGATGACGCGCGAATCTACGGACGACGCGACCGCGAACGAGACCCGCGCCGGGAAGTTCGCCTTGATCAATCCGGTAATCACGTCCACGCTGGGTCGCTGGGTGGCGACCATCAGGTGCATTCCGACGGCGCGCGCCATCTGGGCCAGCCGGGTCAGAGCGCGCTCGGTCTCGTCCGGGCGCTGCATCATCAGGTCGCCGATCTCGTCGATAATGATCACGATGTAGGGCAGGTGCTCGCTCTGGCGGCGCTTGCCGAGCGCGCGGTTGTAGATCTCGATGTTACGCGCCGCTTCCTGCTCCAGCAGCTTATAGCGCCGGTCCATTTCGCGCGTCGCCCAGCGCAAGACCTCGATGATCCGGTCCAGCTCGGTCTCGACCGGGCCGAGCAGGTGCGGCAGCCCGTTGAAGCGCGACAGCTCGACCATCTTGGGATCGAGCAGCACCAGCTTGAGCCGCTCCGGCGAGTTGTTCAGCACGAACGAGGCCGTCATCGCCGCCAGCATGATCGACTTGCCGGAGCCGGTGGTTCCCGCGATCAGCAAGTGCGGCATGGTCGCCAGGTCCGCCACGAACGGCTCGCCGGATACGTCCCGGCCCAGCGGGAGCGCGAGAGGCCGCTCGCGCTTGCGATAGTACGCCTCGGACTCGATGACCGGGCGCAGCGCGACCGTGCTCGGCTGGCGGTTCGGCACCTCGACGCCGACATACGCATGGCCCGGCACCGGCGCCTGGATGCGGAGGCGCTTGGCCGACAGCGCCAGGGCGAGGTCGCCGTTCAGGTTCGCGATCTGGCTGACGCGGACGCGGTTGAGCACCGTCTCGCCGTCGGCGCTGACCGATTCGGTGTATGGCGACACGGCGTACTGCGTGACGGTCGGGCCGACCTTCACATCGATCACCTCGACCTCAACGTCGAAGTCAAGCAGCGTATTCTTGATGATGCGCGCGTTGGTGTTGACCTCTTCTTCGGTCGGCTTGTTCAGCTCGGTGTCGCTGAGCAGGTCCAGAGGGGGCAGCAACGGGTCGCGCTCGCCGATCTTCTTCGCATCCTGAAAGTCCGCGACCGTAAAGTAACGCTCGCCCGGCTCGATCTGGCTGGCGGCGGCAGGTGATCCGCTGGAGGCAGGGCGGCTATTCACCTCAGGCAATCGCGGGACGATGGACGGCCGCTCGCCTGGCTCGCCTGGTGCGACCAGGCTGCGCCCGTTGGAGGCGCCCATGCTGTCGCGCAGGTCCGCGATCAGCCTCATGCGCTCGCTTTTGGACAGGCCGCCCCCCGACCCGTTGCTCTTCCGTCGCGCGTCCGGGCTGGGCGGCGCGCCGGCTCCGGGTTCTGGCGGCTTAATCGGCGCGGTCCAGCGGTCGGGGAGCGCCGGGGACTCGGCCTCGCCGTTTTCGCGCGGCACGATCGAAGGGCGGCTGTACGGAATCCGCGCGCCACCCGGCAGGTCTGGCCGGTCGAGCGGCCCGGCGCCAGGTTGCTCCGGGGCAGCGAGACGCGGATCGTCGGGTGGGGCATTCAGCCGGTCCAGCGCGGCGCGGACTCTGCCCTGCAACCAGACGTTCGCGCGCAGCACGTGACGCCCGCGTAGCCCCGTCGCCAGGATCAGGCCGGCAAGCAGGAGGACGGTAAAGAGCAGAACCGCCGCAGTCCGCCCCAGCCCAAGACCCAGCTCGCTGAGCGCCCAGCCGAGGTAGCCCCCGCCGCCGCCCTCGCTGGCGAGGACGCGCGGCTCCGGGTCGTTCGCGGCGATGTGGAGCAGCGCCGTCCACGCCGCGAAGGCGATCTCGAACGCTACAACGCGCAGCCAGCCGAAGCGTGGCTGAATACCAAACTTGGGCAAGAGCAGGGCGACACCGGTTGCCAGGACTCCCAACGCGACAACGAACGCGCCGACTCCGAACAACCTGCGCAGCCCGGTGGAGAGCGCAACGGCCAGCGCCGCTTCGGAAGTCGAGTTGAACAGGGCGGTCAGCGCGATGACCCCCGCCACGATCAACAACAGCGCGCCAAGCTCGTCGGCCCAGGGGGGCAGGTGCGACCGCATCCTTTGCCAGAACGCCGGGTCCTTCAGGTTGTGCCGGACCGATGCCGACCACGCGGCGAAATGCTGGGCGGTCGTCTCATGCTTGCCGATCGCGCCCCGCGTGTTGGCTGTTTTGCGGGCGCGCGCCTTAGACGCAGACGCCTTAGGATCAGTCTTCGCCGTCTGTTTCGGCGGCTCGGCGCGCGTCGCTTTGCCCGCCGGCCGGGATGGCTTCGGGACCGCCTGGGCAGGCTTGCCCGCGCGCTGCTGCGGCTTTGGGCGGCCCGATTTGGCCGGGGCCGCGGACGTAAGACGACCGCCGTGGGCGGTCTCCTTCTTGGGCATCAATCGCACCCTTGTCTGCCGTGCTTGCGTGTCATGAAAGTGTGATAGATCATACCATACCATAGCGCACTTGGCCCGGATTGGGCAGGGTTTGCAGTCCGGCGCCAGCGCGTGTGTAGTGTACACTGTTTTTTGAGGCGGGCCATGTTAGAATGGCGCCCGCAGCAGCCTGCGATCTGGCACGGTGAGGATAGTCATTTTGGCCGCAAAACTCCCCGCACGCATCTTAATCGTGGAAGATACCGTCGAGTTTGCCGAACTGGTGCGCCTTGCGCTGGGCCGTCTTGGCGCGGAAGTGAATCATGTGACACTGGCCGGGGATGCGCTGCGGGCGGTCGCTCGTTTTCGGCCCGACCTGATCCTGCTCGACATCGGGCTGCCTGATATGGACGGGTGGCGCTTGCTGGACGCGTTGCGCAAGGACACATATCGGGGCGGCGACGCGCCGGTGATTATCGTGCTCACGTCGCATGGCGATCCCGCGAGCCGGCTGATGGGCAAGCTGCAAGGGGTCGATGGGTACCTGGTCAAGACCTGTACGATGGCTGCGATCCGCTCCACTGTGGCGGCGGCCCTGCGGCTGGATCCCGACGCGATCAGCCTGTAGTGTACTTCGTGGGTAATTTGTTTCTGAACGGCGGAGCGCGTTCCTCACCAGCGGCGGTGATCGCCCGCATTGTGCTGTGCGGCGCGACGCTCCTCGCCGCCTCCCTGGTGATGCTCCAAACAATCCCAGCGCGCGGCACCGCGCAAGTCACCGCTACCCCCTCGCCACTCGCGCCCGATGATCGCGATGCGCTGCGCGAGCTGATCGTCGCACGCGACTGGAATCGTGTCGCTGCCGCGCTCGCGCTTAGCGCGGAACATTCTCCGAACGATCCTGAGATCCATTACTGGCGTGGACTGCTGCTCGGTGCGAACAACCCGGCGGCTATTGACGAGCTGCGGCGGGCGCTGGTGTCCGAGCCGCTGCGTCCCCAGGCGCAGGCCGCGCTCGACGCGCTGCTCCGCGACCCGGCTGCCTCGCTGGCCGAACGGTGGACCGCGCTCGGTGTCGCCCTGGTGGGCGCCGGAGAGTGGGCCTGGGCGCACCACGCTTTCGACGCGGCGCTGGCGGCGGATCCGCTACACGTGACTGCGCTCGCCTATCGCGGGTTCGCCAAAGACCGGCAGGGGCTTGACGGGCTGGCCGACATCAAAGCCGCGCAGGCGCTTGGCCCGCGCGAGCCGGCCGGGTACTATTTCGCCGGGCTGCACTGGCGGGCGGCGGGGGACTACGCCGCGTCGCACCAGGCGTTTCTTGCGGCTCACTTCCTGGCGCCCGATAGCCCCGCGTTTGCGGCGGAAGTCGGCAGCGCGCTGGAGTTGCTTGGCGCGTACAGCGATGCCGAGCCGTGGTACCGGATGGCGGTCGAGTTGGCTCCTGACGAGCCGTCCTGGTATGCTCTGCTCGCGCGCTTCTATGTGGATTCCGGCTATCGCCCGGACGATGCCGCATTCGCTTTCGTCGAAGCTGCCGCCGCGCGCTTCGAGCAGGATGCCGACCTCGCGGCCAGTCTGGGGTGGGCGCTCTTTCAGCAGGGCGAGCACCAGCGCGCGTACGACGCGCTCAACCGCGCGCTGACGATGGCGCCGGACTCCGTGCGGGCGCGGTATTATTTCGGGCTGGCGCTCGAACGGCTTGGCGATCGTGAGGGCGCGGCGGACTCGTTGTGGTTTGCGCTGGACGCAGCCGGTCTAGAGGATGTGTACGGACTTCGGGCGGCGCGGGCGCTTCAGCGGCTCGGCTATACGGTCGAGGCCCGGCCCTGACCGCTGAGCGCGAGCGAAGGCTTTTCGCGGAGAAAACGCGGCAGAGATGTGGGGCAGGGGCTTTCTGAAGATGGCTCGCCTGGAAGCCCGGGTGCGGCGAATATTATGACCGAGACGATTCAACCGTTTCACCGGGCAGGCGAGTCGCGCCCAATTCGCCAGCGGCGGCCTCGCGTGCTGCCGCTGATGCTGCTGCACTTCGCGCTGGCGGGGATCGTGCTCTTGCTGGCCGCCGCCGGGCTGCTGGCCTACCTCTATACTCTGCACTTCACCTACGTCGACATCGGCTGGAATCTCCGCATCCGCGCGGCAGGCGCTATCTTCGACGCGGATGTGCAATTGCTGTTCGCGGCGGCGGTGTTGCTGGCTGGCATGAGCCTGCTGCAATTCACCGCGTTTCGCACGCTGGCTGCCGGCTCGGCGGGCGCGCTGCGCGCGGCGAGGGTAGCGGCGCTGGTCTTGCTGCTCGGCTTCCCGCTGGCGTATATCGCGTGGAGCCTCGAGCCGGACCTGCCCGGCGTGCCGGTCGCGACCGCGCAAACTATTGTGCGCGTGCTGGCCGGAATCGTGGCGCTCCAGGCGGCGTTTGCGCTGGCGTACACCGTCTATTTCGCGCTGCCTGGCTCGCGCCGGGTCATTCATCGCGATCTGTTCGCCGGGCGGCGCGTCACGGTGTGGACCTGGGCGCTGGCGCTTGGCCTGGGCCTGTGGCTGCTGGCGCTGGTTGCGGGCGGCATTGTGCTCGCGCTGTTGACGGGTGTGATCGAAATCCCGGTTCAGGACCCGGCGCCAGGCGAGCTGGTCTATGCCACGACGTTTGACGGCAGCGTCGACGCTGCCGAATGGGACCTGTACGACGGGCGGGACTCAGCGCAGATCGTCGAGGTAGAGCGCGCAATGCCCGACGCCGATCAGCGGGCGGTACGGGGGCAGGCGCTGGTGATCACGCACGCCTCGCCGGTTTCGCAGGAAGTGATCTTCTCGGCGCTTGATCGCAAGTTCAGCGACATGGACCTGCGGGTCACGGCGCGTGTGATCGACGGCCCCGACGATAACCAGTATGGCGTCGTGTTTCGCTACCAGGACCAGGACAATTACTACGCGTTCTTTATCAGCGCGGACGGCTATTACTCGCTGGTTAAGCGCGAAAACGGTGCGCTGCGCGACATCAGTACGTGGGGCACGTCGGGGGCGATCGCAACCGGCGAGGCGGCCAACAGCATCCGCATCGTCGCCAAAGGCGACGCCTTTAGCTTCTTTGTCAACGGCGAGCCGATGCCCCTCTGCCTGGCCGGGGAAAACACGTTCAGCATGTGGAACCCCCTGACCGGCGTGTGCGAGACATCCGAGCCGGTCACTACCTACCGGGATGCCGATTTCTCACAAGGCGGTGTCGCCCTGGCCGCCGGAAGCAGCGTCGATCTCAGCGCGCCGGTCGTGATCGCGTTCGACGACCTTACGATCGTCGGGCCAGCGCCCGATACCTTCACCGTTGAGCCGGACGGGGGCGACTCAGCATCATGAAAGTCTATCTGGAGTTCACCGGCTGCCGCCTGAACCAGAGCGAGATCGAGACTCTCGCGCGGCAGTTCGCTTCCGCCGGGCACGCGATCGCCGGATCAGCGGGCGAGGCGGACCTGTGCGTCGTCAACACCTGCGCCGTGACCAACGAGGCGGGGCGGTCGAGCCGGAATATCATCCGGCGGCTGAGCCGCGCCAACCCTGCGGCGCGCATCGTGGCGACCGGGTGCTATGCTGAGCTTGCTCCGCAGGCGGTTGCGACGCTGCCCTGCGTGAGCAGCGTCGTCGGCAACGCGGACAAAGACCGCCTGGTGCCGATGGTTCTTGGCGAAGATGTCCCGCAGTATGTCTACGATCGCGAGCCGCTGGAGCGCGCGCCACTGCCCGGCGCGCTGGGGCGCACGCGGGCGTTCGTCAAAGCGCAGGATGGCTGCGACAACCGCTGTACGTTCTGCGTCACGACGATCGCGCGTGGGCCAGGGCGCAGCCGCCCGCTGCCGGACGTGGTGCGCGAAGTTCAGGCGCTGGCGGCGGCGGGGTACCAGGAAGCGGTCTTGACCGGCGTCCATCTCGGCTCCTACGGCCACGACCTGGGGCTGGCGGACGGGCTGGCGCGGCTGGTGCGCACGCTGCTGGAGCACACCGATCTGCCGCGCCTGCGGCTGTCGTCGCTCGAGCCGTGGGACCTGTCGCCGGATTTCTTCGTGCTGTGGGAGAATCCTCGCCTGTGCCGCCACCTGCATTTGCCGCTGCAAAGCGGCTGCGACGCGACCCTGAAGCGCATGGCCCGCCGCACGTCGCAGGCGAGCTTCCGCGCTCTGGTCGAGTCCGCGCGCGCCGCGATCCCTGATCTAGCCGTCAGCACGGATGTGATCGCGGGCTTTCCGGGTGAGACGGACGCTGAGTTCGAGACCAGCTTCGCCTTCGTGCGCGAGATGGACTTTATGAAGCTGCACGTCTTCCGCTATTCCAGGCGGCCCGGCACGGCGGCGGCGCGTATGGCCGGGCACATAGCGGAGGAGATCAAGAAAGCGCGCAGCGCGCGGCTGCTGGCGCTGTCCGACGAGGGGGCGGAGCGGTTTGCGCGGCGGTTTGTGGGGCAGGGCGTCACGGTGTTGTGGGAGCAGGTGTCCGGCGCGACGCCGGATGGGTTCGTCAACGGCGGGCTGACCGACCACTACGTGCGGGTCGAGCTGGTAACGCCGGAGGTCCTGACAAACACGCTCTCAACCGTTTGTGGCACTGGGCTGCGCGGTAGCGTGCTCACCGCCGCGCTGTGCTCGGCCACAGCCGGGGCGTGAAAGGGAATCGAGATATGGCATGTGCCTTCTGCGAGATCGTGGCGGGGCGGCGCCCAGCGACGTTGGTCTACGAGGACGAGCGCGTCGTCGCCTTTCGCGATGTCAACCCGATGGCGCCGGTGCACGTCCTGGTGATTCCGCGCGAGCATGTCGGCGGGCCGGATGATCTGGCGAGCGGCGACGCCAGCCTGGCGGGCCACCTGATCGTCGTGGCAGGGCGGATCGCGCGCGATTTGGGGATCGCGACGGATGGGTACCGGCTAGTCCTCAATGAAGGCCGGCAGGGCGGGCAGTCGGTCTTTCACGTCCATCTTCACTTGCTCGGCGGGCGGCAGATGGGCTGGCCGCCGGGCTAACCCGGCTCCCGGCTTGGCAGGGGGTAGCGGCGCGGCTATAATGCATCTCGCGGCGCCCTGTTGAAGGAGGCTGCGGTCAGCAGAGGCGAGTATGTCGATCAAGGACCGAATCCAAGATGATCTGAAGGCGGCGATGAAGAGCGGCGACACGCGGCGGCGCGAGATTCTGCGCCTGCTGATGGCCGCCTTCAAGCAGGCCGAGGTCGACCGGCGCGTGACGCTCACTGACGAGGATATCATTGGCCTGCTGATCACCGAAGCCAAGAAACGGCGCGAGTCGATTGACGAGATGACGCGCGCGGGCCGGACAGAATTGGCGGCGCAAGAGCAGTATGAGCTGGATACCATCGAGGGCTACCTTCCGCGCCAGCTCAGCCGGGAAGAAGTCGAGCGGATCGTGAGCGAGGCGATCGCCGCGACGGGCGCGGCTGGCCCGAAAGATATGGGCCGCGTGATGGGCGCGGTGATGCCCCGCCTGCGCGGGCAGGCCGACGGCAAGCTGGTGAACGAAGTCGTCCGGCAGAAGCTCGGCGCGTGAGATGCCACCTGGCCGCCGGCAGTCGACTCCATCAGCGACAGAAACGATGACGGCGGGCGCAGCGATGCCCGCCTTGTGTTTTTCCGGCGAACAGGCCATTGTCCGCCACTGAAAGAGGCCGGAATGGCAGCGTCCGAACTGCTTTCCTCGAAACACCGGGCGCCTGGGCGGGCTGCCTGGCGTACCGGCCTGCATATCCTGCTGCTGGCCGGGTTTATTGGGGTCGGAGGGTTGATCATTGCCTATGATGCGCTGACGCCGGACGAGGCGCTGGTCGCGCTGGAAGTCGGCGAAGTGGCCCCGCGTGACGTGCTGGCTCCGCGCAGCCTGAAATACGACTCGGACGTGCTGACGCAGGCGCGGCGCGACGCCGAGATGGCGGCGGTCCGCCCGATCTACGATCCGCCGGATATGAACGTCACCCGCGAGCAGGTGCAGCTCACCCGCGAAATCCTTGACTTCATCGAAAATGTCCGCTACGACGACTTTGCCACGCTCGACCAGCAGCGTGAAGACATTACCGCGATCGCGGCGCTCTCGCTTGAGCCGGCGGTGATCGATGCGATCCTCGCTGTCGAGGAAGAATCGACGTGGCGAGCGATCTCCACGCAGATCATCCGCCTTCTGGAGCGGGTGATGAGCGGCGAGGTGCGCGAGGATAACATCCAGGCCCGGCGCGACAACCTGCCCAACCTGATTAGCGCCTCGTTCAGCGAGGCTGAGGTGCGGATTATCGTAGCAATCGTGTCCGATCTGCTGCGGGTCAACGCCTACTATAACGACGAGCTGACGCGCCAGGCACAGGCCACCGCTGCGCAGAACGTGCCGGTCGAGGCGCGCACGTTCGCGCGCGGCCAGATCATTATTCGCGAGGGCGAGATCGCCACAGCGGCGCACATCGAGGCGCTGGAGCAGTTCGGGCTGCTGCAAGCAGGCGAGCGGCGGATGTCGCGCTTCACGGCCGCGCTGCTGGCGATGGGGCTGGTATCGGCGTTCCTGGGCGTCTACGTGCGGCGCTTCTTCCTCGATATCTATGCCAGCCCGACCTTTATGATCACGCTCGGCATTCTCTTTCTGATCTTCCTCGGCGGCGCGCGTGTCGTGTTCTCGGAGGATGCAATCAGCCCGTACTACTTCCCCGCGGCGGCGTTCGCCTTCCTGATTGCGACCCTCGTCGGTCCACAGCTCGCGATCATCGGCAGCGTCGTGCTGGCGACGCTGATCGGCTATATGTCGAATTATTCGCTGGAATACGCTGTCTTGTCGGGGTTCGGAGGGGTGCTCGGCGTGCTGGCGCTGGGGCGAACCGAGCGGCTAAATGCCTATTTCGTGGCGGGCGGGGTGGTCGGGCTGGCGAGCGCGGCGGTCGCGGTCATCTTTGGCCTGGGCCGCGAGACCGATCCTGATGCGGTCGCGCTGGCCGGGCAGATCGGCGGCTCGCTGGTCAACGGGCTGCTGTCGGCGGCGTTCGCGCTGGTTGGGCTATATCTGGTGAGCTTTGTGCTGAACATCCCGACCAGCCTGAAGTTAGCCGAGCTGATGCAGCCCAACCACCCCTTGCTGCAACGGATGCTGCGCGAGGCGCCCGGCACCTACCAGCATAGCTTGCAGGTCGCGAACCTGGCCGAGCTAGGCGCGCAGCGGATTGAGGCGAACGCGCCATTGGTCCGCGTCGCGGCGATGTACCACGACATCGGCAAGATTCTTAACCCGCACTTTTTCGTCGAGAACCAGGCCGACGGCGTGAACCCGCATGACGATCTCGACAACCCGCACCAGAGCGCGCGCATCATCATCGGGCATGTGACCGAAGGCGACCGGCTGGCGCGGAATCACCACCTGCCGGCGCGTCTGCGCGATTTTATCTTTGAGCATCACGGCACCACCCAGGTCATGTACTTTTATCGCGAGGCGCTCAAGCGGGCGGAGGCGGTGAATCAAGAAGTCAGCGCGGAAGACTTCACCTATCCCGGCCCGCGCCCGCGCACGCGCGAATCCGCGATCCTGATGCTGGCCGACGGCTGTGAGAGCAGCGTTCGGGCGCGCCGCCCACAAAACAAGCAGGACGTGCAGGAGACGGTCGATTTCATCTTTGACGCGCGCCTGCGCGAACAGCAGCTTGACGAGAGCGGGCTGACGCTCAGCGATCTGGCTGCGCTGCGCGACACGTTTCTGGCCGCGCTGCAAGGGGTATTTCACCCACGCGTGATGTACCCCGGCACGCCGGGCGCCGTTGCTGCCCCGCTTCCAGCCGCCGACCTGCCGGAACGTGTCCGGCCTGGCAAGCCTCGCGAGGCGGATGCGCGCGCTGCTGCGGCGCTACCCGGCGATGAGCTGGCGCACCCGCCGGTTTTCGGAGCGGTGGCCGATACCTTGATCGGGCGGCGACGGTCTGGCAATAAGCACAAGACCGATCAAGATGGCTCGAAGAAAGCGCCGCACGAAGAGCGTCAGCGCGAGGGCAAGCATGAGTGACCGCCAGTATGCGATCAACCTGATGGTTCAGGTTGAGACGGCTCACTCCATCCCCGAAGCGCGGCTGGCGGCGGCGATTCGCTGGCTGCTGTCGCGCGAGAACGCGCTACCTGAGAGCGGGCTGAGCGTGGTGTTGGTCGGTGACGAGGCGGTGCGTGCTTTGAACAGGGAGTACCGGGGAATCGATCGTCCGACGGATGTCCTGTCGTTTCCGGCAGAAGCGAGCGAGTCGCCGGACGACGCGGGCTATCTGGGCGACCTGGTTATCGCTGCGCCCTACCTTGCGCGCCAGGCGGAGGCCGAGGGGCACACCTTCGGCGATGAGCTGTTGCTGGCCGTCATTCACGGCACGCTCCATTTGCTGGGCTACGATCACGATTCGCTCGCGAGCCAGGAGACGATGTGGACGATCCAGGCCGAGGCGCTGGCAGCGGCGGGCGTCCCGATTGTCGTGCCCCGCTTCTCGTTTGATGACTCGTCGGATGGCGACGGCGATGCAGACGGTCAGGAGGCAGGGGAGTGAGGTTCGGCCGGACGTCGCGCAAGCAGTCGACGCGCGGGCATGTGCGGGTCGAGGAAGGTGGCGGCTGGCCGCGATGGGCTGCTGTTGCGGTCGGTGCGGTCGCAACGTTGGTTGTGCTTGTTCTGATTGGGGTCGAATTTGTGGTCCCGACTCTGACGTCGGATAGCCAATCGAGTCGCAATAACCGCACCTGGTTCGAGTTCGATCCTTGGGCGGTTTTGCCGGAGGGGGTGGACTCGGCGGCGCAAATTGCCCAACGGTTGCGCGACAACCGGATCGGGACCGTCTATCTCGAAGCTGCCGCCTGGCTGAGCGACGGCGCGGTCCGCGAAGGGGAATACGCAGCAGCGTTCGGCGAAAAGTTACGTGAGAGCTATCCAGAGCTTCAGGTCCTCTTGTGGCTGCGGATGTCCAGCGAGCAGATCGCCGATGAGGCGCTGCGTGCGCGCGCCGCTGAACTGGCCCAGAAGGCAGTGTTCGATTGGCAATTCGACGGCGTGCAGCTCAACAGCTACGCGATTCCCAACGGGAGCGAGTCCTATGTACGGATGGTGCGGGCGCTCCGTGAGGCGATCGGCGCCGATGCGATGCTCTCGCTGGCCGCGCCGCCGGACCGGATTCCGTCCGATCCTGATGTGCCGATGGGGCTGTCTGTTGCGCCGGAACTGACGTGGGATGGGAACTATAAGCAGCGGGTCGGTCTGCTGCTGGTGGACGAGATCGTGATTATGGCCTATGCCGCGGGCCTGCCTGATGCCGAGGCGTTTGAGGCGTGGGTGGCCTATCAGTTGGAGAGCTATTCCGGTGCGCTGGAGGGGATCGAGCCTCGGCCCCGCCTGGCGGTCGCCATTCCGACATACGATGCCGCACCGGGACACGATCCTGAGGTCGAGTCGGTGCGAGCAGCCGTGCAGGGGATCGAGCGTGGCCGGGCGCAGATGCCGGCGGCGGAGTCATTTGACGGCATTGGGCTGTACATTTACTCGGCGACCGACTCGCGGGAGTGGGCGATTTATCGCGAGGCGTGGCTCGGGCTGAAGTGAGCGTGGACAGGCTTACGATGAATATGTCACGAATCGAAAATTGGGCTTGACACGGCGCCTGTGTCGGCTATAATGCTCCCCGCGCTGCCGAATGGGAGCTTGTCCCCGGCGGCGCGAGCAGCTTAAGAACGTAAAGATCGCTCTTGCCAGGGCTGTCCCCGTGTGGTATGATAATAGGTGCATCCGTGAAGGTTGCGGATGGGTGACAGCTACGACTGGCTACTACCAAGGAGGGACCGTCGGCTACGGAGAGCGCGTCAGAACGTGCATCTGTAGACGTGCGGACCGGCGGAGACGCTGGTTTTTTATCTCTCTGGGCACCTTAACAACAGCATAGTGACA
>DAOKYY010000050.1:0-25503 GCA_035325905.1 Aggregatilineaceae bacterium | reverse complement strand
AGGGGTGAGGTAAACCCTGCGAATCGCCGTATTCGCCAGATCATTTCGACAGAGCATTTAATCGCTCAAAAGACATACCCGAACGCCAGCCCCAGCACGGCCAGCATAACCAGCGCCACCAGTCCGGCGGCTCCAGCAGCCACGAACCACACGGCGGCGGGTCCGGCCTGCCAGGGGCGGCGCGGATCGTCGTCAAAGCCGACCAGCGCCCACCACCCGACGCCATAGACCAATAAGCCCACCGCCACCGCGACGAAGGTCGAGGTCATGTTGCCGTACTCGTTAATCACGATGCGATCGACGACAACCCAGGCCAGGATCGCCAGCACGAGCGTAATCGCCAGGCCGAGCACGACCCGCCCCAGGTGCGAGACGCGCGTCAGCCGCGCCGCCCACTGCGCGATCCGATCGGACGAAAGCGTGTGTTCATGGCGAGCAGCCATTGGTCCGCCTCCGCTCACTCCACCGATACCCGGTTGATCAGCCCGGTCGCCGTGCGCTCGAAATAGTGGCGCATGACTTCGGCGGCCGGTTCCGGGATGGCGCACTCGTCCACGGCCGCCAGCATATGCCGCACCCAGACGTCGCGCGCCGCCTGATCAATCCTAAATGCAGAATGGCGCAGGCGCAAGCGAGGGTGCCCGCGCTCGTCGGAGTACGCGGGCGGCCCGCCGAAGAACTGGATCAGGAACAGGCGCAGCCGCCGCTCGGCGGGGCCGAGATCGTCTTCGGGATACATCGGGCGCAGGATCGGGTCCTCGGCCACGCGCCGGTAGAACGCGGCGACGACCCGCGCGATCCCCTCGGCGCCGATCTGGTCGTAGACGGTTGGAAACGGGACGAACATGACGCCTCCTTGCTTGCCGAATCGGGTCCGGTATTATACCATCCCCGGCGGCGCGGTCGGGTTCTTCCCGCGCGCAGGCGGCGAAAGGGCAGGCATGGAAACGCTCGATCAGGTCACGATCTACACCGATGGCGGCGCGGCGCCGAACCCTGGACCCGGCGGGTGGGCCGCGCTGCTGATCGCCGCGAGCGGCGCGGAGCGCGTGCTGTCCGGCGCGGAGCCGAACACCACCAATAACCGCATGGAGCTGACCGCCGCGGTCGAGGCGCTGCGCGCCCTCAAGCGCCCGTGCGCGGTCGAATTCTACACCGACTCGCAATACCTGCGGCGTGGCATCACCGAGTGGCTGCCCGGCTGGCAGGCGGCGGGCTGGCAGCGCAAGCGCGGCGAGGTGGCGAACCTCGATCTGTGGCAGGCGCTCAGCGCGGAGACTCGGCGGCACCAGATCGCCTGGCGCTGGGTCAAGGGGCACGCCGGGAACGAGCACAACGAGCGCGTCGACCGGCTGGCGACCGCCGCCCGCGAGCGGATCGCGCCGCCCGCCCCGCCGCGCCCCGGTGACGACTCCGCCACGCGGATCGCGCTGCGGGTCTCGGCCCCGCCCGGCGGCGTCGGCGGCTGGGCTGCGCGGCTGGCTCCCCCAGGCGGCGAGCCATTCCAGACGCTCAGCGGGCGCGCCCGCGCCGCGAGCAGCAACCAGCTGGAGCTGGCCGCCACGCTGGACGCGCTGCGCGCCCTGCCCGAAGGCGCGGCGGCGCGCGTTTACTGCGCGTCGGACTATCTGCACCAGGGGATCACGCGCTGGATCAAGGGCTGGCGGGCGCGCGGCTGGACCACCAAGACCGGCGAGCCGGTCAAGCACGCCGGCCTGTGGCGCGCGCTCGAAGCCGAGGCGGCGCGCCGGCAGATCGCGTGGGCGCCCGCGCGCGAGTGCCCGCCCGATCTGAGCGATGGCCTCGACCGCCTGGCGTCGGACGCGGCCAAAGGCGACGCGTAAGCGCCGGATCATCGGCGGGCGCGGCGCTTGGGCAGCGGCAGCGTCTGCGCGTAGCCCGCGCTGCGCTCAACCCAGGGGCGTAGCGCCGCGACCGTAGCCAGGTCCGGCGGCGCGACGACGTACTGGCGGCTGATCGACCATTCGCGCGCGCCGGGCAGCGCCAGCAGCGCCGCGCGATCGCCGGGCGCCAGCTTGAGCGCCAGCCCTTCCTCCCCGATCACGGCGAAGAAGCGCCCGCGCGAGTAGACGCCCACCGCCCCGAACATCCGCCGGTACTCGAACTCGCTGCCCGGCAGATCGTCGCCAATCCGCTCGATCACGGAACGCCAGTGCGCGTGCCGATCGCTCCCCATCCGTGCCCCCTGCGGCTCGATTGAACATACGTTCTAATCCGGCTTCATTATACGACGGATTTGGCGGCTTGGCAAGCCCCTTTGCCCGCAATCCGCGCCGGATTCGGCCCTGATATGAAGCGGCCCCTTGTGGTAGAATGGACGCTATGACCACAGTTCAGGCTTCGCCTAAAGTGTCTTCTCAATCCTTCGAGGAGTCCGCCCGCGACGTGCGCCGCGTCTTGTGGCAGGTGCTCGTCCTCAACGCGCTGGTCGCCGTGGCAAAGATCGCGATCGGCATCCTCACCGGCGCCGTCGCGATGATCGCCGACGGCTTTCACTCGTCGATGGACGCGGCGTCGAACGTCATCGGCCTGGTCGGCATAAAGCTCGCCGCGCAGCCGCCCGACGCGGATCACCCCTACGGCCACCGCCGCTTTGAGACGCTGGCGACGCTGGCGATCGGCGGGATGCTGCTCGTCGCCGCGTGGGAGATTCTTCAAACGCTGTTCGACCGGCTGCTCAACGGCGGCGAGCCGGACGTGACGCCGGTCAGCTTCGCGGTCATGATCGGCACGATGGCGATCAACCTGGGCGTGACCCTCTACGAGCGGCGGCGCGGTCACGCGCTGCGCTCGGAGATTCTGCTGGCGGACGCCTCGCACACGGCCAGCGACCTGTTCGTCTCGCTCTCGGTGATCGCCAGTCTGGCGGCGAGCGCGCTCGGCTATCCCTGGGCGGACGCGCTGGTCGCCCTGGTGATCGTGGTCGTGATCGCGCGCACCGGCCTGGGCATCATCGGCCAGTCGAGCGGCGTGCTGTCCGACCGGCAGACGCTCAACCCGGACGAGGTGACGGGCCTGCTCGGCGACGTGCCGGGCCTGGACGAGATCGTCCGCGTGCGCAGCCGAGGGCCGGCGGACGCCGTCTACGTGGACATCGACGCGCGCATCAACCGCTCGGTGACGACCGATCACGCCTACGCGATCGCGAAGGCGATGAAGGAGCGTATCCGCGCCGAATACCCGGACATCGAGGAGATCCAGATCAACTTCGCGCCCCGGCGCGACGGGCCGACCGACTACGCGCTCGAAGCGCGCGCTGTCGGGGACGCGCTGGGCCTCGGCGTCCACGAGATCGTGACCATTCCGCAGCAGCGGGGCGTCGCGATTGAGCTACACGTCGAGGTTCCGCCGGGGCTGACCCTCAGCGAGGCGCACCGCCAGGCGAGCGAGCTTGAGTCGCGCCTGAAAGAGCGCCTGCCCGACGTGCGCGCCGTCCTGACGCACATCGAGCCAGCCAACGAGCACGGCTCGACCCTGGTGCTGACCGACGCCGCGCTCCAGCTTCGGGACCAGGCATTGGCGCGGGCGCGCGAGCTATTTCCGAAGGCTGAGTGGGGCAAGCCCACCCTGCGGCTCACGATGGGCGGCTACGCGCTGACGATGTGCTGCGGGCTGCCGGGCAGCGTCAGCGTGGACGAAGCGCACAGCATCGCGGAGCACGTAGAGTCCGCGCTGCGCGCGGAGCTGCCGCTGCTCCAGCGCGTGACGATCCACACCGAGCCGCTGGACCAGCCCGACGCCTGAGCGCAACGCGCCGGGCCGCGCGGCGTAATAACGGTTGAACGCGCTTTGACAACTGGTCCGCCTGCCGCGAAGCGCGCAATCCAGACAGGAGCCTCCCGGTGACGCAGACCGCGACCCCGCCCGTGACTCACGGCCACCCCTTCGATCTGTCCGTTGTCCTTCCGGTCTACAACGAGGAAGACAACATCGGGCCGCTGCACGCCGAGCTAACGGGCGTGCTCGACCGGCTGGGCCTGCGCTACGAGATCGTCTACGTGGACGACGGCAGCCGCGACGCCAGCGCCGCGCGCATCACCGCGCTGGCCGAGGCGCACCCGGACACGGTGCGCGTCGTGCTGCTGCGCCGCAACTTCGGCCAGACCGCCGCGATCCAGGCCGGGATCGACCACGCCCACGGCGCGATCATCGCGCTGATGGACGCCGACCTCCAGAACGACCCGCACGACATCCCGCTGATGCTGGCCCAGATGGACGAGGAAGGCTACGACCTGGTCAGCGGGTGGCGGCGCAACCGCCAGGACCGCGCCCTCTCGCGCAAGCTGCCCTCGCGCATCGCCAACCGCCTGATCTCGCTCGTCACCGGCGTCTCGCTGCACGACTATGGCTGCACGCTGAAGACCTACCGCCGCGAGGTGCTCGACCACGTCCGGCTCTACGGCGAGATGCACCGCTTCATTCCGGTGCTCGCCAACGCCGCCGGGGCGCGGATCGTCGAGCGCGTGGTCAACCACCGCCCGCGCATTCACGGCAAGTCGAAATATGGGCTGTGGCGGACGCTCAAGGTCGTGCTGGACCTGATGACCGTGACCTTCCTGACCAAGTACAACACGCGCCCGATGTACATCTTCGGCGGCGCCGGCTTCCTGCTGACCGGGCTGGCGGGGCTGGGCGCGCTGGTCATGCTGATCAGCGGCGTGACGGGCGGCGGCTGGCGGGTGGACACCCCCCTGCCGGTGCTGATCGCGCTGTTCGGCGTGCTGGCGATCCAGTCCGTCCTGCTGGGGCTGATGATGGAAATGCTGATGCGGACCTACTACGAATCGCAGGGGAAAGGCCCCTACGCCATCCGCCGGGTGATCAACGGGCGCAGGCACATCCCCGGCGAGACGGACGCGCCCTACGCGATCTCGAACGGCACGCCGAGCCTGTCGCACAGCGCCGCCGCTTCCCCCGCCACCAGAACGCGATAGCGCGGGTCGTAGGCCGCGCCGTAGGCCGGGGAGTGATGGACCGCCGGCCAGTGCTCCGCCGCGCGCACCATCCCGAACAGCCGCAATTCGCGCGCCGGGAATTCCCCGGCCAGCGGCCCGCCCGGCTGGCACACGTCCGCGAACGCCTGCCAGCGCGCGGCCATCACGGCGGGGTCGCCGCTGACCGCGCTGGCCGAGCGCACGAACGCCTCAAGCAGCCATTTTAGCTGGCCGCCCTGCGCCAGGTAGGGCCGCAGGTGCAGGCGGACGATGTGCCCCTCAGGGTGCGCGCTCTCGACCAGCGGCTCGCCGGTCGCGGCGCCCGCCTGCCCCGCTTCCTGCTCCAGCCACTCGCGCGCCGCCTTCTTGTCCGCGATCGCGTGCCCCGGCCCGAATGTCGCCTGGTGCAGCAGCTTGTAGATGTCCACCACCTCCAGCGCGGGATAGCGCGCCATGTGCGCCGCGATCAGTCCAATCAGGCGATCGTCCCCCATGCAGCCCTTCTTTCCACGCCGAGTCACCGGCCCATCCGGCAGGGTTATTATATGCGGCTTTCGCGGGCCACGCACCGCACGAAACAAAACGGCCCCGGCGCATCCTCTGCGCCAGGGCCGCCGGTGAATACAGGTTCGCGCGCCGCTACCGGATCACGTTGAGCGGGATGGTGTTCTGCTGCCCGGCCAGCAGCGTGACGCTCACGCGCGCCGCGACCATCTCCGCCAGCGTGCGGAACGCCTGCCCCGCCGGGGAGTCCGGGTCGTCGGCCACGATCGGATGGCCCTGATCGCCGCCAATCCGCACGTCCGCCGTCAGCGGGACGCGGCCCAGGAACGGCACGCCGCGCTCGTTGGCGAACGCCTCGCCGCCGCCCTCGCCAAATAGCTCGCCCGACATATTCTCGATCACGCCCAGGATCGGGACGTTCAGCTTCTCGAACATCGCCAGCCCGCGCCGCGCGTCGTCGATCGCGACGCTCTGCGGCTGCGTCACGATGATCGCGCCGGTCAGCGGGACCGACTGCGCCAGGCTAAGCTGCGCGTCGCCGGTGCCGGGCGGCAGGTCCACCACCATGTAATCCAGCTCGCCCCAGTCCACGTCGGTGAAAAACTGGCGGATCGCGCCGTGCAGCATCGGGCCGCGCCAGATCATCGGCGTGTTCGGGTCGGCCAGAAAGCCCATGCTCATCACCTTCAGCCCGAAGACCTCGAACGGGATCAGCTTCTTGCTGGGCGAGATCGGCGGCTGGGCGTACCCCAGGCCGACCATCTTGGGGATGTTCGGGCCGAGGATGTCGGCGTCCATCAGGCCGACGCGCGCGCCGCTCTGGGCCAGCGCCACGGCCAGGTTCACCGCGACGGTGCTTTTGCCGACGCCGCCCTTGCCGCTGCTGACCGCGATCACGCTGCGGATCGGCGTCTGAATCTGGCCGAAAATGCGCCCGTCGGTCGGGACGTTCGAGTCCCACTTGATCTGAGCGCCGCTGATCCCCGGCACGCGCGTCACCGCCGCCTGGATGTCACGGCCCATCACGTCTTTCAGCGGGCAAGCGGGCGTCGTCAGCATCACGCGCATATGCGCCACGCCAGCCTCGTCAATCGTCAGATCGCGGATCATGTTCAGCGTCACGAGGTCGCGGTGCAGCTCCGGCTCCATCACCGTGCTGAGCGCCTTCATCACGCTGTCGTGCAGTTGCTCGTTGCTCACTGAACACCTCTCTGTGATTCTTCACACCGCGTCGTGTGCGGGGAAAACGCGGCGATTATAACGCACCCTCCACGCTAAGGCGCGGGTCAGCCGCCTGGAAAAGAGAACTCGATCCATTCGGAGCGTTTATTTATGACAATCGTCTTTGTTATTGTACCCTGCCCCTTGCCGGGGCACCAGTTCACGCGCGGGTTAGAGGTCTGTTGCGGGCCGGTCAGCGTGGGGTAGAGATCGGCGCAGTTGAAGCGCAATCTTTATCATACTCAAACCGGGCGCGGACCCGGCTCGCTACCGCGTATCGAGGCGCCGGGGTAAAATGACCCCTGTAGGGGTTTCCAGGTAGGACTGGGCAACGGTGAGATCGACCACACACGATCTACGGCAGCGCGCCGGTGGCTCAACCGGGGCATCCCCCGCGACGCTTCTGCTCGTCGCGGGCACGCGCAGCGTCGAGACCACGCTCCGCCGCGCGCTGCACGCCGAAGGCCACGCGGTTGTGACCGCCCCGCATCTCGACGCCGCGCTGCCGATGCTGCGCGCCGAGCGCTTCGACCTCGTCATCATCGACGCGCAGCGCCGCCCGGACAAGGGCTACGATCTGTGCGCGGCGATCAAGAACCGGACCGAGCTGGGTTACGTCCCCGTCATGCTGCTGGCCGAGACCGACGCGGGCTGGATCGACGACGCGCCTGATCTCCAGCCGGACGCGCTGCTGCTGACCCCGGTCGACCTGCGCGAGCTACACACCACAACCCGCTACCTGCTCCGGCTCAAGCGCCAGTTCACCCGCCTGCTGCCCAGCGCCAGCGCCAACCGGGCGCGCGAGATCGACGTGCTGCGCGCCGACATCATCCGCAATGTCTCGCACGAGCTATCCACGCCGCTGCTTCAGGTCAAGACCGCGATCGCGATGCTGCTCGACCCGGCCAACCAGCCCGCCCGCTCCAGCGCGCTCGACACGATGGCGCGCGAGGCCGCCGCCCGGCTCGAAGAGGTGGTGGACAACATCCAGCAGCTTGCCCAGGCGCACGCGATTTCGCTCGCGCCGTTCATTGTGGCCGACGCCCTGTCCGGCGCGGTGAAGCACCTGGAGCGCAGCTGGACCTGGCAGCATCAGGTCGAGCGCATCGAGGTTCACAACAGCGCGAGTGACGCGATTGTGCTCGGCGACCGGACGGCGACCGCCCGCCTGCTCCAATTGCTGCTCGAAAACGCGCTGAAGTTCAGCCCGCCGGACGCGCCGGTCTACCTGATCGCGTCCCCGCTCGACGCCGGGCGCGTGTGGTTCGCGGTCGAAGACTCCGGCATCGGCATCCCGCCCGAAGAGCAGGACCAGATTTTCGAGGTGTTCTACCAGGTGGACCGCTCGTCGCGCCGCCGCTACCAGGGCGCCGGAACCGGGCTGGCGCTGGCGATGCTGCTGGCCGATGGGATGCGGACCGCGATCGAGGTGGACAGCGCGCCGGGCGAAGGCAGCACCTTCTCGTTTGCGCTCCCGCTCGTCGAGACGGCGTGAGGCGCCCTGCGGCCGCCCGATTTCCCCTTTCCGAAAGGCCAATTGCCCTTTATAATGGGGCGTCAACCCCCTGGGGGAGTGGCGGAACTGGCAGACGCGCATGACTTAGGATCATGTGGAGAAATCCGTATGGGTTCGAGTCCCATCTTCCCCACCATGCCTATCGTGCGGGGCGCCGGAGTGCGCCCCGTTCGCTTCGTTAAACCTCTGTAAGAAGTGCGGCTGGCGCATAGCTGAGGGCCAGCGCGAAGTGCTATAATCGCAGCGTCGCGAGACAGTGAAGGGCAGAATGTTGAACATCCAAACCGAACACCTCGAAAATCACACCGCTCGTCTGACCGTCGAAGTGGACGAGCAGCGCCTGGAGCGCGCGATGGTCCGCGCCGCGCGCGAGATCGCCAAGAAGGGCCGCATCCCCGGCTTCCGCCCCGGCAAAGCGCCGCTCAACGTCGTGATGAACCTCTATGGGCGCGACTATGTGCTTAGCGAGGCGCTCGAGGACCTGGGCAACGACATCTACCGCGAGGCGCTGGAGCAGGCCCAGATCGACCCCTACGCGCCCGGCAGCCTGGAAAATATCGACCAGGAAGGGCGCCAGCTTACCTTCGTCGTGCCGCTGCGCCCGACGGTCGAGCTGGGCGATTACCGCGCGATCCGCGAGACACATGAGGTCGAGGAAGTCGACGATCAGATGGTCAGCGACGCCCTGGAAAATCTGCGCGAAGAACAGGCCGAGCTTGAGCCGGTCGACCGCCCCGCTGAAATGGGCGATCGCGTCACCTTCGAGCACATCGAAGTCGTCTTAATGTCGGACGAGGACGACGAGGATGACGACGACGAAGACGACGAAGACGACGAGGACGACGAAGACGACGAGGATGACGACGAAGACGACGAAGACGAAGACGAGGATGACGAGGACGAGGACGACGAGGACGACGAGGACGAAGCGCCTCGAGGCCGCGTAATCCTCCACCAGCACGATTGGGACCGGGTGGTGCGCGACGACGAGCGCGACCTGTTCCCCGGCTTCTCGGCGCGGCTGGTCGGCCTGAGCGCGGGCGACCACACGAACTTTACGCTCGACATCCCTGACGACTTCGACGCGACCGAGCTGCGCGGGCGCACGATCTGGGTCGACGCCCACGTCGCGCGCGTCCGCTCGCGCGTGCTGCCGGACTGGAGCGACGAGCTAGCCGCCAAGATCAGCGGCGGCGAGGTCGAAACGATTGACGCGCTGCGCGAAAATACGCGCGAGCAGCTTCAGCAGGCCGCGCGCAACGTCGCGGACCAGAAGACGCTCGAAGGGGCGCTGGAGCAGCTTGTCGCGGGCGCGACCTTCCGCTACCCTGAGGAGCTGGTGCAGGACTATCTGAGCGAGCTACTGGTCGAGTTCGACCGCTCGCTGCGCCAGCAGGGGCTGACGCTGGAGGATTTCAAGAAGATCACCGGCCAGACCGAGGAGCACATCCGCGAGCAATACCGCCCGCGCGCGATCGAGCGCGCCGAGCGCGCGCTGGCTCTCGGCAAACTGGTCGACGAGGAAGAGCTGGATGTCAGCGACGCGGATATCGAGGCCGAGATCGACGCCATGAGCGAGGCGCTCGGCGGCGATCAGGCCGGTCGCTTCCGGCAGTTCCTGATGTCCGACCAGAGCCGGGCGAACATTGGCAACCGGCTGGCGACCAACCGCGCGACCGGCCGCCTGCTCGCCATCGCCCGGGGCGAGAACCCGCCGAAGGGTCCCGCTCCGCAAGACAAGAGCGAAGACACCCCGGCGAATGTCGCCGCCGTCGAAACGCCCCAAGAGGCCCCGGTGACGAAGGGCCAGCTTGAAGGCGCGGGCGACGCGCAGCCGGGCGCCGAGACCGGGGCGAGCGCGGCGGACACGCCCGGCGAAGAGGCCGTGGCCGGCCTCGCGGTGGAGCAGCCGCCCACGGACGAACCTGACGACACCGCTTCGGCGGACGAATAACGTTTCGGACGGCGCCGGGACATCTCACGCCCGGCGCCCCTCCATGAAGGGAGCCACCATGCTTGACTCGTACAATGGCCTGATCCCGATGGTCATTGAGACCAGCGGGCGCGGGGAACGCGCTTACGACATCTACTCGCTGCTGCTGAAGGAGCGCATCGTCTTCCTCGGCACGCCGATCAACGACCAGGTCGCGAACCTGATCGTCGCCCAGCTGCTCTTCCTCGACCGCGAGGACCCGGACCGGCAGATCCAGCTCTACATCAACTGCCCCGGCGGCGTGATCTACGCGGGCCTGGCGATCTACGACACCATCCGCCAGATTCGCCCGCCGGTCATGACCGTCGCGGTGGGTCTGACGGCCAGCTTCGGGACGGTGCTGCTGACCGCCGGGACGAAGGGCCGCCGCTACGCGCTGCCCAACGCTACGGTCCACATGCACCAACCCTGGTCTTCAGGCGGCGGCGGGCAGGCGAGCGACATCGAGATCCAGGCGCGCGAGATCCTGCGCCAGCGCGATATGCTCAACAAGATTCTGTCGGAGCGCACCGGGCAGCCCCTGTCGCGCATCGAGGAAGATACCGACCGCGACTTCTACATGACGGCCCAGCAGGCGCTCGACTACGGCCTGATCGATGGGATCCTTGAGCCGCCAGCCAAAACCGAAAAAGAGGACAAGAGCGAGGACAGCAAGTCGAAGTGACCCAGTTGATTGGACCCCAACGCTGTTCGTTTTGCCGGCGCGCCGCCGACGAAGTGAACCGTCTGATCTCCGGCCCGGATGGCGCGTTCATCTGCGACGAATGCGTCCATCTGTGCATGGAAGTGCTCAACGAAGACGTCCCGCGCTTTGACGAGAGCGGCGACTTCCTGATCGAGCACGTCCCATCGCCGCGCGAGATCGTCGAGCACCTCGACCAGTACGTCGTCGGGCAGGAACAAGCCAAGCGCGTGCTGTCGGTCGCGGTCTACAACCACTATAAGCGGATCAACGCGGGGGGCATGAGCGGCGATGTCGAGCTGGAGAAAAGCAACGTCCTGCTCATGGGGCCGACCGGCAGCGGCAAGACGCTCCTGGCCCAGACGCTCGCGCGGATGCTCGACGTGCCGTTCTGTATCGCGGACGCCACCTCGCTGACCGAGGCGGGCTACGTCGGCGAAGATGTCGAGAACATCCTGCTGCGCCTGATCCAGGCGGCGGACTTCGACATCAAGCGCGCCGAGCAGGGCATCATCTACATCGACGAGATCGACAAGACGACGCGCAAATCGGGCGATAATCCGTCGATCACCCGCGACGTGAGTGGTGAAGGCGTCCAGCAGGCGCTCCTGAAAATCATCGAGGGCACGCTGGCGAACGTGCCGCCGCAGGGCGGCCGCAAGCACCCGCATCAGGAGTTCATCCAGATCGACACCCGCAAGATTCTGTTCATCTGCGGCGGGACGTTCGACCGCCTGGAAGAGACGATCGCGCGGCGGGTCGGCGCGAAGGGCGCGCTCGGCTTTGGCGCGCAGGCCGCCGAGGGCCAGGCGACTCAGACCGGCCTTCTGCACCAGGTCGCGCCGGAAGACCTGATCAAGTTCGGCATGATCCCGGAACTCGTCGGGCGCCTGCCGGTGATCACGGTCGTCGATCCGCTCGATCGCGGCGCGCTGGTGCGCATCCTGACCGAGCCGAAGAACTCGCTCGTCCGGCAGTTCCAGCAGATGTTCGCGCTCGACGGCGTGGCGCTGGAGTTCACCGACGACGCGCTTCAGGCGGCGGCGGACCTGGCGTCGGCGCGCGAAACGGGCGCGCGCGGGCTGCGCAGCATCATCGAAAGCGCGCTGCTCGACGTGATGTACGAAATTCCATCCTTCAAGGAGATTGTGCGGCGCGTCGTGGTCGATGCCGAGGTCATGCGCGGCAAGGCGCGGCCCAAGATTATCCTCGAAAACAACCGCGTCCTGCGCTGGAACGACGACGGTAAGCTCGAAAGCGCGGCCTGATCCACCCGCAGGACCGGTCTACGTGCAAGGCGAAGGGGGCGCGCGGGCGCTCCCTTTTTCGTTGGCTCCGTGCCGGGATGTGGTAAACTGGTGCGCCTGTGTTGGAAGGGTGTCGCTGTCGTGTGATGGGTCGTTTCTGTGCCAAATTCATCGCGTTGGTCGTCGCACTGGCCGCGCTGGCCGGGTGCACGCTGACGCAAACGCAAAGCCCTACCCCGCGCGTGATCACCGCGACGCCGGTCGCGCAGCTTGCCACCGCCACCCGCGCCCCGACGCTGCCGCCCAGCCCCACCGCCGCGCCGTCCGGGACCCCGGCGCTCGCGCCATCGGAGACGCCGCCGCGGCTGGAGCCGAGCGCCACGCCGCCCGTAACTGCGCTCCCGACCACATCCCCGACCCCCGCGCTGCTGCCGCCGACCCTGGCCCCGACGCGCACGCCGTCCAGCCCGCCGACCGTCCCGCCGCTGGACGACGGCAGCGGGCGCGCGATCGGCGGCACCGGGCGCGACATCTTCGCGCTGACCGGCCTGGAAGAAATCGACGCGCTGCCCGAAACGCTCTATTACCTCGGCGGCGATGCGGGCGCGCCGCAGGTCTGGCGGCTGCAATGGGGGCTAACCGCGCCGGAGCAGCTGAGCTTTACGCCCTGGGGCGTCGAGGCGTACAGCGTCGCGCCGGATGGCACCCTCGCCTACATCGCTCGCAACGGCGAGATGACGGTCGGCGGCCTGCCGATCGCGCCGCCCGCCGGGCCGGACGGGACGCGCCTGGTGCCGAAGGCGCTGGCGTGGTCGCCGCTGGGCGGCTGGCTGGCGTATGTGCTGCAAACGCCGGGCGCGGAACCCGGCGCGGCGGGCGACTTCTCGCAGGATGGCGTCTGGCTGCGCAGCGCGGAGGGCCGCACCGTTCACCTGGCGCGCAGCGATTACACCAGCTCAGGCGCAACCGCCTACACCGGGCCGATCACGTGGCGACCGGACGGCACGGAAGTCCTGGCCGGGGCGCAGACCGGCGGCGGGTTCGGCGTGGCCCGCGTGAACATTCTCACCGGCGAGGTCTGGCCGGTGTGGGATGCGGCGCGCCTTCCACCCGGCTCTTACACCGGCGCGCAGTGGTCGATCAACGGCAACGCGATCATCACGTCTGGCGGCGGCCAGGTGCTGCGCGTCGAGCCGGACACGCTTGGCGCGCAACCGCTGCTCGACGAGGGCGCGGGGCTGTTGCCGCGCGGCGCGCAGCAATTCGCCAACGGCACGGTGACGTTCGCCGCGCAGCCCGCCGAAAGCGGCAACGGCGCGTGGCGGCTCTACCTCAGCGCGCCCGGCCAGGACGAGCCGCTGGCCGTCACGGACGCGCTGGTGGATGGCGGCAGAATCGATTTTCTGTGGGGACTCTATGAGCAGGAAGCGGTCGTCGTCGCCTACGACACGCCGGACGCGCTTTACGGCACGCCGTTCTTCCTCGACGCGCAAGGCGCCCTGCGCGACCTGACGCCCATCCTGGGCGAGATCGCCGCGCCGGCCTGGGGGCCGGTGGTCGTGCGCACGGACGCCGCGCGCATCAACACGACCGACGGCGAGCCGCTCAACTTGCGGAGCGCGCCGGGTGGCTCGCTGCTGGTCGCGCTGCCGAACGGGACGCTGGTCACAGTCCTGGGCGGGCCGCGCACGGTCGATGGCTTGCAGTGGTGGCAGGTCCGCGCCGCCGATGGCGTTGCGGGCTGGGTGGCCGAGTCGGTGGCGGATACGCGGGGGCTGCGGCTCCGCACGCTGATCCCGATGCCCTGACCCGTTCTCTGCCCGCTGCATAGCGGCTCACTGCGTCAGAGAGAATACAAACAGAGAGGCGGCCCCGTTAGCCGCCTCTCAGGTTATCGTCTAAATCGCCTACTAAGTGCCTAAATCGTTTTTTCGGGTGGATGAGGTGGTCAAACCTTGCCACTAACGTACTAAGTGGTTTTCTCCTATAACCGGACTAGTCGCGAGCAAATGGCTTAAACTACAAAAGCGGACTTTTCGTCGTGCTAAGCACTTTTGCAGAAAACTCTTTTGCAGCGCCAAGTCACTATTTTGTACTCGAAATCACTATACCACAAGAAACGAGCCGCGCGCAACATTTGATCCGGCCAATTTTAGCCTGTCTTCTCAGCGGACCGTTTCGTGAACGACGACCGTGACGTCCTCTTGCAGCGCGTTGTCGAGCATCTGCACGTCAAGCTGCGTGCCGCCCAGCGTTCCCCAGTGGCTCGGCACGACCCAGCGCGGATGCATGGCGTTGAGAAACTCCGCCGCGCGCTCGACGTTCATCGTGCCCTGCCCTGCCCCGACCGGCACGATCGCGATGTCGGCCTGGACATGCTTCAGCTCCGGGATCACGTCCGTCATCCCGGCGTAGTAGGTATCGTAGTAGTCGAGCGAGATAATGTAGCCCAGCTCGCCCTTCGCCACGGGGTGATGCGGCGTGAAGGTGTAGGCCGGGACGGCCGTGATACGCGCCGGACCCAGGTTGATGCTCTGCCAGGGGCGCAGCACGGTCATCGGCGCGCCGAGCGCGACCGCCGCCGCCGCGTTGCCGACGACGACCGTCTGCGGGCCGCGCAGCTTCTCGATGTCGGCAGGCGAGCAGTGATCGTACTGGTCGTTGGAGATGAGCACAATATCGGCGTGGAACGCGTTGCGCGCGATCCGCCAGGGGTTGATATAAATCAGAGGGGGACCCTGAATACGAAAGCTACCGTGTCCCAACCACTGAATGCGATCAATCATCAGGCGGTCCAATTCACTCTGAGCGCGTCTGGACGATTAGCGCGCCAGTATAGCATCCCGATCCGGGACCGGCAACCTACGCTGGCCCGCCGCAGGTTAGGGTTTTGTTACAGAATCTTAAGGATCGCCCGCTTGGCGCGGGTATCCCGCCGGGATGGACTGAGTATAATAAGGCCAGCGTTTCCGGCTGCCGGGTGCGACTCCGGCGCCCTGCGCGCCCCCCTGGGCGCGCACTATGACCAGTCGCTGAGGAACTCGTGACCCAACCCGCTTACTCCCTTGACGCCGCGCGCCAGGCGTTTCCGATCACCGAGCATCTGACCTACCTCAATCACGCCAGCATCTCGCCGCTGCCCCGCCCGACGCTGGAGATCGTCCACCAGGCGGCGGACCGGCTCGCCAGCGATCCGGCGAGCTTCTTCATGCCCGGCCCTGATCTGCTGGCAGATGTCTTCACCCGCTTCTCGACCGAGCTGGCCGCCTTCGTCAACGCCGAGCGCCCGCACGAAGTCGTCCCGCTGACCAGCACCTCCGGCGGGATGAACGTCCTGGCGCGGGTGGTGGACTGGTCGCCGGGCGATAACGTCATCATGTGCGACGTGGAGTTTCCGTCGAACGTCTACCCGTTCATGGCGCTGGCCGGTCAGGGCGTGGAGCTACGCCTTGTCCCGGCGGATCAGGGCGGGCTGTCGCTCGCCGCGCTGGAGCGAGCCGCCGGCCGGCGCACGCGCGTTGTGGTGGTTAGCTCGGTGCAGTTCTTCAGCGGGCACCGCGCCGATCTCGCCGCGCTCGGCGCGTTCTGCCGCGCGCGCGGTATCCTGTTCGTGGTGGACGCGATCCAGTCCGCCGGGCACATCCCGATCGACGTGCAGGCCGGGCAGATCGACGTGCTGCTGGCCGGTGGGCAAAAATCGCTGATGTCCGCGCCGGGCGTAGGGCTGATGTACGTCCGCGAAGCCGCCGCCGAGCGCCTGAAGTTCCTCTCTGTGGGCGCGAACGCGGTCGAGGGCTGGGAGCACTGGCTGCGGTACGACCTGGCGCCGCGCCCCGCCGCGCTGCGCTTCTATATGGGCACGCCCAGCCTGCTGGACATGGTCGCCCTGCTCGCCAGCGTGCGCTTTCTGAGCGAGCTTGGCCTGCCGGACATCGACGTATGGACCTCGCACCTGACCGCGCTGGCGATTGACGACCTGCGCGCACGCGGCTTCGAGGTCATCACGCCGGATGATCCGGCGCTGCGCGGGCCGATCGTGACCTTTCGCGTGCCGGGCGCTGATCTCGCGCAGGCCAATGCCACCGCCGCCGCCTATCTCGACGCCCTGAACGCCGCGAACGTCCGCATCACCCGGCATCTCGACGCGGCGGGCTGGCCGCACATCCGCATTTCGCCGCACTGCTACAACACCGAGGACGAGGTTCTGCGCGCGGGCGCAGTGATACAGGAGATCCGCCTATGACCCGGCCCCTCCCTCCTTCGCAGGCGCGCGGTCAGACCGGCCCGACCGGCTCCTGGGCGCCGCCGCCGATCCGCTCGATGCGCGATGTCGGCCTGAACATCGGCATTCTGTCGGACCTCGCGATCAAGACGCTGTATTTCGGCGGCTATCTGAACGGTAACGAGGTCGCGGACCAGATGCACCTGCCCTTCACCGGCGTCATCGAGCTGGTGCTCGAAACCCTGAAGCGCGAGAAATTTGTCGAGGTGCGGGGCGGCGGGGGAGGGCTTGGCTCTGGCGCGTATGAGTACGTGCTGACCCTGCGCGGTCTGGAAAAAGCGCACGAGGCTCTGGCGCGCACGCAGTACGCCGGGCCGTGCCCGGTCACGCTTGACCAGTACGTCGCGGCGATGAACGCGCAGGCCCGCGCCCGCCTGACGGTGCACCGTGACCTGCTCGAAAAGGCGCTGCGCGGGATGACGCTGAGCGAGGACATGTACGGGCGCATCGGCCCGGCGGTCAATTCCGGCAAGGCGATCTTCATGTACGGCCCGCCCGGCAACGGCAAGACGACCATCGCGCAGAAGGTCGGGACGATGATCCTCGGCGCGCCGATGTGGATTCCCTACGCGGTGGACATCGACGGCCAGGTCGTGCGCGTCTTCGACAACATCAATCACCAGGTCCTGCCGGACGACGACGATCCGCAGCGCCGCGTGACCGCCACCGGCGAGCGACGCGACCCGCGCTGGCTGCGCATCCGCCGCCCGGTGATCATGGTCGGCGGCGAGCTGACGCTGGAAACGCTCGACCTCGTCTACGATCCGAACAACAAATACTACGAGGCGCCGTTCCAGATGAAAGCCAACGGCGGCATGTTCCTGATCGACGACTTTGGACGCCAGCAGGTCCGCCCGCGTGATCTGCTCAACCGCTGGATCGTGCCGCTGGAGAGCCGCGTCGATTTCCTGACGCTCTCGACCGGGCGCAAGATCGAGATCCCGTTTAACGTGCTGATCGTCTTCAGCACCAACATGCCGCCCGCCGACCTGGTGGACGAGGCGTTTCTGCGCCGCATCCCGCACAAGATCGAGGTCGGCGACCCGACACGCGAGCAGTTCCGCGACATTTTCCAGAAGGTGTGCGAGGCCAAGCGCGTGCCCTACGACGAGAAGGCGCTGGCGTACCTGCTGCGCGAGTGGTACGACAAGGCCGGCCGCAAGCTGCGCGCCGTCCACCCGCGCGACATCGTCGAGCAGCTGCTCGACATCGCGCGCTACCAGAACACGCCACCCGCGCTCACCCAGGAGCTGATCGACCGCGCCGCCTCGGCGTACTTTGTCGACCTGGATGCCTATTAGCACGACCGATTGGAGCGGGCCGCCAGCCCGCTCCATTTTCCTCCGCTCGCCCTCCACCAGGGCGCAAGCCTGTTATACTCTTAGCGGGTTGCGATCCGCCGCCTCTTTCCAGGTTTCTAGGTGCCTAACGTAGCGAGGGAAAAGACGCTATGCCGAAAATCGTCACCGTCGATCAAATGCGCGCCATCGAAAAAGCCACCGACGCGAGCGGGCACACCTACGCTGACATGATGGACCTGGCCGGGCGCGCCGTCGCCGGGCGCGTGCGGGAATTGCTCGACGGCGTGGACGCGCCGCGCGTCGCGATCCTGGTCGGCCCCGGCAACAACGGCGGCGACGGTCTGGTCGCCGGGCGCGTGCTGCGCGAAGCCGGCGACCGGGTGACGGTCGAAGCGATCCTGCTCCAGCCGCGCGACCCGAAGAAAGACGCGGTCTTCGCCGCCGCGCAGCACGCCGGCGTGGTGATGGTTGACGCCGAAAAGGACGCCGGGCAGAGCTTCCGCGCGCTGAAGAAGATGATCGCCGGGGCGGACGTGGTGATCGACGCGCTGTTCGGGACGAGCGTCCGCCTGCCGCTGGAGGGCGTCGCCGCCCGCCTGCTGCACGCTGCCCGACGCGCGCTGGACGCTCGCCACGCGAGCGCGCCGCGCCCGCCGCTGAGCCAGCCCGCTCGCTCGGACACCCCCCCGTCAGAGCGCCGCGCGCTGATCGTCGCGGTCGATGTCCCGAGCGGGCTGGACCCGGACACCGGCGCGCTGGACGACGCGACGCTGCGCGCCGACGAGACGATCACCTTTGGCGCGGCCAAGCCGGGGCTGCTCGCCTTCCCCGGCGCCCAGGCCGCCGGGACGCTGTATGTTGCCGGCATCGGCGTGCCGGACGATCTGCCCGACATGCAGGCGGCGCCGCTGCTGATCGACGCCGCCGAGGTCGGCAGCCGCCTGCCCCGCCGCCCGCGCGACAGCCACAAGGGGACGTTCGGTAAGACGATGGTCGTCGCCGGGAGCCTGAACTACACCGGCGCGGCGTACCTGGCCGCCGCCGCCGCGTACCGCAGCGGGGCCGGGCTGGTGACGGTCGCCGCGCCGCAGATCATCATGCCGGTGCTCGCCGGGATGCTGCCCGAAGCGACCTGGCTTCTGCTGCCGCACGAGATGGGCGTGATCAACGAGGCGGCGGTCAAAGTGCTCCGCCAGGAGCTGGCGGGGTACTCCGCCCTGCTGCTGGGACCGGGCTTCGGGCGCGAGGACACCACCGGCGAATTCCTGCGCGAGCTGCTGCGCCCGCGCGAGGAGCGCCGCCCGGAGCGCGCGATCGGCTTTCTGCGGGCCGGGGACGAGGCTGCCGAGCCAGAGGATAGCGGGGCGCTGCCGCCGCTGGTGATCGACGCCGACGGGCTGAACCTGCTGGCCGCGATCGAGGGCTGGCCCGCGCTGCTGCCGCCCGGCACGATCCTGACTCCGCACCCCGGCGAGTTCGGGCGGCTGGCGGAGATGGAGACAGCAGACGTGCAGGCGGACCGGCTGGCGCTGGCGCGTGACAAGGCCGCCGCGTGGAGCGCGATCGTCGTCCTGAAGGGCGCGTTTACGGTCGTCGCGGCCCCGGATGGGCGGCTGGCCGTCTCGCCGTTCGCCTCGGCGGCGCTGGCGCGGGCCGGAACCGGCGACGTGCTCAGCGGCATGATCGCCAGCCTGCTCGGCCAGGGGTTGGAGCCGTTCGACGCCGCGCTGTGCGCGGTGTGGCTGCATGGCGCGGCGGGCGAGCGCGCCGCCGCGGTCGCCGGGACCACGTCCTCGACCGTCGCCAGCGACCTGCTCGCGCAGCTTCCCGGCGCGTTCAGCCTCGCCGAGCGCGCGCGTTCCTGACCAATGCTTCATCGGCAAGCGACTAGGCGCAAAAATGGCGGCTCGCCGGGCCGCTGAGCCGCCGTTTAATCTGAATTAGGGATTTGGTCCTGAGTCTTCGCGTAGGGGCGCGGCAAGGGCGCCCGGCGGATAGAAAAACGGGCGATGCACGCATCGCCCCACATCAAGCGCCGCAAATTCTGCCATGCGCCAGGGCAGAAACGTGGAGAACTGCCTCTAGTATGGCAGACCGCTGCGGCGCTGCGCGGCGATCGCCCGCCCCTCTTCCAGCGCCGCGTCTAGCGTGTCCCGCCCGCGCACTTTGTCCTGAAGCTGCCCAACCTGCTGGCCCACGCCTCCGGTGATGCGGGCGGGGATATGGCTGACCTGCTGCGCTGTTTCCCCGGCGCGGCGCACGATCACCTGCCCGCGCTGGCGGATGGTCTGGCGCAGCCGGTGCCCGCTGTACGGGCTGAGCCAGGCCGCGACCGGCGCGCTGACCAGCAACCCCAGCAGCAGCCCGCCGAGAAAGCTGCCGGTATTGGCTTCCTCTTGTCGTTTGCCCATCAGACCCCTTCCTCGTCGGCCTGCCGTCAGCGCTTGTCGGAGTTCGAGCGCAGCGATTTGCGAATGCCAAGCAATTCGCGCAGCAGGGCGCCCGCGCCCGCCGTGATGGCGGTGAAGCGCACGACCGGCTGGACCAGGTTCTCGCTCATGAACTGCGCCGTCCCGCGCACGGTCGAGACCGTCTCGCTGGCGTTGTCCACAATCGGGGTGACTTCGTTCTGCAACAGGTTGACCAGCGCGGCAAGCTGGATCACGAGCACGATCAGCGCGATGCCCATCAACATGCCTTCCAGCGCCAGCACGATGATGAACACGTCGCGGATCAGGCCGACCCAGTTGGCCGCATCCTGGGGATCGGCGAGCAGCGCGATCGCGATCGCCGCGATCAGGCTGATCGCGAACACGCCGACGAGCGCGGCCAGCCCAACCAGCGCCCAGAAGTACCACTTTCGCCCGCCGCTTTCTTCGCTCTGGCCCTGATAATTGACGGCAGGCAGCTCCGGCTCCTGGCGAAGATTCACCTCGGGCAGCGTTTTCTCACGTCCGGCCATATGGGTTGTGTCCCCCTCGCCTGTGCAGAAACAATCAGATTGCTACTGTATAGGTTAGCGAATTGGCGCTTGAATGCCACTTTTGGCGCGTGGTTTCAGCGCGCTCCGGGGCGCGAGGGCTGGCGCGTCAGCAACCGGGCGACCACCAGCGCCAGCCACGCGCCGACCGTCGCCGGGAGCACGTGCAGCGGCCCTATATCGAGCAGCGTCAGATCGACCAGGTCGCCTACCAGATGGCCGAGCGCAAAGCCCAGCCACGCCGCCAGCAGAAACAGGGCCAGGCGGCGCGCGTCGCCGCCGCTCACCAGGTGGAACACGGCGCCATACAGCGTCGCCAGAATGAAGCTGAAGATCACGGAGGGTCCGGGCATGGCAGTCTCGCGGCAGGCTGGCGCGCGGCGAAATGGCAGAAGCGGCGCGTGGCGCTAGTGTAGCACACTCGGCGCCGAAGGGCAGACTTGCCAAGTCCGGTCACTGGGGGCAAAATCAGCCCGGAATGCCCTGCCCGGTCCGAAGTGGATCGACGCGGCGGAATACGCTAAGATGAAAGCTCCGGGGGCCACACTACCCGGCCCGCCCATCACACGAGTTCGAGGTTTGCGCGTCTAGAATGGACGGTCTACCGTGCCGTTGATCGACCAGCGCATCCTGATCGATGCGCCGCCCGACGCCGTCTGGCAGGTAATCTCGGATCAGAGCCAGCTTGTGCGCTGGCACGCCGGTTACACCAGCGTCTCCGTGCTGACCACGCAGCAGCGCGGCAGCGGCGTGCGGCGGCGCTGCGCCCTCGCCAGCGGCAAAGACGTGATCGAGGAGATCTCCGCCTGGGTCGAGGGGATGGGCTACGAGTACCACCGCGTCGAGGGTGGCCCGTACAAGTCGTACCAGGGGCGGCTGCGGCTGCAACTGGGGCCGGATGGCACCAGCGTCCAGTGGACCCTGAATTACACGCCGAAGGGCGTTTTCGGCTTCGTGAAAGACCGGCTCGGCGGGAACCGCGCCCTGGCGCAGATGGTGACGGACAGCCTGCGCCAGCTCCGGCGCGAGGTGGACGCGCTCGGCCAGCGCATGAACGAGGAAGCCCGCGCCCGCGCCTCGATCCGGGGCCGCCTCAACGCCGACGAGCGCGCCGCTTACGCCGCGCGACAGGCCGCCGCGAGCGACGGACAGGGCGTCGAGGTGGGCGAGCCGCCCGCCAAGCCCGCGCAGGTGGCTGCGCCTGTGCCTGCGGAGCCGTCATTTGTCAGCGAGCTGGCCGCGATTGAGCCGGCCGTCGATCCGATGGCCGACACTCAGCCCCAGAGCGCGCCGTCTGCCCCCGCCGCGCGCGAAGGCGCGGAGGCGCCAGCGCCGCCCGCCGCCGATCAGGCGGACGAAGACGAGATTCCGCTGCATCAGCGCGTGACCCCGGCGCACGGCATCCCCTCGGTCCAGCCATCGTCCAGCGTGGTCGAGCGGCCCGCTCCGCACGCGCCTGAGCCGCCGATTCCGCTGCCCGCCGAGATCAAGCCGCCGGTGCCCGAAGCGCCGCCGCCGGGCGAGATCAAGCCGCCCGCGCCGCCCGCTCAGGCCGAGGTGGACCCCTACGCCCGTTTCCGCCGCCCCGCCGACGCGACGAAGGAACTGGCTGGCACGCCGCCGGGCGGTTTGCGCCCGGCCGAGCTGGCGAAGGAAGCCGCCGCCAGCCCGCCGGAGGCGCGGCCTGGCCTGCCGCCGCAGACGCCAATCACCGACACCGGCGAGATCAGCATCTGGGAAGTCTTCGGGCTGCGCCGCCCCAGCGATCAGGACGCGGACGCGCTGGAAGACCTGATCCAGTCGCTCCAGGCGCGGCGCATGGCCGAGCAGCGGTTGAAAGGACGTTTTGTCCGGGGCGCGGCGCGCGTGCGCTTCCGCGAGGGGGCGCTCGGCCTGCGCCTCAAGCTTGCCCTCAGCGCGGCGCGGGTGCGGCTGATGCGCCAGCGCGCCTCCGGGACCGGGCGCGAGGAATAAAAAGACCGGCGCTTCTGCGCCGGCCGGTGGGGTGACTGGAGGGATTTGAACCCTCGACCTTCTGATCCACAGTCAGACGTGCTAACCACTGCACCACAGTCACCATGACGGTCGAGATTGTACCACACCCTGGGATGGCATGCCAGGGCGGATTTTGTACGCGCCACGCGAAGGAGCGCAGCAGCAGCCCATGAGCGCAGAAACGCAGAGCCGGGTCGTCTTTCTGGGGACGCCAGATTTCGCCGTTCCCGCGCTGGACACGCTGATTCAGGCGGCGGATTTCGAGGTGGCCGGCGTGGTCACGCAGCCCGACCGCCCGGCCGGGCGCGGACAGGCGGTGCAGATCGGGCCGGTCAAGGCGCTGGCCGGGCGCGCGGGCGTGCCGGTCATCCAGCCGGAAAAAGTGCGCGAGGACGCGGCGATGGCTCAAATCCGCGCGTGGCAGCCGGATTTCCTGGTCGTGGTCGCCTTCGGGCAGATTCTGCGCCAGGCCCTGCTGGACGTGCCGCGTGTAGCGCCGATCAACGTGCACGCCTCGCTGCTGCCACGCTGGCGCGGCGCCGCCCCGATCCAGGCCGCGATTCGCGCCGGAGACACCTACACCGGCGTGACGACGATGATCATGGACGCCGGGCTGGACACCGGCCCGATTCTGCTCCAGGACTCGATCCCAATCGCCCCGCAGGAGACCGCCGAGAGCCTGCACGACAAGCTCGCCGCGCTCGGCGCGAACCTGCTGATCCACACCCTGCGCTGGCTGCGCACCGGCAGCATCGCGCCGCACCCGCAGCCCACCGACGAGCGGCTGATCACCTACGCGCCGCAGCTGAAGAAGGAAGACGGCGCGATCGACTGGTCGCAGAGCGCCAGCGACATCGACCGCCACGTGCGCGCCTTCACACCCTGGCCGGGCACCTACACCTTCTGGAACGGCCAGCGGCTGAAGATCATCGCCGGGCGCCCGCTGCCGGTCGAGCTGGGCCTTGAGCCGGGCCAGGTCGCCGGGACACAGGGCACCGAGCTGGCGACGAGCGTGCCGGTCGTGATCGGCACGGGCCGCCACGTCTACACGCCGACCCGGCTTCAGCTTGCCGGGCGGCAGCCGGTCGGCGCGACGGACTTTCTCAACGGCGTGCCGGGCTTCGTCGGGAGCACACTCGGCTAACCGGGACCAGCGCCGACCGGCAGCCGCCAAGAGCCAGCCGGCAACCAGGATGACCGCCAGGAGTGGTGTCACGCCGTTTAGCCTGTTTCCTCCCGGAGCCGGGTCCGGTAGTTGGGGGCATCGACCCCTTGCTGCCCCAGGAACAGATTGAGCTGCGCGGCGTGCTCCTGAACGTGCCGCAGGTTGAAGATCAGCAGCTCCAGGAAGCTGCACTCGCCCCACCCGAAGACGTGCCGCCGCTGTAGCGTGTCGCCGGTCAGCGCCTCGATTGTGCTCCGGCATTTCTCGCGGCCATAGTCGAGATAGGACAAAACCTCGTCTTTCGTATACGCGCGTTCTGGCACCACCCATGCGCCGTCATCCTGCTCGATTAGCGCGAACGGTTCCGGGGGAAGAAATCCTTCCTCGGTGCCGTACAGATACACGTCCAGCCAGAACAGCGTGTGATACGCGCGGTACCAGAACTGCGCGAAGCCAGGCTGCTCGTTCGGGTTCCCCCACAGCGGCGACAGCCAAAGGTGGTCCGGGCAGGCGCGGATGGTCGCGCCGAGATAGTCGATCACCGCGCCAAACTGCCGCCAGATGCCCGTTTTCAGGTTTGCGTCCATCTGCATGCCTCTGGTCCTGTGGCGATATCCGGACGGGAAGTTACATTGCGCTGGCGCAGCGCCACTACGAATGCTCGTAAACGCCTCACGGCTGGCCGGGCGGACCGTCGAGCACGGTGGGGACATACTCAAGCAGTTGAATCCTGCCGTCGAACGTCTGGCTGCCAACCATTTCGAGCATGACATCGGGATAGCCGTCATAGATGCGGCCGGAGCCGGTGCTCCCGGTGATCACCGGGAAGATGACCACGCGGAAACGGTCCACGAGGCCCGCCTTGAGAAGCGACCGGCACAGGCTGAGGCTGCCGATAGTACACAGCGGGCGGTCGCCTTCCTGCTTCATCGCTCGCACCGCCTCGACCGCATCTCCGCTGATCAGTCGAGTGTTCGGCCACGCAAAAGGCGGCTTGAGCGTCGAGGAAAAGACCACCTTCGATGCCTGGGCGAGGTCGTCGAGTGTGGCGGCTTCCTCAGCGGGTAGTGATTCGACCTGGTCGGCAAACCCGGACATCAGCCGGTAGGTATTCGCGCCCATCAGGAGCGTGTAGTCGCGTACAGAGTGCTGGTCGAGCCAGGCGAGATATTCGGGGCCTTCAAGCCCCCACCATCCCGGCCAGCCATCCGCCTCGCCGTAGCCGTCTAACGATGTGATGAAGTCCACCAGCAATTCGGGCATGGGAGTTTCTCCTTTGGGGCCGTACCCACCTCAGTAGCCCGTCCATGAACACCCTCTGTTCGAAATCAGAATACAGATTTTATACCTGTGAGACGGCGAGAGGCGGGGCAAACCCTTCTTCTTCGCATTGCAGTAAAGGTGCAGCCAGGACAGCGTGTGATAGCCGCGATACCAGAACTACGTCAGTTCCGGCGGAACGGTGGGTCGTCATACAGCGGTGCGTGCCAGAGGTGATCGGGACAGGCGCGAATAGTCTCTGCCAGATAGTCAAGCACCGCGCCGACCTGCTGCCAGATGCCCGTTTTCAGGTTTGCGTCCATCACGCTCCCCTTCTTGGCGACGTAGCCCAGCACTATTCTAGCACATATGTTCTAGTAAAGTCAAGCATGAAACGAGGTT
>DAOKYY010000049.1:0-25649 GCA_035325905.1 Aggregatilineaceae bacterium | reverse complement strand
CGGCGCGGGCGTTTGTGTTGTGCGGGCCGCTCGCTCTCCTTGTGACAAGTTTCCCAAGTCGTGTAATATTGCGCGTTTCAGGCGCTCTGAAGCATAATCGGAGCCTAAAGAGTCCAGGTCCTATGCCAACACTCGCCCGCTGGTATATCAAGGTCGGTCTGATCTACTTCGTGCTGGCGCTGCTGGCCGGGGTGATCGTCCAGGCCCGCACCGTCGTCGATCTTCCGTCCCGGCTGGCCGTTCTGAGGCCCGTGTACATTCACCTGCTGACGGTCGGCTGGATCACGCAGTTGATCATCGGCGTCGGCTACTGGATGTTCCCGAAATTCACGCGCGAGAACCCGCGCGGCAGCGAGCGCCTGGCCTGGGCGACGTTCGTGCTGCTCAACGTGGGCCTGGCGCTGCGCGTGATCAGCGAGCCGCAGGTTTCCGTCCGCGCCGAGCCGGACCTCGGCTGGATGCTGGCGCTCTCCGCCGCCCTGCAATTGATCGCGGGCTGGCTGTTCGTGATCAACACCTGGGCGCGGATCAAGGAGCGCTGAGGTGCCCCGGCTGAGCGTCTGGATGGTCCGCGCGGCGCTGCTGCACCTGGGCGTCAGCTTTACGCTCGGCGCGCTGATGCTGTACGAAAAGGCCGCGCCGTTCAACGCCGAGGTTTGGCGGCTGTGGCCGGTGCATGTGGAGCTGGCCCTCGCCGGCTGGATCGTCCAGCTGGCGATGGGCGTCGCGTTCTGGATCATGCCGCGCTTCGCCCGGCTGCCCAACCGCTATGGGCGGCGCACGACCTTCGCCTGGGCCGCCTTCGGGCTATTGAACGCGGGCATCCTGGCTGTCAGCGCGGGCCAGTGGTGGGCGGCGCTCGAACCGCTGGCGCTGGCGGGACGCGCCGCCGAGCTGGTCGCCGTCGGTCTGTTCATCGCCCATCTGTGGCCGCGTATCAAGCCGCCCGGCGCCTGAGCGCCCCGCTGATCCCGGCTATCCGCCCGCTGAAGGAGGTGTTCGCCACGCGATTGCGACCTGCTCACCCGCACGTGCCACCAGAAGACCGTTTTTGCGCCTTTTCAGTGACTGTGTGAGAGAGTGTAAGGGGGATTTTATGACGGACCACCTCAACAGCCCACCATCGAACAACCAGCGGGGGTGGCTCACCGCCAGCCGGGTCCTCGTCGTGGGGCTGGTCGGCGTGATCGTCGTGCTGGGGCTGATCCTGATCGTGATGGCGATCGCCGACGATCAGGCCAGAGACCCGGAAGTGCGCACCGACGCCCTCGCCGGAAGCAGCAACGACTGCGTGACCTGTCACCGCCGCACCACGCCGGGCATCGTCCAGCAATACGGCTTCAGCACGATGGCTGCCGCCGAGGTGACGTGCGAGGACTGCCACGAAGTTAAGGCCGACTATCCCGGCGCGGTCGAGCACGAGGGCACCTACGTCCTCAACTCGCCGACCACCGCCATGTGCGAGACCTGCCACACCGCCGAGGTTCGCCAGTATTACGCCAGCCGTCACGGCATCCCCGCTTACGCGGCGATGGTCGGCCTCGAAGGGCTGACCGAGGACCAGCTGGCGGCCTACAACGCCATCCCCGAAGCCGCGATCAAGCCGAATGAGCAGCGCAACGCGCTCTACCATCTCGAAGGGCCGGAGATCACCCGGTTCGCCTGCGAGGACTGCCACAACATCGGCGCGCCCGCGCCGGACGGCTCAATCGGCCAGTGCCAGAAGTGCCACCTGCGCCACGAGTTCAGCATCGAGCAGGCGCGCAAGCCGCAGACCTGCAACGCCTGCCACATCGGCCCTGATCACCCGCAGTGGGAGATCTACCAGGAATCGCCGCACGGCATCGCCTTTGCCACGATGGGCCACACCTGGAACTGGACCGCCGAGGCGGGCACGCTGACGGTCGAGGACTTCCCCGCCGCCACGTGCGCCATCTGCCACATGAGCGGCTTCGGCTCGACCGGCACGACGCACGACATCGGCGACCGCCTGACCTGGTACCTGTTCCAGCCGGTTAGCGTGCGCCGTCCCGCCTGGGAAGACAACAAGGTGCGGATGCAGGGCGTCTGCCTGGAGTGCCACAACACCAACTTCATCACCGACTTCTATAACGACGCGGACGTGCTGGTCGGCGCGATCAACTCGTGGGTCGAGGAGAGCGACCGGATTCTTCAGGTGCTCAAGGACAACGACCTGGTGACGGCGGAGCCATTCGACGAGCCGATCGACTTCGTCTACTTCGAGCTGTGGCATCACTGGGGCCGCACCGCCAAGTTCGGCGCCTGGATGCAGGGGCCGGACTACACGCAGTGGCACGGCGCCTACGAAATGCTGGCGGACCTGGCCGAGCTGCGCGAGATGGCCGTCGACTTGCTGGAAGAAGCGGGCCTGGAAGTGCCCGAAAACCTGTTGACCAAGGGGCAGCCGCTGGCGCCAACCGCCATCGAGGAGCCTGATACGCCGGAAGAAGCGCAAGAAACGACTGACGCGACCGAGGAGCCAGAAGCCACGCAGGAAGCTGCGGGGAGCTAGCCATGTATCACCTGGCAACCCTTGCGCCGCCTGTCGCGCGGTTCCGGCTGCCATTCTCGCGCGATCAACTGATGCTGCTGCTCGCGGCGGTCAACGAGATCTTCCTGGGCATCGACATCTTTCTCGCCCACAGCATCAGCGGAACGATCGTGCCCTACGAGTGGATTCCGATCATCTACGGGCCGGTCGCGGGGGTCGTTCTGCTGGTCGCCGGGCTGATCGCGCTGAGGTCTCGCCCCACCGCGACGCTGCTGGCCTCGGTCGTGCTGGCCGGCAGCATCGTCGTCGGCCTGCTCGGCGCGTACTTCCACCTGATCCGCGCCGCGCTGCCCAGCGGCCCCGCCGGGGAGCAGCTTACGGTGCGGCTGCTGGTCTGGGGGCCGCCGGTCCTCGGCCCGCTGATGTTCGCCTTCGTCGGGCTGTGGGGCCTCAGCGCCGCCTGGGTCGAAGACCCGCCCGACAGCGGGCGCCTGCGCCTGCCCGGCGGTCGCACGCTCAAGCTGCCGCTGAGCAAGACGCGCGCCTACTTCCTGATGTTCAGCCTGGCGTCGCTCTCCACCGTGCTGAGTTCGGTGCTGGACCACGCCCGCACCCAGTTCGAGAACCCCTGGCTCTGGATTCCGACCACGGTCGGCGTCTTCGCGACCGTCATCGGGTTCTATATGGCGACCCTGGAGCGCCCGCACCGCTTCGACATCGGCATCTACGTCGCCGCGATGGGCCTGCTGATGCTCACCGGGCTGATCGGGACGGTGCTGCACGTCGACGACAGCCTGACGAGCCGGGGCCAGTTCGTCGCGGAGCGGTTCATCCGGGGCGCGCCGATCATGGCGCCGATGCTGTTCGCCAACGTGGGGCTGTTCGGCCTGCTGATCCTGCTCGACCCGCGCTCGGAAGTGCTGGTCAGGGAAGACAGAACGGGCTAGAGGCTGTTATGCACTTTGTGGCCTAGTGTCCAGACCATCCCCCCATCCTTCCGGCCTGCGGTCGGCTTTCCGGGGGATGGGGGGCTTTTCTCGGACGCAAGTTCATAACACACGCTAGCGCCGGGCAGCAACCTTCCGCACGCGATCAAAACGAGGGGCAGCCGGGATGGCTACCCCTCGATGTTTGCAGGATATCATGCGCCGGGTGCCGTTTTTCCGCAGGGAGTCGCGCCGAACACCGCCCGCCGGATCGCAACCAGGCGGGCGGAGCAAGCTCCGCCGCTACATCAGCAACGTGTTTCTCCCGTGCGCCAGTACAGCAAGTTCACGCCAGGCTCTAGACGCGGCGTTCCTTCATGCGGGCCGACTTGCCGCGCCGCTCGCGCATGTAATAGAGTTGGGCGCGGCGAACTTTGGCGTGGCGCACGACTTCGATCTGCTCGATGCGCGGGCTGCGCAGCAGGAAGGTACGCTCGACGCCGATGCCGTGGCTGGCGATGCGCCGCACGGTGAAATTCGCGTCGTTGCCGCCCCGGCGCAGCCGGATCACCACGCCATTGAAGACCTGGATACGCTCGCGGTTGCCTTCGACAATCCGCACATGGACACGCACCGTGTCGCCAGGATGGAGCTGCGGAAAGCCGCGCTCGTCTGCTTCGAGGGCCTTGATCAGGTCGGTCATCTGGGGCTATCCTTTTCACACCATCACGCGGCAGTGCCCGCCGCCGGAGAGACGATCATCAGAACGGCTGGGGTTCCAGCCGGTGAGCGCGAGGATTGTAGCATAGCGCCCGCCGCTTTTCAATGGCGGATCGCGCGGGTCGAACGGGCGATTGCATCAAATTCAGTGATGCATCAGCCGGTTTACCTCACCCCCTGGCCTCGCTGCGCTCGGCCTTTCCCCCTCTCCAAGTTGGAGAGGGGACGTGAGGCGCGCCAGCGCCGAGCGGGGGTGAGGTAAACCACGGGAAGATTTAATGCGATAGCCCTGCCGCGCGTAGACGCGCAGAACCTCACCCGCGCCAGCCACCGCCCGCTTGTGCCTTCCGCCCGCTGATGGTAAAACAATAGGTAAGCCAATAACAGAACGATACGGGTCCTCAGACGAGGCGCCGTCACGCCGAGGCGACGCGGGCCTGCGAAGGCTCCCAGGAGAGAGTTCCGATGCCGACCACTACACGCCATGCGTTTGGGCTGATCCTCTTGCTGCTGCTCGCGACGGCGCTGAGCGGGTGCTTCCGGTCGGCGGGCGGCAGCCTGGAACCGACGCCCGTCGCGTTTGGGTCCGGCGAGCTATCGCTGCCCAGCCCGGCCCTGACTCTGACGCCGACCGGCGAGGCTGAGAACGCTGAGCCAACGCCGGAGATCGCGACCGAGCCGCCGACGCCGATCCCGCCTTCGCCCACTTCGCCGGGCGTCGCCGCCTTTCCCGGCGACCTGACGCCGACGCAGCCGATTGTCGCGATGGTCCCGACCAACACGACCGTCCCGCTGCCCACCCCGCAGCCGATCATCGGCCCGACGATGACCTTCACCAGCGTGCCGTTTAACCCGCTGCCGCCCACCCCGACCTACACCCAGTTCATCCCGCCGGTCGCGGGCGTGCAGACGGGCGGCGAGGCGCTGCCGCTCGGCGAGCTGGGCGCGGGCACGCCGCCCGCCGAAGCCATCGCCCCGCCGCTCGAAGGTCAGGGCGGCGTCGAGATCGCGCAGGTCGGCACGCTGACCATTCCGCAGATGACCTCAACCGCGCTGATCGCGTCCTACAACATGACCCAGGCCGCGCTCCAGGGCACGTTCGTCCCGACCTTCACGCCCGACCCGCTGTTGCAGCCGCAGCCGGGCATCGGCGGGCTTCAGCCGCTGCCGACCGCGACCTTCCCGGTGGCGGCGACGACCGCCGGTATTTGCAGCGAGCACCTGATCGCGCCCGGCGAAAACCTGTTCCGCCTCGCCCTGCGCTACGGCGTGACGGTGGACGCCATCGCCCAGGCCAACAACCTGGTCAATCCGAGCCTGATCCTGGCCGGTGACACGCTCCAGATTCCGTGCCAGTCTCCCGCGACGACCACGACCACCACCAGCGGCCAGGGCGGCGCGGCGCCGGTCGTGACCAACCCCGGCACCTATCTCGTCGAGCCGGGCGACAACCTGTACCGCATCTCGATCAAGTTCGGCGTCTCGATGTCCGCCCTGATGACCGCCAACGGCATGACCCCGGCCACGATCAACTTCCTGCGCGCCGGGCAGCAGATTGTGATCCCGTAAACGGTCCGGCCATCGGACCCGCCGCATAGGGGCAGAGCTTGTGCGCCTGCTGGTTCACCTCACCCCTGCTCGGCGCTGGCGCACCTCGCTTTCCCCTCTCCAAGTTGGAGAGGGGGAAAGGCCGGGCGCAGCGAGGCCAGGGGGTGAGGTAAACACCCCCGTCCGGCGCAGTCTGGTACAATAGAGGGCGACCCGCGCGATCAGGGTCGCTCTTTTTCGCGTAAGCGTGCCGCCCGGCAGGAGATCGAGCGTGGACCATCTGACTGAGACGGTGCTTGAGACCGAGACGATCTACGAAGGCCGCCTGGTGCGCCTCTACCGCGCGACCGTCCGCCTGCCGAACGGCGAAACCTCGATCCGCGAGATCGTGCGCCATCCCGGCGCGGTGGCGATGGTCCCGCTGACGCCCCAGGGCGAGGTCATCCTGGTGCAGCAGTTCCGCCTGCCGTCGGGCCAGATCATGCTCGAAATCCCGGCGGGCACGCTCAAGCCGGGCGAGGACCCGCTGCCCGCCGCCCACCGCGAGCTTCAGGAAGAGATCGGCCTCAGGCCGGGCCGCCTGACCCCGCTCGGCGGCGAGTTCACCGCGCCCGGCTACACCAGCGAGTTCATCCACCTCTTTCTGGCCGAAGACCTGGAACCCGCGCCGCTGGCGGTGGACGACGACGAGTTCCTGGAGACCGTCACCCTGCCGCTGGACGAGGCGCTTCAGCGTGTCGAGTCCGGCGCGATCCAGGATGGCAAGACGATCACCGCGCTGCTGCTGGTGGCGCGCCGCCTGGGGCGCTAAGCTGGCGGTAGCGCAGCGTGCGACGGATCGGCGTGTCGCACGTATCAGTATGCAGAGCGCCGACGCAGAATGAGCCTTTTCGGGGGAGACCCTTTTTCGTGAGCAGCGATCCGCTGTTAAAGCAGATTCTCGGCAATTACCAGATCGAGGAGCGCCTGGGGCGCGGCGGCATGGCGACCGTCTACCGCGCCCGCCAGCTCAACATGCGGCGCGACGTGGCGATCAAGATCATGAGCGCCGAGCTGGTCGAAGACCCGCAGTTCGTCGCCCGCTTCGAGCGCGAGGCGCAGGTCATCGCCAGCCTGGAGCACCCGCGCATCCTGCCGGTGCACGACTTCGGGCACGAAGGCGAGCTGTTCTACCTGGTCATGCGCCTGATCGAGGGCGAGACGCTCTACGACCGGATGCTCGACGGCCCGCTGCCGCCCGCCACCGCCGCGAAGCTGGTCACACAGATCGCCGAGGCGCTCGACTACGCGCACGGGCGCGGCGTGATCCACCGCGACCTCAAGCCGAACAACATCCTGCTCGACGAGTACGACAACGTCTACATGATGGACTTCGGCCTCGCCAAGCTGCTGGCCGCGACCTCGCACCTGACCGAGACCGGGATGGTCCTCGGCACCCCGGCCTACATGGCGCCCGAACAGTGGCGCGGCGACCCGGTCGATGCGCGGACCGATGTCTACGCGCTCGGCGTGATCCTGTACGAGATGGTCTGCGGCCAGCCGCCGTTCGAGGGCGCGGACACGCCGTTCACCCTGATGTACAAGCACCTCAACGACACGCCGCAGGCCCCGCGCTCGATCCTGCCGAGCCTGCCCGCCGGGGTGGACGCCGTGATTCTGCGCGCGCTCGCCAAAGACCCCGCTGGCCGCTACGACTCCGCCGGGGCGCTGGCGCGCGCCTTTTCCGCCGCGCTGGACGGCGCGCCCGCCGCCGAAGTCGCGCCCTCGGCTGAGGTCGCGGACGCCGCCGCGCCACCGCCGGTCCCGCTGCCGGACAGCATCGCGCCGCCGGTGCCGCCGCTGCCGGTCGCCGGAGCGCCCGTCCCACCCGCGCCGCTGGGCAGCCCGATGCCCGGCGCGCGCAAAGCCAAGCCCGCCGAGAAGCGCAAGCGCGGCGCGCATCCCCCGCCGGACACGCCCGAATCGGTGGACGAGGTGATCGCCTGGGCCTCGGAGCATCTGGAGTCGCTGGTGATCCCCGGCTTTATGGCGCCGCCGCCGTCCGAAACGGAGCTGGCGCCCGCCGCGCCGGTGCCGGGCGCCGAGCAGCCGCCGCCGCAGGCCAACGCCTTCGAGCAGCTGGGGCTGCTGCTCGACGCCGACGAGCCGCTGACTGGCGCGCTCTACATGCGCGGGACGAATAGCTGGCGCACCTGGCGGCGGCTGATCATCGTGGGCTTTGTGCTCTCGGTGCTGGGCGGCATCTTCGGCGGCATCTTCGACCTGTGGATCGTCAACCTGGCCGGGACCGTCTGCTGGATTTACCTGATCATCCAGGCGGTGCAGGTCTGGCGCGGCACGCAGGGGCACTACTACGTCGGCTTCACGCCGCAGCGCATCATCATCCAGCCGATCAGCGAGCGCCTGCGCTCGTACCGCGACGAGGTGCAGTTCGCGCCCTGGTACGCCGTGCGGCGGCTGGTCATGACCGCCGAATACTTCTGGCTGGAAGCCGCCACCGCCGACAACGTCCAGGTTTTGTGCTGGATTCCGGCGCAGGGGCCGGGCGGGCTGGGCCGCCAGCGGAAGTGGCTGCTCGCCAGCCCGATCGCGCAGTTGCTGCGCGAAAAAGGCTACCCCATCCGCCGGAAGTAGCCGATGACCGACCCGCTGCCGCCAGCCTTTACCGCGCCGCCGGTCGGCGTGCTCGATTCGGGCGTGGGCGGCCTGTCGATCCTGCGCGAGATCCGCGCCCAGCGCCCCGCCGAGCCGCTGCTCTACGTCGCGGACCAGGCGCACGTCCCCTACGGCCCGCGCACCATCGGCGAGGTGCGCGCCTTCACCCTGGCGATCGCCCGCTTCCTGATCGCGCAGCAGGCCAAGCTGATCGTCGTCGCCTGCAACACGGCCAGCGCCGCCGCGCTCCACGCCCTGCGCGCGGAGTTTCCGCACATCCCCTTTGTCGGCATGGAGCCGGCCGTCAAGCCCGCCGCCCACGACACGCACAACGGCGTGATCGGCGTGATCGCGACCGAGGCGACCTTCCAGGGCGAGCTGTTCGCCAGCGTCGTCGGGCGCTTCGCGCAAGGCGTCCGCGTCGAGACGCTCGCCTGCCCGGAGTTCGTGCTGCTGGCCGAGGCGGGCGAGACGGACACGCCCCGCGCCCGCGAGATCATCCGCCGCCGCCTTCAACCCCTGCTCGACGCCGGGATCGACCAGCTGGTGCTCGGCTGCACGCATTTTCCGTTTCTGAAAGGCGCGATTCAGGCGGCGGTCGGCCCCGGCGTGACAATTGTCGATCCCAGCCCTGCCGTCGCGCGGCAGGTCGGGCGCGTGCTGGACGCGCGCGGCCTGCGCCACTCCGGCCCGGACGCGGGGCGCGTCGTCGCCTGCACCACCGGCGACCCGGATGCGCTGCGGTCGGTGTCGCGCACCCTGCTTGGCCCGGACGCCGGCGCCTTCGAGATCTGCGCCCTGCGCTGGCGTGGCGGCGCGCTCCAACCCGCGCCCTGATCGCGCCGCTTCTCTCCCTGGGTTTTGGCGCGCTAATCGCTCACCGTTGCTTGTGGCTATGCTTCGCCGCTATACGCCGCAGAGGTGCGCGCCGCGCGGGTCTCCGGCCTGCTCCCTACTGCCCCGGCGCCGCGTCCGAGGTCCGCGTGCGGCGGCGCTGCTCGAACGCCTGCCGCGCCTGGTCGAAGGCCAGCACGCGCCGCGCGTCCGCCGGGGGGTGGAGCGGCAGCGCAATCGTGAACGTGCTGCCGGGCAGTGTCTCGCGGTCCTCGCCGTCGCTCTCGACCCAGATACGCCCGCCGTGCGCCTCGATCACCCCGCGCGCAATCGTCAGCCCCAGCCCCGGCCCCGCGCCGAGGAACTTGGTCGCGCCGCTGGAGTGCAGGCTGGGGTCGTGCGTGCGGAAGAATTTCTGGAAGATCAGCTCGTGATACTGCGGGTCGATGCCGATCCCGCTGTCGCGCACCGCGATCCACACTTCGTCGTCGCGCAACTGCCCGGTGATCGCGATCCGCCCGCCGTCCGGGGTGTACTTGATCGCGTTGAGCACCACGTTTCGTAGCGCCTGCGCCAGCCGCTGCATGTCGCCCTGGATCGGCGGCAGGCTGCTCAATCCGCGCGCCGAGACCGCCAGCTTGCGGCTCTTGATGCTCTCGCGTAGCGGCTCGATGGCGCTGCGGACCACCGCGTCGAGCGCCAGCGAGGTGAAATGCAGGTCCATCGCGTCCACGTCCAGCTGGCTGACGTCGAGCATCGCCTCGATCAGGCTTTCGAGGCGGTCGGCGGCCTTGCGCAGGCTGCCGGTCATGCTGGCGATCTGCTCCTGGTCGAGCAGCCCTTCCTCGTTCATCGCCTCCATGATGTCATTGTAGCCGCGAATCTGCGCCAGCGGGGTGCGCAGCTCGTGGCTGGCGATGGTCACAAAGTCGGTCTTCACGCCATCCAGGCGCTCAAGCTGGTCTTTCGTGGCGGAAAGCTGCCGGTTCAGCTCCGCCTGCTCCGCTTCGCGGCGGCGCAGGTCCGCGACCAGGCGCGCGTTGCGCAGCGCGACGCCGACCTGGTTGGCGATCGCCAGCAGCAGCTCCAGGTCCGGCGCGGTGAACGGCGCGTCGGACACCTTCGGCCCGGCGCACAGGACGCCGATCAGCCGCCCCTGGACGACGACCGGCGCGTAGGCGCTCATGCGCATCTGCTTGAAGAACTCGCGCTCCTCCTGGCTGGCCTCGCGATAGCCGCGCCCGAAGTCCAGGTCGTATTGCAGCAGCGGCGCGCGCCAGCGGGCAAGCTGCGCCGCGATCGGGCTGGCGGCGTCCACGCGCCCGCGCCGGCCCGGCGGCTCGCCCGGCTCGTCCAGCGCCGGCTCCAGCAGCAGCGCGCCCGCCGCGTCGCCGCTGACCAGCAGCAGGCTCCCGCGCCGCACGCCGAGCACCCGGCTCAGCGTCCGCAGCGTGATCTCGACCAGCGTGTCCAGCTCGACGACGCCGGTGACGCGCTCGCTGAACTGGCGTAGCTCCTGCGCGACCGTGCGCTCTGGCCCGCCGATCAGCCGCCGGACCAGCCGGTCCGCCAGCGCGTAGAGCGGCGCGGCGATCAGCGCGCCCGCGATCGCCAGCCCGGCCAGCAGCGCCCGCCGCCGTGCGCCGCTGCCCGTCACCACCTCGTCGGCGGCCAGCAGGCCGACGAACAGGACTAGCGCGGTGAGCGCCGCCAGCGCCGCGATCGCCAGCAAGCCCCGCAGCAGCTCGCGCAGGTCCACCACGCGATAGGCCCACACGCTGTACGCCGCGCCGAGCAGCCCGGCGAACTGCATCAGCCACCCGGCCTCGGTCAGCGATGGCGTGCCGCTCGCGCTGACGAAAACGCCTAGCATCACCAGCGGGACGATCAGCGCCCAGAACAGCGCGCGGTTGGCGACTTCCGGCAAATGCGCCCGGTAGAACACCGCGAACGGGACAAGCGACAGGGGCACAGCCGCCGCCAGCCACCCGCTGACCACCAGCAGCCCCGGCCACTGGTCCGGCTCGCCGACCGTGCCCAGCCAGCCCTCCTGCCCCAGCGTCAGATCGGGCAGCGCCAGGCACGCCCCGGTCTGCGCCAGCCACCAGATCACCCCGGCATAGTACCACACGCGCCCGGACGGCACTTGCAGGTAGCGCAGCGCCTGGCGCGTGAAGAACACGATCACCAGGTTGCCGAGCAGCAGGGTGAGCGCCGCCGGGGTTAGCGACCCGGCGAACAGCGAGGCCAGCGGCCCGGTGCGGTGCGCGTCGTCCGGCAGCAGCGCGGCGAGGCTTTGCAGCAGGGCCGCGCCGAGCGCCAGCAGCATCCAGCGCCGCAGCCCGATCGTGAACCGCTCGCGGCTGCGCCCGACCAGGATCGCGATCAGCGCCAGGTAGCCGGTGATCAGACCGATCAGGACCAGGAAAACAGGCTCGCTCACGGGTTGTCCTTCAGCAGTGTAAGAGTCGGATGCACACCAACAGGAATGCGCATCAGGCCAATCGCGGCCCATCATAGCGCAGCCGCGCGCGCCCGGCTATAGCACGCCGCGCCTATTCCGCGCCCGCTGTCTTACCTCACCCCCGCCCGGCGCGGGGGCGCTTCACCGCCGAGCGCGGCGAGGCCGGGGCCAAGTGAACCGCTTGTACGCCGCGAAATTTCGCACAAATCCCCTGGCGGCGTTCTGGCCCGCTATTGACACGCCTCCGCATCCCGCTCACAATAGCCGGACGGACACGCTGCTCAGAAACGCGACCACGAGAGGACACAGCATGACCCAACGCCTGCTCTACGCGACCACCAATCCCGGCAAGGTCTTCGAGGTGCGCAAAATCCTGGCGGCGCACGGGCTGGGCCTGCTCGCGCCGCAGGACCTCGGCCTGTCGCTCGACGTGGACGAGACCGGCGCCACGCTTGAGGAAAACGCCACGCTCAAAGCGCGCGCCTACTTCGACCTGGCGCGCGAGCGCGGGCGCGACGGCGCGCTGGTCGTCCTGGCCGACGACACCGGGCTGGAGATCGACGCGCTCGGCGGCGAGCCGGGGATTCACATCCGCCGCTGGATCGGGCGCAAGATGACCGATCAGGAGATTTACGACTACACGCTGAAACGGCTGGCGAACGTCCCGCCGGGCGAGCGCGGCGCGCAGTTCCGCACCGTGATCGCGGTCGGCACGCCCGCCGGGAGCATTGAGTTGTTCGAAGGCAGGCTGCGCGGCGAAATCCTGGTGAATCCCGGCCCGGTGCAGATCGCTGGCTTTCCGTTCGAGGCGCTGTTCTACGTCCCGGCGTGGTCGCGCGTGCTGGGCGAGATCTACGAGCTACCGCCCGCCGAAAAAGCGAGCTTTCTCACCCACCGCGAGCGCGCGATCCGGGCGGCGCTGCCGCGCCTGCGCGCCTTGCTGAACGGGGCATAGGAAGTCATGAGCAGTGATCCATGAGCGGTGAGCCAACCTCACCCCCGGCCCCTCTCCAGGGTGGAGAGGGGCCGGGGGTGAGGTAAGTTCTTCGCTAACCGCTGCTCACTTCACGGCAAAATATAGTACGCGCCGACGCGCTGGCCGATCCGCCGCAGATACCCCGCCGCCACCAGCGCGTCGAGATCGTCTTGCAGCAGTTCGGGCCGCACGCCGAGCGCCTGCGCGCGGAACTCGCGGAAGGTAATGCTGCCCTGCGCGCGCACGTAAGCCAGCGCCTCGCGCTGACGCTGGCTCAGCGCGTTGCCGTTCGCGCCCGGCGCCGCCTCGTGGACCGGCGAGCGATAGAGCCGCACCGTCAGCCGATAGGGCGCGGCCTCGAACTCCGGCGGGCGGCGGCCCTGCTCGGCCATCTCCTCGCACATGCGGCGGATGCCGCGCCCCGGCTCCGGCACGTAGCCCCACTGGTGCAGCGCCCACGCCAGCCGGGGGTTGCGGCTGTAGCGCGCGCTGAGCAAATCCTCGACCGACAGAAAGCCCGGCAGCCCGCTGGGGCTGTGGATTTCCAGCCGGTCGGCGTAGAGCCGGACCTCGACCTCTGTCCCGCGCAGGCGGTAATCGCGGTGCAGCAGCGCGTTGATCAGCGCCTCGCGCACGGCGCGCGCCGGGTACGCGGTCGCGCCCGCGCCAAGCTGCTCGCGCACCGTCGCGGCCAGCCGCTCGACGACGCGCACCAGCGGCCCGCTGACTCGCTCCTCGGCCACGCGCTGCGCCCGGTCGTCGCCGGAGCCGAGATAGCGCACAAAGCGCGCCCCGCTTGAGGGCAGCCACCGCTGCGGATCGCGCCCGAACAGCAGCATCCCCGCAACAGTCGGGCGGCGATCCGGCGTCAGCGCGCCCATCGAGGCCAGCAGCGCGGCGTAGCTGCCTTCCCACGGGTCGCCGTCGGCCCGGCTCCACGCCGCGACGAACGCCTCGACCAGCGCCGGGTCGAGCGCGTCCGCTTCCGCGCCAGGGACCGGCTCGCTCTCGAAATCGCCGAGCGAACGCGCCGCGATCAGCCGCCGGATGGCGTCGCCGCTCAGCGGGCGGTTGCCATCCCCGGCGCGCGCCAGCACGCGGCCATCGGCCAGCGCGTGGACCCGCGCGCCGCGCGGGACGCGCACCACCGGCAGCGGGCCAAGCGCGCGCTCCGCCCACTCGCGCCGCTCCGGGCTGGGCGCGGGGCGGCAGCGCGCGCAGGCCGCCGCGATCGTCGCATCGAGGTCTACCCCGGCGAAGGCGCCGGTCGGCGCGCCCTGGGCGTCCACGCCGAGCACAATCGAGCCGCCGTCGGCGTTCGCCAGCGCGACCATCGTCTCGGCCAGCGCGTCGGGATCCGGCTCAGGCGCGAAGGCCAGCAGCGGCCCCGGCCCGTCTTGAAGGGCAATCGGATAAGTCAGCATAATCCAAGTGTATGCCACACGCCGCCGCCGATCCAGGGGGATGCCGGCGGGTTTGTAAAGACTAACGGGCGGCAATGAAGTGTCGCCCGCTGTTCTACTTGTTGCCTCGGTTACAGGCCGCTTATCAAAAATGCGCGGGCCAAGCAAGCTCGGCCCTAACGGCAATTCCCCAGGTTTTTTTACTCGAGAGCGCCCTCGTCGTCGGGATCGACGTACCCTTCGTCCTCGTCGTAGCCCTCGTCGAGCGCCTCGTCGTCTTCGTAGAACTCGTCCTCGTACACCTCGTCGTCGGCGTCCCCGGCGTAATGCGCTGTGTGACCATCCCCGTTGGCGCGCGCCGCCGGGCGCCGCTCGCCGTTGCCTTCCGCGCCGCCGGCCAGCACCGCGATCGACACCAGCACGTCGTTATCCGCCAGGTCGATCATCTTGACCCCGCTCGTCGCGCGGCTGTAGATGCTGATCATGTCGATCTCGGTCCGCAGCACGATCCCGCCCGCCGTGATCAGCGTCAGGCTGTCGCCGGGCTTGACCACGCCGGAGCCGATGATCGGCCCGGTCTTGTTCAGGTCCTTCGAGAGCGTGCGGATCCCCTGCCCGAAGCGCCGCTGCACGCCGTATTCCGACAGCGGCGTGCGCTTGCCGTAGCCGTTCTCGGTGATCACCAGCAGCGTGTCGTTCGGGTCGTCGATCACGTCCATGCCGGTTAGCTCGTCGTCGCCGCGCAGCCGGATCGCGTTCACCCCGGCGGCGGGGCGGCCCATCACGCGCACGTCATTCTCGTTGAAGCGGATGCTCTGGCCCTTGCGCGTCACCAGGATCAGGTCCTGATCGCCGGTCGTGTATTTCGCCCAGCGCAGGTAATCGTGCTGCTCCAGCGCCATCGCAATCAGGCCGTTGCTGCGCACCGAAGCGAACGCGCTGACGGGCACGCGCTTGATGCGGCCCTTGCGCGTGCACAGCACGAAATAGCCGTCGGCGGCGTCGAAGGTGGCGAAGCCCGGCACGCTGGCGATCGCGGTGACGTATTCTTCCGGCTGAAGCGCCAGGAAGGCGTTGATCAGCGTGCCCTTGCCGCCGCGCGCCGCTTCCGGGATCATGTAGGCGCGCTCGGCGTAGACCTTGCCCTGGTCGGTGAAGAACAGCACGTGGTCGAGCGAGTTCGCCGGGTGGATCATCTCGACGGTGTCTTCTTCGCGCGTCGCCATGCCGGTCACGCCCTTGCCGCCGCGCCGCTGCGAGCGATACGCCTCGACCGGGGTGCGCTTGATGTAGCCGCGCTCGGTCAGGCTGATCAGCACCTCTTCCTCGCGGATCAGGTCGCTCTCGTTGAACTGCGTCGCCTGGTCGAGCGCCAGCTCGGTGCGGCGGTTGTCGCCGTACTTCTCGGCCAGCGCGTTGAGATCGTCGCGGATCAGCGCGAGAATCTTGCGCGGCGAGGCGAGCAGGTCTTCCAGGTAGGCGATGTGCTGCCGAATCTGGCGGTATTCGTCCTCGATCTTCTGCTGTTCCAGCGCGGCCAGCCGCCGCAGCTGCATGTCGAGGATGGCGTTGGCCTGCGCCTCGGTCAGCGCGAACCGCTCGACCAGCGCGCTGCGGGCCGCGTCCGTGTCGTCGGCGTGGCGGATGGTTGCGATCACGTCGTCGATGTCGGCCAGCGCGCGCAGCAGCCCTTCGAGGATGTGCGCGCGAGCGCGGGCGCGCTCCAGCTCGTACTCGCTGCGGCGGCGGATCACGACGCGCCGGTGCTCGATGTAGATATGCAGCGCGCGCCGCAGGCTCAGCAAGCGCGGCTCGCCATCGACCAGCGCCAGCATTTGCACGCCGAAAGTGCTTTGCAGGTGGGTGTATTTGAACAGCCGGTTGAGCACCGTGCGCGGCTGCGCCCCGCGCTTGAGGTCGATCATGATCGCCATACCGCGCCGGTCCGAGGCGTCGCGCAGGTTGGCGATGCTCTCCAGGCGGCCATCGCGCACCAGCTCCGCGATGCGCTCCAAAATCAGCGACTTGTTCAACTGGTACGGAATCTCGGTCACGATGATGCGAAAGCGCCCGTCGGGCAGCTCTTCGATCTCGGTGCGGGCGCGCATCACGATCCGGCCCTTGCCGGTCGCGTAGGCTTCTTTCAGCTCCGCCCCGCCGACGATCAGCGCGCCGGTCGGAAAGTCCGGCCCCTTGACGTGCTCCATCAGCTCGTCCACCGTGATCTCGCCTACGGCGTCGTCCGGCTCGCCGTCGAAGGCGATCATGCGGTCGATCATAAAGGTGATGGCGGACGCGATCTCGCGCAGGTTGTGCGGCGGGATATTGGTCGCCATGCCGACCGCGATGCCGCTGGTGCCGTTGAGCAGCAGGTTCGGCAGCTTGGCGGGCAGCACTTCCGGCTCGCGCAGGCTATCGTCAAAGTTGCTGACGAAATCGACGGTGTTCATGTCGATGTCTTCGAGGATTTCTTCGGCGATGCGCGCCAGCCGCGCCTCGGTGTAGCGCATGGCGGCGGGGCTGTCGCCGTCGATGCTGCCGAAGTTGCCCTGCCCATCGACCAGCGGGTAGCGCAGCGAGAAGTCCTGCGCCATGCGCGCCATCGCGTCGTAGACCGCGCTGTCCCCATGGGGGTGATACTTGCCCAGCACCTCGCCGACGATACGGGCGGACTTCTTGTAGGACGAATTGGCCCGCATCCCCATATCGTGCATCGCGTAGAGGATGCGGCGGTGGACCGGCTTGAGGCCGTCGCGGGCGTCGGGCAGCGCCCGCGCCACGATCACGCTCATGGCGTAGTCGAGGTACGCGCCGCGCATCTCGTCGTCGATGTTAACCTGGCGAACCGTTCCAATATCCATCGGGTCTTCCTGCTGATTGTCCATCACGTCCGTGCCGTTCTGACCGTAGAATCACGCGGGCGACCGTCACCTAAGCGCAGGTCGCCCGGTTGTCGTCACGCTTGGCGCTAAAGGCCGCCACCGGCCCGATTCTGCCGCTCTACGGGCAGGCTGCTTGCCCCGCCATTGTGAGCCATTATTGTATCTCAACGGGCGAGTTTACGCGAATTTCAAGCCCTAAAAAACAGCAAATGGAAGGGGTTTGATTTTCATAGAAATTTCATATTAATAAGTCAATTTCTGTTGAAAAAGATATTTTTATCTTCTATAATAAAATCTATCCTATGGCCCTATGCCAGCCACTGTCACAGCCGACTCCCCAGGATAATTACCACGGCGCAGATAGCAGGCATACCCGTTACATTATTTACTCTATAGGAGGCACACCGTGAAACACTCATCATCACTGTTTGTGGCGCTTGTGGCGCTGGCTGTGGCGCTTGGCGGATTCGCCGCTCCTGCGCGGGCCTTCAGCAGCGAGACTTTTACCGGCACCGTTTCGCCTGACGATCCGTATCACGATTATGTCGTCTACCTCAACGCCGGAGACACCATCATCATTGAAGTGGATTGCCCGGATGGTACACCGATCGACCCCTATTTGGAGGTTTACGACAGCGACGGCAATTTGCTCGACTTTGACGACGATGACGATACCCTGTGCGACCGGTATGGATCGCTGCTGGTATTCACCGCCCCGGCAGCCGGCGAATACACCATCCGCGTCACTGATTTTATATATGCCGAAACTGGGGACCCGGTATGCGGTGATGGAATAGAGGGGATATGCTTCGGCGACTATATCCTGACGATCACCGGCGAGTTCACGTGGCCCGGCGAAGAGCCGTCAATTTCTGAACCGGCGGAGGCTCCCTCTGCGTCGCCAAGCTGCCGGCCTATCCGGCTTCCGAGAGATTCGGTCGTCGGCGCGTTCGTGACCGAAACGGTCGCGGACTGGTCGCCGGGCAAGGCTACCGCCAGCCCGCCGGTCGTCTTCACCCCCGGCAAGACCGTCTGGGTGATCGGCGTGAATGAGGACGCGACTCACTACAAGATCGCGTATGTCTGCAACTATCTGTGGGTCCCGGTCTCGTCGCTGGGTCCTAACTACGACGCGATGTGGAACGGCACGCCGCTCCCGACGCGCACCGTCAAGTAACCCGCGCTGCTCCGTAACGCGCCACCGGCGCACAGGCGGATCACGCCTGTGCGCCGTGTTTGTCTGCGCTCCGCTGACGACCGGGAGCGAGCCAGCACGCGCTGTTTGATAGCCCCTCCCTGCGGTTTACAGAAATCTTGACGCTCTTCTTAAAATCTAAGCCTGATTTGGCGCGGCTTCAAGCGGTCGCGCTGCGGCGGGCATCCAGCGGCGGGAGTGGGATTGCGAGCGGGCGCGGGGCGGCGGTCGCGCGCCCTCAGCGCAGCGCGTTCTGTGCGCGCAGCGCGGCGTAGAGCGCGTCGAGCGTCGGGTAAAAAACAACCGGGTACGGCAGGCGCTTGGCCGCGCTCATAATCAGGGCCGCCATCTCGTCTTTGCGGCTGCCGGCGCCAATCACGTACACGCCCCGGACGCGGCCGCTGATGCGCGTGCGCTTCATCAAGGCGTCCAGCGGCAGGCGGCGCTCGGTGCGGCTGAAATCGTAGGCTACGTACAGCCCCTCACACTCGGTATGCTGCTCCGCGATGGCGTGCGCCTGATCGATAATACGTGGAAGGGCGGTTAAGTCACTCAGCACCCGGCCGCTGACGGTGGCGATCAGCAGCGGCACAGCGTGCGAGGCATCCCAGGTATAATTCACCGAATAGTCGGCCATCTGCGGTCCTGAGGGAGTCAATTCGCCGATAGTAGGGATTATGGCGCAGATTTCCAGAATCAACCATTGTTCTAATAACACTATGACTACTGCAAAACGTCACATTCCGGCGGAGCGCGCGCCGGGCTGGCTGTGGAAAGCCGTGGCGCTCGGCGCGGGAAGCGTCGCGCTGCTCGCGCTGATCGGCGCGCTGGCGATCGCGCTCGGCGCCGCCGACCCGCCGCGCGCGGCGCAGGAGATATGGCGTGCCGGGGGCTGGGCCTGGGCAGGCGGAGACGCGCTCGCGCTCGCGCCAGGCGAAGAAGGCTGGGCCGCCGCGCCGTTTGCGCTGTCCGCCAGCGAGCGCTTCACGCTCGACGTGCGCGCCCGCCTCGACGCGAGCGCCGATCCGGGCGCCGCCTGGGGGGTGTGGATCGCGGCGGGCGACGGCGGGCGGATCGTCTACGCGCTCAGCGGCGAGGGCTACCTCACGACGCGCCGCTGCGCGCCCGGCGAGCTTCCGCCTATGCTGGACGACTGCCCGGCCTTGCGCCCGGAGTGGCGCTGGACGGCGTACCCGCGCCTGCGCCCGCCCGGCGACATCAACCGCCTGGAGCTGCACCGCGAGCAGCCCGGCGCGCTACGCCTGCGGATCAACCGCGAGCGGCTGGGGCTGGCGGCGGTCGATCCGGCCGGGGCGTGGGGCGTGTGGTGGCGCGGCGGGCGATCTGGCGCAGCGGAGATCGCCTGGGAATCCGCCGCGCTGTACCACGATTGACCGCGCATCCGTTGCAGAGGTCTCCGCGTGCTGCTACTGTTGTCACTATGAACCGCGTTTTTTCTCTGCGGCGTCTGCTGGCGCTGTTGTTCATCACGATCTGGCTCGCCGCCGCGCTCGGCCCGGCCCGCGCCGACGAGACGCGCCGCCGCCTGCGCGTGCCGATTCTGATGTACCACTACGTCAGCGAGCCGCCCGAAGACGCCGACCGCTACCGGCTCGATCTGTCGGTCACGCCGGAGCAGTTCGCCGCCCAGCTGCGCTGGCTGCGCGACAATGGGTACACGGCGGTTTCGCTGGACGACGTGTACCGCGCGCTGCGCGCCGGAGCGCGCCTGCCGGAGCGCCCGGTCGTGCTGACTTTCGACGACGGCTACGCGGACGCTTACCAGCACGCCTTCCGCCTGCTGCGCCAGCACGCCATGACTGGCACCTTCTTCGTCGTGACCGAGTGGCTGGACCAGGCGCGGCCCGGCTACCTGACCTGGGACCAGGCGCGCGAGATGGCCGCCGCCGGGATGTCGATCCAGAGCCACAGCCGCAGCCACCCCGACCTCAGCCGGGGCTGCGATCATGATTGCCTGGTGTACCAGGTGCTCGGCAGCGTGGAGACGATCGAGGCCGAGATCGGCGTCCGCCCGCGCTTCTTCTGCTACCCGTCGGGCCGCTATAACCGCGAGGTCATGACCGTGCTGGAACAGGTCGGGATTGTCGCGGCGGTCACGACGCAGGGCGGGACGCTGCACGTCAGCGAGCGGCCGCTGGAGCTGGCGCGGGTTCGCGTGCGCGGCAGCACCGATCTGGGCGATTTCGCGTGGATGCTGCGCGACTGGCGGGGATAGAGGCTGCCCTTCACAGGTTTCGGCCCAGTCGCAGAGCGCGATCAGCGGACAGGCGCGTCCGGGCAAAAAACAGGCGGCAGACAGGCGCCGGTAGGGTAAGCGGGGGAGCGCCGGCCTGCCGCCTGGGACGCAGGCGTCAGCAGGATTGAAAGGCGGGTTAGCGGTTGCGCTCGCCGATCATCCCGGTCAGCAGCGCGATGCCGAGCGCGATCAGGAGCAGCGGCCACGCGCTCCACCAGTTGAGCGAGCCGAGCAGCCCCAGCGCGGCCATGATCCCCGCGCCGATGAAGCGGTTGCGGGCGGTCTGGGTCATCACGCGGCCAGCAGCGTCGTAGCGTTGCCAGGTGTCATACGCGAGCCATCCCGCCAGAATGATCAGCAGCCAGCTCCACGTGTTCAGCTCGAACAGCCCGAACAGGCCCAGCGCCGTGACCATCCCCCCGGCGAACACGCGATTGCGCGAGCGATCTTCCCAGGTGCGGCCCGCCGCCTCATAGCCGCGCCAGCCGTCCAGCGCCAGCCAGCCGCCGAGCACGATCAGCAACAGACTCCATAGCTGGAAGTCCAGCCCCAGCCAGCTATCGACCACGTACAGCGCGCCGATCGCCAGCAGCCCCAGCCCGGCCAGCGCCGTCCAGTTGCGCTCCGCGACCAACTCGCGCAGGTTGATGCCCGGCACGCGCTGATCGTTCAGCTTGGGCTTGCGGGGGTCCGAGATCGGGCCGTTGTTCTGATTGTTGATTCCCATCGTTGCGATCCATTCCTGCGATCCGCAGTCTTATCGGTTTGACCAGCCATTCTCACTCACTATTACGCAGCGGAGCCAGCGGGGTTGCGCGCCGCAGATCATCTGGCGGGCAGGCGCAAAAACGCCCCGGCTGCGAACCGGGGCGTACATTTCTTCTCCGTTCTTCTAGAACAGCGCGCTATTCCATCTCGACCGCCAGCGCGACGGCCTCGCCGCCGCCCAGGCACAGCGCCGCCAGCCCGCGTTTCAGCCCGCGCTGCTTGAGCGCGTGGATCAGCGTGACCAGCACGCGCGCGCCGGACGCGCCGATCGGGTGGCCGATCGCGATCCCGCCGCCGTGGACGTTCAGCTTTTCCAGCGGAATTTCGACGCCGTTCTGCTTGAGGCCCTTGAGGTCGGCCAGCACTTGCGCGGCGAACGCCTCGTTGATCTCGACCAGGTCGAGGTCGTCCACCGTCCAGCCAGCGCGCTCCAGCGCGACCGGGATGGCGTGGATCGGCGCGGCGAACAGCCACTTCGGCTCGACCGCCGCCTGCCCATAGCCCGCGATGCGCGCCAGCGGCGCGTGGCCCTTCTGCTCGGCGTAGGCGCGGCTGGCGACCACCAGCGCGGCGGCGCCGTCGTTCAGTCCCGGCGAGTTGCCCGCCGTAACCAGCCCGTCCTCGATGAAGGCGGGCTTGAGGCGGGCGAGCGTCTCGACCGTCGTGTCGGGCCGGATCGACTCGTCGCGGTCGAACAGCGTCACGTTGCCCTTGCGGTCGCGCAGCTCGACCGGGACGATCTCCTCCTTGAAGCAGCCGTCCTCGGTCGCCTGGTGCGCGAGCTGGTGGCTGCGCGTGGAAAAGGCGTCCATCTCGGCGCGGGTGATGCCGTACTCGCGCGCGATCAGTTCCGCCGCCTCGCCCATGACCCAGTTCTCGACGTGGTCCCACAGCCCGTCCCACAGGATGGCGTCCATCATCTCGAAGTGGCCGTATTTGTGGCCCTGACGCCCTTTCAGGTCCATGAACGGCGCATTGGTCATGCTCTCGACCCCGGCGGCGACGTAGAGATCGCCGTCCCCGGCGCGGATCTGCCCGGCGGCCAGCATCGTGGCCTTCAGGCTGCTGCCGCAGACCTTGTTGACCACCATCCCGCCCACGTGCGGCGGAATGCCCGCTCCCAGCGCGATCTGGCGCGGCAGGGCCTGCCCCGCCCCGGCGGCGAGCACCTGCCCTACGATCACTTCGTTGAGATCGGCGGGGTCGATGCCGCTGCGCTCGACGGCGGCGCGCACCACCATCTGCCCAAGCTGCGCGGCGTTAAACGGAGTCAGCGCGCCGAGCAGCTTGCCCTGCGCCAGGCGCGCGCCGCTGAGGATCACGGCCTCGCGGGGTGATTTGTCGTTGTGTGCCATTCGATAATCTCCTGTGTCAAGCTACGAAAGCCTATTGGTAGTGCGGTTAGCCGTTAAGTGACCTTCCGAAATGATCTGGCGAATGCGACGGTTCGCAAGGTTTACCTCACCCCTAAATCCCCTCTCCGGCGCGGAGAGGGGACTTCAAGCCACGCCCGCTGTTGCCTTTCTCCCTTCTCCAACATGGAGAGGGGCCGGGGGTGAGGTTATTCCCACGCGGCGCGCAGCAGCGCGTAGCTGTTCTCCAGCGTGTCCGGCACGACGCGCGCGCCGCCGACGACCGTCATAAAGTTTGTGTCGGCGTTCCAGCGCGGGACGACGTGCAGGTGAAAATGGTCCGGGATGCCCGCCCCCGCCCCGGCGCCGATGTTCGCGCCGGTGTTGAAGGCGTCCGGGTGATAAACCTGGCGCAGCGCGGCCAGCGCCCGGTTGACCATCTGCATCAGGTCGGACAGCGCGTCCGCGCCGAGGGCTTCGGGCGTGGCGACATGCGCATACGGGACGATCAGCAAATGCCCGTTGTTGTACGGGTAGCGGTTGAGCGTGGCGTAGACGTGCTCGCCCCGCGCCACGACGAACTCTGCCGCGTCGCGCTCCGGGCGCTGCCCCTTGACGCAGAACAGGCAGCCGTCGTAGTCCTGGCGGTCTTCCCCGCGCAGGTAGGGCATTCGCCACGGCGTGTAAAGAATAGGGTCCATGATCATCCTCAGGCGCTGACTCGACCGGCGCAGGCGGCGCGCTGGCCGCCGGGCACAGCCCGATTGTACCACCCCTGAGGCGCGCGGTCGCCACTACGCCGACCATACGCCCCAGGAGTTACGCGGCGGTTACAGCCCGTTTGCGGGCGGCGGCCTTTCGCGTGACAATCGACAGACGACCATTCGCGCGGCAGCCGCCGGAGACCCCGACCATGACCGACTGGCTCAGCTACGACTCGCTGCGACAGGCGCTCGGACAGCACCCGTTCCGCTTCTACGAGCGCGTCAGCAGCACGCAAGACCTCGCGCGCGATTGGGCGCTCGCCGAGCCGGACCTGCCCCCCGGCGCGCTGGTGATCGCCGAGGAGCAGACGGCGGGGCGCGGGCGTCAGGGCCGCGTGTGGCAGACTCCGCCCGGCGCGGCGCTGGCGCTGAGCATGATCCTCCAGCCGCACCTCGCGCCGGAGCAGCTGCCGCGCGTGACGATGCTCGGCGGCGTGGCGGTCGCGGCGACGCTTAGCCCGCTGCTGGGCGAGGCGGTCGCGCTCAAGTGGCCGAACGACGTGCTGATCCACGGGCGGAAGGTCTGCGGCATTCTGTCCGAAGCGACCTGGGACGGCGACCGGATGGGGCCGGTCGTGATCGGCATCGGGCTGAACGTCCGCATGTCGTTCGAGGGCACGGACCTCGCCGGGCGCGCGACCAGCCTCGAAACGGAGCTGGGCGAGCCGGTCAACCGCCACGCGCTGCTCGCCAACCTGGTCGGGCATCTGCTGCACTGGAGCCGCCGCGTGCATGACCCGGCGCTGGTCGAGGTCTGGCGCGGCTGGCTGAAGACGCTGGGCCGCCGCGTGATGGTTTACCCGCAGCTGGACGGCAGCGCCCCGTATCAGGCGGTGGCCGAGGCGGTGGACGACAACGGCGCGCTGTGGGTCCGCCTGGACGACGGCGAGCGGCGGCGCATCCTGGCGGCGGACGTGGGGCTGGCGGAGTCGTAACCACCGCCCGCCGAACGTGGTTTGACTCGGTGGGGCGATCCGTTAGAATCGGCCCCCGGTGTTTCGCGGGCGGGGTAGCCGGGCACGCATGGGAATCCGATTAGACTGGCAAGTTGAATCCGAACAAACCGAGCTGCGCGCGCAGGAAGACCCGGAAGCGCGGCAGCGGCGCCGGGTCGCGCAGCGGCGGCTGGCGCTGCTCGTCATCGCGATCGGGAGCCTGTTGTGCCTGGTCGCGTCGCTGGTGATCTGGCGGCTGCAACAGGTCGACAACCGCTATCGCGGCGACCTGATCGACACGGTCGAGGCCGAGGTCGCCGCGCTGCGGCTGGGCGATCTCGACGCGTTCATGCGCATCCAGCGCAGCCGGAGCGGCCCTTTTCTGATCGAGCAGACGCATGAGTTCGAGACCTATCAAAAGCTGAAGCAGGCCCACCGCGTCCAGCTCAGCGGCGAGGTGCTGGACGTGGCGATTGACGACAAGACGGGGCGCGTCGTGGTCGAGGAAATCATCGACGGCGTGCCGTATAAGGTCGTCTGGTTCTACTGGTACTACGAGCAGGACGATTCTGGCGAGGCGACCGGCTGGCGGCGCGTGCCGGATAACCTCGCGTTCTGGGGCGAGGAGCGCACGCTGCGCACCGAGCATACCCGCCTGCGCTTCCAGGCGCTCGACGAGGACCTGGCGCAGGCCCTCAGCCCGCGTCTGGAGGATTGGTGGGCGCGCGGCTGCCTGCTGCTCAGCTGCGCGCAGGACCCGCCCGCCCTGCACGCCGAGATCGTCGCGCGGCCGCCCGGCCCGGCGGCGTGGGACGCCAGCGACCCCTGGACGCTGATCATCCCTTCGCCGCTGGTGACACGCGCCCGCGCCGATGTGCCGCTCTCGTCCGACCTGGAGCACGCCATCCGCGAGCTGGTCGCGGAACGGCTGGCGCGCTACGCCGCCGGGGACCAGCCGCTCGACGCGGCGTCGGACGCCACCTGGCTGGCTGGCGAGCTGGCAAACTGGCTCGGCAACCGCCTGGTCGCCGGGCACGAGACGCCCGCCGCCGACCCGACGTTCGCCGGCCAGTTGGTCGCGCAGTACGGCGCGCCCGCGATCGCGGCGCTGGTGGGCGCGCTCGGCCCGGACACGCCGGTCGACGCCGCGATCCAGGCGGTCAGCGGCGTGTCGCTGGCGCAAATGAGCGTCGATCAGCTTAACCAGCTGGACTGGCGCGGGTTCTTCCAGTGGCGCGTGCAGCTGGAGCGCGACCTGCTGGCGCAGCCCGCCGCCCAGGACGGTTTCCTGTGGCTTTATGACATGGAGCGCGCCGACGCGGCCAGCAATGCCACCCTGCGCCGCCAGGACCCGATCTACGCCATGCTCGACGCGCCGCAGGTGACAGCGGTCGGCGTGACGCGCGACGAGAGCGGGCAGACCTTCGCGGTCGTCGAGTACGTGCAGGACCGCGCCGG
>DAOKYY010000048.1:0-25789 GCA_035325905.1 Aggregatilineaceae bacterium | reverse complement strand
AGCTTCCCGTCACCGCGCCGCGCGCCCGCAGCGCCTCGTCTTCGGCGCGCGCGACACGACGCCCCTCGTCCACGTCAACGCGTGTCAGCAGCCAGCCGCCAATTGCGAACAGCGCGATCAGGCTGAGGACCGCCGGGCGGCTGCTGCCGAAGATGGCGACTACCGTCGCAAACAGGACCGGCCCCAGAATGCCCGCGAACTTCTCCATGACGCTGAAAAAGCCGAAGAACTCGCCGCTCTTGGCGCGCGGACTCATGCTGGCGTACAGGCTGCGGCTGAGCGCCTGGCTGCCGCCCTGCACAATCGCCACCAGCCACGCCAGCAGCCAGAACTCCAGCACGGAGTTGACGAAGTAGCCGAGCACCGCGATCACAGTGTAGATGAACAGCGCCAGCAGGATCGAGCGCTGGGTGTTGAGCGCCTCCGCCAGCCCGCTTACCAGCCGCTGGCCGAGCGTCCAGGCGAAGGCCAATCCGCTCAGTTCGATCGCGGCCAGCAGGCCGAGGATCAGCGGCAGGCTCGCGACGCGCGGCGGCGGCAGCACTTCCAGCCGCCCGACATCCAGCCGCGTGCCGGTCGCGCTCTCATTTGCGCGCCCGGTGTTGCGCACGACCAGTGTGTGCAGCCCTGGCTCGTCCGCCTCGACCGTCAGGCGGTTGTTCCAGCGCACCGTGCGGCGGTAGGCGTCGACCTCGCCCGTGCCCAGATCGCCGTCCTCGTCGAAATCATACGGCGCGCCGTCGAGATACACGCGGAAAATGCCGCGATCCGGCCCCTCGGAGTAAAACAACTCGGCCGACTGCCCGTTGAAACGCAAAGCGTAGGCCGCGCCCGGCGCGCCGGTGGACAGGTAGGTCAGCGCCTCGCCATCAAACTTGGCATCTTCAATAGTCGCGATCTGCCAGGTGCCTTCCGGGGCGGGCGAGAGCGCGCCGCCGGGCGCATCTTCCGCGAGCAGGCCGCGCTGCACCGCCGCCTCGTCGCGCAGGCTGACGACGCCGGTTCCGGCGGCTCCGTCCAGCGCGGGCGTATCCGGGCGCGGCGCGCCGGTCAGGTCGGTATCGAGCGCGGTCCGCGCGCCCACCGCCACGACCGGCAGCAGGACGAGGTTCCACAGAATGAACGCCAGGAAGAACGCGCGGCGCGGGTCCCCGGCGGCGGGCAGCCGCCCAAAGATGAAGCTGAACGGGATGCCGACGAACTGCACCAGCAGCAGCGCGCCGACCAGCGAGAGCGTCCCCAGGCCCAACTCGGCGCCGTAGATCACCGCGATACCGATGATTGTGCCAATACCGTCGTTGTAGATCAGGAACGCGACCAGGTATTTCAGCAGCTCGCGGTACTGGCGCAGGTCGCGAAAGGTGTCGCGCAGGCGTTTGAGGCTGACGCTCAGCACGTTCTCACCGGGGCCAAGCGCGGCGGTCGCGGCTGGCGGCTCCGGCACGACGCGCAGCACCGGGATCGAGAAGACCGCCCACCAGATCGCCACGCTGAGGAACGACAGCCGCGCGCCCAGCTCGCTACCGAACACGAAAATCATGACGATGTTGGCGGCCAGCAGCAGCCCGCCGCCGAGGTAGCCGATCGCGTATCCGGCGGTCGAGAGGCGATCCACGTCGTTGGGCCGGGCGACGTGCGGCAGCAGCGCGTCGTAAAACACGATTGAGGCTGAGAAGCCGACGCGCCCGATGATGAACAGGATCGAGGCCAGCAGCCAGTCGCCGGTCCCGACGAAGACCAGCAGCCCGGTGCCGATCACGCCGATGGTCGCGAACAGCGAAAGAAACGCTTTCTTGCCGCGCCGCACGTCCGAAATTGTGCCGAGAATGGGCGAAATAATGGCGACGATGAACAGCCCGATGGAGAGCGTCAGGCTCCAATAGCCGGTCGCCGTGGCTTCGCTGGGCAGGGTCGCCCCGGCGACGCCGCTGTAGTAGGCGGGCAGCACGGCCGCCAGGATCGTCGTCGCGAAGGCCGAGTTCGCCCAATCGTACAGCATCCAGGCGCGCTGGCGGCGGCGATAGGTCGCCTCGTCAATCTGATCGAAGGCGCCGGTAGAAGCCGGGTGAACTGCGAGAGTCATGAGGCGCTCCTGGAAAAAGCAGAGGGTAGCTGTTAGCGAGAGTAAGTTTTTTGGGCCAACCGCTAATTGCTGCTTATCCTAGCATAATCGCCGTAGCGGGCGAGCTACGGCACCCAGGCGGGCAGGAAGGCGTCCGAGGCGACTTGCGCTCGCGCGCCGCTGATCAGATCGAGCGTCCAGATCTCCGGCTCGGCGTCGGGCAGGCTGACCGGGAACCGCTGGTAGACCAGCCGCGTCCCGGCGGCGTCCAGGCCGAGCGCGCTGTGCGTGTAGGCCGGGTCGACTACCAGCGGCTCGGCGTCGCCGCTTGCCAGATCGAGCCGGTAGATCTGTCGCCCCTGCGTGAAACGGTCGTCCAGGTAGCGCCGCAGGACGATCAGCGCGTCGCCGCCCGGCAGCCAGACCGCGCCGGTGTCTTCGATCGGGGCGTCCACGTCGCCGCTGACGCGCGCGCGCTCGCCTTGCGCCAGGTCGACCAGCTCAAGCTGCGTGTAAAACGCCTCGCCAAGCGCCCCGCGCACCAGCACCGGAACCAGCAGCCGCGCTCCGTCCGGCGAGAAAAGGCCCGCCGTGCCCTCCAACGACTCGATGCGCACGCCCGGCCCGCCGCTGAAATCTCGCACGCGGATGCCGGGGATCGTCGCGTCGAATGCGGCGACGCGCGCGCCATCCGGCGACCAGATCGGGCTTGCGCCGAGCGCCTGCTCGTCCTCAAACAACAAGCTCGGCTGGAGCGTCGCGAGATCGACGACCCAGGCGCGCGCCGGGCCGTTGCCGGCGCCGCGATCCGGGTCCAGCTCGGCGCGCTGGTAGGCGATGCGCTGGCCGTCGGCGCTCCACGCCGGGGCGCGGCAGATCGCCGCCACGCAGTCGGTGATCGGCGCGCGCGTCCGCGTGATCAGGTCGATCACCCACAGGTTGGCGGCGCCCGTGTCCGTTTCCTGCGCGTAGGCGATCGCGCGCCCGCTGGGGCTGACGGCATAATCCAGCACGCCGCCATCCCCTTCTGACAGCGTCTCGACCGCGCCGGTTTGCGGATCGATCAGCGCCAGCTGCTGGTGGAACCGGCTGGCAGGGGTCAGCGCGACCACGCGCGGCGGCAGAACCGTGAAGCGCCAGATGAGCGGGCGGCGTAGCTGGGCGCCGTCCGCTGAATGCGCGCCCGCCGCGATCGTGACGGTGTACGTCTGCCCGGCAGGCAGCGCGCGCCGGGGAGTGAAGACCAGCGTGCGCTCGTCGCTCCAGTGGAAATCGCCCGGCGCGCTGGGGGACAGCGCGAAGCGGCTCTGGACCGAGGCGCGATTCATCGCGTGTGAGAAACGAACGCGGACCGGCTCGTTGCCGCGCGCCTCGCCCACCGGCGCGTAGGCGCCCGGCGCGACCGTGACGCCACGCCGCGAGCCATCCAGCGCGATCCCGGCCAGGATCAGCGCCACGGTGACGCCAAAGACAAGCGCCAGCCGCCCCATCGACGGGCTGGCGAGCGCGAAACGGGGGTGGTCCGAAGTCTCCATGACTGCGTAGTGTACCGGCCCCGCGCCGCTTTGAAAACCTGGTTAGCGAGCCGCCGCCTCTTTCGGCGCGGCGCGGGCTGCCACCGGCGCACGCGCGCCCTCCCTCGGGTTTGGCAGCGCCAGCGAGCTGAGCGCCCCGACCGCGATGAACGCGCACCCGGCCAGCGCCGCGCGCGCCATCCCTTCAGAGCGCGCGTCCAGCACCACCTGATTAAGCGCCTCGCCCTGCGGCGCGAGGTCCATCGACGCGAACAACTGCGCCAGCGCGGACGGGCGGCCCTCGCCGGACTCGTCGCCGCCGGACATCCCGGCTTCCAGCACCTCGACGAAATCGAAGTTGACCGGCTGTTTCGCCATCTCGATCCATACGGGCTGCATCGCCGCGATGGGCGACTCCGCCAGGACGGGCGATGCGGCGAAGTCTTCCTTGAAGCGAGTGGCAGTCGTGGTCGTCAGCACGGTGCCGATGATCGCGATGCCCAGCGCGGAGCCGACTTGCCGGATCGTGCTGTTGCCGCCCGATGCGATGCCCGCTTTCGGCGCGGGGATGTCGAACAGCACCAGATTGGTGAGCTGCGCGATTGCCAGACCCAGGCCCAACCCGTACAACCCAAGCACCGCTGCGACGCTCGTCACGCGCACGTCCACGTCGATGATCTGGCTGAGGATCAGCAGCGCGATCGCCTCGATCACCATCCCCGCCGTCACGATCCACTTGGGGCCGAGCCTGGACGAGAACGATCCGGCGAACGGCGCGGCGAAGAACGCCGCCCCCGCCAGCGGCAGCAGCGCCAAGCCGGTGTCAAACGCGGACAGCCCCTTTGTGCCCTGCAAGAACAGGGAGACCGCGAACAGCACCCCGATTTCGCCGAGGTTGACGATCATGCCGATGATCATCCCGAAACGGTAGCTGCGAAAGCGCAGCAGGCTGAACTCGAAGATCGGCTCGACGCCCGCGCGCTCCAGGCGGCGCTCATACCAGGTGAAGATCGCCAGCAGGATCAGCCCGCCAATGATCGAGAACGGGACAATCGAAAAGCTCTCGAACGGCCACGCCACGCCCAGCACAGAGAAGTCCTCGGTCGGCTTCCACCAGCCGTAGGTCTGCCCCTCGATGATGCCGAAGACCAGCCCTCCGAGGCCCAGGCCGCCGAGTAGCGTGCCCGTCACGTCGAAGTAGCGCCGCGACGCAGGATCGCGGGACTCGCGGATCGCCCACAGCGCGCCAATAAACGCGAGGATCACAATCGGGATGTTGATGTAGAACGCCCACCGCCACGAGGCGTGATCGACCACCCAGCCGCCGAGCAGCGGGCCGAGCGCCGCCGCGACGCCGGCCGTCGCGCCCCACACGCCGAACGCGATCCCGCGCTCGCGCCCCCGAAAGGTCGTCGTGACGATCGAGAGCGTGCTGGGGCTGAGGATCGCCGCGCCCAGCCCTTGCAGCGCGCGCATAGCGACCAACATCCCGACCGACGACGACGCGCCGACCAGCGCCGATCCAACGCCAAACAGCACGACGCCCATGAGAAACAGCCGTCGCCGCCCGTACTGGTCCCCGATCTTGCCCCACAGGATCAGGGTGGCGGCGAACACCAGCGAGTAGACAGTGTTGACCCACTCGGCGTCGCGAAAAGTTGAGTTGAAATCCTGGGTGATCGAAGGGATCGCGACGTTAACGATCGTCCCGTCCATGATGACCAGCATCAGGCTCAGGCTGAGGATCAGCAGCGCAATCCAGCGCCGGTCGTGATGCTCCGATCCGACCTCGACCGCGCCATCTTCCAGCTCGCGCTCCACACCCTGTTCGACTGTCTGCTCAACTGCCACTGAGTTTGCTCTCTCCGTTGCGGGCCGCAGGCGCGGCTAGGCCGGGCGAAGCGCCCGCTCAAAAAGCGCCAGCATCTGATCGGTGTAGTCCGGGTGGGCGGCGAGCGCCGCGCGGTAGCCAGGTCCGGCACTCTCTCCCAGCGTCACGCTGCTGAGGGCGAGCATGGCGCTGATCACCACGAAGGGGTCGAGGTCCGGCGCGATGCTGCCGTCCGCCTGGCCCTGGCGGATAATCGCGGCCAGCGCGGCGAGGATCTGCTCGTGGCGCTCGACCAGCGCGGGCGTGTTATAGAACACCGGCATGGCCTCCTCGCGCCCGACGCTGACCAGCCCGCGCAGGGGGGTGAAGTGCCCGCCCATCAGCGCGCGCATCGCTTCGCGCAGCTGCTCAATGGGCGGGCGGGCGGCGGCGCTTTCCAGCCACGCGCTGAAGCGGTCGATCTGCTGCGTCAGCAACGCCGCCAGCAGCGCGTCCTTGCTGTCGAAATGCTGGTAGAGCGTCGCCTTCGAGATGCCGACGGCCTCGGCCAGCGCGTCCATCGTCACCGCGCTGAAGCCGCGCTCCGCCGACAACGTCTGAAGCGCTTCGAGGATCACCTCCTCGCGCTGCTCCCACTGCAATTGTTGATACCGCCCTCGCGCACGCGCCATCGCCGCTCCTTTCTCAAACTCCACCGTCAAGAATAAAACTAACCAGTATAATTGTCAACCTGCCGGTTTTTAAGCCGTCTGCGCCGGAGAAATGGTTGCTCTGGCTCGATCTGCTATACTCCAGGGCGCGGGTGATGGACCCTGCGTAGCCGGGATGCGGGCTTAAGAAAGGATTTCAGGAGTACATGGCACCCAATCAGTTTCCGAACGATTTTATCTGGGGCGCGGCGACGGCTTCCTACCAGATCGAGGGCGCAGCGCGCGAGGGCGGGCGCGGCGAGTCGGTCTGGGATCGCTTCTCGCACACCCCCGGCAAAGTCAGCAACGGCGATACGGGCGATGTTGCCAGCGACCATTACCACCGCGTGCCCGAAGACGTGGCGCTGATGCGCGAGCTGGGGCTGAAGGGCTACCGCTTCTCGGTCGCGTGGCCGCGCATTTTGCCGCAGGGGGACGGGCCAGTGAACGAGGCCGGGCTGGATTTCTACGACCGGCTGGTGGACGAGCTGCTGGCGGCGGACATCGCGCCGTTCCTGACGCTCTATCACTGGGACCTGCCGCAGACCCTTCAGGACCGCTTCGGGGGCTGGCTGTCACGCGAGATGGTGGACGCGTTCGCCCATTACGCCGATGTCGTCTCGCGGCGGCTGGGCGACCGCGTGCGCCACTGGGCGACCTTCAACGAGCCGCGCATCTTCGTCTGGCTGGGCTACATCGAAGGCGAGCACGCGCCCGGCCTGGCGGACTGGACCGGCGGGGTGCAAGCGGCGCATCACGTCATGCTGGCGCACGGCGCGGCCTTCCGCACGCTGCGGCAGAACCTCGGCGCGGACGCGCAGCTTGGCATCGTCTACGCGCTCAGCCCGATCGAGACGACCAGCGATGACCCCGAGACGCTCGCCCGCCAGCGCCTGATGGACGCGCGCACCAACCGCTGGTTTGTCGACCCGGTGCTGCGCGGGGAATATCCGCAAGAGCTGCTCGACGCGCCGCAGTGGGCCAACCTGAAGATCGAGCCGGGCGACCTGGAGCTGATCCGCACGCCGCTGGACTTCATGGGCATTAACTACTACAGCCGCACGCTGCTCGCGCCGGAAAGCGCCGACCGTGGCGACCTGCACGATACCGCGCCTAACCCCGGCGCGGAGTACACCGCGATGGGCTGGGAAGTGTACCCAACGGGGCTGTACACCACCCTCAAGCGGATGCACGAGATGTACGCAGTCCCGGCGCTGTACGTCACGGAAAACGGCGCGGCGTTCGACGACGTGCTGGGGGCTGATGGCCGCGTGCGCGACCCGCGCCGCGTGGCCTATCTGCGCGAGCATTTCAAGGCGGCGCAGCGGGCTATCGCGGACGGCGTGCCGCTCAAGGGCTATTTCGTGTGGAGCCTGCTGGACAACTTCGAGTGGGCGCACGGCTACGCCAGGCGCTTCGGGCTGATCTACGTCGATTATCCGACCGGCGCGCGCACGCTGAAGGACAGCGCGCGCTTCTACCAGGCCGTGATCCGGGCCAACGCGGTGCCGGAAGGCTAAGGCGGCGCGTGAGCGAAAAACGCGCTGGCGTCCCGGCTGGTATCGGGCGCTGGCGCGTGGCAGGCAGAGGGCGGGACCAATTTCGCTTGGTGCTCTGCCCGTTTCTGATATATCCTCGTGATTGAAGAAGCCTGCTGCAAAATTAGCACATATGTGCTAAAATAAGGCAGGGGTATTGGCCGGTCACGGCGGTGCCCGGCGTCCTGCGGGCAAACGCCACGCGGCATCCCATTGACGGCTAGACGTGTCAGGTAAGGCCGATGCAACCACCTTATCGCGGACCGTACGACGAGGACGACGACCCGGACGAGCTGCCGCCGCGCTCGCCGCTCGATCTGCGCAATAGCTACCGCAACGTGGCCGACGCCGGCGACCGGGGCCAGCGCGCTCGCGACGACGATCGTCCGGGCGTCACGCGTTCCGGGCTACCGGTGCGGCCAGGCGGCTCTGCCCCGGACAAGAAAGCCTCTGACAAGCCCGACAAAGACAAGGGCGGCGGGCTGGGCCTGCCGTTCCGCCGGGACAAAGACGACAGCGCCAAGAACAGCCCTCCCTCGCGCTCGCCCTTCGGCGTGCGCGGCGACGATCTGCACGACACCGGCGGCGGGCGGAAGCTGCCGTTCGGTCGCGGCGGCGACAAGAAGCCAGACAAGAAGCCGTCTGACCAGAAATCCGGCGGCGGGCTGGGCCTGCCGGTCCGCAAAGGTGACTCCGACCGCGACCGCAAGCCGGGCAGCGCATCTGCTGGCGGCAAGGAGTCCGGGGGGCGGCTCGGCGGGTTGTTCGGCGGCAAAGGCAAGGACGATAAGCAGGAGGACCGGCCCGCGCGCCCGGCGTTTGGCGGATCGCCGCCCGGCGGGGCGGGGCGCAGCCCCGGCGGCAAACCCTATGAGGAAAAGAGGGGACGCTTCGGCGGGCTGCTGGGCGGCAAGGATAAGGACGACAAGAAAACCGACGACAAAAAGAGCGCGCGTCCCGGCGACGCGCCGCCGCGTCGCGGCCCGTTTGACGGCCTGGACGACGAGCGCGCCAGCCGGGGATTCGGCTCTGGCGCGCCGCGCAGTGGAGATAGCCCGCTGCGCTCGCCCGGTAGCGGCTTGCCCGGCGATCGATCGCCAGCGCAGCGCAGCCCGCTGGGCGGCGCGCCTGGATTCGGCGACCGCGACCGTGATCGCGGGCCGCTGGGCGGCCCCAGCCGCAGCCCGCTCGGCGAAGGCGGGGTGCCGCGCCGCTCGCCCCTGAGTCCGCCTGACGACGATCAGGACGACGTGGTGGGGCCGATGGCGCGCCCGGCCGGGCTGGGCGCGTCGCGCCCGCAGGATCGCCCGGCGCTCGGCGGGGGCCTGGACCGCACGGATCGCTTCGGCGCGGGCGCGCGCCCTGGCGGACCCCCTGAGCAGCGGCCCCCGCAACGATCGCCGTTAGGCGGCGGCCCGGACCGGGACGAGGCCGACCGTCCGCGCAGCGGCGTGCTGCCTGGTCTCCCGGCGCGCCGGGGCGAGGAAAAAGCCCCCTCGCGCGAGCCAGCGCCGCCCGGTCCGAAAGCCAGCCGCCCGACCAGCCGCGCGCTGCCGCAAACCAGCAAAGCCCCGCGCATCGTCAAGCACGGGATGGACCTCGACCGCAAGCTGGACCTGATCGGCGTCTCGCTGGTAGCGTTTGCGCTGGTGGTGTTTTTCGCGGTCCTGCCGTCGATGTCCTTTGGCCTGCTGCCGCCCGTGACCGGCGGGCTGACCGGCACGATCAACCATTTTCTCTCGCAGTTGTTCGGCTGGGGCAAGATTATCTGGCCGCTGACCAGCGCCGTGATCGGCATCTGGCTGATGATGCGCTATTTCGGCGGGCAGATGTTCGACGTGGACTTCTTCCGCGTGGTCGGCGCGGTCTCGCTGTACGCCTGCGCGCTGACCTGGCTGCACTTCTTCGAGCTGGTGAACGACCCCGCGCCGACGGTCGAGGCGTTCCGCGTGATCTCGCGCCACGTCGCGGTGGAGCTAGGCGAAGGGGGCGGCTGGTTCGGACACCAGTTCTATTTACTGTTGCTCAGCCAGCTCGGAGACTGGGGCGCGGTCTCGGTCATGATCGCGTGGCTGGTTGCCAGCCTGATGCTGACGTTCGACGTGTCGCTGGTGGAGCTGGGGCAGTTCTTCGGCGCGATGCTCGCGGCCTTCAACGTCAGCCCGGCGCAGCGCGCCCGCAAGCGCGAGGCTCAGGCGACGGCAGACGCCGCCACCGTCGGCGTGACGCGGCCCGGCGAGACCGGCCCGGCCCGCCCGCGCCAGATGCCGCTCGCGCCGGGCGCGCCCGGCGCCGGAGCGGAAGGCAGCGCGGCGGCATCCGCCGATGCGACCGGCGCGCGCAGCCTGCCGGTCATCCGCAAGCCTTCCGGCGCGGGAACGGACGTGGCCGCGCCGGGCGCGCCGCCCGCCGACAAGCCCCCCGCCACGGCAGGGGAAGCGGCCAAGCCTGCCGCCGACCTGGCAAAAGAGGAGCGCGGCGGGCTGTTCGGGCGCAAGCTGCCGGGCCTGCGCCGGTCCGGCGCGCCGGAAGCCGCCGGAAGCGAAGCTTCTGAAGCCAGACCGCCGGAAGGGGGCGGCAACGCTCTCGCCGCTGCCGCCGCTGCGGGAACGGGTCTCGCCGCCGGGAAGCTGGGGCGCTTCCTGCGGCGCGATCACGCCGCCGAGGACGAGACTCCCGCGAAGGGAGCCGCCGCCTCACCGGGCGCGGCGGCGGACCATGCCGCGCCCGCGCCTGTCACGTCCGAGAACGGTGCGCCGGACGCCGCGCCGGGCGAGCCGCCGCGCCGCATGAGCGGCTTCACGCTGCCGACACGCGACCGGCCCGGCAGGCCGCTGCCGTTTGCCGCGCCCGCCGGCGAGCCTGACGACCTCGACGACGAGGATGACGCGGACGACACCGGCGAGCCTGAGGAAGCGCCCGACACGCCGGGAGCCACGGATACTGAGCTGGCCGCAAACGCTCCGCGCCGCCCGCTGCGCGCCGCAGTGGACGAGACGCCGCCCGGCGGGCTGGCGATCCGCCCATCACAGCGGGTCGAGCCTGTGAGCGACGCGCCTTCCGCCGGGCCGGAGGCGGACGCCGCGCGGTCGCTGCCCTTCGCCAACCCGTACCGCGCCCGGCCCGCGTTTGGCGCGCCGGGAACGACGCAGACGCCCGACACAAATGAGACTCCGGACGCCGGGCCGACCGCAGAATCGACGGCGGACGACATCGAGCCGCCGGTTCGCAGCACGGGCGCGCCGGTCCGCCCAGGGCGCGAGGACAGCGCGCCGCCGCGTCGCACGCTCCCGTTTAGTTCGGGTGCGCCCCGTCCGCCCGCCGAAGAACCCCCCAGCCGCCCCCCGCTGGCGCATTCTACGCCCCGGCCTGAGCGCCCGGCCGAGAGCGAGCGGGTGCGCTCGTTCCTGGACGGGATCAACCTCCCGTCGCGCCCTGTATCGGACGGCGAGAAACGCGACGAGCCGCCTGCCGCACCCGCGAACGACCGCTCGACGGACACGTCCGCCGAGCGCGACCCGGCGCCGCCGCGTGGCTCCGGCCTGGGGAACCTGATCGGCGGGGCGGCGCTGGCCGGAGCAGCCCTGGCGGGCGCGTCCGCGCTGGGCGGGCATCGCGAGCCAGAGCCTGCGCCGGACGACGAGCCTGCGGTCGATCCGCCCGCGCGCCCGGCGCGGCCCTCGCTGCGCGCCGAAAGCCCGCGCTTTGGCGGCCTGCGCGCCTCGATCACCGGGCGCGCCGCCGCCGAGGTCGCCGGGGAGGACGAGGACGACGAGGACGACCTCGACCTGCTGGACGGGGAAGACGAGGACGAGGAAGACGCGCCGCCGCTGTTCGAGACACCGGCCCGCCCGAAGGGGATCGTCCGCCCGCCGCAGCGCCCAATGGGATCGGTGACTCCACCGCCCAGCGACGCGGGGGTGCGCGCCGCCAACGAGCACACGGCGCGGCTGGCGCGCGAAGACACCGGCCAGACGCAGCCTTCCGACGATTTCACGCGGCGGGCGCGGGTGGACGTTCCCGAAAGGCCGAAGCGCGGCGACGAGTCGAAACCGGTCAGCCACACGCACAAGCCCAAGCGCGTCGACTACACCCTGCCGGACATTACGACGCTCAAAGCCGGTAAGGAGCAGCGCGTCAACGACGAGGTGCTGATCAAGAAAGCTCAGGTAATCGAGGATACGCTGGCGAGCTTCGGCGCGCCGGGTCGAGTCGTTGAAGTTAATCCCGGCCCAGTCGTTACGCAGTTCGGCGTCGAGCCGGATTACCTGGTCAACCGTACCGGGAAGAAAATGCGCGTCAAAGTTGGCTCGATCGCCCGGCTGGACGCGGACCTCGCGCTGGCGCTGGCCGCCAAGTCGATCCGCATCGAGGCGCCCGTGCCCGGCAAGGGATTCGTCGGGATCGAGGTGCCCAACGACGAGCTAACCCTGGTGACGCTGCGCGACGTGATCGAGTCACCGGAGTTCAAGCGCATCGACTCCAAGCTGGCGATCGCGCTCGGCCTGGGCGTGGACGGCACGCCGGTCGCCGCCGACCTGACCGCCATGCCGCACCTGCTGATCGCCGGGACGACCGGCTCCGGCAAATCGGTCTGCGTCAACGCGATCATCACCTGCCTGCTAGTCAACAACTCGCCGCGAGACGTGCAGTTCATCATGGTCGACCCCAAGCGCGTCGAGCTGACCGGCTACAACGGCATCCCACATCTAGTTTCGGATGTTGTGGTCGATTTGGAACGAATCGTTGGCGTTCTACAGGCGGTGCAGCGCGAGATGGAGGCGCGCTATCAACGGTTCGCAGATACTGCCTCGCGCAATATCATGGATTACAACCGCAAATTCCCGGATGAAAAGATGCCGTACCTAGTCGTGGTGATCGACGAGCTGGCGGACCTGATGATGCTCGCGCCGGACGAAACCGAGCGCTTGCTCGCCCGGCTGGCGCAGATGGCCCGCGCGACCGGCATCCACCTGATCATCAGCACGCAGCGCCCCAGCGTGGACATCATCACCGGGCTGATCAAGGCCAACTTTCCGGCGCGGATCGCGTTCGCGGTCGCATCCTCGGTGGACTCGCGCGTGATCCTAGATCAGCCAGGCGCGGAGAAGCTGTTGGGCCGAGGCGACATGCTCTACCAGTCGCCTGACGCCGCCGCGCCGCTGCGTATGCAGGGTGTTTACGTCTCCGACGAGGAGATCAACGGGATAATCAATCACTGGCGACAGCAGAAAGCTCAACATGGCGCACCGTCAGCCAGAGGCATGTACTTCAACGTCGCCCCGATGGACGGCGGGCGCAGCGGCGGCTCCGTGCCGATGCGCGGCGAGAACGGCCAGCCGACCTTCTGGGACGGCGGGAGCGCGCTGTCGTTCGACGACGAGGACGACGGCTCGGACGAGGACGAGCTGTACCGGCAGGCGGTTGAGGTCGTGCAGAATCTCGGCAAGGCGTCGATCTCCCTGCTCCAGCGGCGGCTGCGGATCGGCTACACGCGCGCCGCGCGCCTGATCGACCTGATGGAGCAGGAGGGCATCGTCGGCCCGGCCGAGAGCGGCAGCAAGCCGCGCGAAGTGCTGAAGTTCGACTGAGCCGTAGCGAAGCGCACAGCCAGCAGCAGCCCCCGTCCCGCGCGCTCGCGGTGGCTGAGCTGCTGCTGGCTGCTTTTACGCTGCTTGTGGCTGGCTTTAACTGCTTTCGTGCGGCATCCCCGCCGCACGGTTGCGCGCCTGCCACGCCCGCCGGTAGAGCAGGCCAGGCGAGCCGGACACCGGCGCAGCCTCGACGTCGGCGCGCCACCGGGCCTCGGCGGCGGCGGCTTCTGCGAAACAGCGAGACGCGAACGCGACGCGATCTTCCGGCGCGGTGTGGCGAAACGCCAGCGCCGCCGGGATGATGCGCTGCTCCAGGGCGTCGCGCTCCGGCTGATACAGCGGGGCCAACGCGGGGTAGTTGCGCAGGGTGGCGCGGTGCAGCGCCTCGTGCCGCCAGAAGAGTGTCGCCTCGTCATAGCGCCCATCAGGGATCGGCCCGAACAGGTCGAGGTCCGCGCCCAGCCACACCGGCTTGAAGACGCTGGTGCAGGGCGCTGCCGTCCCGGTGACGAAGTGCGTCTGCACGTCCGGCGCCAGCGACGAGACCATCGAGCCGACCGTCTGGCTGGCGCGCACCGGCCCGAACGCGGCGTGCATGCAGATCTCGGCCCCGGTCAGCCCCGCCGCCGGGTTATACGGCGCTGCGCCGTGGCTGCGCAGCGCGGCGATCATCGCCGGGACGGTCAGCGCGCCGATCTGGCTGCGGAGCGCCTGCTCGGTCGTCGCGCGGCGGTAGCGGCACGCGCTCAGGCGCGTGTAGAGCGTGTCCGAATAGCAGTTGGCGAAATGGAAATCGTCGCGGCCCCGGCACCAGCCGCGCTCGACGGCATAGCTCACCAGATCGTCCGATGCCAAGTCCCACCGGGTGCCGATGGTCAGCCCGTTCGAGATCGCGCGCACGTCCCTGACCTGCTCGGCGGCCCAGTGACGCCCCGCAGTTTCGAGGACCCAGGCGTCGCGCGGGTCCGCGATCAAAAAGCTGTTGTGGTAATAGAATTTGTGCCGGAAGCCGGAGTTGCCTCCCTGGCCGTACTCGGCCAGCAGCCCGGTGATCACGTCCAGCGCCTCGCGCGCGGTGCGCGCCCGCTCCAGCCCCAGCCGCAGCAAGTCCATGCCCAGCAGCCCGGCCTGTTTCTCGTACGGCACGCGCGTGAAGACGGCCTCGTTGCCGATCGCGACGCCGTGCTCGTTGGCGCCCATCTCCGCGCCCCAGATCCAGAACGGCTTGGCGAGCAGCACCTCGTAGGTTGTGCGCGCCTGGGGAATGGTCAGATAGGTGCAGGTGACGGTGCTGCCCGCAGGGTGATGCGCGCGCGGGACGCGCAGCAGGTGGTGCGCCTCGTTCGGCTCGCGATCGCTGTTCTTGGCGAACAACGTAATTCCATCGGCGGTGGCGCTGCCTAGCGCGACCAGAGTATCGCACATGATCTTTTCTCCGGTGGAGCCTCGATGACTGGTGTCACGCGCGAGCGGTGCTGTGCGCTACAAGACCCTGTGTGGCAGAGTATATCCAATCGGAACGAAAAGAGGGATGCAGCCCTGCATCCCTCCGTCATGAAGCGCCTGAACCCCTTAGGCGTTGCTGCCTGAGGCGTCGCCGGTATTGTTCGACGGCATGTTTTCAGAGGGCGCGGAGCCGGAATCGCCGCCCTGTCCGAAGAAGAACGGGTGGTGGCGCATGAAGTCTTTATCCATGCCGCCCGGCCCGAAGAAGAACATCCCGCCGTCGCCGCCCATGCCCGGCCCAAAGCCGAAGCCAAACCCGCCGGAGTTGGGGCCAAGCGTCACGTCGACGCTCAGCTCCTCACCGCCGCGCAGCACCGTCAGGGTGACGACCTCACCCTCGTCGTAGGCCAGCAGGCGCTCGCGCAGCGTCCGCTGCTGGTCGACCGGGTCGCCATCGACCGCCGTGATGATATCGCCAGCTTCCAGGCCAGCTTCCGCCGCGGGCGTGCCGTCGTAGACCTGCTCGATCAGCGCGCCTTCCTGAACCGACAGCCCGCGCTCGGTCGCCAGCGCGGCGGTAATGACCGAGAACCGCACGCCAAGCTGCGCCGGTTGGGCGGAACCCATCATGCCGCCCATGCCCGGCCCAAAGCCCCGGCCCTGCCCGTGCTGGAAGCCGAAGCCCGGCCCGCCAGGCGTAAACTGGAACTGGAAGGTGTCCGGCAGGGTGATCTCGACCGTCGTCTCGGCCCCGTCGCGCAGGACAGTCAGTGTCAGGGTGCCGCCCGGCGTCAGGTCGCCGAGCAGGCCCATCATCGCGCCCGGTTCGAAGTCAGTCAGCGAGACGCCGTTGACCGCCGTCACGACATCGCCCGCCTGCAGGCCGCTGCCCGCCAGCGGAGAGTCCTCGGAGATCTCGTTGATCGCCAGACCTTCGCTGGTCATCTCGGCGTCCAGCCCCAGCAGACCGCCGACCATCGCGCCGAAGCCGAAGCCACGGCCCGGCTGCATGTTGATGTCCGGCAGCTCGACATCCGGCATCAGCTCGCCGAGCAGACCGCTCACGTCCACCTCGATCGTCGTTTCTTCGCCATCGCGCAGCACGGTTAGCGTCAGCGGCTGGTCGCTGCGCAGCGCGAGCATCAGGTCCCGGCCCATATTCGCGGTCACGTCCACGCCGTTGATCTGGGTGATCACGTCGCCTGTTTGCAACCCCGCCGCCACGAAGGGCGAGTCGTCTTCCAACGACTGGATCTCCAGGCCCTGGTCGGTCAGCTCAGCGGTCAGCCCGAACAGGCTGAAGGTCCCGCCGATCATCATGCCGGGCGCCATCTCAACCGAAGGGGGCTGCGGCTGGCCGAAATCCGCCGGGCGCTCGCCGAGCGTCACGGTGTGATCGCGCGCGACGCCGCGCCACTCCGCCGTGACGGTGATCTCGTCGCCCACCGCATGGCTGGCGATCAGGTCAACCAGCGCCTCCGCCGACGCGACCGGCTCGCCGTCGACCGCCGTGATCACGTCCCCGGCGCGCAGACCGGCTTCGTCGGCGGGCGAGCCGGGGGTGACTTCGCGCACGGTCACGCCGTCGCCCGTGTCTTCGATCGAGACGCCGAGCCACGCCGTGCCGCCCGTTTGGAGGGCGGTAGCGGACACCGGCTGGCTCCCGGCGGCGCGCGCCAGGCCCAGGCTCAGACCGCCAAAGGCCAGCGCCACCGTCACGCTGAGAATCAAGAATCGTTTCAGAGCAGACATTTTCGGTCAATCCTCCGTTCAATAGCTACCTGTACTTCACCTTGTATTGGAGAATCTCGCAGACAAGTGTAAAGAATGTGTAAGCGCGATCTTAGAAATGCCTAAGAACGGAAGCGGACGCCATGTCTAGCGCGTGCGGGGGATGCGGATGGCGCGCACGTGCGGCAACGAGGGTCGCGTGGCGGCGGGCTGTGGACCGGCGTCCGGCGCGAGCGGCAGCCGCACGGTGAAAATCGACCCCACGTCGATCGTGCTGCTGACGCTGATCTCGCCGCCGTGCGCTTCGGCGATCCATTGCGCGATCGAGAGGCCGAGGCCGGTGCTGCCCTGCGCGCGCGATCGCGCTTTGTCGACCCGGTAGAAGCGGTCGAAGATGTGCTCCTGGTCTTCCGGTGCGATGCCAATCCCGGTGTCGCTGACGGTCAGCCGGGCGTCGCTGCCTTCGCGCGTCAGCCCCAGGGTCACGGTGCCGCCCGGCGGCGTGTACTTGATGGCGTTCGACACCAGGTTGAGCAGAAGCTGGCGCAGCCGGTCCGTATCGCCCATCACGCGCGCCGCCTCGACCGGGCCGAGCGCGATGTTGACCTCACCGGACAGCATTTTTGACTGGTGGAACACGTCCATCAACAGCGTGTCTAGCTCGACACGCGTCTGCTCCAGCGGCAGGCGTCCGGCGTCGGCTTTGGCGAGCAGCAGCAGGTCCTCGACCAGGCGCGACATGCGGCGCGCTTCCCCGGCGATGGCGGCCATCGCCTGGTCATCCGGCCCGATGCGGCGCATCAGGTCGATGTTGCCCTGGATCGTGGTCAGCGGCGTGCGCATCTCGTGCGAGACATCCGCTACGAAGCGGCGCTGCACGTTGAACAGGCGCTCCAGCCGCTCCAGCGTGTTGTTGAAGATGTGCGTAAGCTGGCCCAGCTCGTCGGGCGGGCCATCGTAGGGGATGCGGCGGCTGAGGTCGTCCGCCGCCGTGATCTGCTTGGCCGTCTGGGCGATGGCGTCGATCGGGCGCAGCGCGCGCCGCGCCAGATAGTCGCCGACCAGTAGCGAGATCAACAGCGTGATCGTCCCGCCGACGAGCATGATCTTCAGCAGGCGGTCGATCGCGGCGTCCACCGTGCGCAGCGAGGCCGCAGCCTGGATATAGCCGCGCACCTTGCCCTCGATCACCAGCGGGGCGGACATCACGCGCCGGTGATCGCCGCCAATCGTCACGTCGCGGCGCACTTCCTGCGACTCGCCGAGCGCCATCGGGTCCAGCGGCTCGTTGTAGCCGTAGCCGAGCAAGCTGTACGACACGGTGTGCAGAAACGGCTGTCCATTCTCGTTGTAGTGCCAGATCTGCACGAACAGGCCGGGGGTGCTGCGCGCTTTGGTGGACATCGAGTCGCCGGAGGTGGGCCAGCGGATGTCGTTCAGCGCGTTGTAACGCTCGCTGTCGATCACCTCGCGCAGCGTCTCGTCAACCTGGGCGCGCAGCGTCCAGCTTAGCACGCTGGAGGTCGCCGCGATGAACACCAGAATCACGCAGGCAAGCAGGCTGGAATAGAGAAAGGTCAGACGGGTCCGGATCGTCATGCCGTCAGGTGTTCCGCTGGTCGGTCAACGGGCGGCTGGCGCGGCCTGATGCGCCGCGCGGCTATCGTTTAAGTGTAACACTCTATCCTGAGCAATGGATGAGAAACCCGCCGGGAGCGGGTGAGGGCAGCCGCCGCGTCAGTCCTCGCGCAGGACGTAGCCCACGCCGCGCACGGTGTGGACCAGGCGCGGCTCGCCGTTCTCCTCGGTTTTCTGGCGCAAATAGCGAACGTACACCTCGATGATGTTGCTCTCGCCGCCGAAGTCGTAGCTCCACACGCGGTCGAAGATCAGCTCGCGCGTCAGCACGCGGCGCGGGTTGCGCATGAACAGCTCTAACAGCTCGTACTCTTTGGCGGTCAGGTCAATAAACCGGTCGCCGCGCTGGGCGCGATGCGTCCCGGTGTCGAGCGTCAGATCGGCGAAGCGCAGCACTTCCGGCTGCGAAGCGGGCGCGGCGCGCCGGAACAGGGCGCGGATGCGCGCCAGCAGCTCGTCGAACGCGAACGGCTTGACGAGGTAGTCGTCCGCTCCGGCGTCGAGGCCCTGCACGCGGTCCTGCACGTCCTCTTTAGCCGTCAGCATCAGGATCGGCACGTCGCTGGCGGCGCGCAGGCGCTTGCAGACTTCCAGCCCGTCCAGGCCCGGCAGCATCCAGTCGAGGATCACCAGGTCGGGCGGGGTGTCGCGCGCCATTTCCAGCCCCTGCTGGCCGTCGTAGGCCACGTCCACGCGATAGCCCTCGTAGATCAGGCCGCGCTTGATAAAGTCGGCAATCCCCGGCTCATCCTCGATCAACAGAATCCGCTCTGCCATGACGATCTCCCCCTGGCCGGTCGTGCGCTGTGTTCCGCCTCATTGTAGCTCATGGCAGGCCGGTGCGATGCGCCACCGGCCTGCCTGCGCGCCTATTCGCTCTGCGCTACGGCGCCCACTGAACCTGGCTGACCGGAGCGGGCGCGGGCGCGGACCATGCCTCGCCGGTGCTGAGGTCGGCAACAGTCAGCTCGCCGCGCGCGAAACCATCCGGCCCGAAGCTGGCGTTGCGCAGCCCGGCGGCGACGGTCGGCATCGCCTCCATACCGGTAATGGGCGCGAGTTCCGGCCGCTCGATGAAGGCGCCGGTGTCGTCGAAATCGCGCGTGATGAAGCCGCGCTCCTCGCTGCCGACTCGCAGACGCATCCACTGCGGCCCCATCTCGGCGCTGTTGCCGGCGATCACCGCCCACACGCCGTCGGCGCGCTGCGCCGCGTCAAACACCGGCGTGTCCGGGCCGAGCAGCGCGAGCGGCTCCGCCTCCGGCGCGGCCGGATCGAGGACGTACAACCCCGGACGGCTGTAGCCAAAGCTGGCGCCATACGTCGCCACGCGGCCATCGACCATCCACAGCCCCCGCCCGCTGATAGCGGACGGTAGCTCGGTCACGGCCCCGCTGGCGAGGTCCACCACGCCCAGCATCGCGCCCTCGTAGAGGCCGATCATGACCAGCAGCCGAGTCGCGTCGTTGTTCCAGCGCGGACGCAGGTAGACGCGGATGTTGCCCGGCTCATCTTCGAGCACGTTCGGCACGGCGAGGCGCGGCGTCTGGCTGCCGTCGGCGGGAACGGTCCACAGCCCGCGATCGTCGCTGAACGCAAGTTGTGACCCGTCGTCGCTGAAGGCGACATAGGGGTGCGTGCGCCCGGTTGTCACCATCGCGATCGTTTGCGCTGCGCCGCCGTCGAGTGGCGCGACGCGCAGCTCGCTCGCCGTGATCGCGGCGACGCGCCCGCCCGCGACCGCATACGCGATGACAGGCTGATCGCCGCTCGTGACCGCGCGCGCCGGCTCGCCGCTGAGCGGCAGCCGCCACACCTGCGCAACGCCCCTCTCGTCCGCCGCGAGGAAGGACAGGTCCGCCGGGAGCCTTCCAGGCGGCAGCTCCGGCAGCGGTAGAGGATTCCAGTCGAAGGCCAGCGCGCCGGCGGTGCCGGGAACCAGGCGCGCGTCGGCCAGCTGCACGCCTTCCGGTATCAGCCGGGAATCGACCGGCAGGTGCCGCGCGGTCGGCTCGGACGACGGCTCGACCTGCCAGGCGTCCGGCCCACCGCTGATGCGCGCTTTCGCGCCATCGGCGCCGACCGCGATCAGGGCGTCGTCGCCAATCCAGTAGAGGTCGGTCCACGGGCCGCCCTGGACGGTCGTGACAGCAGGCTCGCCCATGCCAAAACTGGGCAGGTTCGCCACGCGCACGCCCTCCGGCACGGTGTACGCCAGGCGCGCGCCATCCGGCGACCAGGCGATGCTCTGCCCGGCGTCACCGGCAGGAAGCGGCTGGTCGAACTCGACCACAAACCCGCTCAGCTCGTTGAGCGAGGAGACGATCACCGCCTGGTTATCCAGCGTGCGATAAGCGTACCAACCCCCGCCAGGCGCAATGTCGAACGCGGCGACCGGCTGGCCCTCCGGCGAGACCGCCGTCTGCTCGCCGGTGGTCGCGTCGATCCGCAGCACACGCTGCTCCGAGGTCAGGATGAAGAGATCGGCGGGCAGGGGGTACACCGGCGTAGCCTGCGCCTGCGCCGGGGCCAGTGGCGCCAGCGCGAGCAGGACCATCAGCAGCAGAAGAGCTATGCGTCCCTGGTGTGGCATGATCACTTTTCCTCCGTAGTGCGTCGAGGCTTGTAGAGGCGCGAAGTCGTATGTCGAAGTATAACAACACGCCCGGCGCCCTGCCCGTTGGTTGCCCGGCGCGTAGTAGGCTGCGAGGCGGCGCTGTGCTACACTGTGCGCCGCGCCAACCAGATCGAGAGCGTGGGCTATGAAAAGCGATGGGTTTGTGATCGCGCCGGGGTGCGCGCCGTTTTTGCTGGACGGGGGCGAGGTCGGGTGCGTCTGCACGCACGGGTTCACCGCCTCGCCCGAAGAAGTGCGCTGGCTGGGCGAGTACCTGCACGCGCGCGGGCTGACCGTCTTCGCGCCGCGCCTGGCCGGGCATGGCACCGATCCTGAAGTGATGGCGATGCAGCACTGGCTCGACTGGTACGAGAGCGAGCTGGACGCGATCGCGCTGCTGCGCCAGCGGTGTCGCAAGGTCTTCGCGGCCGGCCTGTCGATGGGCGGGCTGCTCAGCCTGCTGGCCGGGGCGTCGGGGCTGGTCGACGGCGTGGTGGCGATGGCCGCGCCGCTCGACCTGGACCGCCGCGACTTGTCGTTCGCGCCCATTCTGAAGCACGCGCTGCCGTTCATCCCCAAAGACAACTGGCCGGGCCGTCTCGACGCCTACGTGCGCGAAGTGCAGCGCGCGCAGGGCCGCGCCGACTATGGGCGCGCCGACTATGGGGTGACGCCGACCGCCGCCGCCGGGCAGCTTCACGCCTTGATGGGCGAGGTGATGCGCCGCCTGCCGGAGCTGACCGTCCCCCTGCTGCTGATCTATTCGCGCGCCGACCAGACGGTGCCCTACGACAACCTGGCGCTGGCGACCCGCCTGGTTAACAGCGCCGATTTGGTCACGCACACGCTTGAAACCAGCGATCATGTGCTGACACAGGATGTCGAGCACGAGACGGTCTTCGCGCTGGTGTGGGACTTTCTGAGCGCGCGGCTGGCGTGATGCCGCCAATGACTGACCCGTTCTCGTCTGCCGTGAAGGAGCGACCGTGCTGAGATTGTGGCATCAGGTTGGCCGCGATACGCGCTGGGTGATGGCGTCGTACCTGTTGTGGGGTATCGGCGAGGGGCTGTGGATGTACATCCAGCCGCTCTACGTGCGCTCGCTCGGCGCGACGCCCGCCGAAACCGGGTTCACGCTCGGCATGTGGGGCCTGGCGCGGCTGCTGTTCATCCTGCCGGTGGGCATCTTGGCCGACCGGGTCAGCGCGCGGCGGATCATGGTCCCCGGCTGGTATATCGGGCTGACGGGCGTGCTGATCATCGCGCTCGCGCCGGACTGGCGCTGGGCCGCGCCCGGCTTTCTGGTGTACGGCATGTCGGCGGTCGCCATCCCGGTCACGAATCTGTATCTCGCCCAGGCCGCGCGGCACGACCCGACGCGCGCCCCCGACCTGCCGATTCAAGCGTCGTTCACCCTGCTGTGGACCGCCTACTCGACCGGGCTGGTCATCTCGCCCGCGTTTGGCGGCTGGATCGGCGACGCGCTCAGTCTGCGCGCCGTGTTCCTGATCAGCGTCTTCTGGTTTCTACTGAGCACATGGTCGATCCGCCGCGTCCGCACGTATCCTGCGCCGGTGCGTCCCACGCACGGCCACGACTACCGGGGGATGTTGCGTCGCGGGCCGGTGCTTCTGGCGCTGGCAGTGCTGACCTTCGGTTTTCTGGCGGTGCTGACCGGACAGCCGCTCTCGGCGCAGTACCTGGAGGAGGAGCGCGGCTTCTCCAGCAGCGCGATCGGCGTCTTCGGGTCGCTCAACGCGCTGGGCACGGCCCTCTTCAGCCTGTCGCTGGGGCGCCTGTCGTCCTGGCGGGCGTTTTTTGCTAGCCTTGTATTAGTGATGGCGTCGTTCGCGCTGCTGCTGTCGAGCGGGGCGAGCGCGGTCGTGGCGCTGGCCTATTTCCTGCTTGGCGCGTACTACACGACGCGCCCGCTGGCTGTCGCCGCCATCAGCGAGCGCGTGGCGGAGCATCAGCGCGGGATGGCGTACGCGCTGGTCGACACGCTGGCCGGACTGGCGGCCCTCAGCGGGACGGTGCTGGCTGGGCTGCTTTACGCTCGCGACGCGGACTGGCCGTTCCTGGCCGGGATCGGCGGGGTGATCGCCGTGACGCTGATCGGCGGGCTGCTGCTGCGTGGCGAGTCGAGCCGCTCACGCCGGGCTGCCGCCACGGTCGCGCCGCTCGAACCGACCGGGCTGTGAGGATTCTTCGGAAGGGTGGTTTCTATCGTATGGCGAAACGCCGTCAAACCAACATGAAAGACCCGGATTTGCTGGCCCGGCTGTGGAACAGCATCACGCTCTCGGCGCGGTTGATGCTTGACCGGCGCGTCAGCGCCCGCGCCAAGCTGATCCCGCTGCTCGCGCTGCTGTACATGATCTCACCGATTGACTTCCTGCCGGAGATCGCGCTCGGCCCGCTTGGCGCAGTGGACGATATGGGCGTGCTGCTGGTCGCGCTGCAACTGTTCATCAACAGCGCGCCGAAAGATGTGCTCCGCTATTATCGGGGCGAGGCGCCCGCGACCGAGGAGGAGCCGCAGGACACGTGGCGCGCGCGCTTCCGGCGCCGCCCGCCTCAGAACAACGGCCAGATCATCGAGGGCGAGTACCACGTGCGCGACGAGGATTTCTAGGCGTGTCGCTGCTCTACCTGATCCGCCACCCGCACACCCGCCCGGAGCCAACCGTGCCGCCTTCGCGCTGGGGCCTGTCCAGCGCAGGTGAGGAGCAGGTGCGCGCGCTCGTGCTGGCCCCCTTCTGGGCGAGCGTCGCGGCGCTGTACACCAGCCCCCAGCTAAAGACGCGCGTGGTCGGCGAGGCGATCCAGGCGATGTACGATCTGCCGGTGCGGGTGGTCGCCGGGCTGGACGAGGCCAGCCGGGACGTGTGGCTCGCGCCGGAGGAGTTCGAGGCGGCGCAGCGCGCTTTTCTGGCGGACCCGGATCGCGCGCCGGTCGCCGGGTGGGAAGCGGCGGACGCGGCGCGGCGGCGCTTCGCGGCGGCCATCGACCGGCTCTCTGCCGCGCACGCGCCGCATGAGTCGTTCGCCGTCGTAACGCACGCGACCGTCCTGACGCTCTATCTCGCGCACCTGCGCGGCGAGCCGGCGCGCTTCGAAGATTGGCGTCAGATCGGGTTCGCCGAGGTGATCGCGCTCGACCGCGCGACCCTGCGCCCGCTGAGCGAGTTTGTGGCCGCGCCCTACGATGGCCTGCCCCGGAGCTAGCCCTGATGCAGATTGGCCTGCTCTCCGACACGCACAACAGCCACGACAACACCCGCGCCGCGCTGGACGTGTTCCGCGCGCGCGGCGTCACGCGCCTGATCCACTGCGGCGACGTGACCTCACCGGAGACGCTGCTGCTGTTCGCCGGGTGGGACGCGACGTTCGTGCTGGGCAACATGGATCGCGGCGCGGGGGAGCTGGCCGACGCCGCCCGGATGATCGGCCTCGCGCCGCCGCAGCGCATCCGCGAGCTGGAGATCGACGGCGTGCGGATCGGCGTGACGCACGGCGACGACGCGAACGCGCTCTATAACCTGATGTTCAGCGGGCGGTTTACCTTCGTCTGCCACGGCCACACCCACGAGCGGCGCAACGATCTGCGCCGCGCCTACAGCGTGCGGCTGGTCAACCCCGGCGCGCTCGGCGGAAGCTGCCCGCAGTCGCGCTCGGTCGCGCTGCTCGACCCCCAGACCGAGCGCGTCGAGTTCATCGAGTTCCCGGACTGGGTCTAGAGGCTGCGATGCGCTCCGGCGAGCCGCAGAGGGCTGCCAGAACCATTTTCACGCGTAGGGGCGCACTTGCTTAGCGAATCGCTAACTGCCAACCGTGGTCTTCCGCTCCATGACCAGCCCCGTTTCCCCGTTGCGATAGTAGCCCGGCTTGCGCTCCACCACGGCGTAGCCCGCCCGCCGGTAGAGCGTGATGGCCGGGGCGTTGCTGATGCGGACGGTCAGGCGCATCTCCGGGCGGCCCATCCGCCGCTCCGCTTCGTCGAGCAGCCAGCGCCCGATCCCGCGCCGCTGGTGCGCCGGGGCCACGCCCAGCGTGATAATCCACCCGCGCCGCCGCACGCGCGCCGGACCCGCCGAGACAAACCCGGCCAATGAGCCATCCGGCGCGACGACTTTAAGGTTGCGCATGCCAGGGAAAACGAACAGCACGGCCAGATCGAGGTAGGTGTAGGCGTCGAGGGGGAAGATCACCCGCTCCAGGCGGTGGACGGCGCGCAGGTCGAGCAGCGTCGCGCGCCGCAAGCGGTAGCCCTGCGCCGACGGGTGCGCGCCGGGCGCGGGATCAGCCGCCATGCGCGGCCTTGTAGCTCTGCACTTCGTCGATCGCCGCGATCGTGTCCGACAGCGAGAGCACTTCCTCGCGGATCTCGCTTTGCAGGCGCTGCGTGCGGGCGCTGTCCACGTCTCGCGCGTCGATCAGTTGCACCTGGGCGTAGACTGTGCCTAGCGCCGCGAGCGTGTGATCCAGCTGGATGTCGGCCCGCTTGATGTTGTTTTCCAGGCTGCGCAGGTTGGCAAGCTGCGTCTCTTTGGTCTGGATCGCCTCTTCCAGCTCGGCGCGCACGCCGGGGTCGGTTTCGCGCGCCAGCCGCCGCTGCAAGTCTTTGAGATCGTGCGGCACCATGCGCCGGTCGCGGTTGATCATCGGGTTCTCTTCGAAGCCGTCCAGCCGCACGGCGAGCCGGTAAATCTGCTCGACCCAGTCGCCGACCTCGTCGGCGGTCGTCTCGATGCTGCGTCGCGTCGGGCCGCTGAAGCGGCGAGCGGCCTCGGCGATCAGGCGCTGGTACTCGATCGCGCGTTTCAGGCGGTCGCGCGCGGCGGGGTTGCGGATGTCGTCCGGGTCAAAGCGGTCGCTGAGCATCTGGCTGACGATCTTCTGGTTGGCGTCCGGGTCGGAGATGGTCACGCCCAGGTAGAGCGCCTCTGCCAGCGCGCCAAAGACCAGCCAGTACCACGCCTGCCACGCCTCAAACGGGGCGAAGCCCAGGCCGAACAGCACCACCGAGAGGGCGATGATCAGCGCGCTTTCCACGCTGAAAAACGCGTTAGTGAAGATCGCCTTCCAGGCGCGCTCGCGCATGTCGTCTTTCATAGCGTGTCCTTCGC
>DAOKYY010000047.1:0-26083 GCA_035325905.1 Aggregatilineaceae bacterium | reverse complement strand
AAACAGACCGGATGCCCGGTTGAACCCGGGTAAAGTGCATCACAAGCTCTAGAGCCAACCCTTGCGCCGGAACTCCGCGAGCCGCTTCTCCGGCACGCTGGCCGCCAGCGCGTCTTCCGGCAAATCCTGCGCGTAATTAGCGGCGAACACCACGAAATCCTTCGTCGTATTGAGCACGCCCTTCCATTTATGCTCACTGAGCGCCAGCGCCACATCGCACAACAGCTCGCGCGCCGGCTCGGTGTCACCGCTGAGCATCAACTGCTGCTCCAGGATGGCGCGGTCTCCGGCGGTCGTGGGGTCCTCAAGCTCGAACACCGGCGCTGAGGGCTGCCACAACGCGATCCGCGCGCCCGCGCCGGAGGTCTGCTTGGCGATCGTGTCGCGGCTGCGCTCCAGCCCCAGCACCAAGCGCGGCAGCGTGCGCCCGGCGGTGTATTGCAACACCAGGCAGTACACCTTGTCGCGGACTTTCGCCTGCGCCAGCCGCTGCGGGATGATCTCCAGCAGGCGCTGGTAGATGCGCCCGGCGTGCGACCCCACGCCGTAGGAAGGTTCGGGGCGGCGGTAGATCGTCTGCGTCGAGCCGTCGGGATAGCGCCCCTCAATCGACATCACCCGCCCCAGCTTGTCGTAGCGAAGCTCTTCCTCGTGGGTGAACGGCTCGGCCGCGCCCCACTCGTGCCGGACCTTGATGCGCGCCAGCGGCCCGCCCTGGTAGAGGTAGGTTTCCTCGAACTGGACGATGCCGTTCTGCGCGGACGCCTGGCGCAGCGCCTCGTCCGGGGTCAGGTCGCTGAGCACCGGGCCAAGCTCGACCGAGAAGGCGCTGTACGAGTCAAGCTGGCCCTGGGTGCGCGCCTGGTGCGCGACGCGAATCGGGATTTTCGGGAGATATTGCGCGAAGCGGATCGACTCGACCAGCCGCTCGCCATACAGGTAAAAGTCTTCGAGGCACTGGTCTTCGTGTAGCGCGCGCGCTGGGTAGCCGCGCGCCGCGACCAGCCGGTTGTCCGCGCTGAATCCGTAGCGCCACAACCCGCCCAGGTCGCCTTGCGGGCCAGGGATCGGCAGGCCGCGCCGCAGCTTGCTGCGCTCGAAGTAGAACGGGCGCGGATCGTACCGCTCGCCGTCGGCCCATTCCCAGCGCGCCACCTGCCCCAGCGTGCGGGCGCGCAGCGCGTCGTACGCGCCGAACACCTGCCGCCAGCGCTCCTCCTGCTTTGTCATGCGGGAACCTCCCCGGATGCCTCTGTGGATGGCCCCATTATATGATCGGCCTACAGCAGTTGGGAAACGGGGCGTCGTTGCCAGCGGGCGCGATCCTGAGTATGCTGGTGCGCGCCGCAGAGCCTCACGACCACCAGGAGAGCATCGTTGATGAGCCAGACCGCGCAGCACATGCTGCCCGTCATGATCTCGATCGCGCTGATCATCGCGATCGCGCTGCTTCAGGCGTACTCCAAAACCGTCGCCGCGATGACGGCCACCATGCCGCTGACGATCCCGCTCGCGCTGTGGATCGTCTACGCCGCCAACCGCGACGACCGCGCCGCCATCACCGAGTTCACCGGCTCGCTGCTGGTGGGCGTGATCGCGACGCTGGTCTTCTCGCTGGCGCTGTGGCTCGCGGCGCGCGCCGGGCTGCGGCTGGTCCCGATGCTGGCGGCGGCGTATCTCGCCTGGGGGGCGGCGCTGGGCGCGTATCTGGCGATCCGGTAGCGCGAAAAGCAGGGAGAGCGTCGGGCTGTCTTTCGCTGTTCTTCTCTGCTCTACGCCGCCTTTCGCTACTTTTGCGTCTTGCGCTCGAAGCGGACCATCAGCTCCGCCTGGGCGAGGACGTGTCCTTCCATCGCGCGCAACAGCTCGGCTTTGGTCGCGGCGGGCGGCAGCCCCAGCCGGGTATCGAGCGCGTAGAGCGTGAAGAAATAGCGGTGCGGACCCCGCCCCGGCGGCGGGCACGGCCCGGTATAGCCGAGCCGCCCAGAGCCGTTGCGCCCTTGCCGGCTGCCGTCCGGCAGCTCCGGGTCCTGCTCGATACCCTGCGGCAGCCCGCGCACCTGGGCGGGCAGGTCGTACAGCAGCCAGTGGACCCAGTCCCCGGATGGCGCGTCCGGGTCGTCGCAGATCAGCGCGAAGCTTTGCGTGCCCTCCGGCGGATCGCCCCAGGTCAGCGGCGGCGACAGGTTCTTGCCCTCGCACGTATAGCGGATCGGGATCATATCGCCGCCGAAGCAGGCGTCGCTGAACAGCTTGAACGTGATCATGCCCAGCCTCCTTCCCTCTCATTCTATTGTACGCGATCACGGGGCGGGCGCTGTGTTCGCGGTGGCGAGCCGCCGGGGCAGCCCCGCCGAAACGATGTACAATGTACACAGTAGCCAGAAAGGGACCGCCGAGTGCCTGACCTGCGAGTTTGCCCGAACTGCGGCGCGTATGTGATCACCGACCGCAACGTGTGCCCGCGCTGTGACGCGCCGCTGGACGACACAGCGCCCCAATCCGCTGCTCCCCGCGTCGAAACCGATGATCCTGTGGCCGACGTGCTGGCCGAGATCGACGCAGCCCAGACGCTGGACGAAGGCGAGCCGCCTGCCGAGGCCGCGCCCTGGCTGCCGCATGTCGAAGCGGAGCCTGAGCCAGCCGGTGAGGGGATCGAGCCGGCGCCCGGCGAGGAGGGCACCGCCTCGCAGCCGGTCCCGGCGCGGGAAGACCGCCCGACCATGCCCGGCTGGATGCCCGAAGCGACTCTGCCTGCCGTGCAGGTCAAGCCGCCCGCGCCCGCCGAGCCTGATTCAGTTGCCGGGCCGCTCGACGCGCACGACCGTCCCACCAGCCCCTCGCTTGACGTGGACCGTCCAGGCGGCCATGCGCCGGCGCGCGCGCCGTTCGAGGCCGAGGTCACGCTGGCGCGGCTGCCGGAAAACATCGAAGACGAGCTGGTGGGCGTTCCCAGCAGCGAGCCGACGATGCAGTTTGACCGCAAGCTGCACGCCGAGCCACCGCGCGAAGCCGAGATGACCAGCCCGGCGCGCGCGCCGGAGCCGGTCGCCGCCCCGCCGCTCTCCGCCCTGCGACCGCCCATGCAGGGATGGTCGCCCTACCCGTATGGCGGGGCGCAGAACTACTGGGACGCCGCGACCCGCTACTTTCAGCAGCGCATCCAGGCCTATCTCGACGCGGGCTACCGCGCGCACGTCCACGCCGCGCATGAGGCGACGCTCTCGCTCGGCAAACAGCTCGGCGCGCTTGGCTGGGTGCTGGCGATCCTGTCGGTGATCGGCGCGCTGTGGTACGTGCTGATTCTCGCCCTCAGCGGGTTCCGCCCCGATATGGCGTATCTGACGCTTGAAGCCGACGGGCGCGTGTACGAGGACGGGCCGGGCGCGGCTCACGTCCGCCGCGAGCGCTGGCGGGCCGGGCGGCGCTGGAGCCTGATCGGACTCGCGATTCTGGCGCTCAGCCTGGTGCTGGCGATTGTGCTGGGCGTCGTCGTGGGGCTGGCGCTGCAACAGGAGCGCAACCGCGCCGCGTTCAGCGAAGTCACCTTCTTCGGCGCGCTGTACGCCAACACGTTCGACATCGAGACGGACATCACGCCCAGCGCCCAGGACGTGGCGCGCGCCGAGAATGCCACTGTCGCGGCGTCGCTGCTCGGCGGGCTGGCGCTGATCGGCATCTGGGGCGGCGCGACCCTGCTGGTGATCGGGACGGTACACGCCCAGGCCTACCGGACGCGCGTCCCGCCGCTGCCTGGCTATGCGTAGGAGCGCGTCGCGCCATCCTCGACGGTCTCCGGGACGCTGCGCCCGGCGTCTGGTCGCTGCGCCGCCGGAAGCGTGATGAAGACGGTTGTGCCTTCGCCGGGCACGCTGTCCAGCCAGATATTGCCGCCGTGCAGCTCGACAAGCCGCTTGGTGATCGCCATCCCCAGCCCGGTCCCTTCGCCGGCGCCGCCCTGCCCCGCGATCTGCTGAAACTCCGCGAAGACCGCGTGATACTGGTCGGCGGGGATGCCCACCCCGGTATCCGTGACTTCGAGGCGGACCATCTCGCCGGACGGGGCGGCGCGCACCGTGATCGTTCCGCGCTCGGTGAACTTGCACGCGTTCGCCAGCACGTTCGTGAAGATTTCGCGCACGCGCACTTCGTCGGCGAGGAGTGCAGGCGCGTCAGCATAGTCGCGCACGAAGCGCAGCCCCTTCTGCGCGGCGAGCGGCGTGCACACGTCGAGCACCGCGTCGAGCAGCGGCGGGATCTCGACGCGCTGGAGGTCGAGCCGCAGCCTGCCGCGTTCGATCTGGTTGAGGTCCAGCACGTCGTTAATCAGCGTCAGGAGCTGGCGGCCATTGCGCAACACCTTCTCAATCCGGTCGCGCTGGGTCTCGTTGAGCGGGCCGTAGACCTCGGCCAGCATCATCTCGGAATAGCCGTTGATCGAGTTCAGCGGCGTGCGCAGCTCGTGGCTGACCGTCGCCAGAAACTGGCTCTTGACCCGGTTGACCCGCTCCAGCTCGCGGTTTTTGCGCGCCAGCTCGGCGTGCGCGTTCGCCAGCGGATTGAACAGCTCGCGCCGCAGCACTGGCAGCCCCAGCGCGAACGCGGTCAGCGCGAGGAACACGGCGTTGAGCGGGATGTTGACGCGCGGCCAGATCAACAGCGCCGAAACCGCGCTGGCGAGCGTCATCACCGGGGCGGGCCACAGGCTGCGCGCCCGCTCGTCGTCGCTCCTGGACAGCGCCAGCGTCGTGGCGATCAGGTAGGCGAACAGCGTGGCGCTGGCAAAGATACCCAGTCGCGTGTAGTCCCAGGTGTAGCCGCCCGGATCATTCGGCAGCGGCCGGGCGTTGGTCGTGACGTTGCCGGTCCACAGCGCGATCGTGTGCCCGACGATCAGCGCCGCGCCCGCGAGGCGCATCCAGCGCGTGGCGCGCGGCTGGCCGGGCGCGAACTCCGAGGCGAAGAAGAAGATCGAGACCACGAACACGCCATACGCGGTGGCCGCCAGATAGAACACCGGCAGCGGGTCGGTCGCCAGTTGATCGACGAAACGGGCGAAGGCGTTGACCGTGGTGTACGTGGCGAGCGAGGCCATCGACACGGCGAACCAGCGGTTCGCCGCCTGGCGCGGGTCCTGCCAGAGCACCAGCATCAGCAGCGCGACGGCGATGACCGCGGTCATCCCGTTGGCGAGCAACACCACCAGCGTCGTCGCCGTGACCGTCATGCGCGCCGCTCCTGGCGCCAGACCGGCGCGTGCTCGGCGGTGGCGATCTTGTCGGCGACGGCGGGCAGCGCGACGTAAAAGGTCGAGCCGGCGCCCAGCACCGTGTCGTACCACAGACGCCCGCCGTGCAGCGCCGCCAGCCGGTGCGCGATCGCCAGCCCCAGCCCCGCCCCTTTGCGCGGGTCGACCTGCCGGGCGTTTCCCGGCATAAACGCCTCAAAGATGTGCGCGCGCTGCGACGGCTCCACGCCGCAGCCGGTGTCGGCCACGCTAAGCACGACCTCGTTCCGCGCCCGGTCAAAGGCGCCGCCGACCGTGATCTCGCCCTTGTCGGTGAAATTGACCGCGTTCGCCAGCAGCTTTTCCAGTATCTGAAACGCCCGCACCTCGTCGGCCCAGACCGGCGGCAGATCGCGCGGGATCTGGCGCACCAGGCGCAGCCCTTTGGCCGAAGCGCGCGGCTCGACCTCGACGCACACCGCTTCGACCAGCGGCGAGATCGCCACGCGGCCCCGCGCCAGCTCCAGCCGCCCGGCCTCGATCTTGCTCAGGTCGAGCACGGCGTTGATCAGCTCAAGCAGGTGCAGCCCGTTGCGGTTGACGCGGCGCATCCGGTCAGTCTGGCGCTCGTTTAGCTCGCCGTAAATCCCGGCGGTGATCATGTCGGTGTAGCCGATGATCGAGTTCAGCGGCGTGCGTAGCTCGTGTGTCATGTTGGCGAGAAACTGGCTTTTGAGCCGCGCGGCTTCCTGAAGCTCGGTGTTCTTGACGATCAGCTCGGCGTTCAGATCGGCCAGCGGCTTGAAGACCTCGAAGCGGATCAGCGTGCGCCCGATCAGGATGATCGCCACCGTCACGGCGAGGACGTTGAACGCGTAGACGTGGAGCGGGATCGCCACGGCGTGCAGGGCGATCCCACCCGCCAGAATCGCCATCGGCAACACCAGCGCGCGGCTGCGCAGGCTGTCGTGACGCCACAACAAGTACGACACCGCGCCCAGGTGCGCTATCGCCATGAGCGCCCCCAACTGCCCCGTTTCGGTCAGGCTGTGGCCGTAGGTCCCGCCGCTCAGGGGCCGGAAATCGCGGTAAAGCAGCCCGGACACGACGACGCCCAGGAACACGGCGCCTACCGGCAGGCTGAACGCCGCCAGCAAGCGACGCGGGCGCACCGGGAGCTGCCCATAGGCGAAGGCAAGCAACGTCAGCAGCAGGATGCCAATCTCATAAAACACCGTCGCGGCTTCGAGCGGGGCACGGGGCGCGTAGCCAAGCGGGCGCGCCAGCTTCCACAGCAGGTCGCCCAGCGCGTACAACCCGAAGACCAGCAGGCACACCGCGAACGCGCGCCCGTGGCGGCGCGGGTTCTGCCAGGCCATGATCACGGCCAGCGCCAGCGCCGAGAGCAGCAGCACAACATCGGCCACGATGTTGACCAGTGACAGCGTTCCGAGGGACATGGCCTTACGCCTGTCGCGCTAACACACGGAAGTCTCCGCCAGCGGCAGGCTGACGGTAAAACGGCTGCCCTCGCCGGGCGCGCTCTCGACCCCGATCGCGCCGCCCATCATCTCGACCAGCTTCTTGGTGATCGCCAGCCCCAGGCCGGTCCCGCCATAAGCGCGGGTGGTGCTGCCGTCGGCCTGGCGGAATTCGTCAAAGATAATCGCCTGGTCTTCCGGGGCGATACCGATCCCGGTGTCGGCCACCGTGATCGCGATCCCCGGCCCGCCATTCGCCAGCAGCCCGGCGCTGACGGTTACGCGGCCCTGCGGCGTGAACTTGATCGCGTTGCTCAGCAGGTTGGTGAGGATCTGCTTCAGGCGCTGCGGATCGACGCACAGCGGCGGCAGGTCGGGTGGCACCTCAGTAATCAGCTCCAGCCCGCGCGCCTGGGCCTGGGCTTCGAGGCTCTGCACGACGTGCCGCACAACATTATGCACCGCGACCGACGCCGGTTGCAGCGTCAGGCGCCCGGCGTCGATCTTGGACAGATCGAGCAGGTCGTCGATCAGGTGCAGCAGGTCGTGCGCGTTGCGGCGAATGCGGCGGATGCGGCTCGCCTGCTCATCGTTAAGCGGGCCGTACAGGTCGTTGAGCAGCGCCTCGCTGAAACCGATGATGCTGTTCATCGGCGTGCGCAGCTCGTGGCTGATCGTCGCGAGGAACTGGTCTTTGAGGCGGTTGGCCTCGGCCAGCTCCAGCGCGCGGCTCTCTAGCTGCTGGAACAACAGCGCGTTGTCGAAGGCGATGGTCGCTTGCCCAACCAGCGTCTGCGCCAGGCGAATGTCGTCGGGCGAGAAAACCCGGTCTGGCGCGTGATCGGTCCAGTCCACCACGCCGATGACGCGATCCCCGGCGACCATGGGCAGCACCAACTGGCTCTGCACATCCCACTGGTCGAGCAGCGCCTGCGCTTCGGGCAGCCCGTTGGCATCGCGGCGGTAGACCGTGACAGGCGCGCGCGTGCGAATGGCGCCCTCATGCGCGGGCCGCGTGTGCAGCGGCAGAACGCGCCCCGGCGCGGGCGCCGCCGCCGACGGCGGATGATCGGGATCGCGGCAAGCGGCGCTGATGCGGACGGCGTCTAGGTCCGCCTCGTACAGCCCGACCACGCAGCTTGAGGTGTTCAGCGCGTGGTTCATGTGCTCGACCATCCGCTGGGCGAGCGAGCCGTAATCGAGGATGGACGCCAAGTCTTGCCCGATCTGGTGCACGATCCCCTGTTCGAGCAGGCGGTGCTGGGCCTGGTCGTAGAGATGCGCGTTTTCGAGCGCGATGCCGATCTGCCGCGCGAGGGTTTCCATCGCGTCGCGCTCGGTCTCACTGAAGGCGTTGAGCCGCGTCGAGAGGATCGTGATCACGCCGGCAATCTGATCGCCGCGCTGGAGCGGGATCGCCAGCGAGCTTTGCACGCCGCGCAAGGCCGGCAGCCGCAAAAAATCCGGGTCGATACGCGTGTCCGGCACGACTTGCGTGCGCTTGGTTTGCACGGCGCGGCCCACCACCCCGGCGTCCGATGGCACGGCCAGCGTGCTCTCAAGCTGCAATGCGGGCGTAGCGAAGGCGCTGGCGCGCAAGCGCAGTATGGACCGGTCGTCCGTGAGCATCAGCACATGCACCGCGTCGTGCTCAAACACCTCAAGAATGCGCTGCGCCAGCTTGCGCAGCAGCCCCTGCACGTCGAGCGTAGCGTGCAATTCCTGGCTGACGCGGTTGACCTGGTTCATCAGGTCGGCGCGGCGGACCTCAGTCCGCAGGAAATGCCCGGTAACGGCGCTAAGCGCGATCTGATCCGCGATCGACTGCGTAAGCGCGATCGCGTCCGCGTCGAACGGCCCCACGCGCCGGTTAAAGACATAGAGCACGCCCAGCGTGCGGTTGTGCGCGTTCAGCGGGCAGGCCAGCGCGTTCCAGAAGCGCGGCCCGGCCAGGTCGCCCGCATCCGCCACGTGCGGAACGGCGGTGTGATAGGCATCGACCGGCGCGCCAGGGCCATCCAGCGCCCAGCTCAAATCAGTACGGTGCGCGCCCGCGCCGTAGGCGGTCGCTTCCTGCGCCGCCAACTGGTAGCCGTCGGGGTCGGGCAGCAAAAGCTGCGCGCCTTCACATTCCAGAAGCTCCGCCGTTTCGCGCAGGGCAGCGGCCAATTCGTCGAACGCCTCGCCCTGCGGCGCGGCCCCAACGTTGGCGATACGGTGCAGGAGGTGCACCCGGCGCAGCTCCTGCCGCTCGGCGGCGAGCTGCTCGGCGTGCAGGCGCTTGAGCGCACGGATGTGTTGAAGGGTGTACAGCTCCAGCGCGATCTGCCCGGCCTGAAGCTCTAGCAAAGCGACCTGCGCGTCACTAAAGCGGTCCACCTGGCAGCCGCAAAACAGCAGGACGCCAAACAGCGCGTCGTGGTGAGTCACCGGGACGGCGACACGCCAGCAGCCCTGTTCGCCGGACCACATGGGCGCGCGGCGCGCCGCCGCCTGCCCGGCGAGACCTTCGCCCCAGCGCGCCGTTTCGAGCGCGCCGAGCGCAGCGTAGGGCACTAGCAGCCGCTGCTCAGGCTCGAACAGCAGCAGCCCGCCTTCTTCGAACGGGAGGACACGCTGAAGACCGCGCAGCAGCATTCGCAGGCGGTTGGCAAGGTCCAGATCGAGCGCGGTGGCGGAAGTGATGGGCGTGGACATGCCGTTCAGCCGGGGTTGTAAGCCGGCGCTTATGAGTAGATGATAGTCAGGCCAGTTATACCGGATTTCACTCCGCTCCGGCAACCCCCGGCCTGCGCTAGACCATCTCCGGCGGAAATTTCTTCTTGTAACGCTCGATTGACTGCAAGATCACGCGGCGCGCGGCGTCGGCGTCGTCCCAGCCTTTGGGCGTCACCTGGATGCCCTGCAACTGCTTGTACGTCTGGAAGAAGTGCGCGATCTCGCTCAGGAAGTGCTTGGGCACATCTTCGAGGTCCTGGTACTCGTTGAACAGCGGGTCGGTGGTCGGCACGGCGAGAATCTTGTCGTCGGGGTCGCCCCGGTCGACCATATGGAAAATCCCGATCGGGCGCGCTTCGATTACGCAGCCGGCGAAGGTCGGCTCGGTGACGATCACCAGAATATCGAGCGGGTCGCCATCCTCCGCATAGGTCTGCGGGATCAGCCCATAGTCGCTCGGATAGTGCATCGAGCTATAGATTACGCGGTCGAGCTTGATCACCCCGGCGACCTTGCTGTACTCGTATTTGTTGCGGCTTCCCTTAGGAATCTCGACGATACAATACACCGCGTCGGGAACATTAGGGCCAGTGGGCAGCGAATGCCACAGGTTGCGCGTCTGCATAATCGGGTTGCTATCTCCTGAACGCTCGCCCGGCGGGGCGAAAGGAACTCACGGGTTCGCGCCTGCTTCACCGTGTACGCCTATTGTATCCGATCTGCCCGCGATTGTGCGGGCCGCCCGCCGCCGTTAAGGCTGGGTGGAAGGCGATGGGGCATCGGGCTGGTCGTCGAGCGGGTCGCGATCAGCGGGCGAAGAATCGGCCGGGCGCGCCGGGCGGGCAGCGGCCACGTTCGGCGGCGGCCCCGCCTCGCCCACCAACAACTCGATCCGGTCGAGCGCGGGCTGGTCAAAGATCACCAGGCGGCAGGCGTCACATTGCCAGGCGGGCACGTCCGGCGCGTGGACAAGCGTCTGGCCGTAGAGGCGGATATAGGTTCGGCGGGCCGGAGTCATCCGCCCGACGCCGCAGGCAGGGCAGGTTTCAGGCAAGAGGCTACCCGGTCCGGTTACTGCCCGCCCAGCGCCGGGCGAGGCGTGGGCGTGGCGATCACGGAAAGCGCGCCGCCCCCCTGCACCGCCGGTACGTCCGTATCCGGCGCGGGCAACGTCAGCGCGGGCAGCGGCACGCTGCTGTCGTCGTAGGACGGGTGCGTGATCACCGCCCAGTCGGACGGCGGCCAGTAGCGAATGAAGGCGCGGCCCACCAGCAGCTCGCGGCTGATCGGGCCGAAGTTGTGCGAGTCCCGGCTGGAGCTACGGTTATCGCCGAGCACGAAGTACTCCTCCGGGCCGATCTCCCAGGTGTCGTCGCACACGGTGCCCCGGCAGAAATTCTGAATGTACGGCTCTTCGAGGCGCACGCCGTTTACGTAGACTCGCCCGTTCTGGATCGTGACCGTCTCGCCGGGCAGCCCGATCACGCGCTTGATAAAGTCGTGGGTCGGGTCCGCCGGGTTGTGGAAGACCACCACGTCGCCGCGTTTCGGCTCGCCGAGGATGTACGACAGGCGGCTGACGATAATGAACTGGTCGGTGTTGAAGTTGGGCAGCATACTGCGCCCATCGACCACGAAGCGCGCGGTCGCCAGGTTGACGAAGGCATAAATCGCCGCGATCAGGACGACCGTTTCCAGCAGCTCGCGCAAGAACGAGCGCCCGTGCCGGATTTCCGGCTTGGGCACGTCAGTCCACACATGATGCGCGGGCGCCTGAACGGACGGCGTGGGATATGACCCTGGATACTGGTGAATGCTCAAGGCGTAGTTTTCTCTCGTCTCGGCACGCGTGAGAGCGAAGCCAAAGCAGCAGACTGTTTCGCCTGCGTAGCGATATGTCAACTATAGCTCGCGGGCTGGGGCGCGGCAAGCGCGCCCCGCAGAGCGCAGGGCTGGCGTCGGAATCGCGCCGGTGCAGAACGTCGCGCAATACGCTAAGATTGGATCGGGGGGGGAACGCGAAAGGAGCATAACGGCGCCCGTCCGCGCCAGACGCCATGCCAAAACGGATCCTGGTCGTGGAAGATAATCCCGACAACCGCATCCTGATTACCGACATCCTTATGTCGCTCAACTACGACGTGTTGGTTGCGATCGACGGTGAGAGCGGCGTCGCCCTGGCGCATGCCGAGCGTCCCGACCTGATCTTGATGGACCTTTCGCTGCCCAAAATGGATGGCTGGACCGCCGCCACGCAGCTTAAGCAAGACGAAACGCTAGCGCACATCCCGGTCATCGCCCTGACCGCGCACGCGATGGTGGGCGACCGCGAAAAAGCTCTGAAAGCAGGCTGCGACGATTACGTCTCCAAGCCAATCGACCTGCGCGAACTGGCAAGCAAGCTCTCTCACTTCCTGGATTAAGCCGGCCCACGCCCCGCGCGGGCAGCGCGAAACCTCATGCCACGTGTTCTCGTCGCCGAAGATAACCGAGACAGCCGCGAGCTGGTCAGCGACATCCTGGTCAGCCTCGGTTACACGCCGGTGCTGGCCGAAAATGGCCGGGTCGCGCTGGAATTGATCCACGCCCAGCCGCCGGACCTGGTCATCCTCGATGTCAACATGCCGGAAGTGGACGGCTTCGAGGTGTGCGCCGCCGTCAAGCGCAACCCGTCGACCGCCAAGATTCCGGTCATCATGCTGACCGCGCACACCGATGTCGAGTCCCGCGTGACCGGGCTGGGCCTGGGCGCGGACGACTATCTGGACAAGCCCTTTCACCCGCGCGAGCTGATCGCCCGGATCGAGACCCGGCTGCGCGCCAAGGCGATTACGGATGACCTGCGCGCCCAGGGCGAGGAGCTGCGCCGCACGTTCGAGCGGTTTGTCGGCCCGGAGATCGTCGAGCAGTTGATGGAAGACCCGACCCACGTCAAGCTCGGCGGCGTCGAGACAGTCGTCACGGTGCTGTTCGCGGACCTCGAAAACTTTTCGCGGGTCGCGGAATCGGCGGAACCGACCGAGCTACTCGACGTGCTCAACCGCTATCACACGCTGATGGTGCAGCATATCATCGCCAACGGGGGAACCGTCGATAAATTTCTGGGCGACGGCGTGATGGCGCTCTATAACACGCCGGTGCCCCAGCCCGATCACGCGCTGCGCGCGGTGCGGACCGCGCTCGACATCCGCGCCGCGCTGGACCAGTTCCACAGCCAGCTTGAGCCGCGCTTTCGTCTGAACATCAACTTTGGCATCAACAGCGGGCGGGCGATCGTGGGCAACGTCGGCGCGCCGGAGATCATGGATTTCACCGCGATCGGCGATACGGTCAACCTCGCCAGCCGCCTGGAAGGGCTGGCCGGCAGCAACGAGATCGCCGTAAGCGAGGAAACGTACCGGCTGGTGGCGGAGCACGTCGCCGCCGCGCGGGTCGGGCCGCGCCCGGTCCGGGGCCGGGGCGAGCCGGTCGTGTCGTACCTGATCCACGGCTGGCGCTAGCGCCGGAAAACCGACGAAAGGGATGCCTGATGGATTTTGGATTTATCACCGACACGATCGGAGAAGACGCCGCCGAGACCCTGGGGAAGCTGCTTCTGATCGCGCTGATTCTGGCGATCACCTGGCTGGTCCGCAAAACGCTCGATTCGATGCTGCCGAAGCTGCTGGACAAGCTGGTTGCGCGCACCAGGAACCGCCTTGACGACCGTCTGTTCCGAATTCTGCTGCCGCCGCTGCGTTTCGCCGCCGGGGTGATCGGCATCTGGCTCGCGATCCTGGTGCTCGACTTGCCCTCCGGCGTGCGGGACATTATTGGCCGCCTGATGTCCTCGCTGCTGGCGATCGCGCTGTTCTGGGCCTTGCACCGCGCTGTCGAGCTGGCGGTGGACATTGGCCTGCGCGTCGGACACCGCACGTGGAGTCGCCCATCCGATCCGGGACGCCGCACGGTCAAGCTCGAAAACGCCGCCGAGCAGGTGCTCAAGGCGTTGATCATTGTGCTGGCGGTGATGGTCATCCTCGAAGAGTGGGATTACAACGTCGGAGGGCTGGTCGCCGGGCTGGGAATCGGCGGGCTGGCGGTCGCGCTGGCCGCGCAGGACGCGCTGGCGAACCTGTTTGGCTACCTCGTGATCCTGGCGGACGAGCCGTTTGTCGTCGGGGAATACGTCGTCATCGGGGATGTGTCCGGCACGGTCGAAGCGGTCGGCTTTCGCAGCACACGGGTCCGCGTGCTGGACCAGTCGCTGGTGGCGATCCCCAACAAAACCGTCATGAACGCGAACATCAGCAATTGGTCGCGGCTCGGCAAACGGCGGCTGAATATGACGCTTGGCATCGCCTACAAGAATGCGCCGGAGAAGGTGCTCTCCGTGGTGCAAGGCGTGCGCGAGATGCTGATCGATCACGAGCTGGTCGAGGCCGACTCGGTCGTCGTGCAGTTCGTCGAGTTCGGCACGGCGGCGCTCAACATCATGATCATCTGCTTTATGAAGACCCCCAACTGGAACGATTTTCAGGCGGCCCGGCAGGATATCAACCTGCGGATCATGGAAATCCTGCAGGATCGCGGCGTCGAGCTGGCGGTCCCGACCCAGACGCTGATGCTAGAGCGCCCCGGCGCGCGGCAGGCGGCGCCCGGCGAAGAACCGATCTTCGCGCCGCTCAAGCCAGAACCGGCTCATGCGCCCGCCAACTCGCCCGTGCCGGACGACGCCGCCAACTAGCGCCGCCCGATTTTTCCGCCCAACAGGAATCAGCTATCATAGCGGCAGGGTCCGGGCGCCGTCACAGGCGCATCATGAGGACAGGCAGCGTGAGCATTCGTCACACCTGGGCGCCATTCACCGCGCCGCTAATCGCGTTTCTCCTGGGCGCGCTGATCCTGGGCGCGCTGGCAGCGCCGCCGCCCACCATCGCTCAGGACGCAGCAGACACCGTGACCACGGTCAATGGCGCGCCGATCACGCGCGCCGAGTTTCACGCGCGGGTGCGCTTTGTTCGCTGGCAGTACCTTCAGGAATTGACCAAGCTCCACGAACTCACCGCCGGCAACCTGGGCCTGACCGCGGCGCGCGCGCTGCTGCTGGCCGAGTCGCTGCGCGAGGGCGACGCGCTCGGCGCCTCGGTCCTGGCGCAGATGGAAGACGATTTGCTGGCGCGTCAGGCCGCCGCGCAGCTCGCGCTCGAGCCATCCCCCGACGACATCGCCGCGCGCCGCGACGCGTTCTTCAGCCTGTGGACCGGCGTCGAGCCGGACGGCCTGGCGAGCGACGCCGAGGCGCAGGCGTTCATCGCGGAGTGGTACGCGGCGGCGCAGAGCGCCTCTGGCCTGGGCCGCGACGCAATCGACGCGGTGTTCGCGACCGAGGCGCTGTGGGACACGCTGTATGATACGGTCGCGGCGCAGGCTCCGACCGAGGAATTGAACGTGCGCTCGCGGCATATCCTGTGCCGGTTCAGCGCGGAGTCCGGCGGCGCCAACGCAATCGATCCACTGGCCCCCACACCTACCCCGGCGCTGCCCGCGCCGCCGACCGACGAGCAGCGCGCCGCCGCGCAGGAGTGTATCCGTTCCGCGCAGGCCCGGCTGGCGGGCGGGGAGGGTTTTTCCAGCGTAGCCGCCGATCTCTCCGCCGATACAGCCAGCGCGACGCGCGGCGGCGACCTGGGCTGGGTGCCGCTGAGCTACCTGGTGGATGGCTACGCTGCCGCCGCCGAAACCGCCCCGCTCAATGCGGTGATCGGCCCGGTCGAGACCGAGCAGGGGCTGCACCTGATCGAAGTTCTGGGGCGCGAGGTCCGCCCGCTGAGCGCCAGCGCCCTGGCTCAGGCGCAGGCCGGCCTGTTCGCGCACTGGCTGGACACGCTGCGCGCCGGAGCCACCATCACGCGGAGCGGCGACTGGCAGACGGACATCCCCGCCGCGCCCGGCCTTGACGCGCTCTCGCCGGACGTGCTGGCGGCGGTCGAGCGGCTGGAAAACAGCGACTAGACGGCGCGGGCGACCGCGCGAGGAGAGGCACGCCGATGACCAGTCCTTTGCGCCAGCAAGCGGTTAACGCCGAATTTCTGACACGCAGTTACCGCATTAGCGGCGAGGTGTCAGTGCGCAGCGACCCGCTGCTCGACCAGCTCAACGATCACCTCGCGCTGTTCGTGCATGTCGAGCGGGTATTCGTCTCGCCGCTGCTCGACCCGGCCACGCTGACCGGCAACTTCCGGTCGGTGGAGGTCCGCAAGGACACGCTGGGTCTGGTCGTGCTCAAGCGCGCGGAAGACGGCCTGCCCCACCGGCAAGGTCGCTACATCGGGCGCGACCACATTGAGCGACCCGTTGTGACGGTCGCCGCCGGATTCGAGGTGCGGGGCGTGATGTCGCTGCATCCCAGCGTCAACGTCGCGGAGCTGATCCGCACCACGCCGGAGCAGTTTGTGCTGATCTTCGACGCCAGCGCGACGCTCACCGCCCGCCGCGAGGTGGTGTTCAACGGCGGCGCGATCTTGCTGAATCGCAGCCAGATCGAGGTCTTCGCCGCGCTGGACGAGTGAGCGCGGGCCGTCTGAATCGACGCGCAGGGCGGCGCGTGGCGAAAAACGTTTGATGATACAATGAGGGCTACTCTCGCTATCGGACCTGCCGCGTTTGGGCAGGCTCGGAGCCGATCGCTATGGCGCAAATACTGGTGATTGATGACGATCTGAACCTGCTGCAAATGGTGCGGCTGATGCTGGAGCGCGTCGGCCACCAGGTCGAAACGACGCACAAGGGCGTCGAGGGGCTGGCGCGCGCGGCGCGGATGCAGCCTGACCTGGCGATCATCGACATTATGATGCCAGACCTAGACGGGTATGATGTCGTGCGGCGGCTGCGCGCCGACCCGGCGACCGCGTGCATCCCGATTCTGGTGTTGACGGCCCGCAGCCAGGAGATGGACAAGGATACGGCGCTGGCGGCGGGCGCCAACGCGTTCATGTCGAAGCCAGTAACCGCGCAGCAGTTGACCTCGCGCGTTCAGGCTGTGCTGCAAGCGGGCGTCAATTATCGCGTCCACACCGATCTGCTGACCGAGCCGATCCGGCCCGCCGAGGCGGCTCCGCCCAGCGGCGCGCGCCGTCCGATTGGCGCGGATGCGCCCGCTGAGGTCCGCGCGGCGCCGGATACGGGCGTGGCGGCCCCGTCGCGCCAGGTGATCGCGATCAGCAGCGTGCGCGGCGGCGCGGGCGGCACGACGCTGGCGGTCAACCTCGCGTGGATGCTGGCGCGTCGCGGGCGGCGGGTCGCGCTGCTGGACCTCAGCGCGGTCGGAGGGCATCTCGCGCTGCACCTGCATTTGCCCACGCCACAACACTGGGGCGTGCTCCTGGGGGCGCAGAGCGCGCCGGACGCGGCGCACGTGCTGGCGCTAACCACGCCGCACCCTTCAGCCCCGCTCGCGCTGCTCGGCGCGCCGCCCGGCCCGACCATTGAGCGGCTCGCGCCGGGCGTCGTCCAGGCGATGGTTCGCGCCCTGGCCGCGCACTGGGACGTGGTGATGGTCGATCTCGCGGCGCTGGATGCGACGGCGGTCGCCGCGCTGCAACTCGCCGGGCTGGTGGTGCTGGTGATGACCGACGATCTCTGCTCGGTGCAGACGGCGCAGCAGACGCTTGGGCTGCTGCCGGCGCTCGGCGTTGACCGCGAGCGGATCGGCGTGGCGCTGTGCCACGTCCGCCCTACCGCCGACATCCCGGTTGAGACCATTCAGAAGGCGCTCCGGCGCCCGCTGGCCGCGGAGATCCCGTATCAGGCAGAGCAGATGGCGGCGATCCGGCGGGGGGTGCCCCTGGCCGCCGCCGAACCGGACGGCCTCTACGCGCAGGCGTTGAGCGCGCTGGAACAGGTTTGCGCGCAGGCGTAAGGGCGCCCGCCAGGAGGAGACCGGACACAGGGAGCATCCGAACCACTACTATCCGGCTGCCCTTCAGCCAGGCCGCGCTGAGTGTGGGGAGCGCCCAGGCGACCCCGGAGAAGGGTCAGAGTAAGCCGTGTTCGACGGGATACGGCGTCACACGCTCGCTGTTGGCAGCCGGGAGTCTGCCGCCGAGAGCGCCACTCACCGAGAGAAAGCGGGATACACGATGAACGACACCAGCGAACTGGTTGACCAGGTCCCGAATGGCGAAAAGCCCTTGTCCCGCACGTCTACCCAGCTTGATACCCTGAAAGCCCTGCTCAAAGCGCCCGAAACGCTTGACGAGCTGGATGTTCCACCTGCCGTCGTGCTCGACATTATTTTCCGGGTGCTGTTCCACGAGGGGCAGGTCAACGTGCGCCGCCTGGCGAGCATCACCCACCTGGAGCTGACGCTGCTCGACGAGATGATGATCAAGCTCCAGGCCGATCAGCTTGTCGAGGTTGTCAGCGCCGGATCGATGGGGCGGTTTACCTATGTTTACGCGCTGACGGACGCCGGGCGCAAGCGCGCGCGCGACGCGATGGAGCGCGGGCAGTACATCGGCCCGGCGCCGATCCCGATTGAAAAGTATACTCGGATGATTACGCTGCAAACCAGCCGCAAGCTGCGGATCAAACCAGCGGAAGTTCGCGGCGCGCTGCAACACCTGGTCTTGCCCGAACATTTCCACCGGCGGCTGGGTCCGGCGCTCAACACCTCGACCTCGATCTTTCTCTATGGCCCGCCCGGCAACGGCAAGACGACCATCGCCGAAGCCGTCGCCAAGCTGATTGCAGGCGCCGACCCGATCTGGCTGCCGTATGCGATCACGACCGGCGGCTATATCATCAGCATCTTCGACCCCCTGCTCTTTCACGAGATCGCGCTGACCAAAGAACAACTCAAGCCGTTCAAAGCCGACCCGCGCCACGAAGTCGACCGGCGTTGGGGGCTGTTCGAGCGGCCTACAGTCATGGTCGGCGGCGAGCTTCAGATCGAGGCGCTCGATCTGCGCTTTGACGAGGTCTCGAAGTTCTACGAGGCCCCGCTCCAGCTCAAAGCGAACGGCGGGATGTTCCTGATCGACGACTTCGGCCGCCAGATGATCAGCCCGGCCCAGCTGCTCAACCGCTGGATTGTGCCGCTTGAGTCGGGCTTCGACTTTCTGCGGCTGCGCACCGGCCAGAGCCTGCAAGTGCCCTTCCGCCAGTTGATCGTCTTCGCGACCAACCTCAACCCGCTTGAGCTGGTGGACGACGCTTTTCTGCGCCGCATTCAGATGAAAGTGCGCGTGGATAGCCCCGACGAGCGCATGTTTTACCAGATTTGGGCGATGTCGGCGCAGCAGCTTGGCGTGCCGCCGGACCGCGAGAGCTTCAGCCACCTGCTCAACCGCTGGTACCGCGATACAGGGCGCACGCTTCAGGCGGTGCACCCGCGCGATATTCTGCGGATCGTCGTGTCGATGTGCGAGTACGAAGGCGTGCCGCTCCAGCTCAGCCCGTCGCTGGTGGACGAAGCGTGCGACAGCTACTTCGTGGGCAGCGCCTGATCGCGGCGCGACAAATCCGCGCGCACCGGCTACAATCCGCCTGGAATACGCCTGAACTGCATGACCAGGGAGTTTCCGTAATGCGATCGCTGGCCGATTCGCCGGGCCTGATCAAGCGCCTGGCCCTGCTCGGCGCGCTGCTGATCACGCTCGCGCTGGGCGGCGGCTTTCTGGCGGGGTGCGCGCCGGACAACCAGGCGTTCGTGGATGATGTCGAGAACGAGCTACGCGCGCCGGACGAAGGCACGCCGCGCGCCCTGGCCGAGCGCGTCCGCGCGTATCTGGAGATGGAGCACGTCCGCGTCGCGCCCAGAGTCGTGCGCGCCAGTATGATTCTGAGCGGGCTGGTCCTGCTGATTGCCGGCTGGAAGGTCTACCGTTTCCTGATCGCGGCGCCGGGCCTGGTTCTCGGCGCGCTGATCGGCGCGCGCTTTGGCGCGTCCGAGGGCGATGTCGTCGCGCTGATCGGCCTGCTGATCGGCGCGGGGCTGGGTAGCCTGCTGGCGCTGATCGTCCACGATGTGACCGTGTTCGGCGCGGGGGCCTATCTCGGCGCGTCGCTGGCCCTGGAGCTAACCGGCTGGAACCCGACGCTGATGATCATCGCCGGCGGATTGATCGGCGGCGCGCTGGTGGTCGCGCTGTTTTACCTGCTGCTGGTCGCGGTCACGGCGGCGCTGGGTGCGATGCTGATCGGCGCGGCGCTGGGCGCTAGCCCGCTGGTGATGGCGCTGCTGGCCGGGGTCGGGCTGCTGGTGCAGTACAACCTCGCCCGCGCGCTGGGAGATCGTCCCGCGCCACCACGGGCGCGCAAGCGCGGCGACGAACTGCCCACGCCAGCGGAAAACAGCTAGCAACAGCGCAGCGAACCCCCACACAGGCGCCGATTACGCCGGGCGTCCCGTTGGGCGAGTGGGCAACCGCGCCGAACGCGGTTATCTTCTGGTTTCTATCGGGTATCGCGCAGGAACAGAGGCGTAGTGGAGCGCACGACCATGACGACACGCACCCGACCCGGCTGGCTCAGGCGGCTGGCGATCTGCGCGCTGGCGCTGCTGCTGGCGGCCCCGGCCCTGCCGCGCGCCGCCGGACAGGATGATCCGCCCACCGAAGAGCCGGAAGTCGATGGACCGCCCTTCTCGCTGCCGCTGCTCGACCCGCCTGGCCCGTCTACCTGGCTCTACGAGCAGCACTACGGCAACACGACCTCGGCCTTCAACTACGGCAACGTCTGGTATTTCGCCGGACAGGGCATGCACTTCGGGATCGACCTGGAAGCCCCGTGCGGCACGCCAGTTTACGCCATCGCGGATGGCGAGGTGGATTATGTGGACGCCGAGGGATTCGAGACCGGCCCGCATACGCTGGCGCTCGACCACCCCGGCACCGGCTACACCTCGTTCTACGGCCACCTGTCGCAGCAGCCACCCTTCGTGCGCGGCGACCGGGTCGAGCGCGGCCAGCAGATCGGCGTGACCGGCGACCCGGACCTCAACTGCCAGTCGCGCCCGCACCTGCATCTCGAAATCCGCAGCCCGGACTACGCGTTCACCTACAACCCGATCCCGCTGATTGACGCCAACTGGCACATGCTGTCGAGCATCGGCCTGGTGGACAGCGACTTTGAGCAGGACCTCGACAACCCGCGCCGCTGGATGACGATCGAAGATCAGCCGGAGGTCAAGCTCGGCGCCAACTGGCTCAACAACTACGCCCGCCCCTGGCCGCCGAAGATCGAGTTCCGCGCCCCGGCGGACACGCCCGCCCCGCGCCATCTCGATCCGCTGCCGGAGAACGTGCGCGTCACGCAGGAGTTGATTTCGGCGGACGGGTGGAACATCGGCGCGCGCTGGCGGGCCAACGACCCGGACGCGCTGTACCTCATCGACGCCGTGCCCGGCCAGGAGACTGGCGTCTTCCGCCAGCCGCTCGACGGCTCGGAGCGCACCCGTGTCGAGGATGCGCCGCCAACCAGCGTCTCGCCGGACGGCACGGTGACGGTCCGGCACCTGGGCGGCGGCAACATGGAAGTGACCCGCCGGACGGACGGCGCGCGCTGGGAAGTCTTTACCGGCACGTATCCGGTGGTGTCGCCGGACGGATCGCGCCTGTTGTGGCAAGTCGTCAACGGCGAGCTACTGCCCGGCCAGTCGCAGCCGCCGGGCGTCGAGTTCTGGGTCAGCAACCTGGACGGCGAGGTGCGCCGCCTGCTGACCCGCCTGGCGGGCGGCTATGGCATGTGGCTGGACAGTCACCGGCTGCTGCTGGTCAAGCGCATCGTCTACACGGCGGACACGCAGCTTTTCGTGCTGGACATCGACGCCGCCAGCCCCGCGCCGCAGCTGCTCGGCACCTATCGCTACGTGCGCGATATCAAGGTCGCGCCCGGCGGCGCGCATATCGCCCTGCAACTGCCGTTCCAGCAGGACCCGAACGCCAGTGGAATTTATCTGCTACGTACCGAGCCGGGCGCCACGCCGCAGAAGCTGCCGTTCTTCGGCGCGTACCAGTGGCGCGACGACCAGTCGCTGTATACGCTCAGCTTCGACGGCTCGACCGACGTGCACGCGCTCGGCGTGTACGACGTGAGCACCGGCGAGCACCGCGCGCTGACCGACCCGGAAGACCTGCCGCTGCGCATCGCCAACGGCGAGTGGCGCGTCTCGCCGGACGGCACGCGCATCAGCTACGTCGATCCGGCCGATTACGGCCTGTACCTGCTGACGATTGAGGGGGAGACAACAGAGGGAGAGTCATGAGCGACGCGCTCAACGCCAGCGCCCAGAAAGTGCAAGACGCGCTCGACGCGCGCGGCTACGCGCACTGCCGCGTGGTCGAAATGCCGGACTCCACGCGCACCGCCGCCGAAGCCGCCGCCGCGATTGGCTGCACCGTCGCGCAGATCGCCAAGTCGCTCGTCTTTCGTGGGGCGCAGACCGGCGCGCCGATCCTGGTGATCGCCAGCGGCACGAACCGGGTCGATCCGCAGCGGCTGGCGGCGCTGGCCGGGGAGCCGGTCGAGAAGCCGGATGCGGATTACGTGCGCCAGCGCACCGGCTTCGTGATCGGCGGCGTGCCGCCGCTGGGCCATAGCGAGCCGCTCCGCACCTTCATCGACCGCGATCTGCTGGCGTTTGAGGACATCTGGGCCGCCGCCGGGACGCCGCGCGCCGTCTTCCACCTGACGCCGGGCGAATTGGTCAGCATGACGGGCGGCGAGATCGCGACAATCGCTTGACAAACATACTTCACGTCGCCTATCATCATCCCAACGACAGCGAACCGGCGGAGTACGCTCTGCCGCGCCGGACAGGAAACCGCCTCGGCGATTGAAAGGGCGGGACGGCAGCAGGAGCGGAATGGACCGGGGAGTCGCGCGGAGGCAATGCCGCGCCGGGGTCGCTCCCGTTATCCAGGCGCAATGAGTGAGTCCGGCGCGCCGCGCGCGGGCCGGGCTAATCAGGGTGGCACCACGGGCTGATCACGCTCGTCCCTGAGCGCCGAGGGGACGGGCGTTTTGATTCCCCTGCCCCGGCGCGACACTCACCCGCTCATTGGTCCACGCAGAGGAGTTCATCATGGTCGACAAGCTGCACACCAAGTATGTGCTCGACGAGTCCGAGATGCCGCGCGCCTGGTACAACATCGTGCCGGACCTGCCGCGCCCGCTGTCGCCGGTGCTCCATCCGGCCACGCAGAAGCCGGTCGGGCCGGACGATCTCGCGCCGCTCTTCCCGATGGCGCTGATCCTGCAGGAAGTCAGCGCCGAGCGGTATATCGAGATTCCCGACCCGGTGCGCCGTGTCTACACTCAGTGGCGGCCCAGCCCGCTCTTCCGCGCGCGCCGGTTGGAGCAGGCGCTCGACACGCCCGCCCGCATCTACTACAAGTACGAAGGCGTCAGCCCGGTCGGCAGCCACAAGCCGAACACCGCCGTCGCGCAGGTCTTTTACAACCGCGAGGAAGGCGTGCGCAAGATCGCGACCGAGACCGGCGCGGGCCAGTGGGGGTCGTCGCTGGCGATGGCGGGCGCGTTCTTCGGCGTCGAGGTCGAGGTCTTTATGGTGAAGGTCAGCTATCACCAGAAGCCGTTCCGCCGCAGCATGATGCAAGCCTACGGCGCGACGGTCCACGCCAGCCCGACCGATCTGACGCAGGCCGGGCGCTCGATTCTGGCGCGCGACCCGGATAACATGGGCAGCCTGGGGATCGCGATCAGCGAGGCGGTGGAGCGCGCGGCGACCAGCGGCGGCACAGTCAAGTATTCGCTCGGCAGCGTGCTGAATCACGTCCTGCTGCACCAGACGATCATTGGCGAAGAAACGCTGCTCCAGATGGCGCAGGCCGACGACTACCCGGACGTGGTGATCGGCTGCGCGGGCGGCGGCAGCAACATGGCCGGGCTGATCATCCCGTTCGTGCGCGAGGCGCGCGAGAAGGGCCTGGCGACGCGCTTCCTCGCCGCCGAGCCGACCGCCTGCCCCAGCATGACGCGCGGCGTGTACACCTACGACTTCGGCGACACGGTCGGCATGACGCCGCTGGTCAAGATGCACACGCTCGGCCACGACTTTATGCCGCCCGGCATCCACGCCGGAGGATTGCGCTATCACGGCATGGCGCCGATCATGTCGCTGCTGCACGACGAAGGGATCGTCGAGGCGCAGGCGTACCACCAGAACGCGATCTTCGCGGCGGCGGTCGAGTTCACCCGCGCCGAGGGCATCGTGCCCGCGCCGGAAAGCGCGCACGCCATCCGCGCCGCGATCGAGGAGGCGCTCGAAGCAAAGGAGGCCGGTCAGGAGCGGGTGATCCTGTTCAACCTGAGCGGGCACGGCCATTTTGACATGGCCTCGTATGACGCATACTTCGAGGGCAAGCTCGAAGATTATGAGTACCCGGTCGAAGCCGTCCGCGAGGCCCAGGAGCGAATGCCGAAGGTCGATGAGGCGGCGCTCGCGGGCGGGGGCTGATCACACCTCGCCTGTGAACTGTAGGGGCGGACCTTAGTCCGCCCGTTTCTATCTATACGGGGAACGATCGTGGGCCGAGCAAGCTCGGCCCCTACTGAAAAGTCCGGGCACGCCGCCGAAGGAGCTTCGCATGAACCTGCTAGCCCCCTGGAAGCCAGCCATCTACCACGGCCAGCGCCGCCGCGCGCCCTACTTCGAGGGCTGGTACTTCAAGCTGGTCAATGCCAGCGGGGATCGCCGTTTCGCGGTCATCCCCGGCATCTTCAAGCACAAGCGCGCCGAGGACTCGCACGCGTTCGTGCAGGTGCTGGACGGCGTGAGCGGGCGCTCGGTCTATCACCGCTTCCCGCTGGCGGACTTCAGCGCGTCCGGGCGGGTGTTCGACCTGCGGATCGGCCCCAACCACTTCCAGGCCGACCGGCTCTCGCTCACGCTCGACGGGCAGGGACAGCGCATCACGGGCGATCTGCGCTTTGAAGGGCTGACGCCCTGGCCGGTCGGGCCGCTGTCGTCCGGCGTGATGGGCTGGTACGGCTTCGTGCCGCTGATGGAATGCTATCACGGCGTGCTGAGCCTGGACCACGCGATTCACGGCGCGCTGTCGGTCGATGGCGAGCGGATCGACTTCAGCGGCGGGCGCGGCTACATCGAGAAGGACTGGGGCCGGGCGTTCCCGCGCGGGTATATCTGGATGCAAACCAATCATTTCGCGCAGCCGGGCGCCAGCCTGAGCGCGTCGGTCGCGCTGATCCCGTGGGTGCGGCGCGCGTTTCGCGGCTTCATCGTCGGGCTGTGGCACGCGGGCGCGCTCTACCGCTTCGCGACCTACACCGGCGCGGAGATCGAGGCGCTGCGCCTGACCGATTCGCACGTTCACTGGGTGATGACCGGCACGACCGGCCTGCGCGGCGAAAAAGCGCGCTACCGGCTGGCGATTGAGGCGGAGCGCGCCGAAGGCGGGCTGATCCGCGCGCCCGACCGTCACGCGATGGTCGCGCGCATCGTCGAGAGCCTGACCGCGATCGTCGCCGTGCGGCTGACTCGTCTGGAGCCACAGGGAGAGCGGGAGGTGTTCTGCGGCGAAGGACGCTGCGCCGGGCTGGAGATCGCCGGCGATCTCCCGGCGATTCTGGACGCCTATTCCAACTGACGGCGCTCAGCGGGCCAGAGGCATGTCACGCCCCCCGTGGAAGGGGGGCTGCTTCCGCAGCGGCGCGCCGCTCTGCAACTGCTCCAGGCGGGCGCCCAGCGCCTCGGTCACGTCCGGGCAGCGCGTCGCGTAATCCGCCTGGGGGAACGTCTCCAGCAGGTGCTGAACCAGCTCGGCAGTGACCGGCAGCGGGGCGTCGTGGCCGGGCACGATCACGTCGGCCCGCGACACGATACGCGCGACGCTGCGCCACGTCTCGACAATCTGAAGCGGCGCGTAGCCGTTCGGCCAGAAATAAGCCCACTCCTTGAGCCACGTCGCGCTCAGCACCGCGTCACCAGCCACCCAGACGCGCTTCCCTTCCGTATCCTCAAAATGCAGAGCTTCCTGCGCCGGATGGTGGCCGGGGCTGGCCTCCGCCTCGATGTCCGCGAAGATCGGGCCGCGCGCGACCGGGCGAAACGGGCGGAAACGCGGCGCGGGCACACCGTCCGGCAGGCGGAGCATATGATCGGTGTGCAGGTGCGTCACAAAAACAGCTCCAATGTCCTCAATGGAGACGTTCAGCTGCCCGAGCACCTGCTCGGCCTGGGCAAACCCAGCCGGGGTGAAGCAGGGATCGATCATCAGCGTGTTATCAGCCTGGGGCGGCGCGCCCACCGGCCAGACCAGCGTCGTCGTGCAGCGATGCTCAAGCCCCCTCCGAACGCTGCCGTCCGGTTGGAGCGGCAACTGCCCGCTTTGCAAGATGGTCCAGGAAAACTGTGACGGCATAGGCTTTCCTCCGGCGTGTGAACGTTGGGCAAACAGCAGGCCAGCTTTGGCAGGGCCGGCCTGTTCCGAATAATCGGTTCCTGCCCGCTTGCTCCGTGTTAGACTGTGAAGATTATAGAAAAATAGGCCGCCCTCTCCCTACTCCTTTTGAGGCGCGCCCGGCTCGAATCAGCCTTGACGCGAGGGGGAGCCGCATGGTAGAATCGTGCGTCACTCAGCCCCCATCGTCTAGAGGACCAGGACGTGGCCCTTTCAAGGCCAAGACAGGAGTT
>DAOKYY010000046.1:0-26519 GCA_035325905.1 Aggregatilineaceae bacterium | reverse complement strand
AACGCGGCCCATTATAGCGCCCCCGGCCCGCGCTGTCAGCGATGATCGAGCAGGACGGTGACGATTATTCGGCGGGCGGCTCGGTTTCGGCGCCAGCAGCGGGCGTTTTCTTGGCGCGCGCGCCGGATTTTCGGGGCACGGACGACGTGGCGCGCGGCTTGCTCGCTTTCGTCGCGTGCGGGGTTTTGGCGGTCCTCGGCTTCGGGGCGGGCTTTGGCTCCGGTTCTGGTTCTGCCTCTGGCTCAGGCGCGGCTTCCGGCTCGGCTTCCGCTTCAGCCTCGAACTCCGGCGGCGCCTCAACCGTCGGCAGCACGCCGTAGCTGGTATCGCGCGCCAGAGGAATATCAGCGACCAGGTAGTTCTCGCGGGCGCGCTGCTCCAGCTTGATCTGCACGTGCGCGTCGTCCACGTCGAGATAGCGTTTGATCACGTCGATGATCTCGGCCTGAAGCTGGGCCAGCTTCTCCGGCGAGATATCGCTCCGGTCGCTGACCAGCACCAGCTTGAGACGGTCGCGCGCCGCGTCGGCGCTGGTTGGCTCTTGCCGTCCTCGCAGTCGGTCCCAGAACGAAGACATAGGTCGCCTCTCGCCTCACTAGGCCGCGTGGCTACGGCGCGCTGTTCGACGCGCCGAACAGCCGCAGCAGCCGCCTGAAAAAGCCGTCCTTGTGCTCAAGCTCAAGCAGCGGGATTTTCTCCCCCATCAGGCGCTGCGCGACGTTCATGAACGCGTTGCCGGCCGGCGTATGCTGATCATCTAGGGCGAGCGGCGCGCCCCGGTTAGACGAGATCAGAATGTGCTCGTCTTCCGGGATCACGCCCAGCAGCCGGGTGGACAGAATTTCGAGCACGTCGTTGACGGACAGCATATCGCCCCGCCGGATCATCTCAGGCTTGATCCGGTTGAGGATCAGGCTGGTCGGCACGCGGCGCGGATCGGCTTCGATCAGGCCGATAATGCGGTCGGCGTCGCGCACGGCGGAGACTTCGGGATTGGTCACGACGATCACCTCGTCGGCAGGCGCGAGCGCGTTGCGGAACCCCCACTCAATCCCGGCCGGGCTATCGATCAGGATATACTCAAAATCGGCGCGCAACTGGTTGGTGAGCGCGATCATATCCTGCGGGCTGACGGCCGTTTTGTCGCGCGTTTGCGCCGCCGGGAGCAGGTACAGATCGGCGACGCGCTTATCCTTGACCATCGCCTGGCGCAGCTTGCAGCGCCCTTCGACCACGTCCACCAGGTCGTAGACGATGCGGTTCTCCAGGCCCATGACCACGTCGAGGTTGCGCAGGCCGATGTCGGCGTCGATGCAGACGACTTTCTTGCCCAGGGTGGCGAGGGCGACTGCAATATTGGCGGTGGCGGTTGTCTTGCCGACACCGCCCTTACCGGACGTAACAGTGATTACCCGAGCAGCCATGCCCCCCCGAACCTTTCGCGTCCAGCGCCACTCCACCCCGGCTGATGCCGGACCGTTGTATCTCTACTCAAAACTGTAAAACGATTTCATAGCGCTTGCCAAGTGCACTCTGGTCACGGACAGCGAGCCAGATTCCTCGCTCACGCTTCCCAGGCTTCAGCCTCGATCCGGCCATTGCGCACCAGGGCTTTTTCCGGGCGCGGCTTCTGGCGGCCTTCTTCCGGCGAGATGGTGATGTAGCTGGCGATGCGAAGCTGCGTCGGCGTCAGGTTCAGCGCGCAGACCACCGCCGACTCGTCGCCGCCCGACCCGGCGTGGACCGTGCCGCGCAGCCTGCCCCAGACGATCACATCGCCGCGCGCCACGATCACTGCCCCGGCGTTGACATCGCCGACGACCACGACATGACCGTCGCTGTGCACCACGCGCCCGTTGCGCAGCGTGCGCTTGATCAGCACGCCGCCGGTCCCATACTCTTCAGGGTCGATCGGCGGCGGCATCTCCGGCTGCGCTTCCGGCGCTTCTTCGGGCGACTCTAGTTCTAGCTCCGACAGCGCGGTTTTCAGCCCCAGCTTGCGCGCCGATCCAACCGTCGCGGCGCTTTCGCCGAGCACCGCCAGCAGCGCCACGTCGCGCTTTTCGAGCAGCTTGATCAGGCTTGCCAGCTCGTGACGGCGCACCTCGCGCGGGCCGACGGCGACCGCGATCTGCGCCCCGCGAAAAAACGCGCTTTGCGCGTCGATCAACGACATCAGGCGCGCGGTCAGGTCCGACCACCGCCCTTCCGGCTTGATCGTGACCAGCAAACCCTGCTTGATTCCTTTGAGGGTAATGGAGTCGTCCATACCGGCGGCGGCTGCATCCCTTCTTGCGCCCGCAACAGCCGGGCCGCGCCGGATCGCCAGCGGCCCTCTGTTGTTCCCACACCAACTATACTCAAATTCGCGTGGCGTGCTACAGGCAGCTCTCGCTGCGTTGTGTCGCCCTAGCCTGCCCGCGCGCGCTGGTTCTTGATCTGGAAGTAAGCGTCCAGCACCTCGCGCACCACCGGCCCGGCGACCAGCGACCCTTCGCCGCCGTTGTAGACGAACGCGATCACGGCGACTTCGGGCGCCTCGTAGGGCGCGTACCCGACCATCCAGGCGTGCGCCGGCCACTGGCCCGGCTTGCACAGCCCCAGCGGAAACGCCAGGTCATCGCAATACTCCGCCGTGCCGGTCTTGGCGCCCACGTTGACATAGGGCAGCGCGGCCTGCGACGCGGTGCCTTCGGTCACGGCGCGGCGCATCCCTTGCTGCATCAGCGCCAGCGTGTTCGGCGTGGCAAACGGGGGAATGTAGTGCTTCGTGCGCTGCACGCCCTCCTGCTCCAGCAGATCGCACACGCCAGCCCGGAAGCTATACCCCTCTGGAACGTGCACGCGATAGCGCACGATGTCGGTGATGTCGTCGTCGAGGTTCGGGTCCCGGTCGAACTGCGCCGTGTAATTGCTCAGATCAATGCTCTCGCAGAACTCCTTATCATAATATTGGCTGTCCGGCTCGCAGCGACAGGCGAGGCTGTTCTCGCCGTGCAGCAGCATATCTTCCTGCAAGAATAGCGTTGGCAGCGTGTCGCCCACCGGCATGACCAGCGAGCGCACGACCTCCGGCTCGAACTTCTCCAGCACATTCCCGTTGGCGTCTTGCAGGTTCCGCGCGATACGCGGCTGGTAGATCGTCCCGCCGTTGACCAGCGGCATGATCGAGGTCAGTAGCTGGAGCGGCGTAGTCGTCACGTAACCCTGTCCAAACGCGGCGTTGTACGTATCGCCGGTAGACCAGCTCTCGCCGTAGTTGCGGCGCTTCCACTCGCCTTCTGGCATCCGGCCCGCCAGCTCGCCGGGCAGCTCCACGCCCAGCGCCGACCCGATCCCGAAGGCTGTCGCCCAGCGGTACAGGTCGTTGATGCCCAGCCCGCCGGGACGCAGCACGGCCTGGCTGACCTTCGGATTGCCGCCGCCAACCTGATAGTAGTACACGTCGCAGCTAATGGCGATCGCTTTGAGCAGATCGACCTCGCCGTGACCGGCGCGGTCCCAGCAGACGAAGGTTTGCCCTTGCGACTCGTCGCGCGGCGCAAATGCGTTCGGCAGCACCAGGCTGCCGGGGTCGAACAGCCGTGAGGTGGGCGCGATGACGCCTTCTTCGACCACGCCGACCGAGGTGATCATCTTCCAGACCGAGCCGGGCGGATACAGCGCGCTGATCGCGTGGTTGACCAGCGGGCGCAGCGGGTCGTCAAACTGGTCAAAGTAATACTCGCCGTCGATGGCGCGCGCGAAGCGCGTGTTGTCGTAGCTCGGCCAGCTCACCATCGCCAGAATCTCGCCGTTGCGCGGGTCCATCGCGATCACGACGCCCTGCTGCGTAACCACGCGCCCCGCCTCGGCGTTGACGAGATTGATCCGGCGGGTCAGCGCGTCCTGCGCCGCCTTCTGAAGATCGAGGTCGAGCGTAAGCTGGAGGCTCATGCCGGGCACGAAGTTCTCTTCGTCGACCAGTTGCAGCGGGCGCCCGGCCACGTCGATCAGCCAGGTCTGCGTCCCGCGCCGCCCGGCCAGCTCCTCCTCGAAATAAGCTTCCACCCCGGCGTAGCCGATGCGGTCAAAGGCGGGGTTGTAGCCCAGCTCGCGCAGGCGCATTTCCTCTTCGGGGCCAATCGGCCCCAGGTAGCCGACGATGTGCGCCGTCAGCGCCCCGGTCGGATACTCGCGCACCGAGGCGTCGTACACGCCCACACCGGGCAGAACCTGCGCTTCTTCGAGGATGCGAAACGCCGTCAGGCGGTCGATGTCCTGCGCGACGACCACTTCGCGGTATGGCGCGATACCCTGCCCCTCGCGCACCATTTCGTCGATACTGCGCTCGGTTGTACGCCCCGCCGCGTCGGCGACGGCGCGCGTGGCGGGCACGTCGATCAGCGCCGACAGGCGGTTATACAACGCCAGGACCGTTTCGGGATCGTCGGGAAGCCGCGCCGGGGTAATGGTGACGTTGTACGCGGGGTCGTTCTGCGCCAGCGGCAGCATGTTGCGGTCGTAAATCTGGCCGCGCGGCGCCGGGATCAGCACCAGTTGCAGGCGGTTTTCTTCGGCGTCGCGCACAAACTGCTCGCCACGCCCGAATTGTAGCTCGCCGGTCCGCATCACCAGCACCAGCAGCGAGAACACTACGACGGCGCGAAACAGCCCGAGGCGCCATCCCTGAAACGGAAGCAGCCGCCGATTGCCGAGTTGGTTCATGAGATTTCTGCCACACCACTACCAATACACCAGAAGTCGTCTTTCGCCGCCAGCGAACAGCGGTCAGCCTTTAGCTCACCGCTAGCCGCTGTTTGTCAATGGCTCACTCGATGCGCGTCCGCAGCGGGAACGCCCGCCCGTGAAGCGCGCCCATCAACCGGTAAACCGGCACGATCAGAAGCAGGTTCAGAATGGTCGCCGGAAGCGTGACATACACCAATCCCTGCCCCAGCCCCACCGCCGAGAGGCCGAGCATTCTCAGCAGCCCCAGCGTGATCATATCGTACACCGGCGTTCCAACGGCGACCACGGCCAGCGGAACCAGCAAGTTCCCCCGCGACACCTGACCGAACACCGCATCGGCAGCGAAGGCGACGATCACCAGCCCCAGCGCCGAGACGCCGAGCGGCGCCACCGAGAGCAAATCTTGCATCGCGCCGCCGATGACGGCCCACAGCATCCCGTCGCGCACGTCCGACAGCAGCGCCCACGACACGACCATCAAGAAGACGAGATCCGCCGCGCCGTTGCCGAGCCGCAGCTCTGGCATGATCGTCGCGTTGATGACCGCGGCCAAGAGCAGGATCGGGATGCCGATGTAATTAGACATCGCCGCGCCCCCACGCGCCACGCCTCACGGCGCGGCCGGCTGCTCGAACACTGCGAGGTCGACCGGCTCGAAGTTGATGATCACCTGCACGATCTCCAGCCGGCCAAACTCGACCAGGCTGCGCACCCGCGCCTCCTGGTACATGCCGCGCTCATCCAGCGCGACGCTCATCACCTGCCCGACGAGCAGGTCCGCCGGGAAGTTCTGCCCCAGGCCGCTGGTGACGACGCGCTCGCCTTGCGTCACCTGCGCGTCCACGGGAATGAACGACAGCAGCAGGTCGCCGGTCAGCTGGCCGGCGATCACGGCGTCGGCGCGCGACTCTTGCAGCCGCACGCTGACGCGGCTCGATGGATCGGTCAGCAGCAGGACCTCAGCCCCGGTCGCGGAAACGCGCGTCACCCGCCCGACCATGCCGAACTCGGTCACGACCGGGTCCATTGGCTCGACGCCGACGCGCCGCCCGCAGTCGATCTGGATCGCGTTGACGAAGCCGGTCGTGTCGCGCCCGATCACGTTGCACGTCACATAGTCCCAGTCATCCGGCCCCTGGCGGTTGAAGTCGAGCAAGGCAGACAGGCGGTCGTAGTCGTGCCCTTTTTCGCGCAACTCGGCCAGCTCCGCCTGGTAGACGGCCAGCGCCTCCTCCAGGTCGCGGTTGCGCTTCTCCAGCCGCCGGAAGCTCTCCAGATCGTCCAGCAGGCCGGTCACGCCGCGCGTGACCTGGCTGATCGCGCTCTGGGCGGCGTTCAGCGGCACCGCGACGACATCCTGCACCGGCCCCAGGGCGCCCTGCGATCCGAAATAGATCAGCAGCGCGATGGCGACGAGCGTCATCGAGAAGCTGAACAGGCGGCTTGTGCGCAGCACGCTGGCTTTACCCTCCACCCATCCTGTCACGCCGTCGCTCATAACACGAGCGACCGGCTGCCCCGCCCCGCTGCCTCTCATTATACCGCAGGGCCGATCAAGATCATGCCCCGAACCGTGCGATTCGGGGCATAGCGCAAACAGTCCGCACACCGTCCGGCAACGCGCCGCAGGACGCGCTAATGCTGGGTCGAGCCTCGCTCCAGCCCGGCCAACAGCGACCGCAGGTTGTCGTAGTCCTCTAGAATACGCCCCGCGCCGCGCGCCACGCAGGTCATCGAGTCTTCCGCCAGCCAGACGCGCACGTTGACCTCGTCGGCCACGCGCTCGCAGAAGCCCTTGAGCTGGCTGCCGCCGCCCGCCATGCAAATCCCTGACTCCATCAGGTCGGCGACCAGCTCCGGCGGGGTCTCGTCCAGCGCGTCGCGGATCGTGTCGATCACGATGCTGACCGAAGGGTTGAGCGCCTCGCGCAGCTCGATCGACGAGACCTCGACCGCTTCCGGCAGACCGTTGATCAGGTTGCGCCCGCGCAGGATCATCGTGCGCTCTTCCGGCAGCGGGTACGACGAGCCGATCTCGATCTTGGCGCGCTCAGCCGTGCGCTCGCCGATCAGCAGGTTGTACTTGGAGCGCATGTACTGGACGATGTCCTCGTCCATTTCGTCTCCGGCGACACGAATCGAGCGGCTGATCACGATCCCGCCGAGCGAGAAGATCGCGACCTCCGTCGTGCCGCCGCCGATGTCCACAATCATGCTGCCACGCGTCTCCTGGATCGGCAGCCCGGCGCCAATCGCGGCGGCGACCGGCTCCTCGATCAGGTACGCTTCGCGCGCTCCGGCGCTGATCGTCGCGTCGTAGACAGCGCGCTTCTCGACCTCGGTCACGCCGGACGGGATACCCACCACCACACGCGGGCGGGGGATCGGCACCCAGCTTTGCTCGTGCGCCTTGCGGATGAAGTAATCGAGCATCGCCTCGGTGATCTCAAACTCGCTGATCACGCCATCGCGCAGCGGGCGGACCACCATATACTTGGCCGACGGCGTCTTGCCAAACATCTCTTTGGCCTCGCGCCCAACGCTGATCGGGCGGCGCGTTTTGCGCTCGATGGCGACATACGACGGCTCGTTGATCACGATCCCCTTGCCGCGCACGCTGACGAGCGTGTTGGCCGTGCCGAGGTCGATGCCGATGTCCAGCGAAAAGAGGCCCAGAAGCCAGTCAAGAGGGCTAACCAAGTGGCGTTTTCTCCTCCCTCAGGGGCGAGTAACCGGCGGCGCATTATACCACACGCCGCCCGGCGCGCCGCGCGCGTCTTATCAAACACTCATATGCCGCGCGCCGGGGTTTGTACCACGTTTTCAGGCAACCGCCAAACCGCTCGCCCGACGCATTGGGCGCGCCTGCCCCGGATCACGGTGTCAGGAACGCGCGCCGGGGCAAGGTAAGAGCTATGGGGGTAGCGCACGGGGCAGATTACGCGCTGCCCGTCAGGTTTTGTTCGGGGCGCAACGAGCCGCGCCCGGCCAACCTCACCCTCTAGTGCGCGGGCTGCTCGCTGCTGAACACCTCGATCTGCTTCACCAGGTTGGTCCGGTCCACCTGGGGATAGTCATCCAGCAGGTCGTTGAACCGCTTCATATACTCGACAAGCTGCGGGCGGGTGTGCGCCTCAAAGCGCATCGTGATCGCCGGCTGCGTGTTGCTGGCGCGCACCAGCCCCCAGCCGTTTTCGAACAGCGCCCGCGCGCCGTCGACCGTCACCACCTCGTAGCGGTCTTGCAACCGGTCGCGCACTGCGTCGATGATGCGGAACTTGACGTCATCCGGCGCGCTCATGATAATTTCGGGCGTCGCGACCAGGTGCGGCAGGGCGTCGAGCAGCGCCGAGACCTGTTGGTCGGTCTTGCTGAGCATTTCCAGCACCTTGAGGGCCACCAGCGGCGCGTCGTCGAACCCGTAGTAGTCCTCGCCGATGAAGATATGGCCGCTCACCTCGCCGCCCAGCGGCGCGCCGACCTCGGCCATCTTGGCTTTCATCAGGCTGTGGCCCGATTTCCACATCACCGGCTCGCCCCCGCTCGCGCGGATCACTTCCGGCAGCATCTGGCTCGATTTCACGTCGAAGACGATCTTCGCGCCGGGCATCCGCGCCAGCAGATCGCGCGCCAGCAGCGCCAGCAGCCGGTCCGCCGCGACGTGCCGCCCGCGATTGTCGATCACGCCGCAGCGGTCCGCGTCTCCGTCGAATCCGATGCCCAGGTCGGCGTTGTTGGCGATCACCGCTGCTTCCAGGTCCTTCGTCAGCTCCGGGTCTTCGGGGTTGGGCAGATGGTTGGGGAACGTCCCGTCCGGCTCGCAGTACAGGCAGATCACGTCGATGCCGCACGCCTGCATGACCGGCGGCACATACGTCCCGCTCAGGCCGTTGCCCGCGTCCACGACGACGCGCAGCTTGCGGTCGCCCATCGTGACCTTGCCCTGGATGACGGCCATATGGGTGTGGATCATGTGGTAATCCTGGCGCAGCTCGCCCTCGCCGGTGATGAAGTCATCGGCCTGGATCAGGCGCAGCAGGTCCTGAATTTGCTGGTCGGCGAGCGCCAGCCGGCCGTAGGCCATCTTGATCCCATTGTAGCGCGTCGTCAGGTGGCTGCCGGTGATCATGATCCCGCCGGCGTATTCCTGCGACGCCGAGGCGAAATACACGGTCGGCGTCATGACCGGGCCGACGTCCGTCACGCGCAGGCCGGTCGTCAGCAGGCCCTCGATCACGGCGTCCATCAGCGGCGGCGTCGACTCGCGGTTGTCGCCGCCGACAAAGACCTGCGTAATGCCCATCTCGCGCTGGACATACGTGCCATACGCTTTCCCCACCAGCCGCGCCAGCCCCGGCGTGAGCTGCGCGTCCGGCCCGGTCACGGTGCCACGAATATCATACTTGCGAAAGACTTCGGTCGGAACGTGCGCCATGCATTTCTCTCCTGACTGTAGGCTCGCCGTAAGGTCTTCAATCATGACCGGCTTCGTAGCCCGGCCTGTGCAAACTTAGCCCGGCAGCGGCGGGGTGCGCGGAGGTGGCGGCGTCTGATCCTCCGGGATCGGCTGGTTGATCACCCAGCGGAAGCCGTCCGGGTCGCGCAGCGCGAACTCGCGCAGGCCATACCACTGGTTTTGCGGCACGAGCTCGGTCTCGATCCGCCGCTCGATCAGGCGCGCGTAGACGGCGTCCACATCCAAAACCTGGAGATAGAGCGTCATGCGCGGCGCTCCCGGTTCCGGCGGCATCGCGACGGGGAACATATCGGCGCGCAGCAGCCAGACCGAGCGCCCTTCGTGCGACAGGCTGACCCACTGCCGCCCGTCGTCGTCGCGCTGCCCTTCGGCGTCCACTTCGAACCCCAGCTCGCGATACCAGGAGATCGAAGCGTCCACGCTCTCGACGGCCAGCTCGGCGATAATGGGCTGCAAGGGTGTCATCGGCGCGAACTCCTTCGCAGAAGGACGGGAACGGGCGCGGCGGTCTTAAGCGGTGCGTGACGCCTGAAGGCAATTATACCCGACGCGCCGGTCTTCCGGCTATGGGCGCTCGCCCGGCAAGCAGGCGGCTCAGCCGCCATACACAAACGGCGTCGGCGTCGCGAAGAACGGAAGAGGCGTCCAGGTCGGCACAAGCGTCGGCGCGGCTTCCGAAGCGCCGAGCCACACGCGCCAGTCGCGCTCGATCGCGCCGGTCGAGCGGCCGAGCGCCTGCTCCAGCGCGTCGAAGAACGGCACGTCTTCGCCAAGCAGCGCCATGATCGCGCGGTGCGCTTCCAGCCCGCCGGTCGACTCACGCAGCCACTCGAAGAAGGAATAGCCAATATCGTAGCCGAGACGCGGCGACCGGCCGCTGACCTGCGGCGCGTCAGCTAGCCCGACCAGCAGCGCGGGCAGGTCTCCCGCCGCCGCCAGCGCCCGGACTCGGCCCAGGTAGTCATACGACTGCTCGATCTCGAAAAACGTCGCGTCGCCTTCGTAGAACCAGCCGGGCACATCCGCCTGCCGCCGCCCAGAGAGAAACTCCGCCTGGTAAAGATGCTCCATTTCGTGCAACACGGTCGAATAGGCCAGCTCGCGATAGGCTGGCTCGGACGGAAACCCGGTCAGCACCTGCGCGATCACACCCCAGGCGTCGAAGGTCTGTCCGACGACAACCTCGGTGCGGCTCGTGCTGCGGTCGGCGGTGCGCCATTCCAGCCACGCGCCATAATCGCCGAACAGCACGATGCGTGGCGCGTAGGGCAGCGCCGCGCCCCACACCGCCTCGTATCGCTCGCGCTGCGCGGCCAGGGCGTCCAGAATCAGCCTATCGACATCGCCTGGCAGGTCCGACGCGAACACGATCGCGTCGCGCGATTCGCTGCGGATCCACGGGCGGGTGTGGTCGGCGTACTCGGCCGTCTGCGGCCCGGTCTCAAAATCGCTTCCGGCGGCGTCGCGCAGCTCCCAGTGGTACGCGACCACCGACCACGGCGGCAGCATGATCAGCCCGTCCGGCTGCCAGACTGCCACCAGCTCGCCGGTGCCCGCGTCGATCCGCGCTTCCTCGACCTGCACGCGCCGGATCGCTCCGGGGCGCAGGACCGGCCGGTACCACACCAGCCGGGCGCGGACAATTGGGCCGCCGCTGCTTTCGGCGCGCAGGCGGAAGATCATCCCGGCGGGGTAGATGCTCTCGACGGTGGGCGCGCCCACCGTCCATCCAGCGGGGTCGTTCTGGCGCGCCAGCGGAGCCGCGATCGCAGCGGGCGCGGCAGGGGGCAGGCCGATCCACAGCGCCATCCCGGCGGCGAGCAGCGCCGCCAGAGCCAGCGTGCGCCGCTTCACGCTTCGCTCCGGGCCGCCTCACGCGCGGGGATCGCGTCGTCCGGCGTGGGCGCTGGCTGGTGAAACGCCCAGGCCAGGAAGCGATCGACGTCGTACTGGATCATCGGCCCCGTCAGGCCGACGATCAGGCTATCCACGCCGTGCCGGCCCCAGGGGATACGCAGCAGAACGCTCCGCACGCCGGCAGCGCGCAGGTGGTTGAACAACTGCTCGGAATGGACCGGCGGCACGAGCCGGTCGCGCTGGCCGTGGACGATTAGCGTCGGCGGCAAACCGGGCCGCACGTAGCTGATCGGCGACGCCTCGCGGTACCGATCCGGGATCTCGCCCGGCAGCCCGCCCAGCAGCGCGGCGATCGCGCTGCCCGGCTCGGCGGGCCACAGCATCAGGTCGGCGGGCGCGTAGCTGACCACAACCGCCCGCACGCTCTCGTCCAATGTGCCCGAAGCGTCGTTCCCACACCCGGCCGGGAAGCGCGGATCGTTGGCGGTGTACGCGGCCATCAGCGCCAGATGCCCGCCCGCCGAGCGCCCAATCAGCGCGACCTGCTGCGGATCAACGCCGTAGCGCGCGGCGTGACGCTTGACCCAGCGGATCGCGCACTTCACGTCGGCCAGCGGCGCGGGCCATCCACCGGATGTGCGGTATTGCACGTCGAACACGACGTAGCCTTGCGCCGCCAGCCAGCGATCGTGCAGGCCGAAGGCATACGTGCTCTTGTCGCCGTGAAACCACGCGCCGCCATGCACCACGACCACCGCCGGAAGCAGCCCGTCGCGCTTCTCCGGCTGGTAGATGTCCACGCGCAGCGGGTGGCCGTCCGGCGCGGCGAACAGCACGTCGCGCGTCTCGCGCACGCGGATACGCAACAGATACAGGATCGGCCCCCACAGGTCAGTGCGGTGCGATTGCGCGAACCGGCGGTGGACCGCTTCGGGAATCGTCCCCTGCCAGCCGAGGCCCAGCCCCTCGCGCATCGCGTCAGACATGGCGCGGTTCACCGCCTTGCGCCGGATCAGCGGGCGAACACCCAGCGCCAGCCCGATCACGCCCAGCAATACCGCGCGCAGCGACCGGGCGCGCAGCCCGCGCAGGATCGCGCCGCCGCCAGTCGCCATCCCCAGGCCGGGGTTTTCGGTTGCCACCAGCTGCGCCCAGCTCAGGCCGGAGCGCGGCAGAACGTGAAACGATGGCAGTATGCTCAGCAGGCCGAGAGCCGCCGACAGCGCGCCCAATAGTGTCGCCGTGAGCTTGGGCATCGTCTGGCTCCTTGTCGCTCGCGGTTCTTGTGTCGTTTTTATCCTGAGGCGATTGCCAAGCACATTATACCAACTTTGCCCCCCGCTAGGAGAAGTGGCCTATCCCCGCTCCCCGCCAGATCACCCCCTCAAAAACCCCTCCACTGGTCGATGACGCGCGCTCGTATCTGGCCTAAGTTTGGAGGTGGCGAGGCTACGTCAGCCGGCCGGCGCAGAGATGGTAACGGAATCAGGACGGAAAAAGGCTGACCAAAGCCACACCATCGTAATAGGATGCAGGAGGACACGATGAAACGCGCTTTACCGTTGAGCTTGATAGCCCTTGTTTTGGTCCTTACGCTCTCGCTAGCGCTGAGCCTGTCGATCGCGCCGACGCTGGCGCAAGACAGCGCGACGCCCACCGCGACCGCCGAACCCGGAACGGGTGGAACCGGCGCGGGCGAGACCGGCGCTCAGGTGACCCCGGTGTTTCTCGGCGGGGATGAATCCACGCCCGCCGTGCAGGTGGTGCTGAGCTTCTTTGAAACCTTCGACGCCGCCCTGCTTGCGCCGGAGGTGCAATACCGTGACTATACGCAGCCCCAGGGGCTGACCACCAGCCAGGATGTGCTGGGTCCGGCGAACTATCTGAACACCGCGTTTAGCGAGCAGGAGTACACCATCCGCCGCGTGCTGACGGTCGAAAACACGGTCGTCATTGAGTTCGACTTCACCGGCGTCAACACTGGCTCGTTCATGGGCGCGCAGCCCACGCAGCAAACCGTCACTATCCCAATGGTCGCAATCATCGAGCTGGGCACGCCGGAGGGTGGCGAACAGGGCAGCCTGGTGATCACCCGCTTTGATCTGTACTACGACGCCAGCGTGCTCGCGCAGCAGCTTGGCTTCACGCTCCAGGCTCCGGGGATGGGCGCCGAGCCGGGCGCCGGCGAGACCGGTGGTGAAGGGACCGGGGGTGAAGGCGTGGAAGGCGAAGATACCAGCGCGCTCGCGCCTTCGATCACCGTCAACACCCAGCAGGTCGCCGAAGACAGCACGCTGACCGTCGCGCGCGTTGTCAGCCCGGTCAACGGCTGGGTGGATATTCACGCTGATTCCAGCGGCGCGCCGGGCGCGATCATCGGCTACGCCCAGATCGCGGCAGGTGAGACGCTGAACGTGCCGGTGCCGGTGGACTCGAACGCCGTCACGGCCACGCTCTACGCGATGCTGCACGTGGACGAAGGCCAGATCGGGGTGCATGAGTTCCCCGGCCCGGACGCGCCCATGACCGACGCGCAGGGCAACGTGGTAGTTGTGCCGTTTACGATCGGCGAGCCTGAAGCGGAGTCCGGCGAGGCTGCTGGCGAGGCGCAGACGGTTGACGTCAGCCTGATCGACGGGCAGATCAACATGCCCACGACGCTGGCCCCTGGCCGGATCGTCTTCAACGTGACCAACGATGGCACGATGGAGCACAACTTCGAGATCGAAGGCCAGGGGATCGAGCAGGCCCTCAACGCCAACCTTCAGCCCGGCGAATCAGGCCAGTTGGAAGTCGAGCTTCAGGCGGGAACCTACACAGTCTATTGCCCGGTGGCGGACCACGCCGACCAGGGCATGCGCCTGGAGCTGACCGTCCAGTAAACCGGCCCGATTCTGAGTTACACAGAAAAACAAACAGCGCCCCGCGAGTCACGGGGCGCTGTGCCTATCAGCGGAGGGCGTCAGCCCTTAGCGGCTTTGATGTCGAACGTCAGCCCCTTCTTGCCAGCGTCGATCTTGACGTGTGTGCCGGGCTGCGGGTTCTCCTTGAGCAGATAGTCCGCCAGTTGATCGCGCACGCTACGCTGGATGATGCGCCGCAGCGGGCGCGCGCCCCACTCTGGGTGATCGTTTTGCGCCAGCAGCCAGCGCTTGGCCTTGTCCGAAAAATCGAGCGTCAGGCCGCGCTCGGCGGCGAGCTTGTTTTCCTGCTTGAGCAGCAGCTCCAGAATCTGCGCCAGGTGCTCATCGCTGAGCGGGTGGAAAATCACGATCTCGTCCAGGCGGTTGAGGAACTCCGGGCGGAAGGCTTCGCGCACCTGGGCCATAACCTCGTCGCGTGTTTCGTCGTCGATCACGGTCGTCTCCAGCGCGTGCGCCCCGACGTTGCTGGTCATGATGATCACCGCCTCGGTGAAGCGCGCGACGTTGCCCTGACCGTCCGTCAGGCGGCCTTCTTCCATGACCTGCAGCAGCACGTCCAGCACGCGGCGGTGCGCCTTTTCGACCTCGTCGAACACGACGACGATATACGGCTGCTCGCGCACGCGGTCGGTAAGCTGCCCGCCGCCCTCGTAGCCAACATAGCCCGGCGGCGCGCCGATCAACCGGCTGACGCTGTTCTCGTCCATGTACTCCGACATATCGATTTGCAGCATGGCGTCTTCGCTGCCGAACATGAACTCGGCCAGCGCCTTCGCCAGCTCCGTCTTGCCGACGCCGGTCGGCCCCAGGAACAGAAATGAGCCGATCGGGCGCTTGGGGTCTTTCAGGCCGACGCGCGCCGTCTTGACCGCCCGGCTGAGCGCGATCACCGCTTCGTCCTGGCCGATGATGCGCTCGTGCAGATGCTCGACCATGCTGGCGTACTTGGTGCGCTCGTCCTGGCCGAGCTTGCTCACCGGGATGCCGGTGATCTGCGCAGCGGCGAGGGTCACGTCCTCGGCGTCGAGCACGGTGTCGCCCTTCTCGCGCGTGAAGCCCAGGTGCGACTGGTCGCTCAGGCTGACGAGCGACGCGGCGCGGTGCAGCAGGTGCTCGGCGCTGAGCGGCAGCGGCGTGCCGCTCATGTAGCGCCGCGCCAGATTCGCCGCCACGCGCAGGGACTCCGGCGCGATCTCGATCTCGTAGTCGGCGGCCAGGTGCGGCGCGATCACTTCCAGAATTTCGCCTGTTTCGTCCGCATCAGGCGCCGGGACGTTGAGCAGTTGTGTGTTCTCGGCGATCGCCGGGATGGCGCGCAGCCGCTCGTCCCACAGCGCCTGCGTCGTGCTGCCGATGATCACCGGGTTGCCGCCCAGGAAGGCTTTTTGCAGCAGCGGCGCGGCCTTCGGAAACTCCGCCTTGAGCTGCCCGCCGAAAAAGCGGTGAATGTGCGGCACGAACAGAATCCCGCCACGCGCCCGGTTCAGCCCGCTCTGGATCGCGCTCACCGGGTCGTCGAGCAGCGCGCGCTCGTCGACCTGGACGAGGTTGCGGATGCCAATCGGCCCCTTGTCCTCAGCGATCAGCAGCGCCAGGCTGTAGGCCAGCGTGCGCTTGCCCACCCCGTCCGGGCCGATCAGCACAACGTGACGGCTGACGGTCTGGCCGAGCATCTGGATCAGGTCGCGCAGCAGGTCCTCGCGGAAGTACACCGCGCGCAGCATCCCGGTCCGCGCGGCGGCGACCATATCGCTGCTGGCGCCGGTGTCGGTGCGGCGGATAACGGTCGTGCTGGTGGCGGAGGTGGTCAGCACTTCGCGCAGCGCGCCCTTCGTGATGCCGAACTGGGTCAGGATGCCAGCCGTGCCGACCTCACGCTCGGTCATGACGCCGAGCAGGTGATCGGTGTCGATCGTGCTCTGGTTAAGCGCCTGCGCCACGCTCAGCGCCTCGTCGAGCGCGATCACCATCGAGCGGCTGAGATCGACCGCTTTCTTGCCGGAAGCGAGGAACTTCAGGTCGCCGCTGAGATCGCGGCGGCTCTGCACCGCCAGCTTGACCTGGCGCTCCAGCCGGTCGAGGTCCGCCCCGCGCTTCTCCGCGAAATAGCTGAACACCCGCGCGGCAGCGGTGCCCTTCGAGCGCAACAGCGCCAGCAGCGCCGCTTCCGGCGTCAGCAGCGTCTTCCCATAGGCTGTCACGATGTCGGCGGCGTCGTCCATCACTGCCTGCGTGTCTTTCGCCAGCAGGTTCGGGTTCAGATTTCCCATAGTTCAGTCCCGGTGTCGGTCGCTCTGGTGAAGTTCCCCACCAAAGGTACTTCGAAACGAGCGCGGAAACAACCTCCATTCGTCATGTCGCGGGTTCGTAACCGTCACCGCGGACCATCAAAAAGCGCCCCATGAGCAGACTCATGAGGCGCCGATCAGACAGCCCTCCGCGCGAGCGCGCGAGCCGCTTACGAGGTTTCCGCCAGCCGGTAGCCGATCCCGCGCACATTCACGATGATGTTCGGGTTCTGGCCGGACGACTTGAGCTTGCGCCGCAGGTTGCTGACGTGCGGGCGAATGACCTCGCGCGCCTCGTGCTCTTCGAGGCTGTAGCCGCGCACCTCGCGCACCAGCTCCGAGCAGGGCACGACGCGCCCGCGATGCGCCGCCAGATAGAGCAGCAGGTCGAACTCGGTGGGCGTCAGGTCGATTGGCTCGTCGCCGACGGAAATCTGGTAGCGGCCGGGGTAGATCGTGAGCGGTCCGATAGTCATCGTCGTCACCGGGGTGACAACCGGCGTGCTGCCGGCAGGCTGCTTGGCCGGGCGCGCTTCGACCTTCTCGATCTCGATCTGCTCGCCGGTGAGCTGCTCGACGTTCTCGCGAATCGACCGCAGCAGCGCGCGGCGGTTGCGCAGGTTCTGCGCGCGCTCGATGCCCTTCGCCACGCTGTTGCGGATGTCCTGGCTGCTGCTCGGCTTGACGAGGTAATCGTGCGCGCCGAGGCGCAGGCTTTCAATCGCGGTTTCGAGGCTGGCGTAGCCAGTCAGGAGAATGACGACGGCATCCGGCGCCTGCTCTTTGATCTTGCTCAGCAACTCAACGCCGGTCAGGCCGGGCATGCGAATATCGGTCAGCACCACGTCGTAGTCCTGGTTCTTCATCATCTCGAGCGCTTCTTCGCCCGAGGCGGCGGCCTCGACGTGATAGCCGACCCGTTGCAAGGTTTTGGTAATGGAGTAGCGGATCGCTCCCTCGTCATCCACCACCAAAATATAGGCTTGTTGTTCCATGGCGCTCATTGTGCTGCCCTTAGCTTCCGCTGCTGAATGATTTATCTTCGCTTAACTATATCTGAACGTTTGCGAAAAATCAAGGTGCCGGTCATCGATTCAGTTATGGTTGAACAAACTCGCCGCCAGCGGTCGCTCAAAGCTCGCCCACAGGCCGCCAGCGCACGCCGATCCAGCGCGTTTCATCGCCTGCCGGGGCGGAAAACGGCCCGGCGACGCGCCCGCGCACGCCGGTCGCGGCCGGCGCGACAAACCACGCCGCCTCGCCCTCGACCGCCAGCAGCGGCACGCGATCGCGCCAGCCCGCCGGGACCTTCATGTTAATCAGCGTGTCGCTCAATTTCTGCGACCGGCCGCCCATCCCGCGCGGGCGGAACCGCTCGCCAGCCCGGCGCGCGCGCAACATCAGGCGGGCGTCCGGCGGGACGGCGAGCGCCGCCGCCAGAGGATCGGCGTGCCACGCCGCGAGATCCGCCCCCGGCGGCAGCGGCCCAGCTTCGAAGGCCCAGGCGCCAAACACGCGCCGCACCAGCTCGCCCGCGCGAAAGCTCACCTGCTCGCCGGGAGGCAGCGCCGGAGCGTCCGCGCCAGGAGGAGCTACCGCGTCCGCGTCCGCCACCACCAGCGTCTCGTAGCCGACGCGCAGCAGCAGCCCGGCGGGCAGCGTCGCCGCTGCCCCGGTCGCGCCTTCGTCCGCGACCCGCAGCGCCCTCTCAACCTGCTCGAAGGTCACGTCGCGCAGCGCCGGGCGCAGCCGCCAGGTCACAGCCCGGATGACGGCCCGCTTCTCCGCCACCGCCAGACGCGCCCACTCCACGCGGTCGAGCGTTACCGCCGCCGGGCCAACTGCGCGCATCACTCGCGCCAGCGCCGCCTCGCCCGCCGCGTGGACCAGCGTCGCGTCGCCCTGCAAAACGGTCGCGGTGCGGGCCAGCACGGCGCGCAGATTCGGGTTGAGCGTTTCAAGCAGCGGGATCACCTCGTGGCGCAGGCGGTTGCGGAAGAACGTCGTGTCGGCGTTGGTCGCGTCGAAGCGGGGCCGCAGCGCGTGCGCCTCGGCGTAGGCGTCGATCTCGGCGCGCGGCACGTCGAGCAGCGGGCGCACCAGCCAGGGCCAAAGCTGTGGGGCAGCGGGGTCCTCCGGTGGATCGAAGGTGATCGGCGCGTCAGGAAGCAGGTGATACTCGCTCAGGCGTTGGCGCGGCAGCATTCCGCGCAGCCCGCTGAGGCCGCTGCCGCGAATCAGGTGCATCAGCACGGTCTCGGCCTGGTCGTCGCGATTATGCCCCACGGCGACGACGTCTGCCCCGGCCTGGCGCGCGGCGCGCAGCAGAAAGGTGTAGCGCACCTGCCGCGCCGCTTCTTCGACGTTGAGCCGCCCGGCCCGCGCCAGCGCGCCAACCTCTGCCCGCCCGACGATGGCGCGCAGGCCCCAGGCAGCTGCGATCTCGCGAACGTGCTCGGCATCCGCCTGCCCTGCCGCGCCGCGCAGCCCATGATCGAGCGTCGCGGCGACAACGGTGAGGCCCAGGCGCTCGCGCAGCCGAGCCAGCGCGTGCAACAGCGCCAGCGAATCTGCCCCGCCCGACACGCCGACGACCACCGTCGCCCCCGGCTCGAACAGCCGCCCGCGCTTGATCGCCGCCGCGACGCGCTCGACCAGTTCGTCCATCGCGCCTAGCGTTCCGGCCGGGCCAGCCGCCGGAAATGGCCGCGCTCGATCCCGCGCAGCTCTTCCATTGTGACGAAGGCGGTCGGGTCAACGTGGGTAGCGACGCGCACCACGTCATCGACCTGACGATGCCGGACGACGACCGTTACCGCCCCGACGACGCCCGCCGCCCCCTGCCCCTGGCTCTCGGTCGCGCCGTAGCCCGCCTCGCGCACGGCCAGCGCGATCGCGTGGGCGTGCTGCTGCGAGATGATGTTGACCGAGACAAAGCGCGTGACGAGGCGCTGCTCCAGCAGCAGCCCCAGATAGCCACCGACGCCGTAGCCCACGCTGTAGGCGGCCAGGTTCCACAGGTTGTCCAGGCTGCTCACTACGCCGCCCAGAGCCAGCGCGAAGATGAGCGCTTCGAGCGTGCCGAGCAGCGACGACGACAGCTTCTCCCCGCGCACCATCAGGATCAGCCGCATCGTCGTGATGATGTTGCCCACGACACGCAGCGCGAAGATGCCGCTTGCGATAGCGAGAGTTTCGAGTTCCATCCGGCGCGGTACACTCCTTAACGCGGGTCAGGGTCGATCTCAGACGGCGTAAACAGCAGCATGGTGCAGCGGCCACAGCGCCGCGCGGCAGGCTCGTTCGCCGCGCCGCAGTGCGGGCAGGCGCGAAAGTCACCGCGTCGCAGACGCTCAGGATCGTCCACCAGGCCGTGAACCCGCTCGCGCGGCTCGAACCGGCGGCGGCGCGGGCGCGCCAGCAGCTCTGCCGCAACCAGCAGTGCCAGCAGCCCGTTGGCGGCGACTGCCAGACCATAGCCTGGGCGGACTGCTCCCTCCGCCAGCGCGCTGTCAGCGGGCGCGCCGCGCCCGAACGCCACGTAAAAATGAGCCAGCGCAAACACCGCCGCCAGCACCGCCGCGATCGCCAGCCGAAAGTATCCCACCGGCGCGACCAGCGCCCCCGCCATGCCCCGCAGCGCGCCAACGCCCGCTGCTGGCAGCAGCAGCCAGAGCGTAATCAATGGCTGGCCGAGCAGGTCCGGGCTGCGCGCTTCAAGCTGGGCGAGCGTGCGGCTCAGCAATTCCCACAGAGTGAACGCCACCGGTCCGCGCCACCAGACTGCGAACGTGCAGCCAAACGCTACCAGCGCGGCGGCAAGCTGGAGCGCGTAGATCGCCCGCAGCGCAAGCTCCTGTCGCGGGTTGAGTTCAGGGCGAACATCTCTGGGTATCGCGGCCATGGCAGAGCCTGGCGCGCCGGGCCGCGATTTCCTCGCCTGCCCGGCTGTGATAAGGCGGCGTTTGCCCGACGGCGCGCAGCGCGCCGCCCGCTGCCGATCATCGCTCGCTTAGCCCTGGAACTGGTAGGGCTTGGCTAAGCGCATGAAACGCCACTGGGTCGGGCTGCCGGTATCCGGGTGCGGCGGGATCGGATCGCCTTGTTCAAGACGGATCACGCGGCTGCGGTCGGTGCGCGGGTCGGCGTCGGCGGGGCGATCGTTGACAAGCTGGTAGGTGCCGGTCTCGGGCGCCGGGCTGCCGGTCTGGAATGTCTTACCAAGCTGCTCGCTCATCAGGCGTCTCTCCTCAGGCGGAACAGATCAGCGCAGCGGACCCCTTGAATTGTACCCTGAGTTGGCGCGCGGGCCATTCGGCGAGCGGGGAGGCTCGCAACGTCACAACAAGTCGACTTCGCGATCAATCGGCAGCAGCGACAGCACGGGGATGTCGCGCGTGTCGTCCAGGTCCACTGTGTCGACAATACCCAGTCGCCGCACCGTTTCCGCCGCTTCGGGCAGCTCCAGCGTCACGGGCGCGGTCAGCGGCAAGCCAATCGTGACCGTCGTCCCACGTTGAAGCTGGCTGGCGATCGCAATCGCCCCGCCGTGCGCCTTGATCACGCGCTGCGCGATGTAGAGGCCCTGGCCGGTGCCGGGGCGGCGCAGGACGTTGCCGCGCGCGTCGAGCGGCTCGCCGCGATAAAAGCGGGTGAATACCTGGGGCAGATCGGCGGGCGCGATCCCGTATCCCTGGTCTTCAATCGCGATCTCGGCCAGCGCCGGCTCGCGCAGGTGCACCCGCCCGGCGATCAACACCGCCGTATCAGGGGGCGAATATTTGATCGCGTTGTCGAGCACGTTGCCCAGCGCCCACCGCAACCGGCGCTCGTCGCCGAGGACGTAATGGCCGCGCGGCGCGAACTTGACGCGCAGCCGGATCTCTGCCGCCTCGGCGAGCATTTGCCACTCGCGCGCCGTGTCTTGCAGCAACTGGTTCAGCGCCAGCGGGCGCTGCTCGGTCGCCAGGTCGCGCGGCTCGAACGTGCTGAGGTCTTGCAGCGCCGCGATCACCTGTTGCACGGAGCGGGTGTTGCGCGTCACCTCGCGCGCCAGCGCATCGAGCGAGGGGTACGCGCGCAGCGGTCCCGGCGCGGCGACCTGCTCGCTCAGCTGGTCGAGCAGCTCGGCCCGCACCCGCTCGCGCTCGACATCCGTCGTTACGTCGCGCACCAGCACCACCGTCCCCAGCCGCACGCCCTGGGCGCTTAACAGCGCGGCGGCCTGCGCCTGGAGCATCTTCCCTTCGAACGGGATACGCGCCGGATCGCCAAGCGCGTAGATGCCGGGGGCCAGGGCCGGTCCCAGGGTCGCGCGGATCACCTCGGTCAGCTCGTGCAGGCGCGCCACGCGGAAGCCTCTCTGGCTGCCCAGCAGCGTGCGCGCCGCGTCGTTGATCAGCACGACGCGCCCGTCCAGGTCCTGAACGACGACACCCTCTGGAATCGACTCCAACACCGCCAGCAGGTGCGCGGTTTCCTGGCGCTGGCGGCGGAGGGAGCGCGCCAGCTCGCTCTCGGACGCGCCGGACTCGTGTACTGCTTCGCGCGGCGCGCCGAGGGCAGGTGCGGCCAAATGGGATCGTCTGACAAGGAAGCCGGTTAACTGCTGCGCCAGCCCGATCAGGCCGATCGCAGCCGCTCCGGCCAGCACGGCCATCGCCAGCGCGGGAAGCTGGCTGCGCGCCCCGGCGAAATCGGGCGCTCCATTCGCCGCCTCGAGCAGTTGCAGCGTGAAACGGTAGCTGCCGAACGCCAGCGCGAGCGTCGCCGCCGCCAGCAGAGCCGCCACACGCCAGCGCACGCCGGGCGCCGGTCGGCGCAAAGGAGGCGTTTCCGGGCGCTCGTCCGCGGACGGGTCCGACTCAAAGACAGGAGGCACGAAGCGTTGCATCGCAGGCACCTGGCGGCAGCTAACGCGGACGGGGACGAGTGCAGGTTATGGCAGCTTTCCACCGGTGTGGTTACTCTGATCGTAACGAGTCCGAGGGGAAAAAGCAATGAATTGAGTGAGTATGTAGGATGCGAATAATGAGAAGTATGAGAGAGGGGCAAGCAGACGCCCGCCACAATTCACTCCACAACCCAGGCGGACAGCCAGTACACCCCGGAAGTCAGCCCCCCCTGCGAGGATTCGACCAGCACGCAGTAGGCGCCGGTTTCCGCCAGCGCAAACGTCAGCTCGGCGGCGAAATCCTGGGCGCTGCGATCGTCCGCGACGGCAACCTCGCGCCCGCGCGCGTCAAACAGGCGCACCAGCGGGTCCAGCCCGCTCTCGCCGCGCGCCTCGACCGTGATCTGCCACACCTGCCCTTTTCCGCCGTGAAACTGGTAGCCATGCCGCTCGCCGGGCCAGGTTAGCTCGTTCTTGATCAGGGCCGGGACGGTGTGCCCGGTGACAGCCACATCCTGCGGCCACGCGCCGGACCCGTCGCCGCAGTGCACGACCGGCGGCGCGAAGCTCGGCGCCTGGGCGGGAGCGCGGTCCGGCGCCGGGCGCGACCAGTAGTAAAAGAACACGGCGAACACCAGCGCGATCCCCGCCGCCGGGAGCATCACGCGCAGCGCGGCGCTCTGCGCTCGTCGCCACCAAGCGCGCAACGGCCCAGGTGGCGGCGGCGCGGGCGGCTTGGCCTTGCGCGGACGGCGCGGGCGTTCCAGCTTGGCTTCGGCCTGCGCGTCGGCCTGGTGATAGACGGAGTCGTATAGCTCGAAACCGTTCTCGGCGTCGTCCGGCGCGACCTCGTAGCGATCGTCGTAAAGATCGTAGTCGGAGTACTCGTCGTACTCGGCGGTGGAATCGTGGTCCTCGTACCCATCGGCGTCAGCGCCCGCCCCGTACTCGTTGTACGCGCCGTGCTCGTCCGGGTCTTCGTAGTATTCTTCGGGAAGCTGACCCTTCGGCATCCGGTCCTCTCGCGGCTCGCAGGCCCGACGCCCGCGCTAGCCGTCGATGATCGCGTCTACCGCAGCGCGCACGGTCGGCGGCGCAATGCGCTCGTCGGCGAGATATTCGCGGCGCAGGATGGGGAACAGCGTCGGGATTTCGCAGATCGGCACGGCCGGGCCTTCCGCTGAGAGCTTGACAAACTCGGAGGTGAAGACGATCAGCGCGTAGACCGGGACCTGGCTCAGCCCGCGCTTGGCGAGGAACTTGCGCAGCGCCAGCACGTCGCGCACGCACTCGCGCGTCGGGTTTGTCCCCGCGCCGCGAAGCTGCCCTTTGGCGTTGATCACGCGCCATTCGGCCCGCTCGTTGATCCACGTGCCCTGGTAATCGACGATGCGAAAGACCAGCGCGCCGGGCGGCCCGACCAGCACCGCGTCGATATAGCCGACGCCGCGCTTGCTGACATTGCGCAGATAGGTATAGCGGTTGTCGAGGAACTGGCCGAGCGCCTCGCCGACGGCGTAGGCCAGCGGGTTATCTTTTTGCAGCGTCAGCCCGCGAATGATGACGCCGATACCGGCGAGCAAAGCGATCACCCCGGCGATAATCATCAGCACGCGCAGCGCGTCGAAAATGACGGTGTCCCACAGCGGGAAGAAAAAGAACAGGATACCGAGCGTGATCGCGATTGCCCCGCCGAAAAAGGCGATACCGCCAATGAAAAGATAGTAGCGCCCGCGCCGGGCGATATTGCGCGAAGGATTAATGTTCTGCATCGTCACCCCCTGTCGATTCGCCCGATCGCACGCCCTGCCCTTCCTCACCGCGCGGCCCCACGTCCGCGTCAGGCGCCGCCGCGCCCGGCTCCGGCGCTGCGACCGCTTCTTTGACCGGCGGGGCGGGCGGATCGGGCGGCGCAGCGGGCGCCAGACCTTCCGGCGCGGGAGCCAGCGATGTCGCGGCGGGAGGAACCAGTTGGGCCTGCTTGCGGCGGACAATCACCCGCTCGATCATCTCGCGCAGCTCCGCCAGCGACGGCAGCGGCTTGAACAGCAACAGGTCCGCCTGCGCCTCGGCCATGACCAGCTTCTCGTCTTCGGGTGACAGGCGATAGGCCGTAATCAGCACGATCCCGACCTGTCCCAGCGCCGGGCTGCGCCGCAGCCGCTGCGCCACATGCGGGCCGCTCAGCTGGGGCAGCCGCACGTCAAGCAGCGCGACCTCCGGCAGCTCGCCGCGCACGCGCCCTTGATCGACGTCATCGATCCACGCTACCGCTTCCGGCCCATCGACGAACGCGACCCCCTGAATCCCCCAAATCTCGAACATCGCGAGCAGGAGTTCGTAAATATCAGGCTCGTCCTCGACCACCATCCACGTCGGCAACGCTTGAGTCTCCTCAATGCTGCGCGTTCCGGGCAGAGCGCGCCGTGCCCGATGACCTCGTGTCGGTGTACACTATAGGCGCGGCGGGGTGAAACCGCAAATTTGGCTGGCGCGCCGCGCGGAGCATCCCGCAGTGTTACTCGCGCCGAAAAACAGGTAGTATTAAACTATTAGGCGGGCGTGCCCGACGGATGCCCCGACCGGTAGCCACCGACGCAGGACTCGGACGAACGGATCGATGGAGTGGAGGGCCGAAGTGAGACCCTGGCTGGTCGTCGAGGACGAAGAGGATATTCGGAACATCGTCAAGATGATGTTCCAGGTCTGGCAGCATACCCCGCTCGCGTTTCGCAACGGGCATGAAGCCTGGCGCTGGCTGGACCAGGTGGAGGCCGGTAGCTTCGAGGGCGACCTGCCGGAGCTGGCCCTGATGGATATACGGATGCCCGGCCACAAGGGCCATGAGATCGCGCAGCGGATCCGCGCGGTCAAGCCGCTGCAAGAGATCCCGATCGTGCTGATGACGGCTTTCAGCCTGTCCGAAGGCGAGCGGAACGCGATGCTGAAGGAATACGGGGTCGATCACATCATTTACAAGCCGCTGCCCGACCTGTTCGAACTCAAGCAGACGCTCGACAACGTGTATCAGCGCCGAGCCGCCGGTTAGCCGCGCGCCCAGCAGGCCGCCCGCGCGGCCGAGGTCAATGCATGTCCAACCCGCAAGATTCCGCCCCATCGGATCGCACCGGACCGGTCGCCAGCATGATGCAGTCGGTTGACGCGCTGGGGTCGAACACGGGCCGCCTGTTCGAGCGCCTGTACGGCGGATTGCGCCGCAAAAGCCGCTCCGCCGAGGCTGAGCGCGCCGCGCAGGGCGCGCTTCACCGCCTGGAAGAAATCACGCAGAACCAGTCCACCGACATCGCCCGGCTGACCGGCGTGCTGGCCGTGATCAGCGAAGGCGTGATCATGCAGGACAACCAGGGCGCCGTCGTGTTGATGAACCAGGCCGCGCGTGACCTGCTCGGCTCGACGCGCGCCTTCTGGGACAGCGATCTGGGCAAGATGTTCGCCGCCGCCCGCCATCAGACGGCGCTCGACGGCGAGATCACGCTCGGCAAGGCGCAGCGCGTCGAAGTCAACGACCGCGTGATCGGCGCGCAGCTCGCGATCGTGGCCGACCCGCAGGGCAACCGGCTTGGCACCGTCCTGATGCTGCGCGACGTGACTCGCGACGCGCTGTCGGACCGGCTCAAGGACCAGTTCGTCACGCAAATGAGCCACGAGCTGCGCACGCCGCTGGCCGCCATCAAGGGCATGAGCGAAGTGCTGCTCGCCATGCCGGAAGACCGCCCGCCGAACCGCAAGTTTCTCGAAGCGATCAGCCGCAACGCCGCCGTGCTGGACCGCATGATCATCGAGCTGCTCGACATCTCGGAGATCGGCGCGGGCAGCTTCGCCGTGCGCGAGCAAGAAATCGCCCTGCCCCAGCTCGTCTTCAACGTCATCCAGGGGCTGGAGTCCCGCATTCGCCGCGCCGAACTGTCGCTGGGTGTGATGGTCGTCAACGACCAGCGGCTGACGATTATCGGCGACGACCGGCGGCTGCAATGGGCGCTCGGACACCTGGTGGACAACAGCATCAAGTACACCGAGCCGGGCGGCCAGATCGCGGTCGCCATCGGGCGGCTGCGCGAGGGCTACCTGCTGATCGAAGTCAGCGACACGGGCGTCGGCATCAGCCCGCGCGACCTGCCGCACGTCTTCGAGCGGTTCTATCGCGGCGAGGCGCGCACCGCCGCCGGAAAAACCATCGATCCGCGCGGCCTGGGTCAGGGGCTGTTCGTGGCGCGCGCCGTCGCCGAGGCGCATGGCGGCTATCTCAGCGTCGCCAGCCGCGTCGGCGAAGGCAGCACGTTCACGCTGGCGCTGCCGGTCGAGAAGCGGGCAGAGAACAGCTTGCCCAA
>DAOKYY010000045.1:0-26644 GCA_035325905.1 Aggregatilineaceae bacterium | reverse complement strand
TGGCGGCGCTGCCGCTGATCCTGCTGCGCTACACCGCCTGGATCGCGCCATCGCGGGTGGCGCTGCCGGTGATCGCGGTCTGGCTGGCTGTGCTGGCCCGCTGGGTGTATCCCGATTTCGCAGCAGGGCGCGCACGTCCGGCGCAGCGCGGCCCGGCGCGGCCCGGCCACTGGATCACGGCCAGCGCGCTGCTGCTGGTCTGCGCCATAGCTGGCTTCTACCGCCCGATGCAGGACCAGTTCTGGCTGGGCGGCGATGAAATCCGCGTGCTGGAAGATGCCGCGCGCGGCTGGCCCTCGGTCCCGCTCTTTGACGAAGCTCAGGGCCGCCCGCTGACGCCGCTGGCCGCGATCGTGGCCGGGAAGCTGACGCCTCAGAGCGTGGACGGGTTCCTGTGGGTGGCATTCGCGCTGCGCTTCCTTTCCGCCGCGCTTGTCTACGGCATCGTCCGGCTGCTACTGCCTCACCAGGACCTGCTCGCGCTGGCCGCCGGGGCGCTGTACGTCGTCAACCCGTCCGAGCCGTCGCGCTTTCTGGCGGTGCACATGCAGGGCTACAACGCGCTCACTTTCGCGCTGCTGCTTTCGCTCTACCTGTATCTACGCGCGGGCCGCGCCAACAGCCGCCTCTTGCTCGCGCTCTCATGCGTAGTGTTGGGAATCGGGCTGCTCATCGGCGAGCCGGGCTTTGCTCCGGCGCTGATCTGGCCGGCGCTGGCGTGGCTGGTCGTCGAGCGCCGCCGGCTCACCTGGGTCTACGCCTGGGCCATCACCCTGGCGCTGTTCGCCGGGCGCTTCGCGCTGTATCAGGCTACAACCGAGGACACCTACCAACAGGGTTTGCTCGCCACCGGCTTTGCGCCACAGGCCTGGCTGAAGCAGTTGCTCCGGCAAATGACCGCAGTCGGGCGTTTCAGCGGGGTGGCCGGCGCGTCGGCGGCGGACTGGCTGATCGGGCTGGCGCTCGGCGCGATCGTGGCCCTCGCGCTGCTGGCGTGGGCGGAGCGCGGGCGGCTCGCGCTCAGCGACAGACAAACGGCGCTGGGGCTGGGGCTGGCGCTCGGTGCGATCCTGCTCAGTTTTCTGCCGTTTCTGACGCTGAGCGGCATTCTGGGCAGCCTTCGCACGCAGTTTCTGTCCGCGCCCGCCCAGGCGATCTTTCTGGCGCTGGCTATCGGCTGGCTGGCGCGCTATTTCGCGCCGCAGCGGCGCGGAATCTGGATCGCCGCGATGACTGGCGTGCTGATCGCGCTGCCAACCATCTCCGCGCCGAGCGCGCAGGCGCAGCGCCCGGCCAATCCGGCAGTGGAGTACGAGCTTACGGCCTGTATCGCGCAGCAACTTTTAGCGCAGGCGCCCGCCGTGCGGCCCGATACGCTGGTGCTTTTCGTGCTTGATGAAACCCGCCCGACACCTCTGGGCTGGAACTATTACGTGCACAGCCTGACAGGCTACCTCTACGGAGTGCGCGGCTACCCGATAGAATACACCGATTCGTTGAATATTCGGTACACGCTTGACCCGCAGGAGCAGGTAAACGGCGCGATTCTGCTCGATTATCCGCTGGATCAGATCGTCGCGTTCGAGATCACGCCGGACAACTCCGCCCGTCTGCTGGAGACGCTCCCGGCCTCGATCCTGCCGCGCGAGCCGAAGAACGACGCGCGCTACGACCCGCACGCGCGCATCCTGCCCGGCGAGCCGCGCCAGCCGCGCTTTCTGAGCTGCCCGGCCTGAGCGGGCGGGGGCGCTAGCGCGCTAGGCTTTGAGATGGTCGAGCGCCTGCTCGAAGAAGGCAGGGCTGCCGAAGCTGCCGGATTTAAGCACCAGCAGCAGCGGTGGATCGCTCAGCGAGAGGCACAGCGGCAGGCCAGGCTCGATCTCCTGCCAGATACGCAGCCCGTAAACGCCGAGCCGCTGCGACACGGCGTTTGAGGTCTCGCCCCCGGCCACCAACAGCCGGTTGAGCCTGGTCCGCGCCACGACCCGCGCGACGATCTCCGCCAGCGCCTCGGACACCCGGCGCGCGCTCTCCGTGCCGGACTGTCCCCGGCGCGCGCCTTCCGCGCGCACAGCAGCGACCGTCTCCGGCGCGCGGGCGGTGTACAGCAGCGCGTCCTGCCCGGATTGCAGCGCCCGCGACAGCCGGTCGCTCATGGCATCGAGCGTCTCAGCGCGCGTGCCGGAGTCGAACAGCGCGAGCGGGTCCAGCTCGAACGAGGGCGCGCCGCGCGCCCGCAGATGATCGATCTGAGCGGCGGTCTGCGGCATCAGGCTCCCCGCCACAGCCAGCACGCCCAACCCCGCCACGCGCGGCGGCACGGTCGTGGCGCGCTCGGCCGGCTGCACATCCCACGCATCCGGCAGCTCTTCGGCGATGGCGGAGCTGCCGCACAGCACCGGGCAGTCGCGCACGGCGCGGGCAATCGTCGCCAGCGCCGTTTGGTCGACCACGTCGAGGATCACGTAGTTCCACCGGGCGCGAGCGGCGTCGAGCGCAGCGCGCAGCGCATCCGGCCCCTGCCCCACCACGCGGTGATCGATCAGGCCGACCGTCCGCCGGGTCTGCGCCTGCAAAATCCCGACCAGGTCCGAGCGGCGCATGGGGTGGACCGGGTCGTTGCGGAACTCGGACTCTTCGAGTTTCTTGCCGTGGACGTAGTGGACGCCGTTGATCGTCTGCCGGCCGTTCTTGGGAAAGCCGAGCACCACAACCGCGAACTCCTGGCCGAGCGCGTCGAGCATGGCGTCGAACTCCGCGCCGACGTTGCCGCGAAAGACCGAGCAGGTCTTGTTGTGGAAACGAGTGCAGCCCGCCGCCATCAGCGCGCGTGTGGCGGCGAAGACCTTGTCATACGCTACTTGCGGCGCGTCAAGCCGCGAGTTGGTGTCGAGGATGGTGATATCCGGCGCGCTGTCGCTCAGCAGGCGATCCAGCGGCTCTGGCCCCGGATAGGCGTAGACATGCGCCAGCAGCCCCGCCTTGGCGAACATGATGCCGATGTCGTTCGAGCCGGTGATGTCGTCGGCCACGACGCCCATGATCATGCGGACGGCCACTGCCTCCGGGGCTTGTAGCCCGCGTTTTCCAGAAAATCGGCCACCGTGTCGGAGGGCAGGCCGCGCACGTCCAGCCCCGCGCCGCGCGCCAGCAGCAGCATCCGGCACGCGATCTCCAGCGTTTCGAGCGCCATCAGCGCCTCGCTCAGGCTCGTGTCGTAAACCAGCACGCCATGATTTTCGAGCAGCAGCACATTCGCCGCGCGGGCGTGCTCGCTCACCGCCGCGCCGAGCGCCGGGCCGGGGTGCCGGTAGGGCACGCGCTCGACCCGCTCCAGGTAGTACATCGCGGAGATAAACCAGTTGTTCGGGATCGCCAGATCGGTGCACGCGACGAGCGTGCTGTGCAGCGGCTCGGCGTGCAGGATCACGCCCGCGTCGGGCCGCGCCGCGTAAACCGCGCGGTGCATCGGCACCTCTTTCGAGGGCTTGCGCCCGGCGGTCAGGGGCACGCCGCCATCGACCGGGCACTCGACAAAATCGTCGTCGCCCAGCTCGCCCAGGCGCGACCCGCTGGCCGTGATCAGAAAGGTGTCCGGCCCGGTCCGCGCGCTGAGGTTCCCGGCGTTGCCCCAGGTCAGGTCGCGCTCCAGCAGCACGCGACCGGCTCGCTGTAGCTCAGCCCGCGCCGTCTCCATGTCAGGCATGGCGTTCTCTCCCCTCACTCCGGCCCGATGACGCGCTCGGCGACGTTCCAGCCGCTGGCGGCGATCGCGCGCTCGGTTTGCGGCGCGCCGCGCCAGGTCACGGTCACGGTGCGCACTTCGCCGGGCAGCAGGCAGAAGAAGTTGTCGTCAAACTGCGCGTAGCCCGGCGCATCTGGGGAGCGCGCGTCTTCCAGCCAGACCCACAGCGCCACGGTTGGGCCGGAGTTCGACGCCGTGACGCGCCACGTGTCCGTCGCGTCGTCGCGCTCGACCGCGAACTGCGTGTCCGCTTCAGGCGCGTGGAGCGCGGCGCCCAGGTCCGGCTGGCGCGTGAACAGGGTGCGGCGGCTGACCACCTCATTTCCGCCGGTGTGCAGCGCGAGATCGAGCAGGAACACATCCTCGACGCCGTCCAGCGCGTGACGGACGACCGGTCCGGGGGTAATCGCGTTCGGGCGCAGCGTGAGCGGTTGTTCCTGCTCCGCGTAGACCGCCCCGCTCAGTCCGACCAGCCGGGCGCGGAGCGTCGCTTCGGTGGCATCGCGCGTCGAGTTGGCGCCCCACAACACTGCCTCGAAATCATCCCGGCCCGCCCAGGTCTGCGTCTCGAAGCGCGCCGCGACCAGCAGCGGCGCGTAGGCGCGCGCCACGACAAAATAGAGCGGCTTAGGGCGCCCGTAGTAGTCCACGGCGGACGTGCAGGCGGCCATCGGGTACGGCTCGTTGAACTGCCAGGGCAGCGATCCGCTGTTCTGATACTTGCGGCGGCGGTTCGATTCGACCGCGTAGCGCACACTTTCCGCCTGCAAGAACTGTGTGCCGCGAATCAGCCCGTCCAGCGTTTCAACCTCACCCAATGACTCGCGCCACTGCTCGGCCTTGACCCACCATGCGCCGCGATGCATCCACACCGGATTGTCGAGCGTCACCGGCCAGCGATCCGCCGCCGCAATGGTGTGCTCCAGCGTGCGCCGGTGCGTGATCCCTTCTGCGCCGAACTCGCTGTGCAGCAGCGAGGTCGCCCGGTTGTAGAGCGTCTGCTGCGCGGTGAGGCCCTGGTGCTCCCAGGGGCCGTGCACGTCGTGCTGGCCCATCGGATCGCGCTCGATCTCGGCAAGCTGATTTGAGAAGACCCGCCCGCTCGGCGAGGTGGGCAGCCACATCCGGCCCGGATCGAGCGCCTCGACCACGCCGCGCAGCGCCGCCAGCGCCGGGTGATCGTCGTCGAGCGGCTTCGGCCCGTCCGCCAGCTCGTTGCCGCCGCCCCAGATCGCGAGCGAAGGATGGTTGCGCTTGCGCGGGATAATCTGGCGCGCTTCGTCCGCCAGCATCGTAACGTATTCCGGATCCTCCGACGGACGGTTGTCGATCCCTGAGCTGGAAAGGATGAACTCCTGCCAGACCATGATCCCCAGCCGGTCGCAGCGGTCGTAAAACGCCTCTTTCTCGATCAGGCCGCCGCCCCATACCCGCAGGATATTGACGTGCGCCCGCTGCGCCAGCCCCAGCAGGTGATCGAGCTTGTCCGGCCGCTCGACGCCGTAGAACAGGTCCAGCGGAACCCAGTTCCAGCCCTTGAGGTAGAGTTTCCGCCCGTTGACCTGCGCGGTGTAGGGCCGGGCGGTCGCGTCCGGCGTGTCGTTCGGCACGAACTCCACCCGTCGGATGCCAAACGTCACCGCCTGCGCGTCCGACTCGGCGCCGCTGGCCGGATCGATGACAGTCACGCGCGCCTCGTAGAGCGGCTGATCGCCGTGACCGTTCGGCCACCATAAGGCGGGATGATCCAGCGTGAAGCGCGCCGTGGTCACGCCGCTTCCGGCGCTGGCCCGCTCCTGCGCGATCGCCGCGCCCGCGCACGCCAGCGTGACCGCCACCTCGCCCGGCGCGCTGCCGTCGAGCGTGACCTGTACGGCGACCTCGGCGCGCTGGAAGTCGTCGTCCAGCGTGGCGCGCACCCACACGTCCGCGATCCGCTGCGGCCCGGTGAAGTCCAGATGCACGCTATCCCAGATGCCGAGATGCACCAGGCGCGGGCAGAAGTCCCACCAGTAGGTCATGCGGCTCTTGTGGGTGCGGACCAGGCTCGTCCGCCCGACCTGCGGCTGCTCGTCCGGGGCCGGGTCGATCACCACCGCCAGCAGGTTCTCCGCGCCAACGCGGAGATGCTCTGTCACGTCGAAGAGGGCCGGCGTGTATATGCCCCGGTGCGCGCCGAGCCGCTCGCCGTTGAGAAAGAATTGCGCCTCGTAGTCCACGCCCTCGAAGCGCAGGAGCGCGCGCCGCCCGCGCAGCGACTCCGGCACCGAAAATCGCTTGTGATAGACCCAGGTGCGCTGCGCGGTCCACTCCCCGGCGAGAGTATTGCATCCAGTGTATGGATCGGGCAGCTCGCCCGCTTGCCAGGCGTCGTGCGCGACGCTGCCCGGCACGGTCGCCGCCAACCAGCCGCGCGTATCGCGCGTGTCCGGCGAATGTGAGCGGCGCATCAGCCAGTCGAGGCCGATGAACGGCTTGCTCTGCCAGTCGCCGCCGTTCAGAGAAAGGTAGGCGTGCAGCGGCTCCGTCACGGCAGCGGGCGGTCCTCAAGCTCAAGCAGGTCGGTTTCCAGCGCGGGCTGCGCCGCGTCGCGCGGCACGCGCAGCGTCTTGATCTCGCACGGGCCAAAGCGCGCCGCGATCACCCGGTCGCCGACGCGAATCTCGGCGTCGGTGGCGACCCGGCTGGTCTCCACGCAGCGCATGATCAGGTCGTCGTTGTCCTCCGCCTGCTTGACCGCGCCAATCAGGATAGTGTCGGGCGAAGCCTCGACGTGCGCGCGGCTGAGCGGCAGCAGCCCGGCGTGGAACGTGCCCAGCAGGACAACCGGGCGCTGGTTCAGCTCGGCGGCGCGGCGAACCGTCCCGGCGGTTTCCCACGACCCGGCGTGTGGCAGCAGCGAATAGGTAAACGTCTGCATCCCCTGGTCGATGTAGCTGTAGTCACGGTCCGGCTGCGGCTGCGTCGGGATGTGGTGCGCGTAAATCGGGCTGCGCAGCACGGTCAGGCCGATGTCCCGCACATTCACGTCGAAGCTGTACTTGCCGTCGTTGAGCAGGCTCAGGCCATACGTCTCGCCCGTCTCGCGGACCGTGCCGGACAGGTCCAGCCAGCTCTGGCCCGGCTCCTCGTCGCCGGTCGCCTCGCGCTCGATATGACCGTAGGGGATCTCGTAGACCGCGCGCATGAAAATCTGGTTGACGGTGAAGCGCAGCTTGAGCAGCTTGTGCTGCTCGCGCCAGTCCACCGTCACGCGCACGTCGATCTGCGGCAGGTCGTCGTAGAGCGTGAAGTCCTGCGTCAGCGTCGAGTCCCCATAGCGGCTGGTGGCGCGCACCGTCGCCAGGACCGGCCCGCTCTCCACCAGCCGGACGCGCGCCGCCCCAAACTCGGCGATCTCGTCCTGGAAGCGAAAGACGTTGTGGGACCACGTGTCGCTCGGATCGTCGATCACGACCGCGCGCGCCGCCGGGCCAGCAAACACCTCGACGCCGTGCCGCTTGTCGAACAGGCTGGCGATCTGGCCGGTGCCGGGGTCGAGCGCCAGCCGGAAGAAGCGGTTTTCGAGCGTGTGCTCGGTCGCGCTGAGCGACGCTTCTGGCGCGGGCGCTTCCTCGACCGGGACGATGCGGTACGTCCGGTAGCCGAGCGGCGGCAGATCGGCGGTGAAGGTCAGGCGGCGCTGCCCGCCGGACGTGGCCTGCGACTGCACGTCCTGCACCGGGACCGTCCGATCCTCGTCGTCCAGCAGCGCGAAAGCTGGCGGCAGCCCGCGCACCTGGAACGCGACGTTGGTCCGGCTGCGCCAGGCGTGCGGGTTGAAGACCGCCAGCGGCTTGACGCCTTCCTGATAGGGGAGGTCGATTGCCCACAGCAGCGCCTGGACCGCCTCGTTTTGCACGCGGTCCGCGATCGCCAGCGCCTCGCCGAACTGGTCGCGCGCGTCGTCGTAGGCAGCTTCCAGGCTGGTCCCCGCCAGCGTGTCGTGAAACTGGTTGAACAGCACGGTCTTCCAGGCGCGGGCAAGCTCGGCGTGCGGATAGGGGCGGTCCAGCGCGCGCGCCGCGATGGCGGCGAATTTCTCCGCGGCGATCAGGCGGTTCTCCGCCTGCCGGTTCCAGCGTTTGACGCCCGAATGCGCCGCGTAGCAGCCGCTGGCGTGATGCTGAAGCTCGTCATGCACCACCGGGATCGGCAGGTCCCGCGCCTCAATCGTCTCGAAGAACGTATCCGGGTCGCTGAATACCAGCCGGGGGAAGTCCGGGTCGTCGTTCAGGCGGCGGATGCTCTCGATGTTCTCGCGCGTCGGCCCGCCGCCGTGGTTGCCGACTCCGTAGAAGCACATCAGCTCGTCAAATGGCGTCTTCAGCTCCCCCGCGCAGCGCCGGATGTGCTGCTCCAGGTCCTTGCCCCACGTGCAGTATTCGAACGGGATGCGGAATGCCAGCACGCGCGAGCCATCGTCCGATTGCCACCAGAACAGGCGGCCCGGCAGCCCTTTTTCATGCGGCATCGGGCGCAGAAAAACGTAGCGCCGCAGCCCGGCCTTGCGCAGAATCTGGGGCAGCATTCCGTGGTGCCCGAAGCTATCCACGTTGTAGCCGGTCGTCGCCATGACGCCGAATTTCTCGCGGAAGTACCGCTGGCCGTAGAGCGCCTGGCGCACAAACGACTCGCCGCCGGGGATGTTGCAGTCCGGCTGAATCCACCAGCCGCCGGCCACGCGCCAGCGACCTTCGGCCACGCGCGCCTTGATCTCGCTGAACATGGCGGGGTCGCTCTGCTCGACCCACTCGTAGAACTGCGCCGAGCTGGAGACGAACACGAAATCGTCGTACTCGCCCAGCCGGTCGAGCGCGGAGCGGAACGTCGCCTTGACCTCGTGATAGCCTTCGTGCCACTGCCAGAGCCACACCGGGTCGATGTGCCCGTTGCCGATCATATGGAGAGTTTGTCGTTTCATTCCTGAGAGTCACCTGTCGCGGGAGCCATCTGAGGGTTGCGCGCGTGCAGCACCGCCGGGACGCCGTCTTCCCAGACCAGCGGGGCCAGGAACATTGCGCGGCCTTCGGGGATCCAGCCGTGATACAGCATCCACTCGCTGCCATCCGGCCAGCGCACGATGTCCTGCCCGCCGGGGCCGACCAGCCCCTCGACAATGTCGGTCTTCAGAACCCGGTTGCCGGGCGGCTTGGTGTACGGGCCGAGCAGCGCGTCCGCCGCCGCGTAGCCAACCGCGTAATTCGAGCTGGCGTAGTCGTTGGCGGAGTAAAACAGAACATAGCGGCCGTCGTGTTTCCAGAGCGTCGGCGCCTCGATCAGGCGGCCTTCCCAGGGCTGGTCGCGCGCCAGCAGCGGCACCGGCTCGCCGAGCAGGCTCAGCCCATCCGGCGCGAGCGATTGCAGGTAAATCCAGGTCTGCTCGTTGATCGCGTTGCCGTCGTTCTTCCACAGCAGGTACGGCGCGCCGTCGTCGAAGAACACCGCCGGGTCAATCGAGCCGCCCTGCTCCACCTGGCAGATCAGCGGCCCGTCGCCAACCGGCTCGAACGGCCCTTGCGGGGTCGCGCTGACAGCCACGCCGATGCACTGCACGCCCTGAAAGCGCGCGACGTGGTACATGACGTACTGCTCGCCGTCGAACGTCGTGACCTCTGGCGCCCAGGCGAAGCCGAAGTCCTGCGCGGCCCAGGCGGGCAGGCGCGGCAGCGCGTCGGGTAGCGTCTCCCAGTGCACCAGGTCGGCCGAGCGCGCCGCCTGGATGTTGACCCCGTTCGAGTTAGTGGCATAGGCGTAATACATGTCCCCGGCGCGCAAGATGTCCGGGTCGGGAAAATCACGGTTGATCACGGGGTTCGTGAAGCCACCCGGCGCGGGCGTCGGGGCCGGCGGCTGCGCCGCGCGCGAAGCCCCGGCGCTCAGCCCGACCAGCAGCACCGCCACAAGAACGGTGAAAGCGGCCAGAAGCTGCGTCATATACTGAACTCCTGCATCGGCGTATTGCGGCGATCATCCGGGGGCGCATCTCCCGATGCCGCGCCTGACGGACCGCCCGGCTCCAGCACTGTGACCAGCCCTTCGGCTACCTGCCCCAGCGGCTGCCCGCTAAGCGTAACATCCGCCGCGATCCGCGCGCGGCGAACAGGCGCGGTGCGCGGCAGATCGAGCACGAAGCCCGCCTCGGAGGACGCCTGCGGGTCCAGCGCGATCCGCCGCTCCGCCGGATGCACGCCCCAACCGGCGGGCGTCACCAGCCGGATCTGCGCGTCCACCGGGCGGTTATACGGATTACGCACCTCGACCATGACCTCGCACTGCTCTCCCGCCCGCGCCGAGATGCGATAGGGGTGGATCGCCGCGGCCTGGTCCTCGCCGCCCAGGTTAAAGGTCTCGAGCGGCAGCAGCGCGCGGTGATGCGCTTCGAGCGCCGCGCCGCGCGCCTCGATCTGGTCGAAGTAATCCGGCTCGACCCAGTGCGGCGCCCAGTGCCCGGAGACGATCAGGTCTGGCGCGAGCCGCCGGTAGAGCGCCGCCGACGCCCGGTAATCGGCCAGGTTAAAGCGATTGGCGTAGACGTAGTTCCAGCTTTGCGCTGTGTCGCTCTGGTACTGGTCGCCGACCGCGAGCACGCGCTGGCCGTCTACCTCGAACGCGATGGCGACGGCGTAGCGGGTATGGCCGGGCAGCGGGTAGCAGCTCAGCGTGTATTCTTCCCAGGCGATCGGCGTTTCGAGCGGCAGCACCCGGTCGACCGGGATCGGGTCGTACCACAGGCACGGCAGGTCGTAATATTCCGGGAACTGGAGAATGTTCGAGAAATTCTCCGCCGCCCAGACCTGCGCGCCTTCGACCTCGCGCAGCAGGTTGCAACCCGCCACATGGTCGTCGTGGTAGTGCGTCAGGATCACGGCGTCGATTGCGCTGACCTTGAAGTCGCTCTTGAGCTTCGGGATCGTATAGAGCCAGGGCCGCCGCGAAGCGCGGTCTGTCCCCGCCGCGAAGCCGGTCATGAAGTCGTAGCCAAAGTCGATCATCAGCGCCTTGCCGCTCTGCGAGAGCAGCACATAGGCGTTCGCCACGCTGGTCCGGTTCCAGAGCAGATGCGGCGTGATGGCGTCGTAGGGCTGGTCGAGGAAGCGCAGCAGGCGCGAGTGTTCGCCGCGATCGACCAGCAGACGCCACAGGCGCTCGATCAGCAGGTCAATCGCCAGGGCCGGGTCGCGCATTGGCGCGCCGTGCGAGGGCAGCAGCACCGCCGCCTGCTGGCCTTTGAGGGACACCAGCGAGGCGATGCTGGCCGCCACGCCTTCCGCGCCGTTGTAGCTCCATTGCGTCGCCGCCAACGACCAGACCTGCCCCGGCGCCGCGATCAGGTCGCCGGAGAAGGCGACGCGCTGCCCATCGACATCCGCCAGCAGCGTGATCGAGCCGGTGGTGTGGCCTGGCGTCGGCAGCACGGTGAAGCGCGTTCCGGCGAAGGTCCACGACGAGTAATCGCCGAGCAGCCCGGCGACCGGCACCGGCTCTAGCAGCGAGAAACGGTCCTGCCGGTTGTCGTAATTGTTGGCGACGGGGCGCGACTGCCAGTGCTCTTCGACGTTCGCGAAGAGGTCCTGCTCGGCGGAGGGCACCCAGATCGGGATGCCCTGCTCGACCGCGCGCGGCAAGCCCTGGACCTGGTCGCGGTGGTGGTGCGTGATCAGGATCGCGGTGACGCGTTCCACGCCGATCTCCGACAGCGCGTCGAGGACCGCGCCGCAGCCGAAGTCGATCAGCGCCGCCTCGTCCCCATTGCGCACGATATACACGGCGCAGGTGTCGTCAAAGCGATAGAGCGATTCCGAGAGTTGGCTCAGCTTATCCATAATGCACCCGGCTGATGGTACCAGCCCAAACGCTCGACCCTTTTCTATCAACCGAAACTACCGGCGTCGTGCGGCTCACGCTCGCGCGGGCCTCGGTTTGGCCCGGCGCGCGGCATCGTTACCCGCGCTCCCCGGCCCAACCGATCAGCGCGGGGCGGCCCCGGCGGACGGCGTCACGCGCGTAGAGATAGAGCGCCGCCGACCACGACTGCCCATCGAAGCCCATCGGGCGGCCTGACAGCCCGTGAAACCACTCATTGAACCCCCACTCGCCCTGTCTGCCTACGCGGTTCATGGCGCGCAGCTTGCCAAGCTGGTGCGCGGCTTCGTCCAGCCGCCCGGCTTGCACCAGCGCGGCGACGTAGAACCCGCCGATATAGGGCCACGCGCCGCCGTTGTGATAGTGATCGGGCGGGTTGAGATTGCGCAGCAGGTAATAATCGCGCCAGTCCTTGTCGCCGGGCCGGATCGGCGGGTAGAGCGCGCGCACCGGGAACGGCTCGTTCAATCCGCAGCCGTGGATGTAATCCAGAATCCGGTCCGCCTGCGCCTGGTCCGCCACGCCGAACAGGATCGCGAGCAGGTTCCCGATGGTGTCCAGCCGGTCGGCGTAGTCGCGGAAGGCGACGTAAGGCAGATAATACGGGCGCACGACCAGCTCGGTCTCGATGCGGCGCAGGGGGTACAGCCATTCCTGCCGCTCGCGGCGGATGGCATCCCAATCCTTCGGCTGCTCCGGCCCGACCCATAGCAGGATGTTGATCTTGCGGCGCACGCCGGCGGCCTGCCCGGCATAATCCCCGTCCGGCTCGCCGAGCGCGGCGGACAGCGCCGCCATGCCGCGCCACACGGCATAGTACAGCACGTTAGCGTACAGCGTGGTGTAGCGGTTGGCGAGCAGGTCCGCCCAGTCCATCGCCTCGTGCGCTTCGAGCAAGCCGCACTCGTTCACGTCCTGGTAGCGCAGCCAGAGCAGCGCCGCCTGCAGGCTCGGCCACGCCTCGCGCGCAAAGGCCAGATCGCCGGTCGCCTGCCAGTCAAAGACATGGCCGAGGATGTACCACAGATTGCTGTCGATCACGCCCGCGTGCGCCGTGTCGGTCACGATCCGGGCGCCGTTCTCGACGCCTTCCAGGCGGCCCCCATAGGCGACCAGCGCCGGGTCTTCGACGTTCGCCAGCCCGACGTTGTGCGGGACCTTGCCAAGCGGCGACTGGTAGCGGCGCAGCGTTTCGAGCGAGCGGCGGTGAATGGCGCGCCCCTCCGGGTCTTCGCACAGCAACAGGCCGAGCGCGCTGATCATGCTGTCGCGCGCCCAGACCTGGCGATACGCCTGCGACGAGCCAAGCAGCCCCAGGTCGCCGCCATTCGCCAGAAGAATCTGCTCGGCGCGGGCCGCGCCTTCGTCACGCGCTGCTATCGTCATGCTCCGAACCGCCCCGCATACCCCTCGCTGCGCAGAAAGTGCGTGATCTTGTCGATCACCGTCTGCTCGACGGCGTCCAGCGCGGGCGCAAGCTGCTCCGGCGGCAGCGAAAGGCACTCCGCGTTGAGCATCCGGCGGGGCCGCCCCAGCGCGGCGAGCAGCGCGTTTTCGAGATCGGTCGCGATGTTGATCTTGGTCACGCCGCCGCCCGGAATATGAATCGCGTGCTGGATGTCTTCCGGCGGGACGCCCGACCCGCCATGCAGCACGAGCGGCGCGGCGGTCTCGGCGCGGATGGCGCGCAGCCGGTCGAAGTCGATCTTCGCGCGCCTGACCGTGTAGACGCCGTGCACCGTCCCGACCGAGACGGCCAGCGCGTCCACGCCGGTCTCGTCCACGAAACGGCGCGCCTCGCGCGGGTCGGTGTACAGCTCCGTGTCGTCCTCCGTCTCGATGTTCTCGTTGCCGGCCTTGCCGATGCGCCCCAGCTCCGCCTCGACCGACACATCCCGCGCGTGCGCGTACTCAACCACCGCGCGCGTCAGGGCGATGTTCTCGTCCAGCGGCTTGTCCGAGGCGTCGATCATGACCGAGGTGAACCCGGCGGCGATCGCCTGCTCGATCACGGCGAAGTCCCGCGTGTGATCCAGGTGCAGCGTCACCGGGGCCGTGATGGCCTGCTGCCGGAGCTGCGCGAAGAACTCGGCGGCGAACTCCGCCGCGCTGACCTCGTACCAGCCGAACTCGTTCTGCGAAATCTGGACGATCAGCGGCGAGGCGGTCCGCTGCCCGGCGCGCAGCACCGGCGCGATCACCGGCGTGTAGCGCGGCGCGAAGGACCCGACCGCGCACCCGGCGCGCCGCGCGCGCTCCAGCATAGCGCGCAGAGTCAGCAAATTAGCCGGTCGATCAGGCGCTGTCGTGGGCATGATAGGGCCGTTTCTCCAACAGGGCATAGTACGCGTTCAGAGACGTCATCAACGGCAGATACCCTTCTTCATAAAGCGCCACATGGCGGCGGTGACGCCCGGCGTCCGGCCTATAGATGCCGGCGTTCGGCGGCGCGAGCGCGGCAACGGCTTCGTCTACGCCTGCGAACAGCCCCGCGCCAACCCCCGCGATCATCGCGGCGCCGAGCAGCGTCACGTCCGACAGGGGCGGGACCTCGTAGACACAGTTCGACACGTCGGCTTTGATCTGCATCCAGAGCCGGTTACGCGTTCCCCCGCCCGCCGCCAGCGCGCGCTCGATCGGCGCGCCGGTCAACTGCTCGGCCGTGCGGCGGATGCGCTCCATCTCGTAGGCGGTTCCCTGCAACACCGCTTTGAGCAGGTCCGCCTGTCCGTGCTGCTTCCCTAACCCGACGAAGGCGGCGCGCGCCATCGTCAGCCGCTGGTTGAGCGACGACGACGCGCCGCCTAGCAGATAAGGATAGTACAGGATCTCGGTTGGCGCTTCATCGGCGGCGGCGAGCAGATCGTCAAGCTGCCGGTACGAGATTGGCGGGCTGCCGAGGGGGGTCCGCAGCCACTCCACCGACCCGCCGGACATCGACCCGCCGAGCCAGTAGCCGCGCTCCGGCACGACGTGCGCGCCAAACGACAGCCCGGACTCGAACTCGGCGCGCGTCAGGTCGCGCCGCTCAAGCGCGCCGAGCAGCACCTCCGCCGTGCCCATCGAGTCGAACGCCTGCCGTTCGGTCACGGCGCCAACGCCCAGCGCGGCGCAGAGGTGATCGTGCCCGGCGACCGCGACCGGCGCGCCCACCGGCAGGCCGCTCTGCGCGCTGCCCCCGGCGTGGACGCGCCCGGCCGGCTCGCCGCTCGGACGGGCTGGCGGGAACAGGTCCGGCGGCAGGCCCAGCCCGCGCACCCAGTCGTGATCCCACTCGCGCCGGTCGATGCGGAAGGCGAAGGTCCGGCCCGCCAGCGAGTAATCCGTCGCGAGCGCGCCGGTCAAGCGGAAGACGATGTAATCCGCTGCCGACAGCCACACCCCGCCATCGAGCGCCGCCGGATCGCGCCGGAGCAGCCACAGCAGCTTGGCGAGGCTGACCTTCGGGCCGGGATGCAGGCCGGTCTTGACGAAGCGGGCCAGCGGCTCGTCCTGCCGTGATAGCCATTCCGCCTGCGCCGCCGCCCGGTTGTCGAACCAGGGCAGCATGTCGGAACGGGCCGCGCCGCTCGTCCGGCCGATGACGACGCCGCTTTCGGCCATGCTGGTCACGCCGACGACCGCGATCTCGGCGCCCGGCACGTCGGCGACCGCCTCGCGCAAGGCCGCGCAAACCGCCTCCCACAGCTCGTCGGGCGCGTAGTAGGCCGCGCCGTCGCTGGCGGTGCGCGTCGGGGTGGGTCGGCTGGCGATACGGAGCGGCGCGCCGTCGCCGTCAAACAGCCCCGCTTTGCACGACGTGGTGCCGACATCCACGCTGACGAGCTTCATGCCCCAAGCGCCGCCTTGACCTGCTCCATCGCCAGACGCGGGCTGGACAGGAACCGGTCGCGCAGCGCCTCCGGCAGCCGCTCGACCACGCGCGCCATCGACGCCTGCGCCAGCACGACGACATCGGTTTCGGCGGCCAGCGCCACCAGCGCCTCGGCCAGCAGCGCGTCGTGCCCGGCCGGATCGCCCGCCATCAGCCGGTCGTAGGCGGCGTCGATCAGCCGCGTCTTGATCTCGACCGCGCGCCCCTGTTCCGCCGCTTTGGCGCGCACCAGGCGCTGCGTCGGCGCGAGCGTGGTCGCCAGCGTCGCCGCCACGCCGATTGTCTCGCCGCGCCGGACCGCCGCCTCGGCCATCGCCTCGTCGATCCGCACGACCGGCGCGCGCACCCGCGCGCGCATCCGCTCGACGACCTCGCCGACCGACGAGCACGCGCTGAGAATCACGTCCGCCCCGACTTCTTCGGCGAAAGAGGCGTAGTGCAGCAGGCGCGGCGCGACCTGCTCGACATCCCCGCCGTTATCGCGCAGCTGCGGCAGGATCGAGTCGTCCACGAAGTTGACGACGCTCGCGCCGGGCAGGATCTCAGAGGCCAGCGACTTCAGCGGCTCGACCGTCGCCGCCGTCGTGTGGATGATCGCCAATCGCGTCATAGCTGCTTCCTGCTCCATCGCTTTCCAACAGACTTTCCGCTGCGCGTCCGGCTGTGCTTCCGATCAGCGCGCGATACGCGGCCCACGTCTCGCGGATCAGGTGATAGTCGTCGCCCGTGAGCGGCTCGCCGGTGCGGTCGATCTCGGTCGCGAAGTATAGCGCGGGCACGCCCAGCGTGTTCTGAATCTGCACGTAGGCCCGCCACTGATCGCGGTCCCGCACCGGCCAGTTGTCGGTGTCGATGATCACGCCGGGGCACGCGATCCGCACCACGTGAGCGCGGTGCTGCATCGCGCAGTTGACATCCGCATTCATGTTGATGTCGTTCAATCGGATCATATCCACGCAGTCCGACAGGTACGGGTGCGGCGTGTGCGCCATCACCAGCGCGTCGGGCCGGACCCGCTTGGCCTCGTCGTAGAGGATGCCGAGGTACGCCTTCATCAGCTCCAGGCCCCAGGCGTCGCCGTGACGGCGCAGCGCCGGACCGCTCGGAATACGCGCCGAAAAGTCGATCTTGAATCCGTCTGCCCCGTACTCGCCCAGCATCACGCGGACCGACTCGCGTAGCGCCTGCTCGCCAAGCGGGCTGGTCGGGTCGAGCGCGACGGGCAGCCCGGCGGCGTTGGTGACGCACGCCTCGATGGGCAGCCCCTCCGGGTCCCACGCCTTCAGCCAGAGCAGCACACGGCGCCCGGCGGCGTGCTGTCGCGCGATGAAGCCCGGCAGGTCCGGCCACTTAGCCGGATCGACCCGGTTCTCGCCATAAGTCGCCTGCCATTTGTCGTCGAGCACGATGGTACCGGGGTAGATGCCATTGCGCGCCAGCGCGTCGATAAAGTCATCGTACAGCGGCTGCCGGGCGTAATCCGGCGCGCGACCGCCTTCCCGCCGGGCAACGCCGCACTGCGCGCCCCAGCCGCAGAAGATCGGCTCGCGCCACCAGGCAGGCTGAAGCCGCTCGGCGACAGGCGGGGCACAACCATGCCGCTCCAGCGCCGCGACGTGGCGTTCCAGCGCGGCGTATGGCGCCGGCGCAAAGTCGAAGCCCAGCGCCGGAAGCTCGTAGACGCCATCGACCGGGACCTGCCCCTCGTAATCGAGCGACAGGGCGAAGGCGTCCAGGCGGCCCTCGTAGCTGTAGGCCGTGAAGCGGTTCTCGCCGGGGCGCGCCTCGACGCCAATGCCGAGCCATTCCGCGCCCAGCAGGAAGGCGTAGCAGAACGGCGGCGGCGTGAAGAACCAGTCCTCGCGCCCCGGCAGCGATGTGCCGGTCAGATCGATCGTCGTCGCGGCATTAATCGGGAAGGCGTACACCTCCTGGCGCGACGGCTCAGGGTTGAAGCCTTCCCGGAACGCCTGGCCGGACATGAAGAACCCGGTCCCCATCTTCAGGCTGCCGGAATAGTAGCCGCCGAAGTAGCGTGCCTCGGTGATCGCGGCGCGCCCCTCGACCACAATCCGGTAGCGGAAGCGGTCAGGATAGCACTCGAAGATGAAGCGCTTGGCGTCCCAGATCGCGCTTTCGGCGTCCAGCGTCACGGTGATCAGGCCGTCGCCAATGGCCGCGCGCCACTCGCCCATCCGCACCGTGTCGTCCAGGCCGCGCGTGCTGTGCACGCCGGAGAGCGCAAACAGGTCCGCGACCCGGCTCCCGGCGGCGTCTTGCAGCGTCACAAAAGGGCCGTCGCCGTGCCAGATCAAATGGTAGCGCGCAGCGTCCACGCGCAGCGTGCCGTTGTCGTGATGAAGCGCGAGCAAAGCTGCCCCTGTTTCTGGGCCGGGATCGGTCCGGCCCGCCGCATGAAAGAACACCGGTACCCCCTAAACGTTAGCCCCGCCTGCCTGTTGACCGCCATGCCGGTTCGCGCTCCTCGCGGGCGACCCCGGCATAGCTCGTTGATCTTCACGCGATCCACGCGCGGCTCACGGAGCGCGATCACGCGCCAGATCGCGATGCGACGCACCGGCGACCCCCGAAATGCCAGAAGGCGATTTCCGCTACGCCGCTTTGCGCCCCCGGCCAGCGGCGGCGCGACGGCGAGCGCCAGGCGAACGCGAGGATCGACCGCGCCTTGTTCATGCGAGCACCCTGTCTGGCTTGCCGATCACAGAACAGTGAGCATTGCGCGGCGCCGGGCAGATCGAACCATGAAAGCTCAGCCGGCCACAGTGATAGCCCCAGGACTGAAGCCGGAGATAGATTGCGCTGGCGCAGCGCGGGCGGAGCGCCCGCAAAGGGGGCAAGATGGGTAATCAGAACGGTGAGCGCCTTATAAACCGACGGAAAACAAGCTTGCTTTCTGCTGGCCGGTAGATCATAATGATTATAGACTTTTTGGGCGCCGAGTCAAGTTCGATCATAAGGCTTGATGACCACCTGTCGAGCGCCTGAAAGAGCCGGTGACTTGCCCCGGTAAGAATGCTTTCATGGACGGAATTCGCAGACTTGGACTTACCCTTGCCCCTACCTGACTTCCCCACGCCGCGCACCCCGCGCGAGCGCTTCGCCGCCGCGCTGGAGCGCCGCCCGCTGGCTGGGCGCGTCCCGCATTTCGAGCTGGTTTTCTTCCTGACCATGGAAGCCTTCGGCAAGGTGCATCCTTCGCATCGCAATTACGAGCAGTGGCTACAAATGGAGGAGCGCGAGCGCCAGCTTCACCGCGCCGACATGACGGGCATCTACCTCGCCACCGCCGAACGCTACGAGCACGGCGCCATCTTCCTGCACCCGAACCCTGACACGGTGGAAGAAACGATCCACCTGATCGATCTGATCCGCGACAAGAGCGGCGACCGCTACTTTCTGCTGCGGCACGGCGACGCGACCTTTGGCATCCCGGACGGCCACCACATGGCCGAGTTCTGCTACCGGCTGATCGACGAGCCGGACGCGCTAAAGGCCGAAGCGCAAGCGCGGGTCGAGGCCCGGCTGCGCCAGGCGGACGCGCTGGCCGCGCACGGCAAGCTCGACGGGTTCGCCCTGTGCACCGACTACTGCTTCAACACCGGCCCATTTCTCAGCCCGGCCCAGTTCTCGGAGTTCGTCGCGCCCTATCTTGAGCAGCTTACGCGCGGCTTGCGCGAGCGCGGTTTTTACGTGATCAAACACACTGACGGTAATATCATGCCGATCCTCGACCAGCTGGCGCAGACCGGGCCGCACGCGCTCCACTCGCTCGATCCGCAGGGCGGCGTGGACATCGCGGAAGTCAAGCGGCGCTATGGGCGCGAGCTGTGCCTGATCGGGAATGTCAATTGCGGGCTGCTGGACACCGGCACGGACGAGGACGTGATCGCGTCCGCGCGCTACGCGCTGCGCCACGGAATGCCGGGCGGCGGCTATATCTTCTCGACCAGCAACTGTATCTACACCGGTATGCCGCTGCGCCGCTATGAGCTGATGCTCGACGTGTGGCGCGCGCACGGCAATTACCCCGAACCCACTCCGGCCAACACCTGACGCGCGGGAGAGGTCCAGCCATGCGCCCGAATGACAAACCGATTGTGCATCTGATCTGCAACGCGCACATCGACCCGGTCTGGAAGTGGCCCTGGGAAGAAGGCGCGCGCGAGGCGATCTCAACCTTCCGCACCGCCGCCGACCTGCTTGACGAGTACCCGGAGTTCATCTTCAACCACAACGAGAGCGTGCTCTACGAGTGGGTTGAAGACTACGATCCGCCGCTGTTCGAGCGCATCCGCGCGCTGGTGCGCGCCGGGCGGTGGAACATCAGCGGCGGCTGGTATTTGCAGCCGGACGTCAACCTGCCGGGCGGCGAGACGCTGGTCCGCTGCATCCTCGAAGGGCGGCGCTACTTCGCGGAGCGGTTCGGGGTGCGCCCGGCCGTCGCCTACAACTTCGATTCGTTCGGGCACGCGGGCAGCCTGCCGCAACTGCTGGAGCAGAGCGGCTTTCAGCTTTACATCCACTGCCGCCCGATCGTCCGCCAGATGCCGCTGCCCGGCCCGCTCTATCGCTGGCGCGGGGTAGACGGCTCGACCGTGCTGGCGCTGCGCCCGGCGAGTGTCTTTTATTGCACGCCGAACCGCGAGTACAGCGTCGAGCGCCAGGACGCGGTGATGCAGGCGCGCACCGGGATCGATCTGGCCCGCTCGACCGGGCTGGACGTGCTGGTCCCCTGGGGGCTGGGCGATCACGGCGGCGGGCCAACGCGCGCCGATCTGGACGCCTTCCGCGCATTGTTCGAAGAAATGGCGGGCGCGGATGTCGAGGTGCGGCACAGCACGCCCGAAGCGTATCTGGCGCGCGTCCAGGTCGCTGCGCCGGACCTGCCGCTGGTCGAGGGCGAGCTTCAGCGCACCGCCGCTGGATGCTACACCTCGGTCGCGCCGATCAAGCGGCGGATGCGCCAGGTCGAGAGCCTGCTGGCCTCTGCCGAGCGGTGGGCGGCGATCGCGTGGTGGCGCGAGGGCCGCGCCTATCCCGCCGAGGCGCTGCGCGAAGCCTGGAAGCGCCAGTGCTTCAACACCTTTCACGATGTCCTGCCCGGCTCGCTGATCGAAGACGCGCTGCCGGGCGTAATGGATATGTTCGGCTTCGCGGCGGATACCGCGCGCCGCATCATCGCCGGGAGCCAGAGCGCGCTGCTGCCGAACGTCGCGCCCCGGCCCGGCACCGTCCCGCTCTATGTGCTCAACCCGCATAGCGCGCCGCTGCGCGGCTACGTCGGGGCTAATTTCCTGCGGGCGTACCACCCGGCCCAGAACCGGGGACCCTACGCGCTCTACGACGACGCGGGGCGGCGCGTGATCCACCAGGAGCGCGGCGGCTCGCCGATCCTCGACGGCAGCGCGATGCAGCCATTCCTCGGCTTCGTGGCCGAAGTGCCGCCGCTCTCGGCGCGCCGTTACGAGATCCGCTTCGAGGACACGCCGCTGCCGCCCTCTGCCCCGCTGAGCGTCAGCCAGGACGCGGGCGGCATCAGTGTGCAGAACACGTGGTGGACGCTGCGCTTCGACCGCGCGCTCGGCGCGCTGGCGCAGGCCACGCTGCGCGAGGATGGAGCCAGCGCCGGGCGGGACCTGCTGCGCGGCCCGGCGCGCCTCGTCGTCGCGCACGATACGCCCAACGCCTGGGGCGGGATCGCGGACGCGGTCTACAGCCGCCCGCTGGCGGATTTCGCGCCGCTTACCCCGGCGGAAGCCGGCGCGTTCGTCGGGCAAGAAGGCGACGAGCGCGGGCAGGCGGTGCGCGTGCTGCACCAGGGACCGGTCGCGGTGACGGTCGAATGCCTGACCGGCTGGCAGCACACCCGCGCCAGCCTGCGCGTCACGCTCTACGCCGATCTGCCGCAGATCGATTTCGACGTGCGGCTGCACATGCAGGCCCGCCAGAAGATGATCAAGCTGGTGCTGCCGTTCGATCTGCCGGATGCGCGCGCGTGGTGCGAGGTGCCCTATGGCGTAGCGGAGCGCGCCGCCGATACGAGCGAGCATTCCTGCCTGCGCTGGGTACGTCTCGACGCGGCGGCGGGCGCCGCTGGCGTCGCCAATAACGGCGCGCCGGGGTTCGACGCCAGCGCGGACGGCACGCTGGGCCTCAGCCTGAGCCGGGGCGCGGTCTATTCCTGCGGCGACGAGAACCCGACGCTCGACCCGAACCGCGCCTATACCTTCATGGACCAGGAGACGATCGAGACGCGCTTCCGGCTGGTAGCGGGCGGCGACCCCGCCGCAGTCGCGCGGGCGCTGGCGCTGGCCGCGCTGGAGCTGAATCACCCGCTGGAGCACTTCTTCAGCTACCACGCGCCGGCGCGTCCCGCCGATGCGCCTGCCCGCCCGGCGCCGTTTTTAGCGGTCGAGCCATCTACGGTCATCCTCGGCGCGCTGAAAAAAGCCGATTGCGGTGACGCGCTGATCGTCCGCCTGCACGAGACGGCGGGCGCGCCCGTCCACGCCGAACTCCGGCTGGAAGGCGGCCCGCCGCTCGCCGTTGACCTACGCGCGCACCAGGTCAAGACGCTGCGCATCACGCGGCAGGGCAAGCAGATCGCCTGGGAGGAAAGCGATCTGCTCGAACGCTGAGCGCCCTGCCGCCGGACCTCAGTGGAAGTGTGTTATCCCGATCTATTTCCCCGCGTAGGCCGGGCGCGAGACCTTGCCCGCCAGCGCAGGGTCGTCTTCGCCGCGCGCCCAGCGTACCAGCCAGTCGCGCGTTGCAGGCAGCACCAGGTAAATCAGCAGCGCGGTGCTGAGCATCGGCGCGGGCGCGAACATCGAGAACGTGCCCTTGTCGATCATGCTGTCGATGGCGACCGGATAGCCGCCGATCATCGACATGATCGCCGCGCCGATCCCGACCATCTGCGCCCAGCTTTTGCGGCCCAGCAGCGCGAAGATAAACACCGCCCAGGCCGCCGCCGCCCACCAGTTGACCTGCTGGACCATCACGTACAGCCCCTGCACGATGTCGTCTTCGATAATCTGAATGCGGTCAATCGCCGCCACGCCGTCCATGAACGAGAGCACATACGCCAGCCCGGCCACGAACGCCAGCGCCGCAGGCTTGCGTGCGACTTTGCGCAGCCACACCAGCCCGACCCACGCCGCCAGGGTCGGCACAAAGGTAATCGCCATCCAGGGCGTCTGGCTGCGGCTGGCCGCCGGGATCATCGGGAAGAAGCTGCAGACCAGCGCAATCGTACCGGCGATGATGCCGACCATCCACGCCCACTTCTGCTCGATCAGGAAGCCATAGAACGAGACGACCCACAGGGCGGTCGCCGCCGCGATCAGGTAGCCGAGCACCGGGAAGACGTACCGGATGACGTTCGCTTCGTCGGGCCGCCCGGCGTCAATCTCGACCTGGATCAAAAAGTTGTAGCTCACGACAAAGATGACAAACCCCGCAGCGGCGGCCAGGATGCCGACGAAGGCCAGCAGCGCCCCGGTCCTGGATGAGTAATCATCCTTCATAACGAATTTCCCCCTTCAGAATATCCTCACGTGCGCGTCACGCGCTGATAACGTTTTGTGTTTTATATCACAAGAGACGCGGCGTGTCTTTGCTCTTTCGCAAACAACCGGCGCGCCGCGCCAAGCTGTGCCATAATGACGGCCACGAGCACGGTGTCACACACAGATTGAAGCAGGGTAAGTTGACGCACAATGAGCGAGAAACTCGCGCCGCTTCTGGCGCAAAACGCCATCTTTCAACACCTGACCGCCGCCCAGCGCGACCAGGCCGCGACGCTCGCCCAGCGGCGGCGGTTTGCAGCCGGGTCGTTCGTCGCCCACTATGGCGATGTCTGGCCGTATCTATTCATCGTCGGCGCCGGGTCGGTGGACGCCGTCAAAGAATCCGCCGACGGCCGCCAGTTGATCGTGCTGACGCTGGCGCCGGGCGAGCTGTTCTGGGGGCTGGCCTTTTTTAACGACGGGATGAAAACACCCGTCGCGCTGGTGGCGCGCGAGGCGACCGAGATCCACACCTGGCCGCGCGACGCGCTGCTCCCGCTGCTGCTCGACACGCCGCAGGCGTTGTGGAGCCTGAGCCAGAAAATGGTCGTGCGTATGGGGCAGGCCAGCCAGATTCTTGAGGGGCTGGCGTTTCAGCCGGTGTCGGGGCGGCTGGCGCGCTTCCTGCTGGACCGGTTCTCCGATGCGGGCGAGGCGTCGCTGGAGCGTAGCCTTACGCTCGACGACATCGCCGCCCGCATCGGCTCTACACGGGAAATGGTCTGCCGGGCGCTGTATCAGTTCTCCGACAAGGATTTCATTCGCATCACCCGCACCGAGTTCACGCTGATCGACGAAGCCGGTCTGGCGGACATCGCCGCGCGGGGCTAGAGCGTGTTATGCACTCACGTCCGAGAAAAGCCCCCCATCCCCCGGCCCCTTGCCCCCAACATGAGGGAAGGGGAGTCCGTCCGGCTTTTTTCCTTCCCTCGTTCTGGGGGAAGGAAAGCCGACCGCAGGTCGGAAGGATGGGGGAATAGCCTGGAGACTAAGCCACGCAGCGCATAACAGCTTCTAGCCGCTCAGCCGGCGTACAGCTCTCTGGCGCCGGCCAGCCGCGCGATGCTGTCGTTCAGGCCGCCGGGGCGGTTGCGCATCAGCCAGATCTCGCGCTGCCCGGCGACGAGTTCGTCAAACTCCCGCGCGAGGTCATCTCCTGAGAACTCGCCGTTGTCCATCTGGAACAGCGCCCGCTTCGCGCCGTGTCGCAGCAGGCGCGCGACGTGCGCAAACTCGCGTTTGATCAGGTCGGCGTCAGGCGCGGCCATCCGCGCGCGCTCGAGCGGCTTGATGATCGCGTCGATCCGGTCTAGCGTGTCGTGCAGGCGCGCCCGCAAGCCCTCGTCAGAGCGCTGCTCCGGCTTGAGCGGCGAGAGGTACACGTTGAACAGCAGGCTTCCCCACTGGTTCGACACCTGGTAGAGGTTGCCGAGATCGTAGGCGATCCGGCCCATGATCTGCGCGTCGTCCTGAAAGGCGAACGTGTCGAGCGCCAGGGGCAGATCGCGTTCGACGTTGGGGCCGTAGGCCCAGCTCAGCGCCGCGCCGTAGGCGAAGCCCAGGTAGCTGACCGGCAGCGGCTGCCAGTGCCCGTTGTCGCCCCAGTCGGTGTTGAGCAGCCCGATCGCGCCGTGCTCCAGCCCGTGCGCGGCGGCGCTGCGAATGTTGGCGAGGCAGTTGTCGGTCCGCCCGGCGAAACTGCTCCAGCTTGACGTGCCGGGGCAGACGTAGAACGGCACGCCCGATTCGGCGAACAGGCGCGTCTTGCCCTCGAAGTCATGATCCGCCTCGTAGCCCCATTCCAGCGCGATCGTGTCCTTCGGAACTTCCGCCACCAGCTCCGGGTACTGGTTGATGATGTCGCCCCAGAACTGCATCGTGCGCCCGTGCTGCTTGACCAGCTGATAAATCTCCAGCAGAAAATCAAGATAGACGCGCCCCTTGCCGCGCGCTTCGACCAGCTCGCGGCTGCGCCCCAACCCCAGGTCAAACGTCTCGTCGCAGCCAACGTTAAACAGCCTGCTGCTGAAATTGGGCAGTAGCTCGGCGTAGAGCCGCTCCAAGAAAGGCAGCGACCCCGGCGCGGCGGGGGACAGGCTGAACGGCGGCAGCATCGTTCCCCACGGCGCGCGGAACGGCGCGTCGGTCTCGGCCAGCGCAAGATAGCGCGGGTGATCGAACCAACGATGCATGTGCCCAAAGCTGTTCTGGTTGGGCACCAGCTCGATGCACCGCTCGCGGCAGTAGGCGTCGAGCGCCCGAATCTGCTCGGCGGTCATTGGCGAGGCGTGCTCCCAGACCTCGCGGTGCTCGGCGTAGGCGAAGGTGTGCTCGGTGTAAAGCTGAAGCTGGTTGATCTTCCACCCGGCGAGCAGGTCGACCAGCTGGTACAGTGTCTCCATCGTCGGCACTTTGTCGCGGCTGATGTCGAGCATCACGCCGCGCGCGGCGAAATCCGGCCAGTCGTCGATCACCAGCGCGGGCAGTGTCCGGCCGTGTGTCTGCAAAAGCTGAACCAGAGTGGCGACGGCGTAGAAGGCGCCCAGCACGGCCCGAGCGGTGATCCCGATGCCCTCGGCACTCACCGCCAGCCGGTATCCCTCGTTCGACGGAAAGCGATCGCTCCAGGTGAAGGTCAGCGCCGCCGCCGGTCCTTCGCCCTCGATCGGCCAGTTCAGCCGGGCGTGGCGGGCCAGCGCGGCCTGCGCGCGCTGCGCGACGAACGCCAGCTCCGCGCCGCGCGATTCAGGGAGCGCGATCCGCCCCGTTTCGGGCAGGGTCACGCTCCCCCCGGTAAAGTCGATATGTTGCGGATAAGGCAGCAGAACAAGCTCAGAGGGTGTCAAGTTTAATTCTCCTGTGGCGCTATTGACTCGGATTGACTCAGATTGACTCAGATTGACTTGGCTCATTGGGCGCTATTTTAACCCGCAGCGCGAACAATCATCACCTTTCACTATCTCCGGCGCATGTATCCGGCGTGGCGCGACCGGTCCAGCGCCCCGGCGGGGCCGGATGCTCGCGCGGCGGTGCGGTCCTATGCAAAATGAACAAGCGCAGCAGTTGCCCGTTCTTCAGGGCGCTGTAGCATTTGCGCATATACTCAGATTAGCGGACAGCGTCCCCGGCCCGCCGCTGCCCCCTGACCGCTTTCTGCGCCGTCGCCGGTTGGCTTCCACGCCCATGATCCCGATCCGGCGTCGGTGACGAGGCACGACCTGCTGGTGCTGCCTGGATTTACGCGTACATACTGCCACAGGAGGGAAAATGCGCCGCTTATTCGTTTTGCTGCTGGCCCTGAGTCTGGGTGTAGTCTCGCTGGGGGTTGCCGGCGCCCAAGACGAGAAAGTCCTGGTTGTCGGCCTCTCGGAAGACTATCATTCGCTTGATCCGAGCCGCGCCTACGAGCCGGGCGGATCGCTGGTTCACCACTCCGTCTACGACACGCTGGTCACGTTCCCATCAGACTCGGTCGCCGAGATTCTGCCGAACCTGGCCGCGAGCTGGACCGTTTCCGACGACGGGCTG
>DAOKYY010000044.1:12401-27032 GCA_035325905.1 Aggregatilineaceae bacterium | reverse complement strand
AGTTCACATAATCGCCGCTCTACAGCGCGAAGCCATCTACGCGGTACGGCGCGACCTTGACGCCCGGCAGCGTCTCGCGCAGGCGTGTTTGCAGCACGTGAAGCTGCGCCGCGATCGCGTGATCGCTCAGCGGGCGAATCCCGGCGGCGTCCGCCTGCGCGGGATATTCCGTGCCGGGCGCCGAGACGTAGTTCGACAGGTAGACCAGATCGTCCGGGCCGAGGTCCATCGCGCGGATCGCGGCGAGGGTGTGCGCGATGTGATCCGCCGCGAACTGCTCGCCGCCGATCCCCGCCATGACGATCACCCCGGCGGAGATGCCCCCCGCCCGCAGGGCGCGCACCGCGTCGATCGCGTCCTGCGCGCTGCCCGGCTTGTTGAGGAAGCGCAGCAGCGCGTCGTCGCCCGTTTCCAGCCCGATATACGCGCGTCGCACGCCCAGCGCGTACAGCTCGGCCCAGTCAGCGGGCGATTTGCGCTCCACGTCGAAGGCGCTGACGAACGAGTAGATCGGGCGCGGGCCGTCGGGCAGCGCGAAGATCGACTGCGCGACGCGCAGCAGCTCGACCAGCCGCTTCTGCGGCGTAACGAGCGCGTTAGCATCCGCCAGGAAGACGCCGCGCCGCAGGCTCAGCCCCGCGCCGTAGAAGTCACGCACGGCCTCGCAGTGCGCGCGGAACGACTCCGGCGAGTGGATGCGAAAGGCGCGGTCGCGGTACAGCCCGCAGAACGTGCAGCGGTTCCACGAACAGCCCTCGGTCGCCTGAAGCACCAGCGCGAGATACTGGTCCGGCGGCAGAATGCTGACCGGCTTGTACAGCGCGCGGAAGGTCGCGCCGTCCTGCGCCAGCCGCTCCGGGCCAAAGCTCAGCGTGCGCGCCAGCGCGTCGGCCAGCAAGCGCCGGTCGCCGGGCGAGAGGTCAAGCTCCGGTGTGATCGCGGCCAGGGCGCGCAGGTCCGCGAACAGGCCCGCGATCAGCGCGGCGGCCTCGCCGGGGGGCAGCTCGCGGCGGCGCGGCCCGCCCTCGCCCCCGCTGCGCTCCAGCAGGCGGTTGTCGAGCGTGCGCTGAAAGCTCCGCCCGCCGGTGAACAGCCCCAGCAAGCGCCCCGCCTGATCAAAGCTGGCGCTGGCGCCATAGCGCGGCGAGATCACGATCGATGCCCCGGCGACGCTGGCGGTGATCGTCTCCCTGGTGCGCGGGTGGACGGCGTGAATCGGCATACGCGCTCCTCAAGACTCGACTGGCGATCAGGCGGTTTGACACGCTGCCCGCATTATAACCGGACTGGTCGCACAACTCAGAATGGGAGTATCATCAGATTATCGGGCCGGTGAGCTGGCCCACCGCGAACGCGCGCAAACCGCGCGACGAGATGTAGCATGAGGTCAGCCCCGCATGTCCGAGTTTAACCCCAACGAAGCATTCACCATCGCCAATTACGATCCTACCTGGCCGGGCGTTTTCGAGCACGAGGCCGAAGCCGTCCGCGCCGTGCTGGGTGCGGACCTGGTCGAGATCGAGCACATCGGCAGCACCTCCGTGCCCGGCCTGGCCGCCAAGCCGATCATCGACCTGCTGGTGGCGGTCGACAGCTTCGCGCCGCTCGAAGTCTACGCGGCGCGGCTGGCGCGGCTCGGCTACAAGCACCAGCCGCACGTCAACGACAGCGAGCGCCTGTTTTTCTGGAAAGGCACGCCGCGCTCGTACCACCTGCACCTCGTCGAATACGCCACCTGGGAGCACCAGCGCCACCTGCTCTTCCGCGATTATCTGCGCGCGCATCCGGCGGTCGCCGCGCAGTACGAGGCGCTCAAGCGCGACCTCGCGCAGCGCTACAAGCACGACCGGCTGGCCTACACCGACTCGAAAGCCTCGTTCATCAACGCCGTGATCGACCGCGCCGTAGCCGAGATCCGCGCCCCTGGCGCGCTGCGCCAGCCGGGCCGCTCTTAAGCGGCGCCGCGAAGAAGGCGAAGCGCCCTCGATGACCGATCCGTCCCCAGGCTCCTCCTCTATTCCCCCGATCATCGTCGTGTCCGGCGGGCGCGGCGTCAGCGGCGAGCAACTCGCGCGGACCGCCCTGGCGCAGTTCAACAACCGCGAGGTGCCGGTCGAGATCATCGGCGAGGTCAAAACGAGCGAGCAGGTCCGCGCGGCGGTGGCGCGCGCCGAGCAGACCGGCGGCACGATCGTGCACACCCTGGTGGACGCCGACCTGCGCCAGAAGCTGATCGTGCTGGCGCGCGAGCGCAACGTCACCGCCATCGACCTGATCGGCGGGCTGATGCTGCACCTGACCAAGCTGCTCGGTCAGGAGCCAGCGGGACGCCCCGGCCTGTACCGGCAGATTCGCGAGACGTACTTCAAGCGCATCGAGGCGATTGAGTTCACCGTCGATCACGACGACGGGCGCAAGCCGCACGAGCTGGCGCTGGCCGAGATCGTGCTGATCGGGGTGTCGCGCGTCGGCAAGACGCCGCTGAGCATCTACCTCGGCACGCGCGGCTGGAAGGTCGCCAACGTGCCGCTGGTGCGCGGCATCGACCCGCCGGAGCAGCTGTTCGCCATCGACCCGCGCCGCGTCGTCGGCCTGACGATTGATCCCGCCTCTCTCCAGGCGTTCCGCAGCGAGCGCCAGCAGAAGCTCGGCCTGCGGCGGCTCTCGACCTACACCGACCCGCGCGCGCTGTATGAAGAAGTCGAGTACGCCGAGCGCATCTGCCAGCGCGGCGGCTTTCCGGTGGTCGACATTACCGAGCGCTCGATTGAGGAAAACGCCGACGAGGTAATCGCGCACGTCACGCGCCGCCTCGCGCAACCGCCGAGCGCAGGCTAGACCGGGCGAGTTTGCAGTTGCGCGGCACCCCTCCAGACACTACAATTCGGGCTTATGACCGCACAACCTCCCGCCTCGCTTCCCGACTTCTCTCCGGCGCTGGAAGGCTTCCGCGCAGACGAATTTCGCGTGCTGACCGAGCTGCTGCTCGCCATCCCGGCGGAGCACGATCCGGCCTGGCTGACCGAGGCGCCCTTCCGGCTGGACGCGCCGGAGCCGCGCCCGGAGCCGCCGCTGCCGCCGCTGCCGCCGCGCTGGTACCCGCGCCCGGCCCGCGAGGTGATCGACGCGGCCCGCGCCAGCCTCGCGCCGCCGCCCCGCCCGGCCGTCTTCGAGGGACGCGGGGCCGAATTGGAGCGCGCGCTGCGCCCGCTGCTGTCCGGCCACCCGATGCAGATCCGAGGCGAGGCGGGGATCGGCAAGACCACGCTGCTGGCAATCATCGCCAATCACGAGCGCACCCGCCAGCGCTTCCGCCGCATCTGGTGGATCGACCGGCCCGCCCGCCTGGAGCAGACGCTCGCGCTGACGCTCAACCTGCCGCACCTGCTGGCTGAAGGCGATCCGGCCGGGCGTCGCGCGCTGCTCGCCGGGCAGCTGGACGATCATACCCTGCTGATTCTGGATGGCGCGCAGGCGGATGACCCGCTGATCGACGCGCTGCCGCGCCTGACCGACCACGTCCTGATCGCGGTCGAGACGCCGCCGGAAGCGCCCGATCCCGACGAGCCGCCGGTCGAAGACCCGGCCGGCGTGGTCACGCTGCGCGCGCTGGGCGAAACCGCCGCGATCGAGGCGCTGGCGCAGCACGCCGAGATCCGCGACACGCGCCGCATCCGGGGCGAGCTGGCCCGCCTGGCGGGCGCGCTGGAACATCACCCGTTCGCGCTGGCCGTCGCCGGACGCCTGATCCGCTACGACGAGCTGACGCTGTCCGAATTGGAAGAGCTGCTCGGCGCGATGCCCGCGCTCTCGCTGGCGGACTCCGGCGGCGAGGCGCTGGCCGACGCGGTCGAAGCGGCGCTGGCCGCCCACCACGCGCGGATCACGCGGCCCCTCAAGGTCTCGGCGGACGCGCTGCCGGGCGATTATCGCAAGCTGCTTGCCGCGCTGAGCCTGTTCCCGCTAGATGGCGCTCCGTTCGCCGCGCTGCACGCCGTCGCCAAGCTCGACTCGCCGCTGACCACGCGGCGCGGGCTGCTGATGCTGGCGCAGGCCGGGCTGATCCAGGTCGATCACCGCGACCGCTGGCGCGCCAGCCTGCACCCGCTGGCGCAGGATTGCGCGGGCCGCATGGCTCCAGAACCATTTTACGACGAGGGCCGGGCGCGCCTGATCGGCTGGGCGCAGCGGTTCGCGACGACCTACGCCGCCCAGTCGCCCGCGCTCTATCGCGCCGAGTCCGCGCTGGGCCACGCGCTCGATCTGGCCGGGGCGGCGGGCGAGCGCAAGCCGCGCGGGCGGCTGCTCGATACCCTGCGCCCGTATCTGCGCGAGTACGCGCCGGAGCTGCTGCCGCCGGACGCCGCGCTGCGCGAGCCGGAGCTGACCGGCGAGCGGGCCGAGAGCGCCCGCTTGACCGCCGAAGGGCTGGCGCTGACCGACACCGGAGAATGGGAAGCCGCCGAGGAGGCGCTGAACCAGGCGCTGGCGCTGCGCCGCGAGCACGACAGCCCGCACGCCATCGCCGAGACGCTGGTCGCGCTGGCGCGGCTGCGCGACGCGGCGGGAGACCACGCACGCGCGGCGGAATACCTGATCGAAGCCGCCGAGATGGTCTTCAACCTGGGCGCGGAGCCGTCGCTGAGCGTGATCCGGCGCGGGCTGGCGCAGGTCTACCGCCACCTGGGGCGCTACGCCGACGCGCTCGCCGTGCTGGATGACGCGCCCGCCGCCCACCTGGAGCGCGCCGCGATTCTGCGCGCCCAGGCGCATTATGACGAGGCCGCGCGCGAGATCACGCAGGCGACCGGCGCGCCGCCCGAAGCCAGCGCCGAGATTTTCTTGCTGGCGGGCAGGCCGGACGACGCCCTGAGCGCCATCGCCGGGCAGACCGGCGCGGCCCCGGCGCTGCTGCGCGCGCAGGTGCATCATGTGCGGGGCGACGTCGAGCAGGCGATCGAGGGCTACCAGCTGGCGGTGGAAGCCGCCGGAGAGGACTCCTCGGCGCGCGCCAAGGCGCTGCGCGGGCTGGGCGCGGCGCTCGCTCTGGCCGGACGCCTCGCCGACGCGCGGTCCGTCCTGGAAGACGCGCTCGCCCTGCACCGCGCCGAGTCGCCGCCCGACACGACGCTGCTGGCGCGCACGCTGAAGACCCTGGCCGCCGTTCGGCTGGCGCAGGACGACAGCGCCGCCGCGGTCGAGGCCGCGCGCGAGGCGCTCGATCTGCTCCAGCGGGCGCAGACCCCTAGCGACGCCGCCGACGCTTACCGCACGCTTGGCAGCGCCCTCTGGCAGTTGGGCGACCACGCCGGGGCGCTCGCCGCGTTTGAAGGCGAGGTCGAGCACGCCCAGGCCATGCCCGTGCGCAACGACGCGCGGATCGGCCTGGCGCTGCATCGTGTCGCGGACGCGTATTTCCGCACCGGCAGCCCGGATCGCGCCGTCGCCAATTATCGCCGCGCGCTGACCCACCTCAAGCCGTCAGCGGACCCGCACGCCTATTTCGTCACCCAGCTGGCGCTGCACCAGGCGCTGATCGCCGCCGAGCGCCTGCCCGCCGCGCTGGACGTGGCGCAGGAGATGGTCGAGCTTACCGCGCGCCGCCCCGCGTTTCCGCTGCGGCCCTACGGCTACGCGCAGGCGCTGCGCGCCCGGACCCAGATCGCGATGGAGCGCCCGATCCGCGCCCGCCAGTCGCTGGACGAGTGGGCGCACGCGCTCGCCACACGCGCCGCCGAGGCCGCCGCCGATCCCGACCCCGGCCTGCGTTTGCTGGCGCTGGGGCTGGCGGCGCGCAGCCTGCTGGCGGATGGCCGCCCGGCCCTCGCGCTCGACCTCGCCCAGGCCGAAGCCGGCCTGGCCGCGCGCCAGACACCGGACGCGCTGCCCGCCTGGGCCGCGATCCGTGACCTGGGCGAAGCCTACGCCGCGCTCGGCCAGAACGAGGAAGCGATCCTTACGCTGGAGCCGCTGCTCGCGCCTGAGATGGCAGCCTATCCCGCCACGCACGCGCTGGCGCACCGGCTGACCGGCGAGGCGTACCGCGCCCTGGGCGAGCACGAAAGCGCGCGACGCCACCTGGAAACGGCGCTGGTCCACGAGCCAGACGCCCACCAGCGCGGCCTGATGCACGAAACCCTCGCGGCGCTGCACCTGGCGCAGGAGCGGCCCGCCGACGCGGTTGGCAGCCTGCGCGCCAGCGCCAGCCTGATCGACCGCGCGGCGCACCCGGACGTAGCGGCGCGCGTCCTGACGACGCTGGCGCAGACGCTCGGCGGGCTGAACCGCTACGCCGAGGCGATTGGCGAGTACGAAGAGGCGCTGGTCGTGCTGCGCGAGGTCGAGCACGCCAGCCCGGCGCACACCGCCGGCGTGCTGCGCGCGCTCGGCCAGACGCACGAAGCGCAGGGGCAGCTCGCCGAGGCGGCGCGCGCCTATCGCCGCGCCCTGAACATCCTGGAGCGGGCCGACGCGCCGCGCCTGGCGCGCGATGTGTTGCACCAGCTCGCTCGCGTCACGGCGGCGCTGGGCGACCCCGGCGCGGTCCAGCTTTACGAGCAGGCGCGCGACGAAACCGCCCGGTGGGGTGAGCCGCGCGAGCTGGGGATCGTGCTGTGCGAGCTGGCCGACGTGCACCGCGACGCCGGGCGGCTGCCGCTGGCGCTGCAAAATTATCAGGCCGCGCTGGAGCAGCAGCCCGCCGAGTCTTTCCCGCGCGAGCGCGTCAACACCCTGCGCAACCTGGGCCGCGCTTTCCGGCTGGCGGAGCGTTACGACGAAGCGCGCCAGACGTGGACCGAGGCGCTGGACCTCTCGCGCCGCCTGCCCGATCACTCGCCGCTCGAAATGGCGCTGACCTATCACGCCATCGCCGAGGCGCACCGCAGCCAGGCGCAGTGGGACCTTGCCGAGAAAACCTACCGCGAGGCGCTGGAGCACCACGAGCCGCGCAGCGTCGCGGCGGCGGCCACCTGGCGCGCGCTCGGCCAGACGCTGCACGCGATGGGGCGCCCGGCGGACGCGCTGGAGCCGCTGCGCCGCGCGCTGGAAATTGAGAAGATTCAGCCGCACCAGTCGAACGCCCGGCTGGTCCAGACCCTTCAGGCGCTGGCCGAGGCGAACGAGACCGCCGGCGATCTGAAAGCGGCGCTGGCCCGCTATCACGAGGCGCTGGTCTACATGGACCGCGCGCTCCAGCCGGTCGCCTACGCCGGCACGCTGCGCTTGCTGGGGCGGCTGTACTGCGAGAACAACCAGCACCGCCAGGCGCACACCGCGCTCGACGAGGCGCTGGCGATCGAGAACAGCCTGTCGCCGCGCAGCGACGAGCGCATCAGCGCCACGCTCCAGGCCATCGCCGATACCTACCGCGCCGAGAACGACCTCGAAAAAGCCGCCGAGTTCTACCAGAAGGTGACGGTCTACGCCAACCTGGCGCGGCCCGCCAGCCAGAACCTGAAAGAGACGCTCGACGAGCTGGAGCGCCGCCGCGCCACGCTGCAAGCTGCCCAGCAGTCGCTCGCCCTGCTCGACCGCAGCGACAACGCCAACCTCAAGGATGTCACCTTCATCTACGCGCTGATCGCCCGCTCGCACGCCGGGCTGAAGCAGCCCGACAAGAGCGTCGAGGCGATTTACGAGCTGCTCGACGTGCTCGAAGCGCGCCAGGCCGATCTCAAGCGCGACGACCCGGAGCCGGACCAGCGCGCCCTGGCCTGGCTGGCGACCGCCGCCCACGCCCAGGACGAGGACGATCTGCCCTCGGCGCGGCTCGCCTGCCGCAGCGCGCTCGAGTCGGTCCAGAACCCGAACCTGCGCTGGGTCATCGAGCAGGTGCAGCTTTCTCTCGCGTGAGCCGTCCCCCTTGCCGGTCCGCCGATCCACGGAGCCTGTACCATGCTGACCTCCTATGAAACGCGCCTGGCGCTGGTCTTCAAGGCGCTCTCCGACCCGAACCGGCTGCGGATCTTCGACCTGCTGACCTTCAACGATCTGTCCAACTCGGAACTGATGGGCGAGATCGGCCTGAGCCAGAACCTGCTGTCGCATCACCTCAACGTGCTGGCCGAGGCCGATCTGGTAGCGGTCCACCAGAGCATCGGGGACGCGCGCCGCCGCTACTACTCAGCGAATCTGGAAGCGGTGGTCGAGGTGCAGAGCTGGTTCGGCCAGCACGCGCCGCTGTCTCTGCGCCCGCTCCCGGCGCTTGAGCCGCGCTGCCGCGTGTTGTTTCTCTGCCAGCGCAACGCCGCTCGCTCGCTGATGGCCGAGGCGATCGCGCGGCATATCGCGTCTGGCGCGCTCGACGCCTACAGCGCCGGGGTCGAGCCGGGCCAATCGCCCCAGCCGCTCGCCTATCAGGTGCTGGCCGAGCACGGCATCTCCCCGCGCGACCTACGCCAGCAATCTCTGGACGAGCTGGAAGTGCTGGCCTTCGACACGGTGATCACCGTCTGCGACCGCGTGCACGAGAGCATCGACCGCGACCGGCTGCGCGCGACCGACTACCTGCACTGGTCGCTGGTCGATCCGGCCGAGCTGGCGAGCGACCCCGCCGGGCAGCTTGAGGAGACGCGCCGCCTCTACGCCCGGCTGGAGCAGCGGATCGCGGTCTTCGTGCAGCGCCTCGCAGCGCGAGCGTAGGCCAGCCACCGCGCGCCCGTTGCCCACCTGCCCCGCGCGTTTGGTAGAATAGGAGCAGCAAGAAACAGCTAAAAGCAGCTAGGAACAGCTAAGAACCGGAAGGTCAAGTGCCAGTCGTTTTCGCTACCTTTGCTGTATCTAGCTGTCTCTTGCTGCTCTTCGCTGCTTTTGGCTGCTGCTTTTGGGAGGTTGATCGTGCTGTCTCGTCGCTTGACGCTCGCAACGCTGCTGTTCATCGTCGTCGCTCTTACTCTGCCGGACAGCGCGGCGCGCGCCGCCGGACCCAGCCGGGCGGACTGTCTCGCCGGCCCGAACATCCCCGGCTGCACGGCGGGCCTGCCCTCGGTCGAGTACCAGATGCTGCTGGACGAGATGCTGCTGCATCCCGCGCCGGACGTGCGCCCGCTGGCCGTCAACCAGGACGAGCTGGCGCGCTTCGCCTTCCGCAAGATCGTCGGCGGGGTCGCCACCATCTACAACCGCCCGAATGGCGAGCCGATCGGCGCGATCGACGAAGGGTTCAACTACGTCACCGTCAACCAGGTGCAGGGCGACTGGATCGAGATTAACGACGGCGAGTGGATGCCCGCCAGCCAGCTGGCCGTCGCCCGTCCGAGCGAGTTCACGGGCGTCTACCTGGACGGCGCGCTGGATTACCCGATGGCGTGGGTGTTGATCCCGCACCATCCCAGCGCCCTACCCGGCGCGGCGGCGGACGAATCCAACCCCAAGCTGGAGCGGTACACCCGCCTGAACATCTTCGCCACCGCCGAGGTCGGCGGCTGGGAATGGTACCTGGTCGGCCCCAACGCCTGGGTGCAGCAGACGATGGTCGCGCGGGTGGTGCCGCCCGCCCGCCCGCCGAAGGTCAAGGGCCGCTGGTTCGCGGTCGACCTCTACGAGCAGGTCATGATCGCGTATGAAGAAGAGACGCCGGTCTTCGCCACGCTGGTCTCGTCCGGGCTGCCGGAATGGCCGACCAACGAAGGGACGTTCACGGTCTGGGCGCGCCAGGTCAACGGGCACATGAGCGGCGCCGAGGGCCAGGCCGACTTTTACTCGCTGGAAAACGTGCCCTACGTGATGTACTACGACCAGGCGATCTCGCTGCACGGCACGTACTGGCACGACGGCTTCGGCTACCGGCACAGTCACGGCTGCGTCAACCTGTCGATCACCGACGCGCACTGGGCCTTCGAGTGGAGCCGCGACGGCGGCTACGACGCGCCCTATGTCCATGTCTACAGCTCTGGGGAATATCGCTAGCGCGCCGCGCCCCGGTGGGCAAACCGATCCGCGCGTCCCTAGAATTGGAGTAGGGACGCGTTTTTCTATTGCGAATCGCCATCTGGCGCGGGGCCTCGCGCCAGCAGCCGGTCGCCAGCGAGAGGCGGAAGGAGCGTAACATGCACGGTTTGGAAGGCAAAGTCGCAATCGTTACCGGCGGAGGGTCGGGGATCGGGCAAAGCACCGCGCTCGCCTACGCCCGTGAGGGAGTCAAAGTCGTCGTCAGCGATGTGGACGAGCAGGGCGGCAACGAGACCGTCCGGCTGATCGAGGCACAGGGCGGCGAGGCGCGCTTCGTCCGGGCGGATGTCTCGAAGCCCGCCGAGGTCGAGCAGTTGGTCCGCGCCACGGTTGAGGCGTTCGGCGCGCTGCATTTCGCCTGCAACAACGCCGGGATCGGCGGCCCCGCCGCGCCGACCGGCGAGTACCCTATCGACGGCTGGGAGCAAGTCATCGCGATCAATCTGTCGGGCGTGTTTTATTGTATGCGCTACCAGATTCCAGAGATGCTCAAAGCCGGTGGCGGCGTGATCGTCAATATGGCCTCGATCCTGGGCACGGTCGGCTACGCCCAGTCGCCTGCCTACGTCGCCGCCAAGCACGGCGTTGTCGGCCTGACGAAGACGGCGGCGCTGGAATACAGCAGCCAGGGGATTCGTGTGTCGGCGGTCTGCCCGGCCTTCATCCGCACCCCGCTCATCGAGGAAAATCTGGCCCAGGACGTGCGTGACTACCTTGTCACACAGCACCCGGTCGGACGGCTGGGCGAGCCGGAAGAAGTCGCCGAGCTGGTCGTCTGGCTGTGCTCGGACGCGGCCTCGTTCATCATGGGCAGCCCGATCCTGGTGGATGGCGGCTACGTCGCGCAGTAGCCCCGGCGCGCGAGGGAGTGAACCGGCGCCTGCCTCTGCGGCGCCGGTTGTGTTTCCGCCCGGCCCGATTTTTCCTTCCCCGCGTTTGGGGCTATAGTGATGGGCCAACGTGATGGGCTGGCGCGCGCTTCATCTGGCGGCGGCGCGGCGCGGCCCGCCGAGGAGACTGGCCCGATGCTGACCCCCGCCGACATCCGTTCCGTGATCCCGCTGGCTTTCGACGAAGCCGCGCTGCCCGGCCTGCTCGCCGAGCGCGGCCAGGTGCGCGACAATTTCGCGCTGCCCGACGGGCGCCGCATCGCGATTGCGACCGACCGCTTCACCGTCTTCGATCAGCAGGTGGGGCTTGTCCCCTACCAGGGCCAGATTCTGAACCAGCTGACCGCCTGGTGGTTCGAGCAGACCGCCGACATCATCCCCAACCACGTTATCGACGTGCCCGATCCGAACGTCACGATCGCGCTCTCCGCCCGGCCTCTGCCGGTCGCGGTCATCGTGCGCGGGTTTATCAGCGGGATCACGCCCGCCAGCCTGTGGGCGCAGTACCAGGCCGGGGCGCGCGTGATCTACGGGCGCGAGTTTCCCGAGGGGCTGCGCAAAAACCAGGAGCTGCCGCGCCCGATTGTGACAGCCGCCGCCAAGACGTTCGGCCAGGCGCACGACCGCCCGCTGACGTATCAGGACGTGTTGGACCTCGGCGTCTCCCCGGCGCTGTGGGATCGGATTCAGGACATCGCGCTGCGGCTGTTCCAGCGCGGGCGGCAGCTTTCCGTGCTGGCCGACCTCCTGCTGGTCGATAGCAAGTACGAGTTCGGCCTGGACCTGCACGGCGACCTGGTGCTGATCGACGAGCTGCACACACCGGACAGCAGCCGCTTCTGGCGCGTGGACACCTACGACGAGCGCTTCGAGGCCGGTGAGGAGCCGGAAAGCCTGGACCGCGAGTTTGTGCGGCTGTGGGTTCAGGCGCGGGGCTACGGCGCGGGCGACGCGCTGCCGCCGCTGCCCGACGATCTGGTCGTGACTGTCAGCCAGCGTTACCAGCAGGTCTGGGAGCAGCTTTCCGGGCGCGCGTTTCACCCGGCCAGCTACCCCGCCCAGCCGCGCGTGCTCGACGCGCTGCGCCGCGCCGGAATTTTCGCCTGAGCTATGCCGCGCACACGCACCGCGCGCGCGCACGCCGGTCTGATCGGCGCTGTGCTGTGGATGGCGCTGATCCTGGGGCTGTATTACTGGGTGCACAAGCCCCTGACGCCCGCGCTGGCCGAGGCGCTGGGCGGCGCGCTCCTTGATCTGGCTGTCACGGCGGCGCTGGCGGCGCTCGCGGCGGGGGTGGGCCGCCGGCTGCTGCGCCCGTTCGACCTGGCGGCGCTGAGCGCCCCGGAGCGCCTGGCGCTGGCCGGGATGCTCGGCCTCGGCGCGCTGTCGCTGGTCCTGGCGGCAGTGGGAATGTTGGCGCTCAATGCGCTGAGCGTCGGGCTGGCGATCGCGCTGGCGGGCGTCTGGGCGCGGCGCGATCTGCTGGCCTGGCTGGCGGAAGCGCGGGCGTGGCTCCGCGCCGGGCTGCCGCGCGCCGGGTGGGAGCGCGCGCTGGCGTGGATTGCGGTCATCTTGCTGGCGCTGGCGCTCGTCCTGGCGACGCTGCCCCCGGCCCGCTGGGATGTGCTGACCTACCACCTCGCCGGGCCGCAGCAGTATGTCGCCGAGGGGCGGTTTTACGCCGCGCCGCACAACCATTTCCTCGGCTTTCCGCAGCTGGTCGAGACGCTCTACGCCGCGCAGATCGCGCTGACCGGGCGGCTGACTGGCGGCGGCCCGCTGCATTTCTGGATGGGCGCGCTGGCCCTGCTGATGACCGGCGGGATGGCGGCGCGGATTGGCGGGCGCGTGGCCGGGTGGGTCGCGGCCAGCCTGCTGCTCGGCGCGTTCAGCATCTGGAGCGAGCTGTCCGTCGCCTACGCCGACCTGCTGCCGATGGCGCTCGGCATGGGCGCGCTGGCCGCCGCCGAGCGGTGGGACGCGACCGGGCGGCGCGACCGGCGCTGGCTGGCGCTCATCGGCGCGCTGGCCGGGCTGGCGATGGGCTGCAAATACACCACGATCTGGCTGGCGGCGGCGCTCGGCGCGCTGGTGGTCTGGCTGTCGCGGCGCGACGGGGTCCGCACGCTGGCCGCGCACGCCGCGATCTACGGCGCGACGGCGGCGCTGCTGGCGCTTCCCTGGCTGGCGCGCAACGCGATCTGGTACGATAACCCGGTCTATCCGTTCTTCTTCGACGGCGGCGAGATGAGCGCCATCCGCCAGAGCTGGTACGCGCAGCCGCGCTCCGGCCTGATCTACTCGTCGGGCGCGTGGCAGATCCCGGTCATGCCGCTGGTCGCGACGATCTTCGGCTCCGAGGACCAGGGCAGCTACGGAACGGATCCCGGCCCCTGGTTCCTGATTCTGACGCCGCTGGTCGCGCTGGTCTGGCGGCGGCTGGGCGCGCCGGAGCGCGGGGCGATCGAGCGCGCGCTGGTGGTCGCGGGCGTCATCCTGGCGGCGTGGATCGTCTCGTCGGCGGTCGGCTCGTATGGCAACCGGCAGACGCGCCTGATTCTGTACGTCTTTCCGCCGCTGGCGCTGACCGGCGCGCTGGCGCTGGAAGGGATGCGCCGCCTGCCGGAGAAGCCGCTGAATCTGGGCTTCGTCCTGCGCGCGATGCTCACGCTGACGCTGGCGCTCGGCCTGCTGAGCGCGGCTCGCGAGGCGCTGCGCAGCGGGCTGGACCGCTACTACTCCGGCGAGGAGGGGTATCGGGACGCGTACCTGGATCACGCGCTCGGCTGGCACATGGAAGCCATGCGCCAGGCCAACGCGCTGCCGGATGGATCTCGCGTGCGCTTCTTGTGGGAGCCGCGCAGCCTGTACTGCGACGGGGACCGCGTGGTGTGCCTGCCCGATTCGTTGATGGACGGCTGGTACACGGCGCGGCGCACCGTGGGCGACGGCAGCCCGGCGGCGATCGCCGCCGCGTGGCGCGCCGGGGCCGACCGGCTGCTGGTCTACGACTTCGGCGCGCGCTTCGAGCGCGAGGGCAACGCGCTCTACACGCCCGCCGACTGGGACGCCTGGGAGAGGTTCGTCGCGGCGCAGCTTGTCGTCGAGTGGCAGGGCGGCAGCGGCGGCGAGGCGATCTACACACTCTACCGCTGGCGCAGCCCCTAGCACGCACGCCGGTTCCGCTTCGACAAGGAAGATGCTTGTGACCAACCGCTTCACGCTGCTCGCCGGGGCGGGCGCGTTCATGGACGAGCTGGCGCGCACGCTGCAAGGCGATCACGCCCGCCTCTACGCCCAGTTCATGACCTTCGAGGGCGACGCGACCGGCCAGGCGTTCGCGGACATGCTGGCGCAGCAGGCCGCGCGCGGCGCGGACGTGCGCCTGATGGTCGACGCCTACAGCGACGTGATCCTCAGCGACGTGTGGCCGGTGCTGATCCACCGCCAGGGCGAGGTCGCCGCCGAGCGGGCGCGCACCCACGCCCTGTTCGACCGGCTGCGCGCGCAGGGCGCCGGCGTCAAGCGCACCGCCCCGCCCGGCGCGTTGGGGCGCTACCTGCTCTACCGCGACCACAAGAAAATGGTCGTGCTCGACGACCGGATCGCCTTCGTCGGCGGGATCAACATCTCGGACCATAACTACGGCTGGCACGATTTTATGGTGAAGATCGAGGGGCCGCTGGCCGCGACGCTGGCGCACGATTTCCGCACCACCTGGGACGGGCGCACCGCGCCGCTGGCGACGCCCTGCCCCGGCGCAGATTTCGCGCTCAACCAGTGCGCCGGG
>DAOKYY010000044.1:0-12301 GCA_035325905.1 Aggregatilineaceae bacterium | reverse complement strand
GCCGCTGGCGACGCCCTGCCCCGGCGCAGATTTCGCGCTCAACCAGTGCGCCGGGCGCTACAGCATCTTCGAGGAGATTCTGCGCATGATCGGGCGGGCGCAGCGCACGATCGTGATCGAGTCGCCGTACCTGCTCGGCGACCACATCGAGCGGGCGTTGCGCGCTGCCGCCGAGCGCGGCGTGCGCGTCACGCTGATCTTGCCCGGTCGCAGCAACAAGCTGCTCTATCGCCGCTGGGTGCGCGTGCTGCGGCGGCGGCTCGATCACCCGCACGTGACGGTCTGGGGCTTTCGCGGCTGCGGCGGAATGACCCACGCCAAGCTGATCCTGGTCGATGACCAGTGGGCATCGTTCGGGTCGTTGAATATGATCGAGTTGGAGGGGCTGACCCAAAAGGAGCTGAACGTCTTTTCCAGCAGCCCCGATCTGATCGCCCAGCTCCAGGCGTTGATCGCCCGCGACCTCGCCCAGGCCGCGCCGCTGCCCGCGCCGCGTTTCGTCGCGGGGCGGCCGCTCTATACCGTTCTCTACCACTTCTTCCGCTGGTGGACACGCCGCCTGATCCGCGACGCGGACTGGAAGGCACGCTATTGTTGAGACAACTGCTCGCCAACCGCATCGCGGTCAAATACCTGATCATCTCCGTCGTGGTGCTCGGCGGGATGGCGCTGCTCAACCAGCTGAATGTCTTCGACGGCGTTTCCGGCTCGGTGATGCGCCTGATGGACCGGCTTGCCAGCTACGGCAAGATCGGCATGTTCATTCTGGCGCTGCTGTCGAACATGACGCTGGTGATCATCATCCCCTACAACCTGCCAATGTTTACGCTGGTGATCTACGCCGACAGCCTGTGGGAAGTGGCCGCCATCGGCGCGGCGACCGGGCTGGGCGGCGGGATCGGCGAGACCGCGTCCTACGCCGTAGCCCACACCCTGGCCTCGCACATTGATCGTCTCTCGGACAGCGCGATCTTACGCTGGATGAAGCGCGGCATCGAGCGCCATCCGCGCCTGATTCCGCTGTTCGTGTGGCTGGCGTCGGCCACGCCGATCCCGGATATGGCGATCATTGTGCCACTCTCGCTGATCCGCTATCCCTGGACCAAGATGATCGCGCCAATGATCACCGGCAAGATCGCGCAGAACGTCGTGGTCGCGCTGATCTTCCGCTTCGCGGCGGACACCGCCGCCGACCTGCTGTCGAGCAACATCAACTTCGACCTGACCGCGATCTTCGTCGCGCTGTTCATCCTGCTGATCGCCTACCAGATCGAATCAGCGCGCGCCAGCCAGAAGCGAGCCGGAGGTCCGCGCTCAGGGAAGGCCACCGGGGAGATCGAGCGCATCAGCGCGGCGGATTGAGACGGGCGGGTGAGCAGTCGGGACGAAAAGTCAGGCGCTGACCGGGGAGCGGCGCACGCGCAGGCGGCTGTAGACGTAGAGGTACGGCGCGACCGCCTCGACGGTGGCGACCGCTTCGGGGATCAGGTCTTCGTGGCTGACAGTGCCGCGCAGCCAGACCGCGCCGCCGGCGATCACAACGTCGATTGGCTCGCGCGCGGTGAAGGTGTTGCGTTGCAGCGCGCGGAGGATCATGTGACGCAGCGCCTCGCGTCGATAGCGCATACCTGACCCCTTCTCCGGCGAGAATATGCGGGGACGGTCGCCCAACAGGCCCCCGGCGGGTTGCCCTGATTCTCGCACCGATCGCCGGGCGGCACAAGTCGCGCCGGTTGAAGCGCCGTTCTGATCCCGTTGGGGTTGCGTTCACGTGGGGCGGCGGCGTCCGCCGGGCGGAACGAGAATTGTCAGCGTGTGGGGTTTGGTGTACAACACAAGTAGGGCGCGGCGCCCGCGTGGCGTCGCGTCGCGCACCGCTCGCCGCCAGCATCCCCGCGCAGGAACCCGATCGCGCCGGGGAACCAACACGACAACAGCAGTGCCAACCGCACCACCGGTACCGGCGGCGCCACCGTCAGCCGTGACAAGAGTGACGACAAGGCATCATGACGCGCATCGACCAATGAAGGAGGCTTGGATGAGAGAGCAGAGAATTTCTGGTGCGGGCGGCCCCCGGCGCCAGTGGCGCGTGGGCCTGATCGCGGCGGTCGCGCTCGTGATCGCGGCGCTGGTGGCCCCGCTCGCGCTGGCCGCTCCGGCAGCCCAGGGGGGTCCGACGATCTTGCGCATCGGGTACCTCGGCGACCCGACCGGCGAAGCCGGCAACGGCGCGCGCCTGGCGATTGACCAGATCAACGGCGCGGGCGGATTCGCCGGGCAGGACGGCACTACGTATCTGTTCGAGCTGATCACGCTGCCCGACGCGGCGACCGAAGGATCGCTTGGCAGCGACCTCGGCAAACTGACCGAGCGCGAGGGCCTGGTCGCCCTGCTCGGCCCGGACGATGAGGCGGTCCTCTCGCCGGACAATATCGACGCCCTGGTCGAGACCGGGCTGCCGGTGCTGACCGCCGTCACCGCCGACCGCCTGACCGAGGACGACGACACCAACTGGATTTTCCGCATCCGCGCGCCCGAATACGTCTATAACTGGGCGATGGTTACGGTGCTGGTCGAGGACCTGGCCGTCGAATCCTTCGCGCTGGTCCAGACGGACATCGCCTCGACGGCGGCGCTGGCCTCCTTCGAGGCCGCGCTCTCGGACCGGGGCATCACGCCGGTCGATAAGGTCCAGCAGCCCGATAACGACCGGCTGGACGAGCACGCGGTCCGCCTGGCGAGCCTGGAGCCGGATGTCGTGGTGATGTGGGGGCCGATGGAAGACGCCGCCAGCCTGCTGCGCCAGCTGCGCGACGAGGGCTGGGAGGGGCGCTTTGTCTATCGCCACGCCGACGAGGCGGCCCGCGCCCAGGTCTTCCCGCGCGATCTGGTCAACGGCGTGCTGGGCATGAACAACTGGGTCTATAGCTACGGCTCGCGCGCGTCGCAGATTTTCCTGCGCGATTACTCGCTGGCGTTCAACGCGCTGCCGAGCGGGCTGGCGGTCGCCGGATACGACGCGATCTGGTACCTGCGCTCGACCGTGATCAACTTCGGCGCTTCGCCCTCCGAAATCCGCGACGGCCTGCTAAACGGCAACCCGGTCGCGCTGGTGCAGGGGCCGTTCCACCCGGTAGAGTTCTCCAACGGCGACCTGGTGCGTGTGGCGACGGTCTACGAGCTGGGGCCGTATGGCGGGCCGGTGGTGCTGGCGCGCTTTGACGACCGTGAGGAACTGGTGCTCGACGAGACCGGCCAGCCGGTAGTGAACATCCCGACGCCCACGCCGGGGCCGCCGACCATCACGCCGCTGCCCAGCGCCACGCTCGAAGGCGTGTGGGCCGAGGTCACGGCGACCGCGCTCAACGTCCGCAGCGGGCCGGGCTTCAACTACGACCGCGTGGCGCAGGTCAGCCAGGGCGACGTGCTGCGCGTCCTGGGCGCCAACGCCGACTACACCTGGCTGCTGGTCCAGATTCCGACCGGCTCCGGCTGGGTCAATACCGAGTATGTCCGCGTAACCGGCAACCTGACCACGGTCCAGTTCGTGCCGATCCCGGCCAGCCCGACGCCCGCGGCGACCGCCGCCCCGAACCAGCCGGACATCGTGATCGAGAGCGTCGTGCTCAGCCCGGCGCAGCCGGTGCCGAACCAGCCGTTCAGCGCGACCGTGACGGTGCGCAACGCGGGCGGCGCGGCGGCGGGCCAGTTCGCGATCGCGGCGACCTTCCAGCCGGGCGGCGTCTACACGTCGGCCTTCGTGGACAGCCTGGCGCCTGGCGAGGCCAAACAAGCCCAGCTGAGCGCCACGCTACCGGGCACGGGCGTCGCGCAGGTCGCGATCATCGCGGACCTGAACAACACCGTGGCCGAGTTCAACGAGCAGAACAACCAGTACAACGTGACCTACCGCGCCGATTACCCGTTCCTGACGCAGCAGAACAACATCCAGCTGAACTCCGGGCAGGAATGGGACCTCTTCGGCGGGGTGAACGACATCCGCTGGGACGGCGCCAGCCTGAGCGTCATCAACGGCGCCCAGATCGGGCTGCTGGGCGGCGTCGCCTACCAGGACGTGCACTACGACCAGCTTTCGCCGAGCGTGGTCAACAACTCGACCGGGCTGGACAGCAGCCAGGTCAACGCGGGCGTGGTGCTGGGCGTCTACACCGCCGAGGGCCGGCGCGCCGTCATGCGCATCGACAACCGCGCGGGCGATCAGATCTGGATCAGCTACCGCGTCTACAACGCGCCGTAACCCTCGCGGCGTGCGCGGTCGCGTGCTTCGCGGGGCGGCGTACACCAGCCGCCCCGCTTCGCGTCCCCATTTTGGACAGGGGCCGGGGGTCGCCGCGCGCAACTCGGCCTGGATTCTCGCGCCAGACACGCTATAATAGACGCGCAGAGCACCGGGCGCGGCAGCGCGCCCTCACGACATAATTCATTGAGCTATCCGACCCAGGCTGCCGGTCGTGGCTTCGGCCAGGGCGATAGTGAACCAACCTGGGGAGGTGATTCAGATGAAGGTCCGGTCTTCGGTTCGCAAGATGTGCGACAAGTGCTATTTCGTGCGGCGCAAGGGGCGACTGTACGTGATGTGCTCGGCGTATCCCAAGCACAAGCAGCGCCAGGGTTAGCCCCGCGCGATCGATCTCCGGAAACGGGCCGCACGGCCCGTTTTTGATTCCCCGCGCTCCGCCGTCCAGGCCGTCCTATTCCGCGCCAGACGGATCGACTCTATAATGATGCATAATTGTCGGGAGCATGATACACCGGCATCGCGCCTGGTTTGCGTTTATTCGCCTTTAAGCATTTACCTGCCCGGACTTTTGGTGCGGTGCGGCCCGTGCCATAATCCACCCTGCGATCGGTCACGAAGGAGGAACTGCGATGAGCTTCCACATTCGTCAGGCAGCGGTCATCGGATCGGGCACGATGGGCAGCGGGATCGCGGCCCTGCTGGCCGGGGTCGGCGTGCGCGTCCTGCTGCTCGACATCGCCGCGCCCGGCAGCCGGCCCGGCGACCCGCCCGAGCAGCGCAACGCGGTTGCGCTGAAGAACCTCGACGCGCTGCAAAAGAGCCGCCCGGCCCAGTTGTTCCACCCGGCGGACCTGGCGCTGATCACCCCCGGCAACCTTGACGACGATCTGGCGCGCGTGAGCGAGGCCGACTGGATTATCGAGGCGATTGTCGAGAATCTGGCGATCAAGCAGGACCTGATGGCCCGGCTCGAAGCGCACCGCGCGCCGCGCGCGATCGTCTCGACCAACACCAGCGGCCTGAGCATCCACGCCATCGCGCAGGGGCGCGGCGAGGACTTTCAGCGCCATTTTCTCGGCACGCACTTCTTCAACCCGCCGCGCTACCTCAAGCTGCTCGAAATCATCCCGCACGAGCGCACCGACCCGGCCGTGCTCGACTTCATGATCGAGTACGGGCGCACGATCCTCGGCAAAGGCGTCGTGCTGTGCAAAGACACGCCCAATTTCATCGCCAACCGCTTTATCAGCGTCGCCGGGACCTTCGGCGTCAACCTCGCGCTGGACGAGGGCTACACCGTCGGCGAGGTGGACGCGCTGACCGGCCCGCTGATCGGCCGTCCGAAAACCGCCACCTTCCGCCTCTACGACCTGATCGGCGCCGACATCATGGTGCATGTCAACCGCAACCTGTACGAATCGATCCCCGGCGACGAGGCGCGCGAGGTGCTGGCCCATCCCGCCTCGCGCAATCTGCTGGAGACGATGCTGGCGCGCGGGCTGCTCGGCAACAAGGCCGGGCAGGGCTTCTACAAGCGGGTGGACACGCCTGAAGGCCGCGAGTTCTGGGAGCTGAACCTGCAAACGCTGGAGCACGAGCCGCCCGTTAAAGTGCGCTTTGACAGCGTCGGCCAGCACCGCAAGATCGAGGATACGGGGGCGCGCGTCCGGGCGCTGGCGAGCGCGGACGACCGCGCCGCGTATTACCTGTGGCACCTGCACGCCTTCTATCTCAGCTACGCAGCGCGCCGCCTGGGCGAGATCGCGGACGACATCCCCGCGATCGACAGCGCCAACAAGTGGGGCTTCAACCACGAGCTTGGCCCGTTCGAAATCTGGGACGCGCTCGGCGTGGCCGACACCGCCGCGCGCATGGAAGCGGACGGCTACGCCGTCGCGCCGTGGGTCAAGGACATGCTGGCGGCCGGGTGCGACAGCTTCTACCAGCGCGATGCGGCGGGCGTCGTCACCGGCGTCTACGACCCGCCGCGCGGCGATTACGCGCCGCTGCGCAAGGACCCGCGCATCATCTCCCTGCCGGACCTGCGCGCCGCCGGAAAGCGCGTCGAGGGCATGGCGGGCGCGTCGCTGATCGACCTGGGCGACGGAATCCTGCTGTTGGAATTCCACGCCAAAGCCAACGCGATCGACGCGGACAGCATCGCGATGGGCTGGAAGGCGCTTGAGCACCTGGAAAACGGCTACGACGCGCTGGTGATCGGCAACCAGGGCGAGCACTTCAGCGCCGGGGCGAACCTGTTTCTGATCGCGATGCTGGCCCAGCAGCAGGATTGGGCGCAGCTTCACGCCACCGTCCGCGAGCTGCAAAACCTGTGCCAGGCGCTGCGCGCCGCGCCGGGGCCGGTCGTCACCGCGCCGTTCGGCATGGCGCTCGGCGGCGGCGCGGAGATGGCGATGGCCGGGGCGCGCGCCGTCGCCCACGCCGAGCTGTACATCGGCCTGGTGGAGTTCGGCGTCGGGCTGCTCCCGGCGGGGACCGGCTGCAAGGAGATGCTGCGGCGCGTGATCAATCCGGTCATGGAAACGCCCAACGCCGACGTGCTGCCGCATTTGCAGCAGGTCTTCGAGACGATCGCGCTGGCGAAAGTGTCCGAGAGCGCCAAGCAGGCCCGCGCGCTGGGCTTTCTGCGCCCGTCCGACCGGATCGTGCTGAACAAAGACTTTCTGCTGGCCGAGGCCAAGCGCGAGGCGCTGCACCTGCTGGCGGGCGGCTATTCGCCCCAACCGGCGGGGCAAGTCTGGGCCGCCGGGCGGGACGCGCTCGCCGCGCTGCGCCTGGGCGTCTACAGCCTGCGCGAGGCGGGGCACGCCTCGGACCACGACGCGCTGATCGCCAACAAGATCGCCCACGTGCTGTGCGGCGGCGATCTGTCCGAGCCGGGCTGGGTGCCGGAGCAGTACATCCTCGACCTGGAGCGCGAAGCGTTTGTCGAGCTATGCCAGCAGCCCAAGAGCCTTGAGCGTATGATGCATATGCTTCAGTTCAACAAGCCGCTGCGCAACTGAGCAGCGAGGAACCGGCATGGACCAGTCATCTGCACCGCCGCACGACCTTCCCCCGATGAGCCGGACTATCCAGCTCGCGCTCGCCTACGCGCTGCTCGGCTCCGGGTGGATCGCCGGGACCGATCTGCTGCTGAACGCGCTCTCAGCCGGGGCGCACCTGCAAACGCTTAAAGGCTGGATCTATGTGGCCCTGACGACCGCGGCGTTCTACCTGTTCCTGCGAAAAAGCGCGCATCGCCTGCGCCAATGGGAGAGCGCGCTGAAATCGTCGCAGGCCTCGCGCGAGGCGTTCGCCAATGCCTCGCCCGATCTGATGTTCGAGCTGGCGCGGGACGGCACGTTCCTCGGCTACAAAGCAGCGCCGATGGGGCTGAATCAGCCCGCCGAGGTCTTCATGGGGCGGCGGATTCAGGACGTGCTGCCGCAAATCGCGCCGCAGACACTGGAGGCCATCGAGCGCGCCACCAGCACTGGCGCGCTCCAGGTGTTTCACTACCGGCTTCCCCTGGGCGACATCCTCCACGAGTACGAGGCGCGCGTCATCTCCAGCGGCGCGGACCGCGTGGTCGCCATCGTGCGCGATGTCACCGAGCAGCGCACCACCGAAGACGCCCTGCGCCGGGCGGTCCGCGCCTATCGCCTGCTCAGCGAGAGCAACCAGATCATCGTGCGCGCCACGGACGAGATCGCCCTGCTCCGCGATATCTGCCGCGTCGCAGTCACCAGCGGCCAGTTTCGCCTGGCGTGGGTCGGCTACGCGCGGGATAGCGCCGCGCGCACGATCGAGCCGGTCGCCAGCTACGGGAGTGACGACGACGCGCCGGGGGTTCTGGCGACCTGGGCTGGCGATCCGGGCGGCGACTGCCCGGCGGGCCGCGCGATCCGGACAGGACAGCCAGTCGTGGTCCCCGACTGCGCCGGCGACCCCGCGCTGGCTCCCTGGCGCAGCGAAAACCTGAAGCGCGGCTACCGCTCGGCGCTGGCGCTGCCGCTGGCCGCCGACGACCGCGTGTTCGGCGTGCTGGCGATCTACGCCGGGGAAGTGGACGCCTTCCAGCACGGAGAGGAGATCGCCCTGCTGGAGGAGCTGGCGCGCGACCTGGCTTGGGGGATCAGCGCGCTGCGGACGCGCGCCGAGCGCGAGCGCGCCCGGCAGGCGGAGCGCGAGCAGCGGGTGCTGGCCGAGGCCCTGAGCGATACGGCGATTGCGCTCAACGGCTCGCTGGACCTGGAGCAGGTGCTCGACCACATTCTGGAGAATATTCGCGGCGTGGTTCCGCACGATACGGCCAGCATCCTGCTGATCGAGGGAGAAAGCGTGTGGATGGCGCGGCACGCCGGATTCAACGAGCGCGGCCTGGGCGGCCAGATCGACGGCCTGCGCTTCGACGATCACGCGCTGGAGAAGTATCAGATCATGCGCCAGACGCGCCAGCCGGTCGTGATCGACGACACCGCGCAGTCCGAGCTATGGGCGCCGGTTTCGGGCACGGAGTGGATTCGCGCCTCGGTCTGGGCGCCGATTTTCTACGCGGACGAGTTTATCGGGGTGATCAGCCTCGACAGCGCGACGCCGGGCTTCTTCACCGCCGGCCACGCCGGGCGGCTGCGCGCTTTCGCCGCCCAGGCCGCGATCGCGATTCGCAACGCGCGCCTGTTCCAGGCCGAGCACGAGCAGCGCAGCCTGGCCGAGGCGCTTCAGGATACGGCGACGATCATCAACAGCGCGCTCGATCTCGACGCCGTCACCGATCACATTCTCGACAATCTCAAGCGCGTGCTGCCGCACGACTCCGCCAGCCTGCTGCTGATCGAAGACGGTGTGGCGCGCGCGGTGCGCCACCGGGGGTTCGAAGAGCGCGGCCTCGGCGATTGGCTGGCCGGGGCGCGCTTCCCGATCGCCGGGTTTCCGACGCTCAGGCAGATGTTCGATACGTGCGAGCCGCTGATCATCGCCAACACCGCGACCTATCCCGACTGGATCACGTTCCCCGAAATCGCCTGGATACGCTCCTACGCCGCCGCGCCGATTCACCGCGAAGGGCGCGTGATCGGCTATCTGCAAGTCGAGAGTGTCCAGCCCGATTTTTTCAACGCGCAGCACGCCGAGCACCTGCAAACCTTCGCTGACCAGGCCGCCATCGCGCTTCAGAACGCCCGGCTGTATCAGGCCGCGCAGGAGCACGCCGCCGTGCTTCAGGCCCAGGCGCAGCGGCTGGCGCTGGTCAACCGCGTCTCAACGCACGTAGCGCACCAGCTCGAGCTGGATACCATCTACCGCACCGTGCTGCTGGAGCTTCAGGCGGCGTTCGGCGCGAGCTTTGGCGGGCTGGTGCTGTTCGAAGAGGACCGGGTGGGCCGTCTGGTGCTCGGCACGCACCCGGAGGATACCGGCCAGGGCAACGTCACCATCGCGCTGGAGCGGAACCCCTCCATCGACATCGTGCGGGCGACGCACAAGCCGCTCGTCTCGGAAGACGTGCTCAACGACCCCGTCTTCGAGCCAGCCTGGCCGGTGCTGCGCCGGCGCGGCACGCGGACCCTGCTGATCGTGCCGCTGGTCGTAGGCGATGGCGTGATCGGCACGCTGGGGTTGGACTGGGTCGAGCCGCGCCAGTTCACCTCCGACGAGCTGGAGCTGGCCGAGACCATCGCGAACCAGGCGTCTCTCGCCATTACCAAGGCGCAGCTTTACATCGCCGAGCGCGATCAGCGCGTGCTGGCCGAGGCGCTGGGGCACGTCGCCGCGCTCAGCAATCGCTCGCCCGCCCTGGAGGACCTGTTCGACGAGCTGCTGGAGAATGTCGGGCGCGTGATCACCTACGACGCCGGGAATGTCATGCTCTTCGACGGAGATGTCGCCAAGATCGTGCGCTACGCAGGCTACCATACCTACGGCCCAGTGGACGAGATCGACCAGCTCCGCCTGACCTCGCGAGAAGCTCCGCACTGGGCGCGGATGCGCGCCAGCGAGCGCCCACAGCCCTATCTGATCGCCGACACGCGTGAAGACCCTGACTGGCAGGTCCTACCGATCAGTTATTGGATTCGCTCGTCGCTCAAAGCGCCGATCTCGGTCGAAGGCCGCGTCATCGGGCTGCTGAATCTCGACAGCGCCACGCCGCATCATTTTCGCCCGATCGACGCCGAGCGGCTGCAAGCCTTCGCCGACCAGGTCGCGCTGGCGATCCAGAACGCGCGGCTGTTCCAGGCGGAGCGCGACCAGCGCACGCTGGCCGAGGCGCTGCAAGCCGCGGCGGCGGCGGTCAGCAGCACGCTTCAGTTCGACCTGGTGCTCGACCGGATTCTCGCCAACGTCGGCCAGGTGCTGCCCCACGACGCGGCCAACATCATGCTGATCGAGGAGGGCGTGGCGCGGGTCGCACGCGGCTATGGCTACGCCGAGCACGGCGCCGGAGCGTGGATCGGGCAGGTTCGCTTCGAAGTAAACAAGGTGCCGATCTGGCAGACGATGCTGGCAACCCGGCAGCCCTTCGCCTTGTCCGACACCCACGCCGACCCGCGCTGGCTCCGGCTGCCGGAGGAAGAGTGGATCCGCTCGACCGTGAAAGCGCCGATCGTGCTCGAAGGCCAGGTGATCGGCATCCTGCACCTGGATAGCGAGCAGCCGGGCTTCTTCGACGCTATCCACGCGGCGCGGCTGCAAGCCTTCGCCGACCAGGCCGCGATCGCGATCCGCAACGCGCAGCTGTACGATGCCGTCCAGCATCATGCGAGTGAACTAGAGCAGCGCGTTCTTGAGCGCACCGCCGAGGTCGAGGCGCAGCGCGCGCAGCTTCAGGCCGTGCTCGACTCAATGGGCGAGGCGGTGATCTTCACGCGCGGCGGCGAGGTGATCTATGTCAACGCGGCCTTCAGCGCGCTGCTGGGCTACAACCCCGCCGAGCTGATGCACCGTCCGTTCGATCTGATCGAGAGCCTGATCGCCCCGGCGCCTGAGGTCGAACGGCTGCGCGGCGCGATCCGCAGCGGTCTGGCCCAGAACCGTAGCTGGCGCGGGACAGTCGCGGCGCATCGCCGGGACGGCGCGATCGTGGACTCCGCGCTGACGATCACCCAGGTCCCAGGCCAGGATGGGACGGGCGACGCGGGGCTGGTCGCGCTCTTTCGCGACATCAGCCAGGAGAAAGCGTTGCAGGCGCAGAAAGACCGCTTTATCGCCCACGCCTCGCACGAGCTGCGAACCCCGCTGGCGAACATCAAGACGCGGCTGTATCTGCTGCGCAAGCAGCCCGACAAGCTCCAGGCGCACCTGGACGTGATCAACCGCGTGACCGACAGCATGACCGAGCTGATCGAGAACCTGCTCGACATCTCGCGCTTCGAGCGCGGCGTGATCCCGCTCTACTGCCAGCCGGTCGCGCTGGCGGAGCTGATCGAGGAAGTGATCGCCATCCAACAGCCAGAGGCCGAGCGCAAAGACATCACCCTGCGCGCCAGCCTGCCCGGCCAGCCGCTGGTCATCGACGCCGACCCGCAGCGCATCAGCCAGGTGATCACTAACCTGGTCAACAACGCCATCAACTACACCGGCGAAGGGGGGACGATCACGATCGAGCTGGCGCCCGTCGATCCAGGCGATCATGGATCGGCGCGGCAGGCGGCGATCCGGGTGTGCGACACCGGGATCGGCATCCCGGCCGAGATGCTGTCGCAGGTCTTCGAGCCGTTCTTCCGCGCCAATGAGGACGTCGCCGCCGGGACCGGCCTGGGCCTGACGATTGCCCGCGAAATCGTTCACCTGCATCACGGGTCGATCGCGGTGGATAGCGCGGTGGGGCAAGGCACTGTCTTCACCGTCACGCTGGATTTGCTTGAAAGCAGCCAGGAACATAATAATCGGGCTATTAGCGATTAGCGGTTAGCGAAAAGCTAACTGCCAAGTGATTTGTAAAAAGTGACCTTTCGAAATGTTCTGGCACATGCGGCGATTCGCAGGATTTACCTCACCCCTCAATCCCCTCTCCGGCGCGGAGAGGGGACTTCAAGCCGC
>DAOKYY010000043.1:0-27331 GCA_035325905.1 Aggregatilineaceae bacterium | reverse complement strand
GATCGGTCCGCTAAGCACGGCGACCAGCAGATCGATACTGGCCGTGATGTCGGAGCGCAGGGCCATCTCGCTGCGGGTGTGGACGTGACGCGCCGGGATGGAGACCGCGCCCGACGGCACGCCGCTGTGCACCAGTTGCATCGTCGCCGCGTCGGTCGTCCCAACCTGCATCACGTCGACCTGGTACGGGATGCCCGCTGCCTCGGCGCGCGCGATCATCAGGTCCCTGATCCAGCTTGGCACGATGTGGCCCGTGTCGCGCGCTTTGATCGCCGCGCCAGCGCCGAGCTTGACCGGCGAGGGCGACGGCTTGGGGACATCGCCGGCCGGCGTCACGTCGATCGCGATGCCAAAATCCGGCTCTACGCCGAAAGCGCCGGTCATCGCGCCGCGCGAGCCGATCTCTTCCTGGACGGTGAAGACGAAGTAGAGCGTATGCGGGCTGCCCTGCTCGCGCAAGCGGCGTAGCGTCTCGATCTGGATCGCGCAGCCGAGCCGGTTGTCGAGCGTCTTGCCGATCACGCGGTCGTTCTGCCACAGCACATCCCCGACGAACGCGCCCGGATCGCCCGGCTGCACGCCGCTGTCAGCGGGCAGATCGAGGAAGAACCCGTCCAGGCCGGGGATTTCGGCGCGCTTGCCGAACTGGTGCTCGACGCCGACCGCCGCGATCGCGCCGTTTTCGAAGCGAACGCGCGCGCCGAGCAGCGTCGCGGGGAGCACGCCACCCAGGGCGGCGAAGCGCGCGTACCCCTGGCGGTCGATGTGCGACACGACCACGCCGATCTCGTCCATGTGGGCGGCGATCATCACGCGCAACGGCCCCTCGCCCAAGCGGCACACCAGGTTGCCCAGCGGATCGACCCACACCTCGTCGGCCAGCGGCTCGACCTCGCCGCGAATCAGATCGCGCACCTGGTGCTCGTAGCCCGACGGCCCCCACGCTTCGGCCAGCTTCTTGATCAGGGTTTCCACAAGATTAATTCCTTTCCAGCACAGCCGGTGTCAGCGCCATCCAGGCGGCGCGCAGCAGGCGGCTCTGATTCTCGAAATCGGACAGGCTCATAACGCTGGTCGGGCCGTGCAGATAGCGGCAGGGGTTGGCGACGACCGCGCTCGGCACGCCGCCCCGCGTCAGGTGGATCGCCCCGGCGTCCGTCCCCCCGGCGTGCTGCGCCGAGCGGAACTGGTAGAGGATGCCCGCTGCCTCGCCGCTGCGCGCCAGGTGACGCACCAGGCGCGGATCGCTGATCATCGAGCGATCGACGACCGTGATCGCCGGGCCTTCGCCCAGCCGTGTGATCGTGGTCTGGTCGGGATCATCCGGGTCAGTGGGCAGGTCGTGGCAGGCGGTCGTCTCCAGCACGAACGCGACATCCGGCCCAATCGCCTGGGCCGCCACGCGCGCCCCGCGCAGCCCGATCTCCTCTTGAACGGTGAAGGCGACGTGCAGATCGAAGGGGAACGGCTCGCCCTGGATCAGCGCGATCAGCGAAGCGCAGCCGGCGCGGTCGTCCAGCGCCTTGCCGCACACCGTCGGCCCCAGCTCGACCAGGCGGCTGTCGAACGCCACGATCTCGCCGCGCTCGACCGCGTCCTGCGCCTGGTCGCGGCTGGTCGCGCCGATGTCGATCCGCAGTCGCTCAATCGAGACGGTGTCTTCGGAGTGGTTCAGGTGAATCGGCGCCCAGCCGATCACGCCGGGGATGCGGTCTGGCCCGACCAGCACGCGCGCGCCGGGCAAAATGCGCGCGTCCAGCCCGCCGACGGCGCGAAAACGCAGCGTTCCGTCGCTGTCGTGGCCGATCACCATCATGCCGACTTCGTCCATATGGGCCGCCGCCATCACGCGCAGATCGACCGCGCCGGTCCCGCGCCGCACGGCGAGCAGGTTCCCCAGCGCGTCGATCCGCACGTCCTCGACGTGGTCGCGAATGTGGGCGTAAATCAGATCGCGCACGGCGTCTTCCGCGCTGGAGACGCCGATTGCGTCGCACAGCTCGCGCAGGATCATGCGGCGCCCTCCTTCTGCGCGCGGCCAGAGCGCGCGCCGGTTGCCTTCTCACCACCCGGCGGCAGGCGCCAGCCGATCCGGCCGAGCGTATCGTCCGCCAGCGTCTCGATGAAGGCCGCCATCAGGCGGCCCACGCGCGTGATGTCGCGCAGGTCCACCACTTCCGAGGGCGTGTGCATGTTGCGGATCGGGATGCTGAGCAGCGCGGTCGGCACCCCGGCGCGGCTGACCTGGATCGCCCAGGCGTCCGTGCCGCTGTTGCCGGGCAGAACTTCGATCTGGAGCTTGACTTCCTGCTCTTTCGCCAGATCGCGCAGCGCCTTGAACAGGCCGGGGTGCAGGTTCGGGCCGCGTCCCAGGGTGGGGCCGTCGCCTAGTGTGTACGTGTCGTCGTCGTTGGCGCCGTGCTGCTCGCCGAAGGTCGCATCAATCGCGATCGCCAGATCGGGCTGCAAGCGATACGCCGCCGCCGCCGCCCCGGCGAGGTTCACTTCCTCTTGCACGGCGGCGACGGCCAGCACGTCCCAGGCGTGCGAGCGGCGCGCCAGCTCGTCCAGGCAGACGGTCACGGCGGCAACCGAGGCGCGGTTGTCGAGTGATTTTCCGGCGACGCGCTCGCCGCGCAGCGAGACGAACGGCGCATCGAGCGTCACAAGGTCGCCAGGGCGTACCAGCGCGGCGACTTCGTCGGCGGGCAGCCCCACGTCGATCCATAGCTCGTCGGCGGGCGGATATTTCTTGCGGTCGCGCGACATATGCGGCGGCGCCGCGCCGAACACTCCCGGCAGCGCCCGGCGGCCATGCACGATCACCGGCTGCGCCAGCAGCGCCCGGTAATCGACGCCGCCCAGCGGCAGAGTCCGCACGAAGCCATCGCGCACCTCGGCGACGATCATGCCGATCTCGTCCATGTGGGCGCAGAGCATCACGCGGCGGCGCGGCTCAGAGCCGGTCCCGCGCTTGACGGCGATCAGGTTGCCGAGACCGTCCTGATCGAAGCTGTCGACCAGCGGCGCCCAGGCGTCCCGAATCACGGCCCGCACCCGTTCTTCGTGACCGGAAGGCGCGGGCGTTTCACTGAGTTGTTTGAGATGGTTTTTGAGGTTGAGTGGCATCAAAAATATTCTTCCGGTCGCTGAATGAGCCTAAAACGGGTCATGGGTAATGGCGCTAGAAGCTGTCTTGAGTGGGCGTCGGCTCCGAAAGGCCCGGATCGGTCGCCGGCAGCGGCGCGTCCGTCGGCGCAGGCACGTCGGTCGGGATCGGGGCGTCCGTCGGCACCGGGATCGGGGTCGGCGGGAGCGTCGGCGAAGGCGGCACCGTAATCGTCGGCGCGACGGTCGGCTGGGGCAGCGGAGTCCACGTCGGCTGCGGCGTCCAGGTCAGCGTCATCGTCGGCCAGACGATCTGCGGCACGGTCGGATACAGAAACAACTGGGTCGAAGTGGCGCGCAGCGGGTCGGTGCGCGCGGTCGGCGTGAAGATGCTGAAGGGCGTCACGGTCGGCGAAGCGGTGACGCCGCCGAGCGTCGGCGGCTGTGTCCCGCCTGAGCGCGTGGCCTGCGACTCCGGCGCCGTCGCCAGCAGAACGGCTCCCAGGCAGTAACAGGGCAGCGTCAGCAGGATGATCGCCAGCAGCGCGATACGGATCGTTCGCTGGCTGCCGGTCACATTCGCGAGAGGATCAAAACCCATGGAGGACCTTCTGCCCGCCGGGATAGCTCAGCGCGAATGGTAGCATGGTCACAGGGGGCTGTCAAAGCCGGTGCTCGCAGGCCGCGCCGTGCGCTAGCGCACATCCACCCACACGCCCGTTCGGAGCGTTCCGGCCAGGTGCAGGGCGGCGTGATGCGCCGGGGTGTCGTAATGCGCCAGGGCCAGCGCGCGCCGCCCCGGCTGCTTTTGCAGGCGCTCGACCAGCGGCCAGACGTGGCACTTGCCCTCGACCGGCCCCAGCTCGGCCAGCTGCCAGAAATGCCGCCCGTCGTAGAGGTGCAACCAGGCGTCCAACCCGATCTTCACCGGGCGGTCCGGGCGCTTGCGCCCAAGCGGGCGCGCCGGAGTCTGCGTCAGGACCAGGTACTCGACCGACTCAAACGGGACGCGCCAGCGCACCAGACCGCTGAAGCGGTTGCGGCGCCGCACCTCGCGCCGCTGCGTGTCGATCACGACATCCGCCACCGTCAGCACGCGCCACCACGTCGCCAGCGCCAGCAGGCCGAGCACCGCCCCGACGCCGATCCCGACGTAGGGCAGCCACTCCGGGTTCACCTGCGCCAGCCCGCTCTCCAGCGAGCCGAGGCCCAGCATGACGAACAGCAGCGCGCCGACCATGTAGCCCCCGGCGCGCAGCATCAAGCCGATCACCCAGCGAGGAGGGCGCTGCACGGCGAACCCCCGGCGCGTAGCGACGACCCGCCACCCTTCGAAGGCGAACGGCGGCGTGCGCAGCGCGATAGCTGGCTCAGAGGCGAGCGGAACATCGGCCGGCGGGATCGCGGGCGGCAGCGGGGGCGCGGGCGCGACGGAGGTCTCGTCGAGTTCCGGCGCGATCGTCTCGCGCACGGCGGTCGCCTCGGCAGCGTCCGCGCTCGAAACAGGCGCGGGCGGCGCGATATTTGCTGGCGCGGGGGGCGCAGCGGGGGCGCTGCGCGCGGGCGGCACGATGTGGAACGGGCGCCCGATTACCTCGGCGAGCGCGCGGCCCGCTTCGGCGGCCTGGCCCTCGTGCTCGACGGTCGGGCCGCTCGGCCAGTGCGCCAAGCCGCACCAGCGCAGCCGATCGCCGCCCTCCGGCCCCGGCTGGAGCATCAGCCCCAGGTGCCAGTTGCGGCTTTCCGGCGCCCAACCGACCACCACCCGCGCCACGCTCGACGGGGACAGCCACCCTTCGCCAGGCAGGCGGCGCGCGCGAGCGAACACCGGCGCGCAGACGATCCCTTCCGGGCGCGCGTCCAGCAGCGCGCGCTGCTCGTCCGGCGAGGCCGGATCGGCCACACCGTTGAATAGCCGCCAGCGGCCCGGCTCCAGCTCGATCGTCAGGTTGTAGGCGGCGTGGATCGTGGCGGGCGGATGGGACATGATTGATCTACCTTCACACTCTCAATTTTCGGCGGGCGCGCGCAGCGCCGGAACTTTAGTCTACCGCGCCGGGCAACAGGGCGCGAACACGATTCCTTTACGCGCTCAGGAAGATCACCGCCGTGCCCGCAATCGCCAGCACCGTCCCGACCACCGCGCGCCAGGTGATATGTTCCTTGAACAGAACGTGCGCCACCGGCAACAGAATAATCGGCGGAAAGCTCATCAGGGTGGACGCGATCCCGACCGGCGCGTGCTGCACCGCCACCAACGACAACCAGACGCCCGCCACCGGCCCGAAGAGGGCCGCCGTTATCAGGAGCGCGACCGCGCGGGGATGCGCGCGCAGCGCCACGAAATTGCTGCGCACCCGGCCGGACGCCGCCGCCAACCCCCAGATTACGGCCGTCGAGACGACCAGGCGCATGACATTGCCCGACAGCGCCGGAAAATCGCCCTCCAGCCCGGCTTTCGACGCGATCAGGCCGCCCGCCTGCCCCAGCGCGCCGCCCAGCCCGAAGAGCACGCCTAGCGCGTAAAAGCGAGGCGGCATCTCAGGCACCCCGGCCTGGCCGCTGCTGTTGCGGTCCAGCACGACCCACGCCACGCCGCTGAGCGCCAGCAGAATTCCGGCGATCTCCGGCGCGGCGAGCCGCTCGCCAAGCAGCGGCCAGGCCAGCAGCGCGCCTATCACCGGCGCGAGCGCCATCAGCAGCATCGAGAGGCGCGGGCCGATCATCACGAACGCCTGAAAGAGCATCGCATCGCCGATCACGAACCCGATCAGCCCGGACAGCCCCAGCCAGCCCCACCGTTCCAGCCCGGCGTCAAGCGGCAGCAAGCTGCCTTCGACGGCCAGGTGCAGCAGGCTGACCATCACCACCGCCATCAGCAGGCGGATGCGGTTGACCACTGCCGAGCCGACCCGGCGGCCCGATAGCGTAAAAAGAACCGAGCTGACGCTCCAGAACAGCGACGTGCCCAGCCCGGCCAGCTCACCGAGATATGCGCCCATGCATCCCCCGCAACCTGCTCACACGCCCTGGCGCCCGCGCCGATCAAGACAACCGCTAACGCGACCGAGCGCGTTAGCGGTGTGTGGAAAGCCGAAAAGATTCAGGTCGCCGCGCGGCAGGGAGCGATCAGTCCAGCGCCAGCGATTTCACGTCGATCAGGTAGGTCGCGTGGCTGATGAATTCCTTGACACCCATCGCGCCCAGGTCTTCGCCGGTCCGCAGGCGCACGCTGACCGCGCTCTTTTCGATGTCGCGGTCGCCAACCACCAGCAGCCACGGGATGCGCATCTGCGTCTGGTTTCTGATCTTCGCGCCCATGCGGTTGCTGGAGTCGTCCACCTCAACGCGCATTCCCGCGTCGTGGAGTTGCTGCGCCACGTCGCGCGCATAGTCCAGGTGACGGTCGGCGACCGGGATCAGCACGGCCTGGACTGGCGCCAGCCACGCCGGGAACGCGCCGTTGAAGTGCTCGATCAGGATGCCGACGAAGCGTTCCAGCGAGCCGAATGGCGCGCGATGGATCATCACCGGGCGATGGCGCTCGTTGTCTTCGCCGATGTATTCCAATTCGAACCGTTCCGGCAGGTTATAGTCTACCTGGACCGTGCCGAGCTGCCATTCGCGCTTGAGCACGTCGCGGAAGATGAAGTCGAGCTTGGGGCCATAGAACGCCGCCTCGCCCGCCTCGACCACGTAGTTCAGGCCAAGCTGCTCGCACGCCTGGATGATCGCAGCCGTCGCGCGCTCCCAGCTTTCATCGCTGCCGACATACTTATCTGACTCCGGGTCGCGCGTGCCTACACGCACACGGAAGTCGCTCATGCCCAGGCTACTGAACACGTGCTGGGTCAGGCGAACCACCCCGATGAACTCGTCCAGCAGTTGGTCCGGCGTGACGAACAGGTGCGAGTCGTCGATTGTAAACCCGCGCACGCGCGTCAGGCCAGACAGCTCGCCGCTCTGCTCGTAGCGGTAAACCGTCCCGAACTCGGCGTAGCGCACGGGCAGGTCGCGGTACGAGTGCAGCTCGCTCTTGTAGATCATGATGTGGTGCGGGCAGTTCATCGGCCGCAGCAGAAACTCCTCGCCATCCACATCGATCGGGCTGTACTGGCTGTCCTTGTAGTACGGATAATGCCCGGACGTGCGGTACAGGTCCAGCTTGCCGATGTGCGGCGTGACGACCGGCTGGTACCCGCGCTCGATCTGCGCCGCGCGCAAAAAGCGTTCCAGCGTGTCGCGCAGCATCGCGCCTTTCGGCTTCCACAGCGGCAGCCCCTTGCCGACCAGCGGATCGATCACGAACAGGCCGAGCTTAGGGCCGAGGGTCCGGTGATCGCGCTTCTTGGCCTCTTCGAGCAGCGCGAGGTATTCCTCAAGCTCCTCGGCGGTCTCCCAGGCCGTGCCGTAGATGCGGGTCAGCATCTCGCGGTGCTCGTCGCCGCGCCAGTACGCGCCCGCCGGGGCTTTGAAGGTGATGCTCACCGCGTCAGGATTGATCTCGCGCGTGTTGGCGACGTGCGGCCCGCGACACAGGTCCTCGAAGGTGTCCTGCGTGTAGGTGCTGATTACGACCGGCTCGCTGGTCTTCTCGCCGTACTCGTCCAGCCCGCCGCGATCCAGCCCGTCGATCAGCTCCAGCTTGTAGGGCTGGTCCGCGAACAGCGCGCGCGCCTCGTCCGCCGACACCTCGCGCCGCGTAAAGTCGTGGCCCTCGCGGATGATCGCGCGCATCCGCGCCTCAATTTCGGCCAGGTCTTCCTCGGTCAGCGGGCGCGGCAGGTCGAAGTCGTAATAGAACCCGTCCTCGATGGGCGGCCCGATCGCGATCTTGGCCTCAGGGAATTTCTCCAGCACGGCCTGGGCCATCACATGCGCCGCCGAGTGCCGGATTCGATAGAGCTTGCTGTCTGCATACCGTTCCATAGTCCGATCGCTACTCTCCTCAAAGCGCGTCGAGCCGAAGCTGCGGATAGGCGCACCACGAACCGAATGAGCCGGTCGTCAGCGGCAGCAGCGCTGGTTGCGGCCGTGGGCTGGTGGATCGAGCACCGGCGGGTGTGCGGGCCGTACCTCGCCCGCTGCCGGCTCGCTTCCGCTCACGGGCCGGAACATGCCGCCGCACAGCCCGACATTCGCCCATTCATCGGCCAGCCGCGCAGCGCCCGGCCGATCATACAGATATGACGGTTGAGAATCACGGGGAGCCATTCGATCACTGCCTCCTGTTAGCATGAGGGCTGCGCCCCGAAGAATCGGCGCGCCAGCGTATCGCGTCGTGCGGGTTGGCTAACAGGGGCATTCCGCGCTGATCCCTGCTGCCGGGGCGATGCGGCCTCGCTCGGCAGGGATCAGCGCAGGCTATCCCTACCGATGCCGCCCGGTAGTGCCGTCGGTCGTGCTCTCAGTCGCGTTATCGACGGCCAGGTCGGTCGACATCGCAAACATGGCTCTCACACTCCCACTGAGGCAGGGCGCTCGTTCTCGCTCGCGCACTGCTCGAACACGCTCTCGAAGACGCCGAGCACCATCAGGTTATCGACCACGTCCTCGATCGTGTCCTGAAACAGGTCTTCGACGACCACGTGCGGCGTCTCCAGCGCCAGGAACGGGGTCGGCGCCAGCGCGCGCTTGTGCGCCCGCGCGACATCCAGGCTCAGCTCCATCTCCTGGCGCAGGTAATCGAGCGTCACAAAATGCGCCTGCCAAATCCGGTTGTCTTCCATTTCAACCAACACATCCGCGCTATCGGAATACGGATCGAAGGCCACTTCTGGCTCCGGCTCAATCCATACGCGTTTTACCAGCACCGCCTACATCCTCAGACCGCAGTCTTCAGTCCGACCAATAAACTCAGTCTACACCCATTTTGCGGCCACCAAACAAAAACCTCACCCCAGGTCTTGGGGCGAGGCCGAAGGACCACGCGGTTCCACCCAATTCAACAGTGCGCCGCGCGGGCGCGCTGTCCTCATTGCTGCCGATAACGGGGCATTCCGGCGCTGTCTACTGGGGGAGCTTACGTTGGCTCGCCGTTCGGAGCGCGCTCGCGGGGGGTTTTCTCGGCGGCGTGTCAAGCAGGCTTGCAGTCTATGGCCCGCTCTCCCTGGGACGCGTGCCCGCCGGTACTCGGCCCGGTCGTCGCTTTGGCTGGGTTTGATTGATGTTGAGAGCATAGCGCAACGCCAGGGGGTATGTCAAGAGCCGATCTGGCCTTTATAGCGCCCCTTAATACTTCACCGCTCAACGCCCGCTGAGCGCCGCTGCTCTATAGCTGCTTGGTCCAATTTCCTCTGCATTTCGCGCTGTGCTATACTGACCCTATGACTGATCCGACCTATCCCGTTGCGCCGACGGACGACCAGAGCCACTGGGCGCCGCGCCTGGGCCGTTGGTCCGCCCGGCTGCGCGCGCTGCGGCTGGACGGCGTGGCAGGGGCGCTGCTGGACGCCGCCGAGCCGCTCGGACCGGTCGGCGCGCAGGCGTTGTGGATCGCGCAGCCGGCGCTGGCCTGGCTCGCGCCGCGCGACGAGGTCGCCGCGCTGGCGCGCGTGCTCGAAGCGCCGGGCGGGGTCGCGTGGCTGCGCGAGCAGATCGCCGGGGCAGACGCAGACGAGAGCCGCGAAGAAGAGAGCCGCGATGAATGACAGCGAACTCATTATCACGCTGCTGACGATCGCCTTCTCGGCGACGCTGATCGGCGCGCTGATCGCGCGGCGCGTCCCGGTGACGCTGCGCCCGATCCCCGCCTATCACACCCTGCCGCTGATCGCGGCGGACGCAGTCGAAAGCGCCCAGCGCGTCCACATCTCGCTGGGCAGCAGCGCGGTCGGCGAGCCGAGCACGGTCAGCGCGCTGGCGTCCGCCGAAATCGCGTACCTGCTCGCCGAGCGGCTGGCGATCAGCCCGTACCCGCCGCTGATCACGCTCAGCCAGGGGACGACGCTGCCGCTGGCGCAAGACACGCTGCGCCGCGCCTACGAGTTTCGCCGCCGGGCAGAGGCGTTCCGCGCCACGCAGGCGGCCTGGTACCCGCAGGGGAGCCGCTCGCTGGCCTACGCGGCGGGCGCTTCGGCTCACGCCGCCGACATCGACGCCTTCAGCAGCGTGCTGCTCGGCCGCTTCGGGACCGAGCTGGCGCTGTTCGGCGAGAGCGCGCTGCGGCACGATCAGACCCTGATCGCGCACAGCGACAACCCCGGCGGCCAGGCCGTCGCCTACGTCCAGGCCGGCTTCCCGCTGATCGGCGAGGAATTGTACGCCGGACCGGCCTACCTGACGCGCCGCCCGCTGCACCTCGGCACAGTCGTCGCGCTGGACGTGCTGCGCTGGGCCGTGATCATGGCGATTCTGTTCACCGCGCTTCAGGCCGCTTTGTGACCCGGCCGGTCGCGCGCTTTACGGGCCGGCGGCGCCGCCGGCGGCCGGTCACACCAGACGCGCAGCAGGGGGAACCGCGTGAGACGCCATCGCTTGCTCAATCTTCTCGCCACCGCGACCGCGATGAGTGCCGGCGTGGTGATGCTGATCGGCCTGCTGAGCGATCCCGGCTCCGAGGCGCGCACGCTGGCCGCGCTGATCGTGCAGCTTGTCGCGGTGACTGCCGCAGTCGCGGTGCTGATCGGCATCCTCAACCTGCTCGCCGTTCATCTGGGGCGTTTCACCCACGCGGAGCGTGGCTGGCCGTACAGCGCGCTGATCCTGCTGGTGACGGCCGGCGTGGTCGTGCTGCGCATCCTGGACCGCGCCGAGATCTGGTCCGGCGACCTGGAAGGCGAGCAGATCAGCCCGCGCGCCTTCGAGGCGGTCCAGGTCAGCATCGAGTCGGCGCTGGCGGGGCTGCTGGTCTTTTTCCTTGTCTTCGCCGGCTATCGCCTGATGCGGCGCGGCGTTAGCGTGTGGAACGTCCTGTTCACGTCGGCGGTCGTCGTCGCGCTGGTGGGCTGGATCCCGCTGGGCGATTTGGAGGCGCTGAGCGACGTGCGCGAGTGGCTGGTGAGCGTGCCGGTCAGCGCGGGCGCGCGCGGCATCTTGCTCGGCGTGGCGCTGGGCACCGTCACCGCCGGCGTGCGCGTCCTGCTCGGCCAGGACCGCGCACTGCGCGGCTAGGCCGCCGCATCCTGAGGGGCAGAGAACCGTATGCCGGACGATCGCAATCTCCTAGACGACAGCCCGCCGCCCGACGATCAGCAGGCGCGCACGCCTGGCGCAGACAAGCGCGCCCCCTGGGAAGCGCAGCCCGGCGATCAGCCCCCGGAGCCGCAGGACCTCGCCCCCACGCCTTCGCCCTGGGAGTTGTATCCAGATGCCGGGCAGGAGCCGGACCAGGAGGCCGGGCCGCCGCCCGCCGCTGCTCCGTGGGAGAGCGCGCCCCCCGCCGCCGAGCCAGAGTCGCTGGATGCGCTGCGTCAGCAGGCCGGGGGGTGGGAGAGCTGGGACACCTCTGAAGCAGGATCCGAACCGGCGCCTGCCCAGCCGCCTGCCGACGAGTTCGCCTGGATGCGCGATTTCGGGATGGCTGCTGGCGACGAGCTGCCGCTTCCCGCCGAAGCAAGCGCCGAAGACGACGACCTGTCCTGGCTGGGCGAAGTCGAGCCGGGGCAGGAGCCGCCGCGCGGCACCGCCTCGGAAGAGACACGTAAGGTAGACACCGACGAGCTGCCGTGGCTCGACGACGCGACCTTCCGGCGTATTCCGAGCATCGAGCCGGAAGACGAGTTCGCGCTCTCGCCGGAGGATCAGGCCGCGCAGGACGCCCGCCCGCCGGACGACGCTTTCTGGCTGGACGAGACGTTACCCGGCGCGGAGAAGCCTGCCGAGCCAGCTGAATCGATCCCTGATTGGCTGCGGCAGCAGTTCGACGCAGAGCCAGACGCGCCGCAGGACAGCGCGAGCGCCCCGCCCCCGCCTGAAACGCCGGGCCGCATTCCCGGCGTGACGCGCCGCCTGCGCCCGCTCGACGCCGAGCAACCGCCCGCTGCCGACCAGCCGTCCACCGCGCCTCCATCCGCGACACCAGGCGGCATTCCCGGCGTGACACGCCGCTTGCAGCCGCTTGAGACTCTGCCCCCGGCTGGCCCGGATTCCCCGCCGGACTGGCTCAGCGAAGCCGACAAGGCGCTGGACGCGGTCGAGGCCGGGCAGCCGGAGCCGCTGACCTTCGATGAATGGGAGCGCCAGCAGGAGGAGCGCGAGCGCGAAGCGCGCAAGACGCCCGAAGAGCGCCTGCTCGAAAGTGTGCCCGGCTGGTTCGAGCAGTTGGGCAGCGAGCCGTCCGCCCCGCCCGCGCCGCCCACCGAGACGCCTGCTTCGCCGGACGCCGCGAAGGGCGCCGAGCCGGAGTTCATGCCCGGCTGGATGCTTGGCCTGGAGGAACAGAACACCGAGGAAGCGCCGGACTGGTTCCAGCAGCTTGATTTCGCGGGCGATCAGAGCGCGGCGGCGCGCGAGCCTGCGCCCGCCGAAGACGAGGTACCGGACTGGTTCAAGGGCGTTGGCGCGTCCGGCGAGCCAGCCCCGACCCCGGCCTTCGATCTGTTCGACGACGAGCCGTCCGCGCCGCGCGGCGAAGAGACGCCGTTCACCGGCTGGCCGACCGGCGAAGAGCCAGCCGCCGCGCCCGACGAAGGCGATTTTGTCGAGCGCTTCGACCCGGCCGGCGCGGAAGATGTCGGCTCAGCCGCCGGGATGGGCGGGATGCCGGAGTGGCTGCGCGATCTCGAAGACGAAGAACCCCCGGCGCCAGCCCCGCCCCGTCCATCGCCTGCCGCGCCTGCCGACGACAGCCTCGACTGGCTGAAGGACCTGTCGCCGGAGGATGTCGCCGCGACCGATTCGTTTGACGCGCTATTCGCCGCCGAGCTGGCCGCTCTGACCGACGCGGCGCGCGCGCCGGAAGCGCCGGAGTCTCCGGCGCTGGCCGAAGGCGAGCTGGAGCAGCTCCTGCAAGGCTACGAGACCCCGCCGCGCGCGCCCTCCGGCCCGGAGGAAGCCACCTGGCCCGAACACGAGGCGCTCGCCGCCCTCGACGCCGAACCGGATTTCGAGCCATTCTTCCCGGAGGCCGGCCCTGACCAGCCGGTGCCCGGCCTGGAGCGCCTGTTCGAGGAGGCAGAGGCCGCGCCCGCCGAGCGGTCTCCGGCCCCTGCCGAGCAGCCGGAGTGGGTGGCCGACCTGCGCCCCGCTGATCTGCCGGTGACGGTCCACGCCGCCGGAGTGGAGGTGGACGTGCCGCAGACGCCGGTCGTCGATCTGCCGCCGCGCGTGCACGCCTTCCGCGAGAAGGTGCAGCGCGAGCTGGGCGAGCCGCCCGGCCCGCCGCCCGCTCCAGAAGCCGGGGCGCTGGCTGGTCTGGCCGGCGCGCTGGGCCGGTTCGACGCCGCGCTGCCCGCCGTCGAGCCGAGCGGCCCGCTGTCCGGCGCGATCGTGACGCGCGAGCACCAGGCGCGGGTGAAGAAGCTCCAGGCGCTGCTGGCCGCCGCCGAGGGGCCGGAAGAAGCGCCCGCCGCCGAGCCGCTCGAAGCGGCAGCCGCGCCAGGGCAGGCGCCACGCCGCGCGCGCCGGCCGCGCCGCTTCAAGCCGGACCGCGTGCTGATCGCGCTGCTGATGCTGGCGGCGCTCGTCGCGCCCTTTATCACCGACGCGCTGCATTTCGCCGATAATCCGCCCCCGCTCGGCGCCGCCGGTGAGGACACCGCCGCCGCGCTGGACGCGCTCGCGCCGGGCGCATACGTGCTGGTCGCGTTCGAGTACGGGCCGACCGCCGCCGGAGAGCTGGACCCGCTGGTCGAGGCCGTGCTGCGTGACGCGCTGGTGCGGGGCGCGATCCCGCTGGCGATCAGCACCAACCCCGCTGGCGCGCTCCACGCCGAAGCGGTCCTCGCGCCGTTGGCCGGGGATGGCGCGCTGCTGGCCGCCCGCTCTGGCGAAGAAGCGCCCGCCGCGCTGGTCGCCGGGCAGGATTACGCGTTGCTCGGCTACCTGCCGGGCGATGCGCTGGGCGTCCGCACGCTGGCGGAGACGTATGGCGAGGCTGGGACCGTCCACCCCGCCTTTGACACGACCCTGCGCGGCGAGGCGACCAACCTGCCGATCCGCGATGTGGCGGAAGATGTCGCGCTGATCATGGTCGCCGGGGAAGACACCGACGACATCCGCACCTGGGCCGAGCAACTCAAGGGCCTCGCGGTGCCGAAGATCGCGCTGGTGACTGCCGCGCTGGAGCCGCTGATCGATCCCTATGTCTACGACGAGGGCTACGCGGGCTACCTGGCCGGGGTGCGCGACACCTACAGCTACAACCTGGCGCGTAACGCCAACGCGCGCCGCGCCTACACCCTGCCGGATGATCTCGGCTTCGACCTCCCGAACCCGGAGGACGCGCGCTGGCACAGCATGGCGCTCGGCGCCGCCGTCGCGGCGGGCCTGATCGCGCTTGGCATGGTCTTCAATTTGCTCCGCGCCCTGGTACGGAGGCGGCCATGACCCCTGAAACCCTTGACCTGATCGCCGGGTGGGTGTCCCTGACGCTGACCCTGATGGTCTTCAGCTATCTGCTCGGCGACAACTTCCTGTACCGGCTGGCGATCGCCGTGCTGGTCGGCGTGGCGGCGGGTTACGTCGCGGTGGTGGCGGTCGAGAGCGTGATCCTGCCCTGGATCGACACGACGCTGCTGGCCGAGCAGGGCGACATGAGCGACACCACCTTCGACGGGCTGCGCGCGGTCGGCGCGGTGCCGTTTCTGCTGGGGGCGCTGCTGCTCTTCAAGTTCTCGGCGCATCTCGCGCCGGTCGGCAACCTGGGCCTGGCGTTTGTGATCGGCGCGGGGGTCGCCGTCGCGATCTTCGGCGCGGCGAGCGGTACGATCATCCCCCTGGCGCGCGAGACGGGCGGCGCAATCGAGGACGACACCACCGAAGGAATCGTCGAGGGCGTCATCATCCTGCTTGGCGTGGTCAGCACGCTGGTCTATTTCCAGTATCTCGCGGCGGAGCGCGGCGGGCGCATCGGGCGCCCGCGCGGGCTGGGCACGCTGGCGACGCTCGGCCAGGCGTTCGTGGTGATTACGCTCGGCACGCTCTACGCCGGGGCGATCCTGACCAGCCTGACGATTTTCAGCGGCGTCTTCCGCGACCAGCTTGAGTTCATCCTCGACAAAGTGGGGGGCTAGCGGCGATGGCCTTCGAACATGTCAACTCGGTCCTCGTCGCGGACATCGGCAGCGTCCACACGCGCCTGTTGCTGATCGATCTGGTCGAGGGGCAATACCGGCTGGTGGCGTCCACGCGGGCGCGCACGACCGCCGCGCCGCCGCTGGGCCGGGCAACGCTCGGCGTGGAAGACGCCGCCCAGCGCATGACCGCTCAGATCGGCCGCAAGCTGGCCGCCAGTGACCCCGACCATATTTTTACTATCCCCGAAGCGCGCGGGCAGGGCGCCGACGAGTTCCTGGCGACGAGCAGCGCGGGCCGCCCGATGCGCGTGCTGCTGGCCGGCCTGACGCCTGAGATCAGCCTGGCGAGCGGGCTGCGCGCGCTGGCGGGCGGCTACGTCACGCTGACCGGCGTGCTTACCCCGGACGACACGCGCGGCCAAGAAGCGCAGATCAACGCCATCCTGAAGGGCGAGCCAGACCTGATCGTGATTGTTGGGGGAACCGACGACGGCGCGGAAACACTCGTTCTCGATCTGGTCGAGCGGGTGCGCGAGGCGCTGGCTCTGATCTCGCGCGGGCGCGTCCCGGCGGTGCTGTTCGCCGGGAACCAGCGGCTTCGCAGCCGGGTCAAGCAGATGCTGGAGCCGTTCACCGATGTCTTCGTCGCCAAGAACGTGCGGCCCTCGGCGCGCGACGAGCAGCTTTTCCCGGCGCAGATCGAGCTGGCGCTGGTCTATGACGACTACCGCAGCAAAAGCCCGGGCGGCTTCGCGGAGGTCGGGCGGCAGAGCCAGGTGGGCGTCGTCCCGACGGCGCAGGGCACCATCAGCACGGTGCGCTATCTCAGCACGCTGCCCCGGCGGCGCGGCGTCGCCGGACCGCTGATCGTAGACGTTGGCAGCGCCAACAGCGCGATCGTCGCCGGGCTGGACGGCGAGCCATCGTACACCATCCGCACCGACCTGGGCGTCGGGCACCATTTTGCTAGCGCGCTCGAAGCCGTCACGCCGCAGCGAGTGATGGAGTGGCTGCCGTTCAGCATCACGCCAGAGGCGCTGTGGGACTACGCGCACAACAAGGCGCTGCGCCCCGGCACGATCCCCGCCACGCCGGAGGAGCTACAGATCGAGCAGGCGCTGGCGCGAGCGATCGTGCGCAAGCTGGTAGCCGAATCGCGCGCCGGGTGGGGCGTCCAGCCGGACGCCGGGCTGCCCGCGTTCGACCCGATCATCGGCGCGGGCGCGATCCTGAGCGAAGCGCAGCATCCCGGCGTGAGCGCCCTGCTGCTGCTCGACGCGCTTCAACCCGAAGGCGTGACCGAGCTTCAGCTCGACCCGGCGAATCTGGTCTCCGCCGCGGGCGTGATCGCCTACCTCAAGCCGCTGATCACCGTCCAGGCGCTGGAGACCGGCGGGTTGCTGCGGCTGGGGGCCGCGTTCTGCCCGTCGGGCCAGATTCGCGCGGGCCGGACCGCGATGCATGTCCAGGTCCAGCCGGACAACGGGCCGGTGATCAACCACACCGTCAGGAGCGGGGATGTGTGGATGGCGCCGGTGCTGCCCGGCGTCGCAGCGCGGGTCACAGTGCGGCTGCGCGGCGGTCTGACGATTGGCGGCAAGCGCCGCATCCGGCAGCGCGTGGTGGCAGGAGCAGCCGGAATTATCTTCGACGCGCGGGGCCGCCCGCTGGCTCTGCCACGCCCGCGCGAACGGGCCGCGCGCTTGCGGCGCTGGCAGGCGGCGATGGGCGCGCAAGACGCACCGTTGACGTCTGATCAGCCCGCGCCTGCCCCCCCGCCGGCCGTGCCCGCCGAGGAGAGCGCCCATGTCGTACTATCCTGAGACGCGCGTCGTCAAAGGGCTGGCGCGCGTCGTGCGCGAGCGCCGGCTGCCCGCTCACGCCGCGCCGCGCCCGGCGGCGGTCCCGACCGGCCTGACGATTGAGGCGGTGCAGGTCGTCTTGCAGGGCGACGTGCTGCGCGATTTCCGCCTGATCGACGTGACGGACTATTTCGACACGCGCGATGCCGAGCGCGCCGCGAGCTGGATCGAGGTCGCCGAGGGCGACCGGGTAGCGCAGGGCCAGCCGCTCGCCCGGCGCGGGAAGGGACGCCGCGCGCGCACGCTGGATTCGCCCGCCAACGGCGTGATCGCAAGGGTGGACGGCGCGCGCATTGTGCTGCAAGTCAGCGAGCAGACGGTTGAAATCCTGTCCAAAATCCCCGGCGAGATCACGGCCGCCGAGCCGCACGCCGTCCACGTCGCCGGGATCGGCGCGCTGATCCAGTGCTTGTGGGGTAACGGCAAATATGCATTCGCCACGCTGCGCGGCCTGCCGGAAAACGGCTTCGCGGGGCTGAGCAAGCTCGACGTGCGCATCTCCGAATACCGGAATGTCGCCGTCCTGAGCCAGCAGCCGCTGACGCGCGGCGATCTGCTCGTCGCGCAGCAGCAGGCGCTGGCCGGGGTCATCGCGCCCAGTATGCCCTCCGGCCTGCGTGAATTTGCGCAGGAGCTGCCATTCCCAGTATTGTTAACAGAGGGCTTTGGCGACCGGCAGCCAACCGAATTGATCTATCGGCTCTTGCAGAGTAACATCGGGCGACAGGCGGCGCTGGACGCAGCGATCCCCGATCCCTGGTCGCCTGACCGGCCGGAGATCATGATCCCGCTGCCGTCGGGCGGCACACTGCCCATGACCCCGGCGCTGCACGAGCGGCTCGCGGTCGGGGCGCGAGTCCGGCTGGTACGAGCGCCCTGGAGCGAGCTGACCGGGGAAGTCATCGAGCTGCCTGCCACGCCGCAGCCGGTCGAGAATGGGCTGCGCGTGCCGTGCGCGCGTGTGCGCGTGAGCGATGGCCGTATCGCGGTCGTCCCGCTCGCCAATCTCGAATCACTCGGCTAGCCAGGCGTGATGGGGGGCGAACGCCGCGCCCACACGTGCACTTAACGCGGAGGAGATTATGGGCTTCGAAGACCTGGGCGATCTCAGCGAACTGGACGAAATGCCGCCGTTCGAAGAGGATTTGACCCTGCCTGACTTCGACGATGACTCAGGCGGCGGCGTCAGCCGGACCTTTAAGATTATTGGGGCGCTGCTGGTCCTGCTGGTGGTCGGGATCGTCGCGGTGCTGGTGTGGTGGGCGCTTGGCAGCAGCGACGAGCCAAGCCCCAACGAGATGACCAGCACCAAGATCGTGGCGATGAACGCGACCACCTTCGCCGATGCGACGCTCACGCAGGAGGCGCATCAGGCGACGCTGACGGCTAACGCGATCGCGGTGGTCGCCAGCCAGGAAGCGATCGCCACCTTCGAGTTCTACCAGACGCAAACACAGGCCGCGGCCTGGGCGCAGGCAACGCAAACGCAGGAAGCAGCCTGGCAGCAGCAGACGCAGACCCAGGACGCGGCCAACGCGGCAGCTACCCAGACCCAGGACGCGGCCAACGCCGCCGCCACGCAGACCCAGGAAGCCCTCTCGCAGCAGCAAACTCAGGCTGCGATCGACGCCGGCGCCACTGCGACCCGGATCGCGCAGCTTAACCTCGACGCGCAGTCCCTGACCCAGACGCAGGTCGCGATCAACGCCAACCTGACCGCGACGGCGGCGGCGGCGCGCTCCTTCACCGGCGAGCTTGTGGACGAGTCGGGCAACCTCTTCGGCGGCGTGACGCTGCGCCTGTATCGCGACGACGGCGACGGCATTTTCAACCCGGCGCAAGACACCGTCCAGAACCCGGCGGCTAGCACGCCGGAGCCGGGCGCGCCGCAAACGCTGCTCTATGGCGACGAAGTGGACGAAACGCTCCAGCGCGATACGGTCGATCTGTGGCGCTTCGAGGGCAGCGAGGGCGATCTCGTGACCATCGAGGCGACCGCCGGCAACCCGGCGTCGATGGATATGTACCTGGTGCTGCTCGGCCCCGACGAGCGCCCGCTGACCGAAGACGACGACAGCGGCCCGGAGCTGGACGCGCTGATCAGCGACTTCGCGCTGCCGGAAGATGGCGTGTATACCATTCAGGTCAGCAGCGTCTCCGGCCCCGGCCCTTACACGCTGCGGCTGGAAGGCACGGCCGCCGGAGGTGACAGCCAGAGCGCGCTGCCACGGGCGGCCCGTCCGAGCGGCATTGTCCTGGCCCAGCTTGGCGCGCCGTCGCCCACGCCGATCCCCGGCGGCGGGGACACCTTCATCACCTTCACCGAGACCGACCTGGAAGGCGCCTTCGCGTTCGAGGACCTGGACCCCGGCATCTACTGGCTGGTGATCGACTACGACACGCTGCCGGAGAGCATCAAGGGGCTGATTCCGCCCACCGAGGAGCTGGTGATCATGGTCAACGTCCCGGTGGCGGGGCGCGTGACGTTTACCATCGGCGTGCCGCCGACCGCCACGCCGGATATGTCGATCTTCATGACGCAGACCAAGCTGGCGCCGACCGCGACGCCGGAGATCGCCGGGACCGATACGCCGTCGCCCACCACCGGCCCGGACCTGACCGCGACGTTGCAGCAGTCCGGCTTGCTGTCGGACTTCGGACAGGCGTCCGGCCTGGAAGGGGGCAGCGGCCTGACCGTGCTCGCCATCGCGGCGGCGGGGCTGGTGGCGATGGTGTTCATCGCGCGCCGGCTGCGCACTGCCGCCTGATCGCGTCTCATACGCTGGTTGTTTGCCGCAGGGGCATCATGCGATGCCCCTGTACTGCGCCTATCCCTGCCCGTCTCGCCTGTTTCCCTTCGATTTATTGACCATGTTATACTGAGGGCTGCGTCGCCCGTACAGCCCGAAGCCGTAGCCGAGCCTCGCGTACCGCCTGAGCAAATACCGATGGCATCCTGATGGCGTACCTGCTGTTTGTGCCGATCGCCCTCTATATCGCGCTGGCGACCGTCGCGGTCCAGCGGCAGCCGCGCACCGTTTCGAGCACGGTGCTCGCGCTGTATCTGGGCGCGGCGGCGCTTGCCTCGTTCGCGCTGCTGATCGTCAGCACGACCGGTCAGGAGAGCATCGCGACGCCGGTCGCGGAGCTGGTCGGCGTCCTGACCACCTGGTTTCACTGGCTGTTTCTGCCGCTGGCGCTGATCGGCCTGTACTTTGACGCCTGGCTGCGCCGGCAATCGCGCCGCCGGCTGGCGGCCGGGCTGGCGCTCGCGCTGCTGATCGGCCTGGCGCTGGACGCCATCATCGTCGGCGCGCTGCGTCATCGCGCGGTGCCGGTGGTCGCGGACACGCAGCACGGCTTCTGGCCCCGCTGGTGGCTGGAGCGTTGGGAGTGGCCCGCGCTGCTCGGCGGCCTGATCGCGATGCTGCTCCCGACGGCAATTGTGGTTTTCCTGAGCGTCCGCGCCGGGCGGATGCATCCGTGGCGAACCGGGCTGCCCCTGCTGCTGGCGTCGCTCGCCAGCCTGCTGGCGCCGTTCCTCGTCTCCGTTGACCGGCTCTGGGCGGTCCCGCTGACCGGCCTGAGCTACGCGCTGCCCGTTCTGGTGCTGACGCGCACTATCCGGCGCACTTCGCCGGAGCTGTCGCTCGGCGCGCTGCTCCAGTCGATGATCGACAGCCACAGCGCGGGCGCGCTGGTTACGGACGACGAGCGGCGCGTCATTTGGAGCGATCATCAGGTCGGGCGCTGGCTGGGCGGGACGGCCCCGCCAATCGGCCTCGTCCCGCCGCCGATCGCGGAGTTTCTGCGCCAGAGCGCGCCGCTGCGCGAGACGGTCCTGGCGCTGCTGGACACCGGCGAGGCCGGCGCGGAGTGCACGGTCTCTGACCCCGCCGAAGCGAGCGATGAGCGCGTGCTGCGCGTTGAGCGCCGCCCGCTCCAGGCCGGAGCCGGGCTGCCAGACGCGCAGCTTTTTATCCTGCGCGACATCACCGCGACCCGTATCCGCCAGGACTTGCTTGAGCGCCGCCAGGAAGTGCTGGCGCTCAGCGCGTTCAGCGCCGACATCGCCTCGGCGCTGGACGTGGACGAGGTCATCAAGCGCGCCCTGGCGCAAGTCGTCGCGATGACGCATCAGGACGCCGCCGCCGTCACGCTGGTCGAGCCGCGCGCGCCAGGCGGGCTGCGCCTGGCCGGGAGCACCGGGCTGCCGGAGATCGAAGGCTACGCGCAGCGCTGGCTGCCGCTCCACGACACGCTGATTGCCCTCACGATCCGCAGCCGCGAGCCAAGCATTATCCCGCAGGCCACCGCAGACAGCCCCCACGGCGCGCGCCTGCTGGAAATGGGAATCCAGTCCGTCGTCACGGTGCCGCTCGTCGCCCGCGAGCGCGTGATCGGCGTGCTGCAAGTGGGCAGCCGCGCGCCGCAAACCTTCGAGCCGGTGACGATCGCGCTGATCGAAAGCGTCGGGCGACAGCTTGCGATCGCCATCGAGAACGCGCGCCTGCACGCCGAGGAGCGCGCGCAGCGCCATCTGGCCGAGACGTTGCGCGAGGTCGCCGGGCTGCTGGCTACCGCCAACATCGACGACGCCTTGCAGCAAATGCTGGCGCTGCTGCGCCGCGTGCTGACCTTCGACCGCGCCAGCGTCCTGCTCACCGCCGAGCCGGGGCTGCTGCGCGTCCGGGCGCATACTGGCTTCCTCAACGTCGCCAGCGAAAAACCCCTCGATCAGGTGCGGATCGCGATCGCCGACCGGCCCTATTTGCAGCGCCTGTTCGCCGAGCGCCAGCCGCAGCTTGTCACGGACACAACCCAGGACCCGGACTGGATCGCGGGAACGCACCCGCTCGGCTCGTGGATCGGCGTGCCGCTGATCGCCCGCGATCAGGTGCTGGGCTGCTTCAGCGTCGCGCACCAGCAGCCGGGGCACTTCACCGAAGAAGACCTCCAGATCGCGATGGCGTTCGCCGGGCAGGCCGTCGTCGCCGTCGAAAACCACCAGCTAATCGCGGGCGAGCACCGCCGCCGGGTCCAGGCCGAGATGCTCCAGAAAGCCTCGCACGACCTGGTCATGAGCGCCAATCTCGACCAGGCGATGTTCACCGCGCTCAGCCACCTGAAAACCGTTCTGGAGTTCGACCGCGCCCATATCGCCCTGCTGGACCGGAGCGCCGGGACCTGGACGCCGCGCGTCAGCCTGCCCCGCCCGGCCAAGCTGCCCGCCGACAAGACGCTGCGGCTGGCCGATTTCCCGCTGGTCGCGCGGGTCGTCGAGACCAAACGCCCCCAGATGATCGACGAAACGCGCGAAACCCCGGAATGGACCGCCGCGCGCCACACCCCGCAGGAAATTCGGAACTGGATGTGCCTGCCACTGATCGTGCGCGACCACGTGATCGGCCTGCTGAACATCGACGGCTTCGAGCCGCACCGCTTCACGGCGGAGCAGTTCCAGATCGCGCAGGTGTTCGCCAACCAGACCGCGGCCGCGATCGAGATTTTTCGCTTGCTCGAAGCCGCCAGCCGCCAGAACCGCGCCATGCGCGCCCTGAACACGATTCTCTCTGCCAGCAATGAGGCGCTGACGCAGGAGAACCTGATGAGCGTGCTGCTGGCGCGCGTGCTGGAAGCCCTCAACCTGCGCGCGGGCGCGATCCATCGCCGCGACCCGCAGCGCGGCGACCTGATGCTGCAAGCCGCGGTCGGCCTGCCGCCCGAAGCCGTCGCCCAGCTTCAGCGCGTGCCGCTCGCCGCCACGCTGCCCGAACTGGCCGCGCCCGGCGATGGCGCGCTGGCGTTCACCAGCGTGCCGCTCGTCTCGCACGGCAGCGAGATCGGCCTGCTGAGCCTCTGCCGCCCGCCGCAAGCGCCCTTCAGCCCGGCTCTTGAGCCGCTGCTGCCGCAGATCGGGCAGCAGCTTGGCGTCGTGATGGAGAACGCGACTCTGTTCGAAGACGCGCTGCGCCGCGAGGCGCTGTCCACCAACCTGGGCCGGCTGAGCCTGGCGATCAGCGCCCAGCTTGACCGCGACACCGTGCTGAACCTGATCTGCCGCGAGAGCATCGCCGTGTTCGAGGCGCAGGGCGCCTATATCTGGCTGATCGAAAGCGGCGAGCTGATCGGCGCGGCGGCGACCGGGCTAGCAGAAGACCGCTTCCTCGGCCACCGGATCGATCTGCGCAGCACCGAGCGCCTGCCTGCCCGCGTGCTCCACGCCTGGCAGGCGGAGTACGTCAATCACGTCGCGGACAGCGACGCGCTCGATCCTGACTTCGTACAGATGATCGGGGCGAAATCGGTCATCGCCGTCCCGCTGCTCAAGGCCGATATCCCGATCGGCACGCTATTGCTGGTCAACACAGAGAACGCCGACGCCTTCGCCGGCTGGCAAACCGAGCAGATCGGCCTGCTCGGCGTGCAGGCGGCGCTGGCGATTCAGAACGCGACATTGTTCGATGAGATCCGCCACCGGCTCGATCAGCTGCGGCTGGTAAACGAAGTCGGGCGCTACGCCACCGCGATCCTCAGCCCGCAAAGCCTGATCGAAGGCGTGGCCGACAAGCTGTCCGAGATTCTGCATTACGACCTGGTCGGGCTGATGCTGATCGAAGACGACGACCTGTCCGTGCATTCGATCTTCGTGCGCGACGACGTGCTGATGACCAGCGACGAGCGCGCGCTACGCGCCGCCATGCAGACCGTCGGCTTGCAGGCCGTGCGCCAGGCCGAGCCGATCTTGCAGAATCAGACGCATCTGCGCGGCCCGACCGGCGCGCTGCGTGCTCCGGCGCCGTATTGCGCCCTGGCGACCCCGCTGATCGCCGCTGACGAGGTGATCGGCGTGCTGGTGGTCGAGCGGCACGGCTACAACAGCATTATGCAGGAAGACCTGGACGTGATGGAGCCGCTGGCGGCGCAGCTCGCGATCTCGGTCGCCAACGCGCGCCTGTTCGAAAAAGTCCGCCAGCAGACGATCGAGCTGGAGGGGCGCGTGCTGGAGCGTACCGCCGAGATTCGCCGCCAGCAAGAGCGCACCGAGGCGATCATCGGCTCGGTGGCGGACGCCGTGATCGTGTTCGACCTCGACGGCCAGGTCATGATGATGAACCCGGTCGCGCGGGCGCTGTTCGATCAGCATGACCTCGACATGGACCTCAGCACGCGCATCAGCGCGCTGGTCACGCGCGCGCTGGCGCAGGATGGCGCCACGCCGAACCTGACCGAGGTGATCGAGTCGGGCGCGGTCGCGCTGCAGGTCAAGGCGGCGCGGGTGGTGGACGGCGAGCGCATCCTGGGGTCGGTTGCCGTGCTGCGCGACATCTCGCAGCTTAAAGAGCTGGACCGTATGAAGGACCAGTTCGTCTCGAACGTCTCGCACGAGCTGCGCACGCCGCTGGCGAACCTGAAGCTCTACCTAGAGCTGTTGCAGCAGGGCCGCCCGGAGCGCCGCGACGGCTATTTGCAGGTTATGGATCGCGAGGTCGAGCGGCTGGCGAGGCTGATCCGCGACCTGCTGGACCTGTCGCGCCTGCAAAGCGAGCACCGCGCCGAGAGACCCCGGCGCCGCGAGCCGGTCAACCTGGATGAGATCATCGCCCTGGTCATACAAGATAATCTGGCCTGGGCCGAGAGCAAGCACGAGGTTCTGCGCCACGAGGCGGAGACCTCGCCGCTGCCGTGGGTCATGGGAGACCCGGACCAGATCGTGCGCGCGCTGACCAACCTGGTTGCCAACGCGCTGAACTACACGCCGGAGCATGGCGAGGTGATCGTGCGCAGCCGCGCCGCCGGGCCAGAGCACAGCCCCGCCGAATGGGTTATCATTGAGGTATCCGACACCGGGATCGGCATTCCAGCCGCCGAGCTTCCCCACATTTTCGAGCGGTTTTATCGCGGTACCAACGTGAACCCGGCGATCCCGGGAACGGGGCTGGGCCTGGCAATCATCAAAGAGATTGTGGAGCTTCACGGGGGGACGATCACCGTGGAAAGCCAGGAGGGGGCGGGCAGCACGTTCTGTCTGCGCCTGCCGGCGATCACAGCGCGCGTGGCGGCATCGTAGCGGGGGGAGTGGGCCAGCATGGGCAAGGCGACAATTCTTGTCGTCGAAGACGACCTGCACTTGATGGAGGGGATCCGCGATATCCTCGAAATCAACGAGTACGAAGTCTTGACCGCGACACACGGGCAGGCCGGGCTGGAGATTCTGAAGCGCCAGCCGGTGCCCCCTGACCTGATCGTGTCGGACATCATGATGCCGTACATGAACGGCTACGAGTTTTTCGAGACCGTGCGCGCCACCGACGCCTGGATCGCGATTCCATTCATCTTCCTGACCGCCAAAGGCGAGCGTGACGACATCCACCGGGGCAAGCGCATGGGCGCGGAGGATTATGTCGTCAAGCCATTCAGCGCCGACGATCTGCTGGTCGCCGTCGCGGCCAAGCTCGACCGCAAGCGGCAGCTTGACGCCGTGGCGCAGGACAGCATCGCCGAGATCAAGCGCAATATCCTGACGATCCTCAATCACGAGATGCGCACGCCGCTGACCTATGTCGTCGCCTACGCCGATATGCTCAGCCGCGAAGGGCCGGACCTCGGCCTGGACGACATGCGCGCTTTTCTGCGCGGGATCAACGCCGGGGCGAACCGGCTCCGCCGCCTGGTCGAGACGTTTATCCTGCTGGTCGAGCTGGAGACCGGCGAAGCGTCCACAACCTACGCCTGGCGGCGCCAGACAATGGTCGATTTTTCGGGCCTGCTGCAAAACGTTCGCCAGAAATACGCTGACATCGCCGAGGAAAAGGGCGTGCGCCTGGAGTTCGAGGAAGCGCCCGATCTGCCGCCCGTGGTGGTCGATCATGACTATCTGTCTTCGGCAGTCGAGTGCCTGGTGGATAACGCGATCAAGTTCACCGAGCAGCCGGGGCGCCCGGTGCGCGTGCGGGTGGCGCCGTCCGGCGACGGCGTCGCGATCGCCGTGCAGGACGAAGGGCGCGGCATCCCGCCACACGAGCTGGAGCACATCTTCGAGACGTTCTACCAGATTGATCGCGGGAAATACGAGGACCAGGGCGCCGGGTCCGGGCTGGCGATCGTGAACGCGGTCGTGCGGCTGCACCAGGGCCGGGTCGAGGTGATCAGCGCGCCGGGTGAGGGCAGCACCTTCACCATTCATCTGCCGCGCGCCGCCGAGAGCTGAGCAGGTCGGGGGCGTATTCGGCCCCGCCGCGTCGAACGTGGTACGATCGGCATGTTCCCGTTGGTTGGCTGTGGTCGGGGCGGGCGCACCTTCGGGCGGAAAATTACGTATACAGACATAGACTCTCATGGAGAGCGAGGCATCGCGGCCTGGCGGAGCCAAGACCCGCTGCGCCCGCAGACGGGCGGCTGCGCCGGACGTTTCACCCGCAATGGACGAGGAGGTAGTGCATCAATGGCTTCCCTGCTGCAAAAGATTAACACGCTGATCTCGGCCAACGTTCATGGCCTGGTCGATCAGGCGCTCGAAGCGAACTCGGTCAAAGTGATGGACGAATACGTCCGCCAGGCCGAGCGCAACCTCGACGCGCTGGACGACGCGGCGGCCACGATCGGCGGCACGGTCAAAACGCTCAAGCGCAAGTATGAGGAGTTCGCCGCCGCCGCCGAGAAGCTGGATCGCGACATCGACACGCTGTTGCTGCGCGCCAAAACCGATCTGGCCCAGGCCGCCCAGGCCGAGCTGAACCAGAAGCAGCAGCTGGCGCAGGAGTATTACGAGCAGTGGCAGTCGCAGGAGCAGGAATACCGCCGCATGCTCGACGCTAAGCTCAAGCTGGAAGCCAAGCTCGTCACCATCAAGCAGGAGCGCGAGCACCTCAAGTCGCTGCTGGAGCTGGTCGAAGCCAAGGAACTCACCACCCGCACGATCAAGAGCCTGGACGACCTGGCCGGGGTAGGCGACGAGGACGTGCAGCGCCTGGGCGACCAGATTCGCGCCCGTCTCGACCGCGAAGAAGCCCGCCTGGAAATGGCGTCCGGCTCGATCCGCGACCAGATCGACGAGGCGATCGGCATCTCCGAAATCGAGCTTCAGCTTGAGGAGCGTCGCCAGCGCCTCGGCCTGAGCAGCCCGGAGACTCCGGCCCGCAGCGACGAAAGCTCCACAAGCGCCAGCGGGGCGACCGGACTGTA
>DAOKYY010000042.1:10474-28709 GCA_035325905.1 Aggregatilineaceae bacterium | reverse complement strand
CATAACTATAACAGACAATCTATCACACTTGATCAGATGAATTCCTAGAGGCTGTTATGCACTTCGTGGTCTGGTTTCCAGGCCATCCCCCCATCCTTCCGACCGGCGGTCGGTTTTCCGGGGGATGGGGGGCTTTTCTCGGACGCAAGTTCATAACACGCTCTAGAGATATTCAGAGGCGGGAAGTGCCGCGCGGCAGCAAAAAACCGGCTCGTCCCCACGACGGGCGGCGAGCCGTTTCTGGCGCGAGCGAAAACAGCGTCTACAAGATATTCAGGCCATCCAGCAGCACCAGCAGCACCAGCAGCGGGGTGATGTACTTGACCACCGTGAAGAACAGAGCGACGATGCCTTGATTGTTCAGGGCGCCATCGTTGCTCAGCGCGCGCTTGACGTTGTCAAAACCCCACACCCAGCCGATGAAGATGCAGATGAACAGCCCGCCGACCGGCAGGAGGATGTTCGACGACGCGTAATCGTACAGATCGAAGAAGGTCTTGCCGAAGATGGACGTCTCGGAGAGTTCGCTGAACGACAGCGCCGCGGGCGCGCCCACCAGCGCCAGCAGACCCAGGGTCAGCAGCGTGGCCGTCTGGCGCGACAGGCGGAACTGCTCGGTCAAGAACGCGACCGGGACCTCGACAATCGAGATCATCGCGCCGGTCGCCGCGATAGCGGTGAGCAAGAAGAAGATGATCACGAAGAAGTCACCGCCGGGCATCGAGGCGAACACCGCCGGGATGATCTCGAACAGCAGCGACGGACCAGCGGCGACATCGAAGCCAAGCGCGAACACCGCCGGGAAGATCGCCAGCCCGGCCAGGATCGACACGGTCAGGTCCGCCAGCATCACTTTGGTCGCCGTCGCCGGGATATTCTGGTCTTCTTTGAAGTAGCTACCGTAGGTGATCATGGTGCCCATGCCGACCGACAGCTTGAAGAACGCCAGGCCCATCGCCGCCAGCACGACCGGCCCGGTGACTTTGCTGAAATCCGGGTTGAACAGAAACTTGATCCCTTCGCCCGCGCCGTCCAGCGTGAGGCTGCGCACGCAGACGGCGATCAGCAGGACGAACAGCAGCGGGAGCAGCTTCTTCGTGACGCGCTCGATCCCCTTCGAAACGCCCATCATGATGATCGCGCCTACCCAGATCAGCACGATCCACTGCCAGAGGAGCGCCTGCCACGGGTCACTCACCAGCGCGCCGAACGAGGCCGAGTTGGTCGCGGGATCGGTCGAGAGGATGGAGCCGGAAGCGGCTTTGAAGACATACGCGAACACCCAGCCGGCGACTTCACTGTAGAAGGCCATAATCAGGAAGGCGGCCAGTCCCCCGGCGGCTCCGATCAACCACCACGGCTGGCGGCGCGGCGCGAGGTCACGCATGGTATTGATCGCGTCCTTGCGGGCGCGGCGGCCCAGCATGTGCTCCGACATCATCACCGGCAGGCCGACCAGCAGCGTACAGAACAGATAAACGATGATGAACGCTGCTCCGCCGTTCTGGCCGGTCATGGCGGGGAACTTCCAAATGTTGCCCAGCCCCACCGCCGAGCCGAGCGTGGCGGTCAGCACGCCTAACCCGGTGGCGAACGCGTCGCGTTTTCTGAAACCTCGCGCCACCTCGCCGGTGGCAACCTTTTGGCCTTCGCTTGCAGTCTCCATGACTCCCTCTTGGTTTTTTCCTCTGATATGCGCGGGCCGGACTCCACTCCGGCCCAGGCTGCTCGTTCGCATCTCCGGCGTTCGCCGGCCAGCGCCCCTGTGTCGTTCGTGAATTGGCGGGCGGGGCGCGCGGTGGCTCACCGGCGGCCCGCTGGCAAAAAAAGGGACTCCCCAACACGGCGTCGGGGAGTCACGCGCATTCACCTGTAGGTATGGGTTAAGCGACTCTATTGCGTGCCGAAAAAACTCTAATCTAAGGCAAGGCGCAGGCTGCCGGTACGATAACGCGCGCCGCGATCCTTGTCAAAAATTCTGCGCCGCGTCGTTGCGCCCGGCCTTTCCCGGCGCAGGCGATTTCGCGTATACTCGATGCCGCGCCGGGGACTCCGGCTGGGAGCGGGAAAGAGCAGGTAGCGCGCTTTGGAGACCGAACCGCAGTATCTGTACCTAACTACGCGCGGCTGGAAGACCGGCCGCGATCACACCATCGAAATCTGGTTTGTCGCGCACGATGGGCGCTACTACATGGTGTCGGAGCACCGCGAGCGGTCGCACTGGGTGCAGAATATCCGGCGCGAGCCGGAAGTGGCATTCCGCGTCGGGGACCGCCGCTTCATCGGGCGCGGGCGCGTGGTCGATCCCGCCGCCGAGCCAGAGCTGGCCGGAGCCGTCGCGGCCCTGATGGACGCGAAATACGAGTGGAGCGACGGGCTGATCGTCGAGCTGGAGCCGCGCGGCGGACTTTAACGCTGCGCTCGCCGTCCGGTTATAAGTCTGAGGGCATTCGATTTCGCGTAGTGATCTTTCAGGTCTGGTTCTTCGGATGCCGACCCCGAACTCGCTCATTTGTGCTACAATTCCCTCGTTGCAGATGGAACGGAAGCGGTGAGACGGGTCGAGGGCTGACGGCTGTACCGGTTTGACGAGCAGTTGGAGCAGGGCGAGCAGGGCGAGGCGATTCTAGATCGCCATTTTTCACGCTGGTTTCACGTCGTCCGCGCGACACCCGACGAGCAGCGCCAGGGTATTGATCGCTGGTTCTACGCGCTGCGCCGCCCGCACAGCTTCGCGGTAGAGTACAAAACCGACTGGGCCGCGGCGCAGACCGGGAACGCTTTCATCGAGACGATCTCGGTCGATACGCGCGATCGCGATGGCTGGGCGTACACCTCGGCGGCGGACATGCTGCTGTACTACGTGCCGGGCCGGTCGCGTATCTACGTCCTGACCCTGACGGCGCTGCGTTTCCGGCTGCCGTTTTGGCAGCAGCAATACCCGGTCCGCGAGATTCCCAACAGCGGCTATCACACGCACGGCTTGCTGGTTCCGCTGGACGAGCTGGCACGCTGCGCGCAGCGCGTGCTGCCTTGCGATCCGTAACGGAGAGGCGGCATGTCCCAAGATAACGCGCCCACCGATCGAGCGCATCTGCAAGCCGCGCTGGAAGAAGCCCGTTTAAGCCTGGAGGCGAGCGACTGGCCGATTGGGGCCGTGCTGGTCGGCGCCGACGGCGCGGTGATCGGGCAGGCGCGCAACACGCTACGCACCGGCCAGAGCCGCTTGCATCACGCCGAGCTGCAACTCCTGCTGGCGCACATGCCCGAAGTGCGGCAGAACGAAGGACGTCTGACCGTCTATTCGAGCCTGGAGCCGTGCGTGATGTGTCTCTCGGCGCTGATCCTGGCGCGCGTGCGGCGGATCGTGTGGGCCTGTGGCGACCCGTTCGGCGGCGGCCAGCGGCTGATTCGCCTGGACGAGTGGGCACCGGCGCGATCGGTCGCGCTGGTGCCGGAGCCTTTCCCCGATCTGAAGCAGGCGAGCCGGGGCTATGTGCTGGCCTATCTTGAGCGCAGCGGCGACGAGGAGAAGGCGCGCCTGTTCCGGGGCCTCTGACCTGCCGGTCCCACCCGGCGCGCTAGCGGTAGCCATGCTCCCAGAACCACTGCCCCGCCGCCTGGATCGCCGGCCAGTTGGCGTCCAGGGTGCGATCCGTCCCGTCGCGGCCAAAGTACGCTTGCAGCCACGCCATCGCCGGGACCATTCCCCCTAGCTGCCCTTCCAGGCTGTGATTGTCGCCCTCGTAGACGATCAACTGGACGGACCGACCCGCTTGCGCCATCCGCTCGGCCAGCGTGCGCGACTGTTCGGGCGAGACAATGTCGTCAGCCCCGCCGTGCAGCAGCAGGAGCGGCGCGGTGATTAGCTCCGGCCAGTAGACCGCCGAGCGCGCGGCGAACAGGTCCGGCGCGGCGGCGGGGCGCGCGCCCAGCAGCGGCAGATACACCGAGCGCACGATTTCGGGCGTATCCTTGGCCCACATGAACAGATCGGAGATGCCGCCGACCGTAACGGCGGCCTTGATTGCGTGCGTGCCGCGCAGCGTATCCTCTTTCAGGGCCATGTATGTGACCATCCCGCCGCGCGAAAAACCGATCATGCCGATACGCGCCGGATCGACAATCGGCGTCTGCGTCAGCAGCGGGATCAGGTTCAGGGCGTCATTGACATCGCCCGCGCCAAACGACTCCCCGCCTTCGCTCCCGCCGTTGCCGCGATATTGCGACGCGGCGACCACGTAACCCGCTTCGACCAGCGGGTAGAGTTCCCGCCCGCTGAGCGCGCCCTGATTGCCTACGCCGCCCCGGTTATAGATCAGGGCGGGGAACGGGCCGTCGCCCGATGGGCGGCCGAGGAACCCGGCCACGCGCAGGCCGTCGCTCCAATAGCGGATGCGGTAATACTGCGAATGCCCGGAGTCGTAGATCAATTCCTGGCTGATGAGTGCCCCGTTCAGCGCGGCAACCGGATCGGGCTTGTCAGGGGCTGCGAGCGCGCTTTCGCTGCCCGGCTGCGCCACCGGACTGAGCAGTTCTTCGCTCACCGGCAGATGCGCCACCGTCATGCCCGTGGCGTATTCCAGATACCCGGCGGCGACCCACCCGCGCCGCGCGCCCTCGGCGATGCGGACCAGTACCCAGGCGCTGTCTGCGCTGCGCGCCTCGCACACCAGCGCCGTGCTTGGAGCCAGAACCGCTAGCGACGCGTGAGTCCGGCCCGGCCCGGTGCGCAGATTCAGCTCGTAGGCGGTCCAGGCGTTCGGGCCGTCCTGCGCGGCGGCCGGTGTCGCCACACCCGCGAGCGACAGCAGGCAAACGATCAGGGTGAGCAACGCGCGATACGCCATCGGGGGCGCTCCTTATGCCAATGACGGCTTCCCACCCTTCACTGTACACCTTCTGCGGGCAAGGGCAAGCAGGCCGGAAACGCGATCCGGCCTGCCTGGGCTGCTTCTATCTGGCTGGACGCGTATTCTAGCCGTCTACGCAGTTGAACGACGCTTCAAATGGCGCGCTGACATGCCCGGATTCATCGGTGATGGTGATCGACCAGCGCACCGGGCCGATGAAGTTCGCGCCACCGAGCGAGCACGACACGTCCCACGCCAGGTCGCCGGAGATAGCGTCACCCTCAAGGATGGCGGGGAACTGGTGGACGCTGCCTTCCCACTTGCCCTGCGGCGCGTAGACGAACTCGGCCGTCAACTGCGCGATCGCGTCGCCGTCGAGATTGACGAAATGCAGCGCGCAGGCCGTCTCGCCCCGGTCGGAAATCACGTTACACACCTTTTGCCCGATGACGAGCGGCGCGGGGTTGTCGAACACGCCGGACGGATCGACGGCGCGCGGCAGGAGCGCCAGCGGCAGATCGGCGATGTCTTCGGGAGGGTATGGCGCGACCCGTAGATGACCAGCGGGCGCGTAGCCGCTTGAGAGCGGGATCGCGACCCGGACGCCAGCCGGAACGGTCACGGTTTCGTCGCCAACCGTAATGCTCGCGCTGCCCTCCAGCACCTCGATTGTGAACTCCCCTTCAGGCTGGGCCTGGAGAAACAGCGTCGCGCCGAGGCCGATGTCCACCCCGTTGATCCACAGGCGCACGTCCGTCACGTCGTCCGGGGCCTGGACCAGCGCCCCGCTTTCTGGGGCGCCTTCACAGGCCGGGCTGCCGGAGCCGCTGCGGAGGGTGAAGGCTTGCATCGCGGCGTAGACCGGCGTGTCCTGTCCGGCGACCGGCAGGCTGGCCGCATCCCCTTCGATGGAGACGCGGCGCGCGGGCACCCATCCGATCTCGCCGCTGTCGAGGCGCACCCGCAGCCAGTTCTGGGTGCAGTTGCAGGCGTTCACACGCAGCGCGTCGCCCGCCTTGACCTGTGCCAGCGCCGCGTAATGCGATCCTGGCCCGGCATAAATCGCTGTATCGCTCAGGACCTGCGCGGCGATTTCGGAGAAGAAGCTGGCCGCGTTCTGGATCTCAAGCTCGCCGATCAGGAGGATAGTCGGGCCAGGTCCCTCGCCATCAGGCGCGACGCGCATCAAGGCCATGCCCCAGGCGTCGGGGGGGTGCAGCGGGCTGAGCCGCATACAGCAGGCCAGATCCAGCGGCAGCGTGTGACCGGCGGCGCTGAATTCAGGCGCATCGCCCTGGGTGGTGAAGTCAATTGCCGGGTGTCCGAAGCAGACGTGACCCGGCGCGACGCTGGCGCACTGCGTGGCCGTGCCGGACAGCGCACGCTCGATCAGGGGGGCGCAGCCATCATCCTGGGCGGATGCGGCCGCCGGTGCGAACAGGAGCAAGGCCAGCACGGCCCACAAGCGTTTCATCGCGCGCTCTCCCGGTGCGTAGATCGACTCACCTCCAGTCTACGGTGAAGCGACGGCGGGCAGAAGTGCTATTTTGTGCCCAAACGATTTGCATCTGTAACCGCAGGAGCGGCGAGCAGCCAATCTTCCCCATCGCTCTCGCCTGCCGCTCGCGCCTCATCCCAGCGGGTGATCCTCGGCCTACTGCATTCGCGACATTTGTCACTAACCGCGCTGTGTGAAACAGGGCACTATACACGTATTCGGATGTGCGAATAGATGGAAGGACTGATCATGCCCCTGATCTCCGGCGACGAAATCCAACTCATGCACAACTACATCTGCCAGTCGGTGAACGACCCCAAGCGCATCCAGATTCTGTACGCGCTGCACGATCAGCCCCTGCATGTCACGGCGCTGGCCGAGCTGCTCGACCTGCCGCAGCCGACCGTCTCGCGCCATCTCGCGCTCTTGCGCCAGCGCCTGCTGGTAACGTCCGAGCGAAACGGTCCGGCGGTGGTCTACCGCCTGACCGACCCGCGTATTGTGGATGTGCTTGACCAGATGCGCGACATCCTCCGCGAGTTGCTGGAGCAGCAGGCCGGCCGGCTGGAGAACGCTTAACGGATCGGGACGCACGAAGGCAAAAAACCTATGAGAGACTTCAAGTTCATCTGGGTTGTTGGGTTAATCGCGACTGCGCTGATCGTGATCGTGCCGGTGGTGCTGGCCGTCCGGCCGGACTCGACCGATACCGTCGATCCGTGGGCAGGCGTCCCGGAGGACAAGCCCGCCACCGATCACAGCGCGTTGATGCGAGGCCCGTATGAAACGGGCCGCGAGGTGACGCTGGCTTGCCTCAGCTGCCATGAAGACGCGGCGGCTGAGGTCATGCGGACCAATCACTGGACCTGGCAGGCGCCGCCGGTCGAGGTCGATTGGCGCGACGAGCCAGTCTCGACCGGCAAGGCTAATGTCATCAACAACTTCTGCATCGGAATCCAGTCGAACTGGACCGGCTGCACGCGCTGCCACGCGGGCTACGGCTGGGACAGCGCCAGCTTCTTCGAGACAGCAGGCGAGGACCAGGTGGACTGCCTGGTCTGCCACGACCAGTCCGGCCAGTACGCCAAGGCCGCCGCTGGCGAGCCGGCCGAAGGGGTCGATCTCGCGCTGGCGGCGCAAAGCGTCGGCAGGCCAACCCGCACCAACTGCGGGTACTGCCACTTCAACGGCGGCGGGGGTGACGCGGTTAAGCATGGCGACCTGGACGAGACGCTCTACTTCCCCGACGAGCAGCTAGACGTGCACATGGGGCGTCACGATTTCCAGTGCATCGATTGCCACCAGACGGCCAACCATGATATCGCGGGGCGCGCCATTTCGGTCAGCGTGGATAATGCGAACCAGATTGCCTGCACTGACTGTCACGATGGCACGCAGCACGACGACGCCCGCATCAACGCGCACACCGATACGGTCGCTTGCCAGACCTGCCATATCCCCGCTGCCGCGCGCCGCGAGCCGACCAAAATGGTGTGGGACTGGTCCACGGCGGGCCAGGACCTGCCCGAAAACGAGCACGAATACCTGAAGATCAAGGGCAGTTTCATCTACGAGGGCAACATCATCCCCAGCTACGACTGGTATGCCGGCACGGCCGAGCGTTACCTGCTGGGCGACCCGATCAACCCTGACGAGGTGACGAAGATCAACGATCCGATCGGCTCGATCGCCGACCCGGCGTCGAAAATCTGGCCGTTCAAAGTCCACACCGCCAAACAGATTTACGACTCGGTCAACAACTACCTGCTGGTGCCGAAGACGGTCGGCGAAGGCGGCTACTGGACCGAGTTCGACTGGGACCTGGCGTTGCAGCTTGGGTCCGAGCAGACGGGTCTGGATTACAGCGGCGAGTACGGCTTTACCGAGACGGAAATGTACTGGCCGATCACCCACATGGTCGCGCCGTCGGAGCAGGTGCTCCAGTGCACCGACTGCCACAGCGCGAACGGCCGCCTGGACTGGGGGGCGCTGGGATACCTGGGCGATCCGATGCGCTGGGGTGGGCGGATCACCGCGCCAACCGACGCGGAGTGAGATACAGACCACGATGAATGCACCGGCCTATCTGTCCTTCTTACGCACTAGACGTTACCTGCTGGTCGCGCTGGCGGGCGGCGCGGCGCTCGCGGCCGGGCTGCTGGCGCTGGCCGCCAGGCCGGTCGCGGCGCAGACCGGGGAGACCACCCCGGTCGCTTCAACCGGCTCGCCACTGCACCCCACCTTTCCGCTGCTTGACGCTGGCGGCGAGAACGTCCTGACCAGCGCGCAGCCGGTCTCGACCATGAAAACCTGCGGCGCGTGCCACGATACCGCCTTTATCGCCGGGCACAGCTTCCACGCGGATGTGGGGTTGAGCGACCTGGCGGGCGGCGCGGGGCAGGGGTTCCAGCCCTGGGATTCCAGCCCCGGCCTGTTTGGCCGCTGGGACCCGCTGACCTACCGCTATCTGTCGCCGGAGGGGGACGAGCGCATCGACCTGACCACCGCCGAGTGGCTTCAAACGCTGGGCCTCTATCACGCCGGGGGCGGTCCTGCCGAAACCGGGCGCGGCGGCGCGGCCCTGACCGCTCTGCCGGAGGACGCCTCCCCGGCCGAGACCAGTATCATCGATCCTGTCACCGGGGAGACGGTTCCCTGGGACTGGCAGGCGTCCGGCACGGTCGAGATGAACTGTTTCCTGTGCCATCTGCAAGCCCCGAACAACGAGGCGCGCAGCGCGGCGTTGCAGGCGGGCGATTTCGCTTGGGCGAACACCGCGACGCTCACTGGAACGGGGATCGTTGAAGAAACCGACGGCATCTGGGCCTGGAATGCGGACGCCTTCGACGCCGAGGGCGCGCTGCTTCAGGAATACGTGACGCTGCAAGACCCGTCCGCCGGCAACTGCGGCCAGTGTCACGGGCAGGTGCACACCGACAACCAGACCCCGCTGGCTATCGAGGATTGCTCCGTCGCGGAGCCGACCACCGCCACCACCGGCCAGGTCTTCGCCGCGCAGGTTCTGCTGAACTCCGGCGCGAACCTGGCGGACAAACAGACGCTGTCGCGCTCGTTCGATGTGCACGCCGAGCGCGCGGTGGAGTGCGTCAACTGCCACTTCGCGCTCAACAACCCGGTGTACTACCGCCCGGCGGAGGACGACCAGCTGGAGCATCTGATCTTCGATCCGCGCCGGATCGACCTGGGCGAATATCTCTATCGCCCGGTGCACCAGTTCGCGAAAGGGTCCAGCGCGCAAAGCGCCCTGGCGCCGGAGTTCGATAACACGCTCCGCCGCTGCGAGGCGTGCCACGATCCGTCCGTGGGGCACGATTGGCTGCCGTACCGCGAGCGCCATACCGAGGCGCTGGGCTGCGAAACCTGCCATATTCCGGCCCTCTACGGGGCGGCGCGGCAGACCACCGACTGGACGGTGCTGACCGCTGGCAAGACGGCCCGGACGGAATGTCGCGGCGTGGCCGGTGGCGACAGCGCCTCAGGTGGCGACCTGCTGACCGGGTTCGCGCCGGTCCTGCTGCCGCGCGAGGACGCTGGCGGCGCGCTGACGCTGGCCCCCCATAACCTGATCACGACCTGGTTCTGGGTCTATGGCGACCCGGCGCGGCCCGTTCCACTGCGCGACCTGGAAGCCGCCTGGTTCGAGGGCGAGGGCTACCATCCCGACGTGCTGGCGGGGTTCGACGCCAACGCTGATGGCGCGCTTGACGACGGCGAGCTGAAACTGGACAGCGAGGCGAAGGTCGCGCTGATCGCCGCGCGGCTCGAAGCGCAGGGCCTCGATACCCCGCGCATCGAGGGCGAGGTGCGGCCCTACACCATCAGCCACAACGTCGCCAGCGATGAGTGGGCGATCAAGGACTGCGACACCTGCCACCGCGACGACTCGCGGCTGGCGGACCGGGTGCTGCTGGCGGGCGATATGCCGGGCGGCGTGCTGCCGGGCTTTGTGGGCGGGCCGGGCGTAAAAATCCCTGGCGAGCTGGTCACAGAGAATGGCGCGCTGTACTATGCGCCGCAGCACAACACGGAGCCGCTGAGTCTGTACGTCTTCGGGCACGACCGGGTCGAGTGGATCGACACGCTCGGCGCGCTGATGGTTCTCGGCGTGGTGGGCGGGGTCAGCGCGCACAGCGGGCTGCGCTACCTGGCGGCCCGGCGGTGGGCAGCCCACCACACGGAGCCAAAGTACCGGCGGGAGTACATGTACTCGGTTTACGAGCGGCAGTGGCATTGGCTGCAAACGGTCGTGATCCTGCTCTTGCTGTTCACCGGGCTGATCATCCACAAGCCGGACGTGTTCGGGATGTTCAGCTTCCGCTATGTCGTGCTGGTGCACAACGTGCTGGCGGCGATCCTCGCGATTAACGCGGCGCTGGCGGCGTTCTATCACCTCGCCAGCGGTGAGATCCGTCAGTTCTTGCCGGAGCCGCACGGGTTCTTCGGCGCGGCGTTCGCGCAGTCGCTCTACTACCTGCGCGGCATCTTTCGCGGCGAGCGGCACCCGTTCGAGAAATCCGCCCGGCGCAAGATGAACCCGTTGCAGCAGGTGACGTACCTGGCGATTCTCAACGTGCTGCTGCCGCTGCAAGGCATCACTGGCATCCTGATGTGGGGCGCGCAGACCTGGCCGGATGTTGCCAACCGCCTCGGCGGGCTGACCGTGCTCGCGCCGCTGCATTCGCTGGTGGCCTGGACCTTCGCGGCGTTCATCATCATGCATGTCTATCTAACCACGACCGAGCGCACGCCCCTGACCGGCATCAAGTCGATGATCACCGGATGGAGCGAGCTGGAAGTTCACGACACAGTGGAGGAAGCGTAGATGGCGACCTATTCATCGGCTCAAGGCGAGACGGGTGTCCCGGCGGGGCGCTCCCTGCTGCGCCGCGCCACCCGGCCCTATGTCCACCCGTATCTAGGGGGCATCCTGCTGGGGGTGGTGCTGTTCCTGGCTTTCTTCATCACCGGCAACGGACTCGGCGCGTCCGGCGGCATGAACCGCCTGCTGGTTGTCGTCGAAGACGCGCTGGCGCCGGACCACGTCGATACCACGCCGTACCTGTTGGAGATGGCCGGGGGCGACCGCAACCCGCTCGACAACTGGGTCGTCTTCGTGACCGTCGGCGTGCTGATCGGCGGGTTCACCTCCGGCTGGCTGAACGGTCGCCTGAAGCTCGAAACCAATCGCGGGCCGCGCGTACCGGTCCGCCTGCGCTGGGTGATGGCGTTTGTCGGCGGGGCGTTCATGGGCTATGGCGCGCGTTTCGCGCGGGGCTGCACGTCGGGCCAGGCGCTATCGGGCGGCGCGGTGCTGTCGGTTGGCAGTTGGGCGTTTATGTTCGCCGTGTTCGCCGGGGCTTACGCGCTGGCGTACTTCGTCCGCAAGTTGTGGAACTAAGGGGGAGACTATGGCGCCCTTTCCGCTGACCCTGTCGGACTTCTTCGGTCATTGGGGATCGTACATCGTCTATATCGTGATCGGGTTCGCGTTTGGCTTCGTGCTGGAGATCGCTGGGTTTGGCAATTCCAAGAAGCTCGCCGCCCAGTTCTACTTCAAAGACCTGACCGTGTTGAAGGTGATGTTCGGCGCGATTGTCACGGCGATGATCCTGATCTTCCTGACCAGCGCGCTCGGCTTGCTCGACTACAACTTGGTGTGGGTCAACCCCACCTATCTCTGGCCGGGCATCGTCGGCGGGCTGGTGATGGGCGTCGGGTTCATCATCGGCGGGTTCTGCCCCGGCACATCGCTGGTCGCCTCGGCCACCGGCAAGATCGACGGCATCTTCTTCACGCTGGGGGCGTTCTTCGGCATCTTTCTGTTCGGCGAGACGGTCGGCGCGTTCGAGAACTTCTGGAACTCGTCGTACCTGGGGCGTTACACCGTGCCGGAGTTTCTCGGCCTGCCGACCGGCGTCGTCGTGGTGCTGATCACCGTGATGGCCTTTCTGATCTTCTATGGCGCCGAGTATCTTGAAAAGGTTATCGGCGGCAAAACCGACCCGGCGGAACGTCCACGCTGGCGGTTTGCGGCGGCGGGCGGGCTGGTCGCGCTGGCGCTGGCCGTGCTGGTGATCGGCCAGCCGACGACCGAGGATCGCTGGAAGGCCATCGAGGAGGAAAAAGGCGCGCTGCTTGCGGCGCGCGAAGTGCAAATCCACCCCGGCGAGCTGCTCGAAAAAATGTACGACAAGAAACTGAAAGTGAACCTGCTGGACGTGCGCAGCGAGTCCGATTACAACCGCTTCCACCTGGTGGACGCCCGCCACACGCCGCTGAACACGATGACCGATCTGGCCGAGGAGTTGCGCGCCGAGCCGCCGAACACGCTGAACGTTGTGATGAGCAACGGCGAGGACGAGGCGACCGAGGCGTGGAAGATTCTCGTCGCCGAGAGCGTCGCGAACGTGTATATCCTCGAAGGCGGCATCAACGGCTGGCTGGACACCTTCGCCAGCGACGCCTTCAAGGCTGAGCACTCGCTGATCTCGGAAGCGCCTGACCGGTTGGCGTTCACGTTCACTTCGGCGCTGGGATCGCGCTATCCTGTAGCGCGACCCGACTTGCACGCCTACGAGCTGGACTACACGCCGAAGGTCAAGCTGCAGGTCGCGCGCGGCCCGTCGGGCGGGGGCTGCGGCTAGGATCGCCCGCGCTGCGTGCGCGCCTGGCTTCGCTGATCGTCCAGTCTTTTCGTTCTCGCGCCAGCCGCGCCGCAGCGGGAGCGGTCTGTGTACAATCTGGGATGTATGTGTTTGCGCGGAACGCTGTAAAGGAGAAAAGGCTATGTCCGGGTACTCCGTCGATATCGAACAGGCGACGATTGAGAACGAGTATTTCCGCAAGGTGCTGTTCACCGGCCCAAAGACCCAGTTGGTGCTAATGGCCCTCAAGCCTGGGGAGGATATCGGGCAGGAGACGCACCCCGATACCGACCAGTTTATCCGCGTTGAGGCAGGTGAGGGGAAGGCGCTCATCGATGGGCAGGAAATCCCGCTGCGGGATGGGTCGGCGGTGGTGATTCCGGCGGGCGCCGAGCACAACGTGATCAACACGTCGCGCGACGAGCCGCTCAAGCTGTACACGCTCTATGCGCCGCCGGAACATGCCGACGGCACAGTTCACCGCACCAGGGCCGAAGCCGAGGCCGACGCGCACCATCACTAACCTGTCGCGCGCCGGCACGGCCACGCCGCAAACTGGCGCGCGAAATGGCGCAGGCCGGGGATATTCCCCGGCCTGCACGCTGTCTACCGGGTGACGGCGCGCCCCGGTCTGGCAGCCGGTACGCTTGACATCCGCTGGTTATTCGTGCTATCTTGTCACTATGTTACCGATAACATAGTCCTCGCAGACTTGTTTTGCGCGGGGCGCCGGTCGCGGCACCCGCGCTTTCGCCCCGCGTCGGAGTGAGGGTGTCCTATGAGCACCATCGCTGATGTCGCAAAACGGGCCGGCGTCTCCAAGATGACCGTCTCACGAGTCATCAACAATTCGGGCTACATCAGCCAGGACACGCGCAGTCGCGTCGAGGAGGCGATTGCGGAGCTAGGTTACATCCCCAACGCCCTGGCGCGCAGCCTGCGCTTTAAGCAGACCCAGACCATCGCCCTGATCGTCACCGACATCACCAACCCCTTCTTTACGACCATCGCGCGCGGCGTCGAAGACACCGCCAGCGAGCTGGGGTTTAGCGTGATCTTCTGCAATACCGACGAATCGCCTGAGGAGGAGCAGGAATATATCCGCGTACTGATGCAGAAGCAGATCGACGGGCTGCTGCTCGTCCCCGCGCGTAGCCGGCCGGACTCAGTCGCTCTGTTGCAGGACAAGACAATCCCGCTGGTCTTGCTCGACCGGCAGCTTCCAGGGCAGTCGATTGACAGCGTGCGCTGCGACTCCGAGCTAGGCGCGTACCGCCTGGTGCGGCATCTGCTCGACCTGGGCCACCGGCGGATCGCCATGCTGAGCGGCCCTGCCGACGTGACGACCGCCGCCGACCGGGTGGCAGGCTGGCAGCGCGCGCTGCGCGAGGCGGGGTTGGATGCTCCGGCGGGCCTGCTTGAGTACGGGACGTACTCGGTCGAGAGCGGCTACGCGATGGCGCGCCGCGCGCTGGAAGCCAGCCCGCGCCCGACCGCGTTTTTCACGGCGAACAATTTTATCGCGGTGGGCGCGGTACGCGCGCTGGTCGAGCGCGGCCTGCGCGTGCCAGAAGACGTATCGTTCGTCACGTTCGACGATCTGCCGCCGACCATGGTGATCGATCCCTTTTTCACGTCGGCGATGCAGCCTGCCTACGAGATGGGGCGTCAGGCGACGCTGCTATTGCTCGACCGGCTGGAAGGCAAAGGGCCGGACGGGCCGCAGGAGACGATTCTGCCGCCTGAGTTCGTCTTTCGGCGATCCAGCGGTCCGCCGCCGGGCACGCGCCCTGCCGAGGATTGAAAACGGCAAATCGGTTGTATAGTAGAAGGTGGCGGGGGCGCAGGAGCGCCTGTTTCCCCGCGTGTCAGAGGGCGATTGGAGCGGCGCCGGATCGACCGGCGCCCAGCGCACAGAAAGGCTCGATTAGATGTTACGCTCGACACTCACTCACCCGGCGATCTTGAGCGCGCTTGGGACGATGGGGCATGGCAGTATGGTCCTGATCGCGGACGGCAATTTCCCGTTCGGGACGCACACCAACCCGGCGGCGGCGCACGTGTATCTCAACCTGCGGCCGGGGCTGATCAACGCGACCGACGTGCTTGAAACGCTCGTGACGGCGATCCCCGTCGAGGCCGCGCACGTCATGCAGCCGAGCGATGGCGGCGAGCCGCCGATTTTCGCGGAATTCCGCGCGCATCTGCCAGGGATCCCGCTCCAGCCGCTCGACCGCTTCGCCTTTTACGCCTTCGCGCAGCGCCCGGAGGTCGGGCTGGTGATTGCGACCGGCGAGGCGCGGGTGTGGGCGAATGTCATGCTGACGATCGGCGTTGTCGCCCCGTAAAGTGGCGACCGCCAGGCGTTTGACAGCCGTATAGGTCTATGATATGTTATCGGTATCATGTCGCCTGGCATGATCTAGTCTTAAGCGTCGATATGAGTCGATTGGGGTCGCACCGGCGACCTCGTGGTCTGAACCATGTGTCCGGGTTCCTTGCCCGCCCGGTCGGGCAGAATCACCGAAGGCGCATAGCCGCCGATTGAGCGCATCCGCAAGCTGACCGAACGTCAATCCCCCGCAGGACGATCAGAGGGGTGAGGATGAACAATGATTTAGTGGTCATGGAAGGCATCGAAAAGAGTTTTCCGGGCGTGCACGCGCTCGAGAACTGTCACTTCGACCTGCGCGCGGGCGAGATTCATGCGCTGGTCGGAGAGAACGGCGCCGGGAAATCGACCCTGATGAAAGTGCTGGCCGGCGTCTACACGAAAGATGCGGGACAGGTTTGCTTTCGCAGCAAAGAAGTCCACCTCTCCAACCCGCGCGCCGCGCAGCAGCACGGCATCTCCATGATCCACCAGGAACTCAACCTGATGCCACATCTCACCGTGGCGCAGAATATCTTCATTGGCCGCGAGCCGCGCCGCTCGCCCCGTTTTCTGCTGGACGACAGGGCGATCAACGAGCAGACGCGGGAGCTTCTGGCGACGATGCATATCGATCTGGATCCGCGCACGAAGGTAGCGGACCTGACGGTCGCCAAGCAGCAAATGGTCGAGATCGCCAAGGCGCTGTCGTTCAACTCCGAAGTGCTGATCATGGACGAGCCGACGGCGGCGCTGACCGAAGCGGAGATCGCCGAGCTGTTCCGCATCATCCGCCAGCTGCGCGATAAAGGGGTAGGCATCGTTTACATCACCCACCGCCTGGAAGAACTGTTCCAAATCGCGGACCGGATCACGGTCATGCGCGACGGGCGCTATATCGACACCGTGCCGATCGAGGCCGCTGATATCAATCGGATCATCAGCATGATGGTCGGTCGGACGATCTACGAGGCGTCGCCTGAAATCCCGGAAGGCAACAGCCACGAAATCGTGCTCGACGTGCGCCATCTGAACCGGGGGCGCACCGTCCGCGACGTCAGCTTCCAGCTGAAGCGGGGCGAGATCGTGGGCTTCGCCGGGCTGATGGGCGCGGGACGAACCGAGGTGGCGCGCGCGATCTTCGGCGCCGACCCGATCGACTCCGGCGAAATCTACGTCCTGGGCAAGAAGGTGCAGATCCGGCACCCGCGCGACGCGGTCCGCCACGGAATCGGCTATCTGTCCGAAGACCGCAAGCGTTACGGCCTGACGCTCGATATGGATGTGGAAACCAACATCGTGCTGGCGGCTTTCCAGCGCTTTCTGAACCGGATCGGCGTGGTGCAGCAGGCGAAAATTCGCGCGACGGCCCACCGCTTTGTCGAGATGCTGGCGATCAAGACCCCCAGCTTGCAGCAGAAGGTCAAGAACCTTTCCGGCGGCAACCAGCAGAAGCTCGTGATCGCCAAATGGCTGACCGCCGATACCGACATCCTGATCTTCGACGAGCCGACGCGCGGCATCGATGTCGGCGCCAAGAGCGAGATCTACCGGCTGCTGAACGATCTGGCGCGGCAGGGCAAATCGATCGTGATGATTTCGTCCGAGTTACCAGAGATTCTGCGGATGAGCCACCGGATCATCGTGATGTGCGAGGGGCGGATCACCGGCGAGCTGAGCAGCGCCGACGCCACTCAAGAGAAGATTATGCAGTTCGCCACGCAGCGCAGCGCTGTCGTTCAATAAGACAGCCCTAGTATTCAGAACAGGACTGGCGGCGTATGGACGTTACGGTTGTCCCCAAGAAGATCTCAGGTCGCTCGATGCTGCGCGCGGACGCAACGCGAAAGTTCCTCGCGTTCGGCGCACTGATTTTGCTATTGGTTTACTTCTCGCTGGCGTCGCCGCACTTCATGACCTTCAACAACGTTGTGGGGATTTTGCTACAGACCTCGGTCAACGGCGTGCTGGCCCTGGGCGTGACCTTCGTGATCATCACCGGCGGCATTGACCTGTCCATCGGAACCGTCATGACGTTTTCGGGCGTGATGGCGGCCGTGTTTACCATCAACTGGGGCCTGCCGGTCGGCGTCGGGATCGTGGGCGGCGTGCTGATGGGCGGGCTGGCCGGCCTGATCAACGGGACGGTCATCTCGCGGATGAAAGTCCCGCCATTTATCGCGACGCTCGGCATGATGTACATCGCCAAAGGGCTGGCGCTGGTCCTGTCGGAGTTGCGCCCGATCTACTTCAACGACGCGCCAGCGTTCCGCTCGATCGCGCTGGGGTCGCTGATCGGAAAAGTCTTCCCGGAGTTTGAGATCCCGAACGCGGTGCTGATCCTGTTTGGCGCGGCGATCGTGGCGGCCTTCCTGCTGAATCGCACCGTGCTGGGCCGCTATACGTTCGCGCTCGGCAGCAACGAGGAAGCGACGCGCCTATCGGGCGTCAACGTCAAGTTCTGGAAGACGCTGGTCTATACCGTGGGGGGGCTGTTCGCCGGGCTGGGCGGTGTGCTGATGGCGGCGCGGCTCAATTCCGCGCAGCCCGCGCTGGGGCAGGGCTACGAGCTGGACGCGATCGCGGCGGTGGTGATCGGCGGCACCTCGCTAAGCGGCGGCGAAGGGACGATCATGGGCACGATCATCGGTGCGTTCGTGATGAGCGTGCTGATCAACGGCTTACGGATCATGTCCGTTGACCCGGAATGGCAGATCGTCGTCACCGGCGCGATTCTGATCGGCGCGGTCTATCTGGACATCATCCGCCGCCGGGCCTAGCCCCGCGCATTGTGCGAGAGCCGCTCTACGAGGCGCCAGCCGAGACAGCTTGCGGCATGACGAATAGA